>CAZPFB010000022.1:0-61217 GCA_964585735.1 uncultured Leptospiraceae bacterium
CCACCCCAGGGCTGCCCCCATCCCGGTGAGTATGGCGCCGGCGCCGAAAAAGACGACCACGGCTCCCGGAACGACGAACTCCAAAAGGATCAACGCGCCGCCCAGGATAAGCCAGGCGACGCGCAAGAACTCCGGTGTGAGCCACTCATCCATGCCAAGTGTTGGACGTTCGACAGCTCACTTGCGTTCGAGGTGACATCACTTGGCCTTGGCCACCTTCTGCTTGAGCGCCTCGCGGCGTTTGCACTGCTCCGGGTTGCCCTGCGGCTTGCTGCCCAGAAAGGACTCGCAGGAGAAAGTGGAGTGCGTCAGCGCGTAGCTGAAAGGCGGCTTGAGGTTTCCCTCTTTGGCCCAGCGATCGGCCTCGTCCAGGACGGCGTCGATGTATTCGCCGCCGCAGCGCATACCCAAGAAGGACGCCGCATTCTGCGCGACGGTTTCATTCTTGTGCTGGAGCAGGGTCTTTCCCCAAGGGCAGATCTCCTTTTTTTCAGCGTCCGTCCAGTTGTACATGGAGATGGGCGCGTAAGAAGCGGCAACCTGTGCCTTCTGGTCCGCTGAGGCGACAAGCTCCTTGAGTTTGGGCAGAACCTTGAGCCGTCCGTATTGCATCATGTTCCGAAATGCCTCGTAGCGCACGTTCTCTTCGGAATGAGCCTCGACCATCTTGTACAGGTCCGCTGTCTTACCGCTGATCACGGCAGCGTGGGCCGTCGATCGCGCGGCATAGAAGGCCACGTAGCCCTTGACCTTGGCCACGCCCGAGATCAGTTTTTCCGCAAGAGCGGGCGTCATGAGCTGCGGCTTGGAACCAAAGTGGCCGAAATCGCGGAAGTTGTCATAGAGCCGGTCCGCCGCAACAGCCTGCAATTTCTGGTCTGCTGAATGCAGGGCCGTGGCGAGCGTTCCCAGAGCAGCAACGCGGCCTTCGTCTGTTTTCAGTTTCCCTTCCATCAACTTGAGGAATTTGTCCTTTTCCCCCGCTTTGCAGTTCTTGGACCAGCCATAGCGCATTTCGATCTCACAGCCTGCGACGATGGCCTTCAGCCCATCCATGATTTCGGCGTCGGTTTTGACACTGCCGCAGGCGGCGAACAGGAACGGCAGGAGCGCAGCGGCCCCTTTCAGGTATCTGACTTTCATCGAGTACTCCTTGGAACGTTTTGTGGGCCCCGCGACGAAGGAGGTTGCCGGGCGCCGGAACTCTGAGCTCCCTTCCCTCCCGCACAAGCCCTTTTTGGGCTCGCGCGAAAGCCCCGGAACGTGGCGCTTCGCGCCGGAAAAGCGCAGATGAGCAAATCGTGAGGAAGTCGACGGTTGCAGCAGCGACCACCGCGGGGGCCCCATCGGCCGAGGCCAACACCGCCTGCACCGATTCTTGGCCGGAACGCGACGCCAAAGCAGGTAGGCCGAGGCTTGACACACGGCGCGCCTCTGGCTTCTTTGTAGCAATGGTCCGACCGGTGTCCATTCCGGTTCTTCTCCTTCTGCTTGGCACGTGTGCGGGCAGCGCGCACAACTCGGGGGACCCCTTCACGGACGCGTACTGGGAACATCAGGTACTGCGCTGCGTGATTGAGCGAACGTGCGGACCGCGAATCGTTGATACACCTACAATTTCTCCCGGCGGCGGAGCCTACACCACTGTGCTCAACGTGAGCATGGACACGAATACGTCGGAAGCCCGCATCTGCTACACGACGGACGGCCAGACGCCCGCCTGTTCGGAACAGAAGTCCTCCTGCGCCTTGGGCAGTCTCTACAGCGCCACCGTCTCGGTCACGTTTCCCGTGACCCTCACGGCGCTCGGCTGTCGCGCCGACTACCTCGACTCCGCGGTGGCCTCGGGAGCGTACGCCATCGACGCTTCAGCGCCCGGAACGCCGACCACGCCGACGGCAACACCCATCAGCACCTCGCGCATCGACCTTTCCTGGACGGCCGCCAGTGATGATCAGACGGCGCAAGCGGCGATCGTCTACGAGATCTGCCGCAGCACGGGCGCGGGCATCTGCGCCACATTCGTGGTGGGCGACACCAGCCAACCGGGGGCGACTGTCCACGAGTCCTCCGGGCTCTCCCCGAGCACGACGTACTTCTATCGAGTGCGGGCCAGGGATGCCGCGGGAAACGCAAGCGCCCCCACGGGCGAGTTCTCGGCCACGACGGCCGCTGTCGGAACGATCAGCGCTCCGACCTACAGCCCGCCCGCGGCCACGTACACCTCCAGTCAGTCGGTTTCGGTTTCGAGCGCCTCGGGCGCGGTCACGATCTGCGTTACCACGGACGGCTCGGCCCCCGCGTGTGACGGTCCGAAAACGGGCTGCACGACCGGGACCCTCTATTCGACGCCGATTTCCGTGACGACTTCACAGACACTGCGCGGCATCGCCTGCTCGGCAGGGTTCACCGATTCGAGCATCAACAACGCGGCCTATACGATTGATACCGTTGCACCGACAACGCCCGGTTCACCCGGTGCGGCCGCCGGCATCGGTCAGATCAATGTGACCTGGACCGCCGCGTCCGACAACATCACGCCCGTCGGGGGGATCGTATACGAAATCTGCAAAAGCACAACGAACGGCGGCTGCAATACCTTTGCTGTGCACCACACGAGTACGGCAGGCGCCACAGGGTTGACGATCAGCGGGCTATCCCCGCTCACCACTTACTACTTCCGCATTCGCGCCCGCGATGCCGCCGGGAATACCGGTTCGCCGACGTCTCAGGTGCAGGCAACGGTGCTGCTGTAGCCCCGGGCGGGCCACCTGCAGCAATCACACCCGAACTACACACTTGCCAACGGCGTGATTCCCCTCCATGTACCGGTGTGCCTCCTGAATCTCCTCGAGGGTGAACACCCGGTCGACGCGGGGGCGAATGCGTCCGGCTTCCACTGCACGGACGATAGCCTGGAGGTCCTCGCGCGCCATTCCATGGCCGTGGTATGCGGTTAGATAGGTTCCGTTGGCGATGTGCTCCATCGGATTCCATCCGTTCAGTTGCCATTCGCCACCGAGTATCCCGGTCATGCAGCAGATGCCACCGGGAGAGCGCAGCAGGGCAAGCGAGTCGTTGAGTGTCCTCGTGCCCACGAGTTCCAGGACGCAATCGACTCCGTCGGGACACAAGGCACGCACACTGTCGCGCAACGACCCGGTCTCCTCGATCAAAACGTGGTGCGCACCGTTTTCGATGAGAGCACTCGTACGATCCGTGCGGCGTGTGGTGGCAATGACCACAAGACCCATTTCGCGCGCGAGAGATGCAGCCGCGAGGCCAACCGAGGAAGTGCCCCCCCGAATGAGGAGAACCTGACCCGGCTTGACCCCCAAGGCCTGCCGCAAGGAGCCGTTTGCGGTCTGGAACATCTCGGGCAGGGCTCCGAACAGTTCCCACGTAAGTGAAGTATCGATCGGGAGCACACAGGATTCGGGCAACAGCGCGAACTCCGCATAGCTGCCATCGAAGTCGCGCCCCATTCCGCCCATGAGCGCGGCCACCGTCTGCCCAACTGCCAGTGATGTGCCGGGAGCCGAAACGACCCGACCAACGCACTCGATTCCAATGATTCGCGGAAAGGAAACAGCTGGTCCGGATGCGCCCGCGCGGGTGAAAAGTTCAGCACGGTTGAGTCCGAACGCTTCGACTGCAAGGAGCACCCAGCCCGGTTTCTCTGCGGGCCGCGGCACTTCCTTCATTTGAAGGACCTCGGGTCCGCCTGGCCGCTCCACCACGATTGCTCTCATAACACTTGCTCCCCGGCCGGCTGTCGATCGGCCTTCCCGAGCATTCGAGAATGACCGGTGGTTCGGACGAGGATCTTTGCACCTGAGCGGGACGCGCTCGACAGCATCCCCCGGGATCTCCCGAAGCGGCGGTCCGCCGCGTCACCGAGTGCCGCGTCGCAGGTACGCCGGAATCTCCAGATCGTCCGGGTCGATGCGCGCGGCCTGCTGAGCGCTGCCGGTTCCCTGCGGTCGCGGTTGTTCGGCACGGCGGGGCGCTTCCGCGCGACGTGGCGCCGGGCGCTCCTCGATGGCTTCCAAATCTCCGTCCTCGAATTCCATCGGCCTGGCCGCGCCGGTCCGCGCGGCGCCGGTGGAGATGGCGGCGGCTTGGGCTTCCATTTCGTTCTGGCGCAGAGAAAGGACCGGATGGCGACCCTGGCGGGCTTCGCCCTCGTCCGAAACGTGATACTCGCGCCACACGGAGTGGCCCACAGCGGCCTGCTGTTTGGGCTGACGGCCGGCCCGCGCCTTCTGAAAACCGGTGGCAATCACCGTGACGCGGATGCGATCGTGAAGGCTATCATCCACCGTCAGGCCGATGATGATGTTGGCTCCTTCGTCGGCGCGTTCGGTGATGATTTCGGAGACCTCTTTCCACTCGGTCATGCTCATGTCATCGCCGCCCTGGACGTTGATGAGGAGTGCCGTGGCGCCTTCGATGCTGGATTCCTCCAGCAACACATTGTTGATGGCCTGACTGACCGCGTCGGCCACGCGGTTGTCTCCGATGCCTTCGCCCGCGCCCATGATGGCGTCGCCCGTTTCCCCCATGATGGAGCGCACGTCGGCAAAGTCCACGTTGACGATTCCCGCTGTATTGATGAGATCGGAGATGCCCTTCACGGCGTTGAGCAGAATCTCATCGACCATGCGAAAGGCCACGTGAACCGAAGTGGAGCGGTCGATGATCTTGAACAGGGACTCATTCTTGATCGTGATGAGCGTGTCGACTTTCTCGCGCAGTTGCGCTATGCCGCGCCGGGCCAACTCCATGCGCTTGCGTCCTTCCACCTCAAAGGGAACCGTCACGACGCCCACGACGAGCGCCCCCTGCTCCCGCGCCGTCTCCGCCACGATGGGTGCTGCGCCCGTGCCCGTCCCGCCACCCATGCCGGCCGTGACGAAGACCATGTCCGCGCCCTTCAGGGCCTGGGCGATGGTCTCCTTGTCCTCCAGCGCCGCGCGATGACCGATGTCCGGATCGCCGCCCGCGCCCATGCCGCGCGTGGCCCGCGCGCCAATTTGGATGCGATTCTCCGCGCTGGACTTTCGCAGCACCTGCTCATCCGTATTCACCACGTAGAACTCGACACCACGCAGGTTGGAGTCGATCATGCGGTTGACTGCGTTCATTCCACCGCCACCGACACCGACCACTTTGATCAACGTGGGGGATGTGCGTTCGTCTTCCAGCTCGAGCATGACCTTTCTCCCAATCCTGTCGTTCTTTCCGTTTGTTTGGAGGCGCGCCGATTCGACTCAGAGATTCTCCGTGATCCAGTGGCGAACACGCGTCATCAAGCCGCCGCCAGCGCCCGCGCGCAGCAGGGGCGCGTTCTTCTGCTCGACCCCCGAAAGGCGACCGGCGTAGTGCACGAGCCCCACGAGCGTGGCGAACTCAGGTCCGCTCACCCGCTCCGCAAAACCTGAAAGCCCGGTGGGGGAGAGCAGATTGGCGCCGAGCCCCGTCACCTCTTCGGAAAGCTCGCGGGCCCCTTCGAGAATGCAGGTGCCACCGGTCAGCGCCAGCCCGCCCGCCAGTTGACCCTTGCGGCCGCTCTTGACCAACTCGCGGTCCGCCAATTCGAAAATCTCTTTGAGACGCGCCTCGATGATGGTGGCGATCTCCTGTCTGAGCACGCTGCGCGGCGCGCGACCGGGAATACCGGGAAGTTCAATCCGCTCGGTCGGGTCCGTCAGCGCCGTCATCGCGCTCCCGTACGACTTCTTGACCATCTCCGCCACTTCCACCGGGACTTTCAGTCCGATGGAAAGGTCCTGCGTCACGTGAATGCCACCGAGCGGAACGATTGCCGAGAAAGCGACGCCACCCTCCGCGTAGACCAGGATGTCGGTCACGCCGCCCCCCACGTCCAGAACCGCCACGCCCAGATCCTTTTCGCCTTCCGAGAGCACTGCTTCCGCGGAAGCCAGGCTGCTCATCACGCAGGAGGCCACGTTGACGCCGGCCGCGTTGACGGTCTTTTCGATATTGGCGAGCGCCGTGCCCCCGGCCGACACGATGTGCACGAGAGCTTCGAGTCGAACGCCGGTCATGCCAACGGGGTCTTTCACCCCGCCCTGATCCTCGACGATGAATTCCCGGGCCAGGACGTGAATGATCTCGTGGTCGCCGGGGATGCGGATGTTCTGCGCGCCTTCGATGACACGCAGGACGTCCGACTCGCGCACGATGCGGTCGCGATTGGAGATAGCCACCACCCCGCGCGAGTTGTCGCCGATCAGATGCCGGCCCGTGATGTTGACGAAAGCCTCGTCGATGACGAGCCCCGACATGAGCTCGGCTTCGCGCACGGCTTCCGAAACGGCGCGGCTCGTTTGTTCAATGTTGACGATACTTCCCGCGCGAACGCCACCGGATGGCGAAGTCCCTACGCCGAGGACTTCCAGGTCGCCGGCGGGATCCGGGCGGGCAATGAGCGTACGCGTGAGCGTGGAGCCAATATCGATGGCGCAGATGTAATCCTTCATGGCGAAAATACTGCATCGCGACCGCGCAAATCCAGCGTCCCCCTCTGCATCCGCTCCCGTTCGAGAAAAGCTACTGCCGCAAACAACCGGTGCACGACTTCGCCCTCCAGGCGATCGGCGATCACAATGCGCACGCGGCTTCCAGACAGGAACAGGTCGGTCGTTCCGTCACGGGCCGGTCGCACTTCGGAAACACGCGCGTACAATTCCGGATAACTCTCCCGAATCCGACGCAGCCCCGCGAGCACGTCGAGCACCCGTGGGTCCTCGAAGGCGCCGGCTTCGGGATGAAAGGCCCCACTCAGGATCGGCACGCCACGACAGCGTACGTGTCCGGCGCCGAGTACGCGACCACTCGCATCGACATCGAAGAGCCGACCGCTGGCCGCGTCGCGTACCAGACAGCCGCAGGGTCGCTCCCGGAGCCGGAGTACGAGCACGCCTCCTTCTCTGACTTCCACCTGCGCGGACTCCACGGCCGCATGCGCTTCCAGCCGTTTGCGCGCGGCACGGCGTTCGGCCCCCGTGATCGTGGTGCGCCCCTCGACACCGGCGAGCAGCAGCGCTTCTTCCCGATTCAAGTAGCGATTGCCTTCGACGCGAATTTCCGAGACGGTGCGCTCCCCCGCATCGCGAACGAAGGCGAACACAAGCAGTCCGAGTCCGAGCAGAACGGAGAGCGCGCCCAATACAAATAGCGCGATCGGGGACAGACGAAGTCGCACCGGCGGCAGGAGCGAAGAGGAACTCAAGGCAACGGCCACACCGGCCGCACCTCCGGATGCCTGACCGGAAAGGAGCTCCATCTGAGGATCGAGGTATTATGTCGCATTAGCGGACGCAATCCTTTTTTCCAAGGGCGGCCTCTCCGGGAGAACCCGTCGGATGTATAGCGAGCAGACTGTGGGGCTCAACTATGTGCGGGAAGCAGGATCACCGGGCCTCCCCCCGAACAGGGGGTTTGAGCTTCTCCGCGAGCACAATTGATTGCCAAGGTCTTTCTCGAGTTTTCGATCAGTTCGGAGAAGACCGCCTTGGCGCCCGCGCAAAAGACTGACGAAAAAGGACGGGCTCGTGCGCGCACCGGAGGGACCGTGCCCGGAACGACGGCCTTGCGCGCCGGCTACAGCCTGTTGGCGGCGGCCACCTACCTGCTGTTCGGAAGCGCGCAACTCGCCATCTTCCAGGCCGCATGCGCCCTCGTGGCGGTGCTCATTCTGGTCGCAACCGCCGCGCGAATTCCATCTCCCGATCGAGAGGATGGATTTGCCGCGCACTTCCGCTCGCTTTTCGATGTGCTCCAACTCGGAATCGCTGTGTACGCCACGGGCGGACTCCGCTCTCCTTTGCTCGTCGGCTTTACACTGCCGATCGCGTTCAGCTCACTCGGACGAAAACGTACGCGGGGGCTGGTCGCCGCCTGTGCCGCGGGCCTCATCACATTGTGCATAGACCTGGTCTTTCGGATGGGGACGGCTCCGATCCGACCACTCGTTGACCCGTTGCCACTGCTCGAACCGATCCCGGCGTTGACGCTGGGTGTGTTCGTCCTCACCGGTTTTCTTGCTCTGAACCTGATCGTTCATCGCATGGCCGAAAAGAGGCGCGCCGCCGCGGCCGTGGCCGACACCAGGGCTCGCGAGCTGGCCGAGCTCAACGACCTCTCGCGGATCCTGAATTCGTCAGTGGACATGTCCGTCATCTTCGATGGAATCTACGACCACCTTGTCCGCACGACCCGCATCGATACGATTTGGCTCATGCTCGTGGACGACCAGGGCCGTAACCTCTACACATATTGGGGACGTCGCCCCGAAGAACTTGCCCAAACATCGGTGGACTTCTTTTACAAGCTGCGCGTACCGCTCGATGAGCGCGGGGGCACTCTGGCGAACACGGTGCGCACACAAACACCCCTTTACATCCCGGATTTTGACGACCTGCGCGGTCGGAACGTCGTGAACGCACTCGACGGGAAATCCGTGCGCTCGTCCCGGACGGATTTTCAAATTGCCACCCAGGGCCAACTCCGCTCTCTCCTTCAGCTGCCGCTCATCGTAGATCGTTCCGTCATTGCGGTCCTGAATACCACGCGGCACGACGAACCCCTGAATCTGTCCGCGGCCGAACTCGCTCGCTTGAGGGACTTGGCCGAACCGATCACAGCAGCACTACACACCGCGATCCTGTTGGAAAAAGCCGACCGTGCGCGCGCCGAATCCGAAAAGGCGCGCCATCGCCTGCAGTCGTTGGCCGAACTATCACGCAGCGTGACACAGACCGCGGACATCTCCGCCATCATGGACGAAGTCAGTGGATTCTCCGAAAAGCATTTTGGTCTGGGTCGCCTGGCCCTTTTTCAGGTGGAGGGCAATCGGGAGCTGGTCCTGCGATATTGGCGAGAAGGCCCCAACCTTCCGATGCCTCCGGACGCGGCACGCTTGCTGCAGACCCTGCGCGTGCCCCTGCGGCCGGAGGGCGGCACTTTGTTTCGCACGTTCACCCGCAAGAAGCCTCTCTACGTACCGAGCTTCAGACCGGAGGCGATTGCTTCACGTTACGACGCAGAAATCCAGACCGGTCTTCGATTCCAGGCGTTCGTCCACGCGCCCCTGCTTTCGGGCGGCGAAACGATCGGCATACTCGCGTTCGCCTGCCCCCTTGACGTTCGGCTATCTACCGCCGACATGAAGGTCATTCAGGCCATGGCCGATCAGGTGGCGGGCGCGCTGCGCAACGCTCGTCAACTCGAAGAAGTCCTCGATGCCCGCGCGGCCACCGAGGCACTCGCCGCCCTGGCCCGCCGCGCAAATCAGGAGACGGACCTCACCATGATAGCGGCCGCCGTGCACGCGGTGCTGAATCCGACCATCGGCGACTGCTCGATCGCTCTGTACGTGATCGACGAGAAGGAACGACAAATCGTACTGCGCGCGCTCAACCTGAATGGAAGAAAGGGGGAGCCCGCAGACTATGAAGCCGGCGCTCGGTTCATTCCTCTGTCCCCCGAAGGAGGGACGCTATTTCGGGCGGTCAACCGGCGTCGCCTGTTTCACTCGGATCGGATCGGCGCGAAATGGTTGGCCCACTCTCCGCACGACACGGCAGCAGTGCAAAACTTCGGCTTCCGGTGGTTCGTGCACGCGCCGCTGGTCGTCGCCGACCGTGTGGTCGGGGTTCTGGGAATCGCAGACAGGGAGGACCGACGACTCGGCACTGCTGCACTCACCCTGATCACGCGAGTGGCCGAACAGGTGGCCGGTGCGGTGCGCACGGTCGAACTGCTGCGGCAGGCCGAAGAGGCCCGAGCCGAGGTCTCGCGCATGGCGTCCTTTGCGCGCAGTCTCAACGAGCACATCGACCTGGAGACCATCTCGGCCGGCGTCTTTCGCTTCCTGGAAGACCGCTTTGGCCTGGACCAGTGTTCGCTGCTTCTTGTCGATGAGCCGGCGGGCGAGTTGTGGGCCCCTTCGGTTTCCGAGCACACGGAGGCGTCCCTGTTCTGGAGCACGTTTCGGGCGCCGCTCGTTCCGGAAACCGGCAGCCTATACCGGACCTTTCTCAAGAAGAAGCCCCTCTATCTGTCGCGAATCTCCATTGAGGGTCTCGGGCCCGTAGACACATCCATCGTGCAGGCCAATCGCCTCCAGAGTTTTGTTCAGGTGCCCCTGGTTGTGGAAGACCGGACGGTGGGGATCGTCGTAGCTACCTCGCAGCGCAAGCTCCATCGGACGGACATCGAGACGATCGGCCGCTTCTGCGAACAGATTGCGGGCGCGGTTCGAGCGGCCGGGCTGCTGGGAGAGGCGCAACTGCAACGGGACCTTGCTGTCAACGCGCGCACCGAGGTCGAAGTTCTTTCCGACTTTGCGCGACGCATCAACGAGCAGGCGGGCGCGGACCTGGACGTAATCCTACGCCAAGTTTTCGAGTACATCCGCGACAACTTTGGAATCGAAGAAGGTGTACTCTCCTTGGTGGACGAAGCGCGCCACTGCCTGGCCTACCGAAGCTCCTGGACCTCTTACCCCTGGTCGGAGGAACAACGACGGTTCTTCGAGACCCTGGAAGTACCACTCACACGCCACGGTGGCATGCTGGCGATCAGCTGCCGGCGAAAACAGGCCGTCTACCTGCCCTCGCTGCAACCGGAACTGGGCATGGACATGGATCGTCGCATCATCGAGACGCTGGGGCTCCAGTCTCTCCTCCATCTGCCAATTCTCGTTCAGAACAGGACTATTGGTATCATTTGGGCCACGAACAAATCCATGCCCCTTTTGCTCAACAAGGAGGACCTGCGCAGACTCCAAACCTTCGCCGACCAGATGGCCGGAGCCATCCACTCTTCCCAACTCCTGGGACAATTGCGCGTCGAGAAGGAGCGGGCCATGCAGGCGCATGCACAGGCCCTGGAGGCACAGAGCGCGGCCGACTCCGCGCGCGCCGAGATCCAGAAGCTGGCGGAAGTTTCGCGTACACTCAACGAGACGAGCGATCTGGACATCATCCTCGATCGTGTCGTCAGCCACATCGTATCCGAGTTCGGGATCGACGGCGTTATGGTCATGCTCGCCGACCAAGCCAGCCAAGAACTGCGCGTCATTCATCATTCCATTCCGGAAACAGCCACGCCCGAAATGCTCCGGTTTGGGCATTCGCTACGTGTGCCCTTCGCTTCGCGCAGTGTTCTGGTACGCGTACTGGAACGGAAACAACCGTTCTTTGCCCCGCGTCTTTTGCCCACCATGACGCAGGGGAACGACACCGACTCGGCTATTGTCGGCACGCTGCGCCTGAATTCCTTCTTCTTGGCCCCTCTGGTGGTCCAGCAGGAAGCCATCGGGCTCATTCTCATGGCCAATACACAAAAGCCGCTCCAAATGCCGGCCGAAAGGCGTTCGCGTATCGAACGGTTCTGCGCCCAGATTGCGGGCGCCCTCCACGGCTCCAATTTGCTCCATGAGGTCCAAAAGGCCCGCAGCGCCGCGGAGCGGGAAGGCCGCACGATCCAGAAACTCAACGAGTTCTCCAAGGCGCTCAACGCAACCAGCGATGTCTCCAAGGTGGTCGAGCAAGTGTTCGACTATCTCGATGCGGAGTACCAGATCGATTCCGGGATCCTCCTATTGCCCGAGGCCGGGACCGGAGAACTCGTGGCAGCCCACGCGCGCGTGCGCAACCAAAAGGATCCCGTCGTGGGCGCATTCGCCCGCGGACTGCGGGTGAAAAGAGGCTTGGAGGGCGGCATAGTCGCGCGCGCCTTCGAACGCGGCAAGAAGCTGTACGTCACGACGCATGGTCAGCGCGACATCTTTCGCGTCCCCTACCCCGGGATGGAACGGGACCGGGAGATTGTGAACACCCTTCAACTACCCTGGTTCCTGCTCCTTCCCCTGGTAGTGCAGGAGGAAACCGCAGGCATTCTGCTCGTTTCCTCGTTCTCCCAACCGGAGGGATTGTCGCGCCAGGAAATCACTGCGGTCGAGCGCTTTGCCGACCAGATCGCGGGCGGCGTACAGACAAGCAACCTGCTGGCCCGCGTGAGCGAAGAGCGAGACCGAGCGGAGGTCGCCAGGCGGGAAATCGAAAAGCTCAACCAGATCTCTCAGCAGATCAACTCGACGACCAATCTTGGCGAGATCTTCGAAACGGTGTTCGACTACCTGACGGACACCTACGGTTTCGACGGCTACATCGTCCTGACGCCGGAGAAGAGCGGCCGAACCACGGACTTGGTCCTCCTCCATCATGCCGACCGAAACCGATCGGCCGACGTTTTTGAATACTCGAGAACCCTGCGAATTCCTTTGGACGAGACTGGGGGGATCGTAGCCAAGACCTTCGCGCGCAGAAAGCCCCTCCTCGTTCCCGACGTGACGCGGGACATCTTCCGCATTCCGTACCCGGGCATCGAGCGCGACCAAGAGATGATCCGTCGTTTCTATCTGCGCGCGTTTCAGCTCATTCCGCTCGTAGTCCACGGGGAGGGTGTGGCCATGATCATGTGTGCTTCGAGCACTCCTCTGCGACTGGGGACTGCCGCGAGAGAGTCCATTGCGCGCTTCGCCGAACAGGTCGCAGGCGCCATCCATACCAATCGCCTGCTGTCTGAGGTGCGGCACGAACGCGATCGGGCGGAACGCGCGCGGGAAGAAACGGAGAGCCTGGCCGACCTTTCGCGAAGGGCCAACGAAGGCCACGACTTGGACGGGATAGTGGCGGCCGTCATGGAGGTCGTTGCCCGGCAATTCGAGGCCGATTCCCTGGCGATGTTCGTCGCCGATGGCAGGCGGAAACACCTGATGCTCCGTTCGCTGTTCTCCGGCTCCAAACGCATCGAACTCGATGACGCGCCTGCTCTGATCCGAGAAGTCCCGCTGATACCTCGCTCCGGTGGCCTGTTTCGCACGTTCGAAAAGAAGCGCGTGTTTCATCTCGACCGCGCCTCGGAGGACTGGATGCAGGAACATCCGGTGGACGGCACGCTACAGAAGCTCTTCTCGTTTGCGTGGTTCGTCGATGCCCCACTCATCCTGGACGAAGAGGCAATCGGCGTGCTCGCCTTCTCCGGTCGGGCAGCCCGCCGGTTGTTGCGATCTGAAATTCAATTCGTGGAGCGAATCGCCGCCCAAGTAGCCGGAGCCGTACGCACCGCGGAATTGTTGCGCACCACGGAAACGGCGCGTCTGGATTCCGAGCAGGCGCGGGCCGATTCGGACCGGCTGCTGGCACGCATTCTCCCGGCTCGCGTGGCTGATGAACTCAAGCGAGAAGGGCAGGTAGAACCTCTGTTCTATGATATGGTGTCGGTCCTGTTCACGGACTTCGTGGGCTTTACCCAGGCTTCGCAGAGGATGCGGCCGGACGAATTGGTGCAAGAATTGGATGGCTGCTTCAGTCAGTTCGACGAGGTCGTACGCAGGCACGGGCTCGAAAAGCTGAAGACCATCGGCGACTCGTATATGTGTGCCGCCGGTCTGCCGGAACTGTCGGCAGGCCACGCCGTGGATGCGTGTCTCACGGGCATCGAATTCAAGCGCTTCATGGATCAAATGGGTGAAGTCAAACAGGCCCTCGGACACAGCTTCTGGCAGATCCGAATCGGGATTCACTCAGGGCCGGTAACGGCGGGCGTCATCGGAACGCACAAGTTCGCCTACGACATCTGGGGTGACACTGTCAACACGGCCAGCCGCATGGAGTCCTCCGGCCGCCCCGGTGAAGTCAACATCTCCGGCGCGACGTATGAACTGGTAAAAGAATTCTTCGATTGCGAATACCGCGGCAAGATACAGGCAAAAGGCAAAGGGGATATGGATATGTACTTCCTGCGCCGGATTCGCCCGGAGCTGTCCGCGGATGAAGACGGTTTGCTCCCGAACTCCCACTTCATCGCCCTCCGAGAGCAACTCCTCGAAGCTGGCGGATTCTACGCAGCCGAAAGCCCCGGCAGTCCTCTCGGCGTGTCCGAAACGATCCAACGCGACGGCTGGTGAGGACAGCGCCGTCAGGCGCGGAGGGACGCTCCGTCCGGCTGGAGGGCCTTGAGCACCTCGAACACTTCCAACTCGCCTTTCCCCTTCACATGCACGCGACCGACCGAGCGGCATTCAAAGTCGCCGCGCACCAGCGCGTAGGTACTTTCGGTCACCTGCACGCGGCCGGCCACGCCGTGCGACTCCATGCGGCTGGCCGTGTTGACGGCATCCCCCCACAGATCGTAGATGAACTTGCGTCGGCCAATCACTCCGGCCACGACCGGGCCCGAGTTGATGCCGATGCGAATGCCCAGACTGTGCCCGCGAAAACGTTGATTGCGGACGACGTCCTGCATGGCCAGGGCCGTGCGGACCAGCCTTTGCGCGTGGTCGGCGGATGAATGCGGTACGCCGGCCGCTGCCATGTAGCAGTCGCCAATGGTTTTGATCTTCTCCAGGCCGTGCTCGAGGGCAAGGTCGTCGAAACACGAAAACACCTCGTTGAGCATTTCCACCAGGTCCTCGGGCTCCATGCTGGCCGATAGCGGCGTGAAACCCACTACATCGGCAAAGAGCACGCTGGCCATCTCGTGCCGGTGCGCGATGGTGCGCTCTTCGTCTTTGAGGATGCCGGCTATCTCGGCCGGCAGAATATTGAGAAGCAATCGTTCGGCTTTTTCCTGCTCGGTGGCCAAAAGGCCGTACGCCCGCCCGCGCGCGCGCACGAAGATCCCCATGACCACCGTGAGCATGGCGGACAGCGACACGAGGTTCAGCATGAAGATCAGCTTGGCGACATCCGGGTCGACACGGTAGTACGGCGTGAGCGGGAGGAGCGTGGACACGACCAGGTTGAAAAGAAAGAACACGTAGTACGGAATCATCTGTTTCCACGAAAGGAAGACCAGGCCGGTTCCGACGGGAAAAGCGAGGCCCCACATCACAATGGCGCCGGACTGCACGAAACCGCCCAGGGCGATCGTAACGGAAAGGTGCGTGGGCAGCGCCACCGCTGCAATCAGGTGTACGAAGGCCACGGTGCTCTTGTACCAGTACACGAAGAGAATGAGCTGTAGCCATACGTACGCCACGAAACCGAAAAACAGGAAGGCGACGGGCCCGGCGCCACCCGCAATGTAGGCTGCTCCGACGCCCAGCAGCGGACCCGGAGCGAGCACGGCCGAGCAGACGAGAATCTGCTTCTTGAGCCTCTCTTCCTCCGAATCACCGGGAACGAAGGAGCGCTCGGCCCAAGCAAGAAGTGGCGAAAGGAGAGTCTTCACCAAGTCTCCACGCCCAGTGCAAACCACCTCCGGAGCATTTTCCCGAAAGACTCGCGGGCGCGCTCCTTCTCCACGCGCTCCTTCTCTTTCAGGAAGCGCGAGAAGATGTCCCCCTTTTCCCCGTCCAGGTAGTCGGGCCCGGCAATTTGCTCCGCCCGGCGAAACAGCTTCAGGGCATCTTCGTACTCGCCCCGCGTCCAATGCACGACTCCCAGGTTCCAGAGGGCTGCCACGGACCTGCCCGACGAAGAATCCAGAGCCTCCTTCCAACTGCGAAAGGCCTCTTCGAGGTTCGGCGGCTTGGCCGAAGCCCACTTCACGCCACGCTTGAGAAAACCCTTCACGCGATCGGCGGCCGCATCCGGAACTCCGGTCAGTTTCTCATCGAGGACCACCTTCATGTCGCTGACTTTCGGGGAAAGGTTCTTCACGAGCACAAACGCTGCCACGCGAGTCGACTCCTCGAAGGCCTGGAGCACCGAAGGGCAATCCGGCGGGCTGCCTGTGCTTTCGGCCACGAACTGACCCGCGCCACCTCTTCCGAACAGGGACAGCCAGGAATCCTCCCAGTCCGTCCCCATGGCTTTGTCCGCGCCGAGGTTCGTGGCCTGAAAGGACATGGTGCGACCGGTGGCCACGTTCACCAGACGGCCCTGCACGTACACCGACATCTTGAGCCTGGCATAATGCTTTGTGACCGTATAGTATTGGGTCTCCAGGCACTCACCTTTTTCGTTTTGCTTCACGCACCGGGAATGCTGGGTTTGGGTCTGGCTGCGTTCGCAGGAGTGCTGCGGGGCCGCGGGCACCTCGATGAACAGGAAAGCGTCCGCCGAAAGCTCTTTGCCGATGGACTGCTGTTCGGACGTCAGACCGGTCCGACTGAAAGCGATTTCCTCCAACCTCTGCTTTCGGGACTCCGTGTCCACGACGACGAGGTATCGATACGCGTGAATGGCGTTGCGAACCGAGCCGTAGAGCGTGGCAGCATAGTCCCCGAACTCCGACAGGTTCAGTTGCTGCGGCCTGATGAGCACCACCGCCACCCGACGGCCACCCTGCATGGTCTGCGAAAACTGCGGCGGTGTCCAGGCCACGACCGGCACCTTGATGTAGGTCGAGCAGGCAGCCAGAAGAATACATGAAAAGAAAACCAGACTGAGTCGAATGGGCAGCATGAATCAACCTCCGGTCGTTCCCAACCGTTCTGCCCCAACCATGGAGGCCAGCTTTGGTCTGTCAAGGCGGACTGCTGCGCGAGGGAACGCGCGTACGCTCGGCAAAACGCGAAGCATTCAGAAGCATTCCCCCCAGGAGAAAAGAGGCCACAAGCGATGAGCCGCCGAAGCTGACGAAAGGCAGGGAAACGCCGGTGGTCGGAACGAGGCCGGTCACGACGGCCATGTTGAGCAGAGCCTGGAGCACGAGCATCCCCAGCGCGCCCGCGCCACACAAAAACGCGAAGCGATCCTCCGTTCGCCGGAGCAAGAAGACGGCGCGCCAGAGCAGCAGGCCGAACAAGCCCACAATCGAGCCCACACCCAAGACGCCAAAGTCCTCCGCCACCAGGGCCAGGACGAAGTCGGTGTGGCCATAGGTCAGGTATCGATGCGCAAAGCCCTGCGCCACCTCTTCCCCGAAGAGGCCCCCCTCCGCAAACGCCCGAAACGAGGTGACCAACTGGTAACCGCCCTCGTGCCGATAGAGGTAGGGGTCCAACCAGACGCGCAGTCGCCCCCAGCGGTAGGGCGCCACGTAGGCCAGGAGCAGGACGACGGGCAGCAGGACCAGCAGCCCTGCCGCCAGGGTGCGCAGTCGCGCGCCGGACAGGACCACGAGCGACGCAACTACTAAAGACATACATACCGTTGTACCAAACTGAGGTTCCAGCAGAATGAAACCGAGGGCCAGTCCGACCAAGAGACCCGGTCCGCGCAACCGGGACCACTCCGGACCCGTCTCGGGGTCGAACCAGGAAAGCACGCGCGCCACATACAGAACGAGCGCCGGTTTGGCGAATTCGGAAGGCTGAAACTGAACCGGCCCCAGTGCCACCCAACGCTGGAAGCTCTGGTTGCCCGCCCCTGAGACGCTCCGGCCGATTCCGGGAACGAAAACCAGAACGAGCAGTACAATGGCGCCGACCAGAACAAAGGGGGAGGCGCGCCTCAGAGTCTCCAATGGCAGCACGGCCACCCAAATCATCAGAATCAATCCGGGGACGAAGCGGGTGAGCTGTGTCAGAAAGAGGGTCGTCCCGCTCCCTGTCTGGCGCGCGGAGGTGACCGAGGAAGCCGGGTACAGGTAGAACAAGCCCAAGAAGGCCAGCGCGAGCAGCAGCACGAAGAGGATGCCGTCGCGACGGCGCGGGGGTTCGAGTTGCGCTGCTTCCATCATGCGCGCGGCGCTCCCGGCACGGGCACGCCTCCGGAAAGAGCCGGCGGACGGCCCCCCATGATTTCGAAGACCATCTCGCGAAAGCGATCCCCCCGATCCTCGAAGGAGCGGAATTCGTCGTAAGAAGTACAACCCGGACTCAGGAGGATCGTCTGGACGGGACCACCGACCTGAGTTCCGTCGCGCGCTTTGCGGGCCGCTTCCACGGCCGCGCGAAGCGCGTTGCGCAGGCCCGAGTAGGACTCACTGACACCCAGCACGCCGGCTATCTGCCCGCCGGATTCTCCGAACGGATAGCGGCGCGCCTGCCTGGCCGTGCCCAGGATTTCTCGAAAGTCCGCGCCCTTGCTGCGACCGCCCAGCAGGTGATGAAGGCCTACACCCTCGCCGAAGCTTGCCAGCGCGGAGCGCACGGCTTGAATGGTTGTGGCTTTGGAATCGTTCACGAAGCGAAGGCCGTCGTACTCACCGACCAGTTCCATCCGGTGAGGCAGGCCACGAAAGGAGCCGACCGCTGCCGCCACCTCGGGCACCGAGGGCGAAAGATCCCGCAATCGCCACGCATGCGCAGCGAGGGCCAGAGCAAAAGCCAGGTTGGTTCGATTGTGCGAACCTTCGAGCCGCAGCGCAGATACTGTCCGCAACCAGAGCCTCCCGCCTTCGCTTTCCTCCGCGCGCGCGGGCTCGACGACCACGGTGCGCTGGAGTTGTCCGGGCAATGCGTCCCTGACGCCGGCAAGCAACTCGGGAGGTACGAACAGAGCGTCCCCGTCGCGCAGCAGTTCGCCGATACGCAGCTTTGCGGCCAGATATGCTTCGTGGCCTGTATAGCGGTCCTGGTGATCGGGGGCCACGTTCAGGATGGCGGCCGCGTTGGGGTGAAAGTAGCGCAATGCTTCGAGCTGAAAAGACGAACACTCGACCACGAGGACCGTCGATGCTTCGGGCGGCTGCAGAGCCAGCTCCGAGAGCGGCAGGCCGAAGTTGCCACAGGCGACCGCCGGTGTGCCCAGAGCAGACAAGAGGTGCACCACCAGCGCGGTCGTGGTCGATTTGCCGTCCGTGCCCGTGATCCCCAGCACCACGTACGGAGCCACACGCCTGAGAGCGGCGAACGCAAAATCGTTTTCGCCGTGAACGGGAATGCCGCTCGCGACTGCCGCGGAAAGGAGCGGACCGGAAAGGGGAACGCCGGGCGCCGTCAGCACGAGGTCCGGTCGCTCTTCTTCAAGAAGCGCCACATCCTCCCGCGGCCGGCGGTCGATCACATGGCGACCGGAAAGGTCTGCGGGAGTGAGGTACTCCGATTCCGTCTTGCGATCCGCAAGAATCACCGTTGCGCCGCTTGCGCAAAGGAGCCGCACCGCGGCGGCACCCGAGCGACCACTGGCCCCGACAACCAGCGCGCGCCTCCCGGCCACCGGGGGTGGGCCGGTCACGGGCGTTCTCTCACCGGCCTTGGCCATGGTCTTCGATTTCGGGCGACCTCACTGGAGGCGCAACGTGGACAGCGCGATCAGCGCAAGAATCACGCCGACGAGCCAAAAGCGAATGACGACGCGTGTTTCCGGCCAGCCCTGCAGCTCGAAGTGGTGATGCAGGGGCGCCATGCGAAAGATGCGTTTCCCGCGCAGCTTGAACGAACCCACCTGTAATATCACCGAAAGTGCCTCGGCCACAAAGACCCCGCCCATGATGACGAGCAGAACTTCCTTCTTGAGGATGACCGCGCTCATCCCGATGGCGCCGCCCAGCGCCAGCGAACCGGTGTCGCCCATGAACACCTGCGCGGGTGGCGCGTTGTACCAAAGGAATCCGACACCGGCGCCCGTGAGCGCGGCCAAAAACACCGTCAGCTCGTGGGCGCCGGCCACAGCCGGAAGGTTCAGGTAGTGCGCCCAGTTCAATGTTCCCGTGATGTAGGCGATGGCTCCGAGCGTGAGCGTCACGATCATCACGGTGCCGATGGCCAGCCCGTCCAGTCCGTCGGTCAGATTTACGGCATGCGCCGAACCGACGAGAACCACGACCCAAAAAGGTATGGCCACGTAAAGGGTGAGGTCGAGCAACTGCCCCTTCACGAACGGAACGAAGAGTCCGGAGATGTCGTAGCGAACGATGCGAACCGTGAACGCCTGCTCCAGCGGGAGCTTGATGACCCGCTCGCCGCCCGGGGAACCGGGCGTATAGAGAGCGTACAGAATACAGAAGCTGAACGCCACCAGAAGAGTGAGGAACATCTTGAGGCGCGCGCTCATACCTCCCTTCTTCTTGCGTACGACCTTGGAGTAGTCGTCCGCAAAACCGATCGCGCCGAGCCCCAACGTGCAGGCCAGAACGAGGACGAAGTGCAGATTGCGGAAGTTGCCGAAGAGGGCGCAGCTCACGAACAGGCACAGAAGGATGAGCAGCCCGCCCATCGTGGGCGTGCCCGCCTTGCTCTGGTGCGCCTGCGGTCCGCGTTCCTGGACCACCTCCTGGAAGTTGAGGGAACGCAGGCGCGCGATGATGGCCGGTCCGAAGAGCAGGGCCATGGCCATGGCGGTGATCCCGGCCATGAGGGCCCGGAAGGTCGTGAAGCCAAACAGACGGAAGATACCGGGCGCTTCGAGATGTGAATAGATGTACTCAAACATACCCCTTCTCCTGCAGCGCCGCGACGACGCGTTCCATGCGCGCGCTGCGCGATCCCTTCACGAGCACCACGTCGCAGGCGGCGATCTCTTCGAGCAGAGCCCCGTCCGCCAACACGTCCGCCGCGTCGGCAAAGCGCACCGAACGGCCGCCCGACTGTGAAGCGCGGTAGGCCTTCTCCAGCACGCCGGCCGCGTCGGACCCTACCGCTACGAGCAGTGCGCAACCGACCTGGCCCGCACGCTCTCCCACCTTCTCATGCGCCGCGGGAGACTCGTCGCCGAGCTCCCCCATTTCACCCGCCACAATGGCCAGCCGACCGCCACGCACGAGGCCCGCAGCCGCTTCGACCGCAGAGCAGAACGAAGCCTCGTTGGCGTTGTAGGTGTCGTCGATCAACAGCTGCGGACCCCGCGGCCCCGCCTTCCGTCGCACCACGAAGCGACCACTGACGGAAGCCCGAACCGATTCGGACGCCACCGCCACACGCTCTTCGTCGTAGCCCAGGGCCACGAGGGCCTCCAGTGCTCCGATCCGGTTGTTGGCGAGCACCGGATTGAACCATCCCGGGGCAACGAGCACCCGACCGCGCCAGGGGAAGCGAAGGCCCTCAGCCGTCACTTCCACCGCCTTTTGATCCTCGACCCCAAATGCCAACAGCTGCAGCTTTCTCTCCCGGCAGATCGTACGGGCCAGGTCCAGACCCGGAGAATGGCGCGAATATAATAGAAAAGACCCCTCCGCCATGCCTTCTGCAAGCTCCAGCTTGGCGCGGGCAATTTCCAGGACTGAACCGAAATGCCCGATGTGAGCACCCGAAACCGACACGATCAGGCCCAGGTGCGGTTTGGCCATTTGGGAAAGGGCGGCTATCTCGCCTGCGTGGTTCATTCCCATCTCGAGGATCACGAGGGCATCGTCCACCTGGGCGCGCAGGATCGAAAGCGGCAGGCCCCACTGGTTGTTCAGGTTGCCCGCGGTGGAAGTCACGCGGCCGGGTTCGAGCTGCGAGGCCAGAGCGAACAGGAACTCCTTCGTCGATGTCTTGCCGTTCGAACCGGTGATGCCAATCACGGAAGCCCGCAGTCGCCTGCGATGGAAGGCGGCAAGTTCTCCGAGGGCCCGCGTGGTGTCCGGTACGACGAAGCAGGGTACACCGGCCGCGGAGCAGCCGTCCGTGATTTCCGGTGAGCTGCGCGAGGCGACGACACCTGCCGCGCCCCGCTCGAGGGCCTGCGCGACGTACTCGTGGCCGTCAGTACGATCGCCCACTATGCAGAAGAAGAGTTCCTGAGGTTGCAGGCTGCGGCTGTCAATCGACACTCCGCGCACGAGGCGTTCGGGAATTGCCGAACCGGCCGGAAGGACCGCGCGACCGAGCGCGCTTTCGATTTCGGCCGGACTCCACATGGACTTTCCGACCCTGCCGCTACGCTTCCTCGCGTTGTAAAGCCTTTCCGATCAGGGGCGCGCGGACGGAGTTGCCTCAGCATCGAGAGCGTCCTGCAACTCGCGCGTGTCCGAAAACGGTTCGCGACGACCCTGCGCAAAGATCTGTTCTTCTTCGTGTCCCTTGCCGGCAACGACCACGACACAACGGCCTGCGTCCGCGTCTCGCTTCATCACAGCTCGGGCCCAGGCCACGGCGGCCCGGATCGCTTCGCGGCGACCGGCCACCTCACAGATTTCGGGGTGTCGATCGTGCGGCGGCCGATTGCCCTGGACTGCGCCGCTTTTTCCGAGGCGTTCCCGTTCCCGCTGCGCCCCGGCCAGCACGGCCGCACGGATGACCGCCGGGTCTTCGCTGCGTGGATTGTCATCGGTCACAATGACACAATCTGCGAGTCGCGCGGCGGCCTCCCCCATCGGCTCGCGCTTCCCCGGGTCCCGGTCGCCGCCGCATCCAATCACGCACACGACGTGAGCCGCAGGCATATCCCGGACCGACGCGAGCAGGTTGGAAACAGCATCCGGCGTGTGCGCGTAGTCCACCACGCCCAAAAGACAGGATGGGGCCGTCCCTCCGGGCATGACCACACAGAAACGCCCGGGAACGCCAGGAAGGCTCGACAGCAACGAGCGTAGATGAGCTTCCCCATCGCTGTTATCAGGGCCCAGAACGCGGGCCACAAGGGCTGCATTGATCCGCTGGAAGCGCGCGGGAAAGGGCATGGCTTCGATCTCGTCGGTGGTGAGTACCTCCGCGCTCGGGAACTCGCGGCCGAGTCGCGCGCCGGCTTCGTCCTCAGCGCACAGGATCAGTCGCCCGCCTGCCGCCGCCGTTTCCAGAAAGAGCCGGCGCTTGCTCTGGTAGTAGTGCTCCATGGTGCCGTGATGATCGAGGTGGTCGCGGGTGAGATTCGTGAACACCGCGCACGCAAAACGACATCCCCAGAGGCGACCGAGGTCCAAACCCTCCGAGGAGGCCTCCATCACGACGTGCCGCACACCCCGGTCCAGCATCTCGCGGAGCAGCCTCTGGAGTTGCGGGGCACGGGGGGTCGTGTAGCCCGTCTTCACCGCCACGTCCTCGCCGGAAGCGTCGCGATAGAACACGCCGAGGGTTCCGATCATCCCGGAGGGAACGCCCTGAACCAGGCGGGCGTGATGGAGGAGCCAGGCAAACGAAGTCTTTCCGTTGGTGCCGGTGACCGCCGTGACTTCGAGTTGGTCGGTGGGCCGCCCACAAAGCTCGGCTGCCAGTTGACCCACTGCGCGCGCAACGTCCGAGCAGGTGAGGACTGCTCCGGAAAACGAACCCAGTTCGGCCTGAGCTGCGTGGTCTTCCTCTGCAAGAAGCAACACGCGTGACCCGGCCCGGATCGCCTGAGGGAGGTAGGTGCGGCCCGAGAGTGTTGCCGCGAAGATCACCGAAGGCGCGCAGTGGCGGGAATCATCGGTTACGTCTTCAACCTCCAGGTCCGGGAGGCGGTCCCCGCAACGTACGAGCGCAGCGACCGCGGGCCGTGCGCAGAGCTCGCTCAGCTTCAACGCGAACCCTCGGGGGCGCGCTTCGGACCGATCTGGATGTGCACAATCCGGTCGGGAGCAGGCAGACGCTCCGCCCGTGCCGTGCTCGGGAACTCCCGACGACGGATCTCCTTGCGCAGGGCGTCGTTCTTCTTTACCAGCGTTTCCTGTTCGCGACGGAGCTGACGGATCCTTCGCTCCAGGAGGGCCGTGTCCACGTGCAGGCTCATATAGTAGAGCAGCACGGCCGAGGGGAGTGCAAAGAGCAGCGAGACGAGCAACATGGCCCGAGCTTCGCGCAGGAGCGTGCGTGTGACTTTCAGCATTCCCCGTCGGCGCCCCCCGGCCCTCTGCCTGCAATATCGACGTGGTGCCTTCGCAGCGCCCGCAGTTTTGCCGAGCGGGCCGCCGGATTCTCGGCTGTCTCCTTCTCATCCGGCACGATCGGGCGACGGGTCAGCAGCTCGAAGTCGGTGCGCTCACGCGGGCCTCCGTGGAGCGGGCGCCCGCTCCACGCGCGAAACGAACGTTTCACGATTCTGTCCTCCAGCGAATGGAAAGAAATGACGCAAAGAATTCCGCCCGGCGCAAGGAGCCGTGGAAGCTCGGCGAGCGCCCGCTCCAGCTCCCCGAGTTCGTCGTTCACCAGAATCCGCAGCGCCTGAAAAACCCGGGTGGCAGGATGAATACCCCGCCGGCCCCCGCCCGGCACGGCTGAAAGCACGAGGGCCGCCAGCGCGCGGGCATCCACAATGGGGCGACGGGCCACGATGGCCCGCGCGATGCGCTGCGCAAACCGTTCCTCGCCCAGATTGCGGAAGGTCTGGGCCAGTTCCGGCTCGGGCAGTTCGTTGATGAAATCCGCCGCCGTCCGCGGGAGCGCCGGATCGAGGCGCATGTCCAGGGACTCGTCCGTGTAGGAGAAGCCGCGACGGGCGCCCCGGAAGTGGAACATAGAGACCCCGAGGTCCAGCACGATGAAGGCGGGCGCCACCCGGGCATCCCGGAGAATGTCCGCGGCATTCGCAAAAGATGCCCGGATTGTGCGCAATTCGCCCACCGGGAGGGGAGCCCCCTCCCAGGGCTCAACCCGCAGTCCGGCCTCCCGGCAGAAGCCGGTCGCGCGGGCCAGCATCTCAGGGTCACGGTCGAGACCCATCACGCAGCACTGGGGGTAGCGTTCCAGCAGGAGGCGGGTGTGACCTCCTTCACCCAGCGTGCCGTCCACGAAGATGGGCCGCTCTGCCGCCTGAAACGATTGGCCGGCCAGGTCGCAGACGACTTCAGGCAGAACGGGGCTGTGCACTCCTGCTTTTTTTGAAACGTCCTGCATTTTTTTCCTTGTCGCCCCTCTTTGCAACCAAGCGGTCTATCCCGTCCGCGGGCACTGCACTTTGCATGTCCGCAGCCAGTGGGCCTGCGTCCCCAGACAGAAACATCAGGCTCTCGCGCTCGCGAGTCAAGAGTATGCTCATTCGAAAACGAAACGCCGTCCTCATCTTCAATCCCAAAAGCGGAAGGGGCAAGGCCACCCTCCGCGCCAAAGACTTCTCGGACGCCTGGAAAGCCAAAACCGGCAACGAATTGCGCCTGCGGGCCACCCGCTCCCTGGAAGACATCCGCGTCGCGGCCCGCGAGACCTACAGCAACGACGACAACGAAATCCAGATCTTCATGGGCGGGGATGGAACCCTATCCGAAGCGCTCCAGGGCGTGGCCGAACGCAATCGTTTTCGTCCGGACCGCAAGCCGGTGGGCTTTCTACCGGGCGGCACGGGAAACAGCTTTCTGCGAGATTTCGGGATCACCACCTACGAGTTGGCCCGGGACTGCCTTCTGACCGCAGTCGAGTTAGAATCCGTACTCAATATCGACGCCGGACAGATCACGTACAATCGCATCAACCCGGAAAACCCCGGCGTTCCCGGGGAAGAAACCCACCGCATCATGTTCAACATCTGGGGTGTGGGCCTCATTTCGGACATCACTGAAATGGCCGTTCGTATGCGCGCCATTGGCGCGCTCAACTACACGGTCGCTTCGCTCGCCAAGCTGCTCACTCACAATCCGTGGGAGGCCCGCGTCCGAATCGACGGGCAAGAGCAGAACTTGATGTGCAACATGATCACCATCTCGAATTCGCGCTACACCGGCGGGGCCATGGAGATTGCCCCTCAGGTGCGCGTGAATGATGGAAAGCTCTTTCTGATTGTGACCCAGTTTGACAGTCGCCTGAAGCTGCTGACCACCTTCCCGGTGATCTTCAAGGGCAAGCACGTGGACAATCCGCACATCCTGACCCGCTTCGTTCGCGAGTTTTCGGTGGAACGCAAACGGCCCTTCGTCATGAACGTGGACGGAGAACTCGAGACCGGTTTCAACCCGCGCCTGGTCATTCGCCCCGGTTTCTTTCGCCTGTTCATGCCCCTCGACCGGCTGGACCCCATCAGCTGAAGTCGGACTGTGTCCTGCGCAGATTCTCGTTGCATTGTCTTTTGCCTGTGCGCCGATGACGCATGAACAGGTTGCCTTTTCTTTTCGTGTTTCCGCTCACCATGTTGTTGGCTGCGGCCTGCGGTAAGCCGGCTGACTGCACCTACACATACGACGCGACCGACACCAAACTCGAGTGGACCGCTTACAAGTTCACCAAGAAGGTCGGGGTCAAAGGCACGTTCACGGGCGTTCGGACGGTGGGAACCGTACCCGGGCGCTCGCCCGTCGAAGTGTTCCAGAAACTGGAGTTTTCCATACCGATTGCGTCGCTGGATTCCAAGGCACCGGACCGGGACCAGAAGATCCGCAGCGCTTTCTTTGGAACCATGAAAGCCACCCAGGAATTGACGGGTCGCGTCCTGCGCATGTCTCCGGACGGCACGGCCACGCTCTCGCTTTCTCTGAACGGGCAGACGCGGGAAGTGCCGGCGAAGTTCCGGCTGTCGGAAGACGGCCTGTTTTCGGCCGACCTGGCCATCGACGTAACCGAGTGGGGAGCCGGGCCTTCCGTCGCGGCGCTCAACAAGATCTGCCAGGCGCTGCACACCGGAGAGGACGGCAAAAGCAAACTCTGGCCCAATGTCGACATTTCGGTCTCGACACGCCTCAACAAAGCCTGCCGCTGACCGGCCGCACGCACCGCGGCGGTTGGATCGTCCTGCCGGGATCGCGGGGACTGCCACTTTTTGTCTTGGCATCCCGCCGAGCACCCTCCTTCTTTGTTTTGCCTGCCGACGGTGACCGGGACGAACTCCGCACCGCGGAGTTCAGGGAAACATGGCCGCCAAGATCACACACCTGGAAGTGCTGAAGCAGACGGCCGTCCTGCTCGAACACGGCAGCGAAGTCCAACAGGAGCTCGCCCGCCACATCGGCGCGCCGCACCTGAATCGGTACGCGAATCTGGGCTCCATCGCACCCGATATCTTCTACTTCTACCACATCCTTTCGAAGAAGAAGAACGCGCGCGCTCAGATTTGGGGAAATCTGAGCCACCACTCCCGTGTGCTGGAACTGGTCCTGTACTTCCTCGATCGGATTCGGGAAAGCCCGCCGGGACTCGGACGGGACAAGCAACTGGCGTTTGCGCTGGGGTACATCTGCCATTGCGTCGTCGATGTGGTCACGCACCCGTTCATCTTCTACTTCACGGGGGACTACTACTCCGAAGACGAGTACGAGGCCACCGAAGCACAACAGAACCATCTGCGCGTGGAGTACGCCCTGGACGCCTTCTTGATTCACCACCGCTGGGGAATCCACCCGCACCGCTACAACTACCTCCAGTACGTCGACTGCCGCGAAAAACTCCCCGAAGAAGGGACACGCAACCTCGACTTCGACATCTGGTCCCTGTGGTGCGCGGCTTTTGCGGCCGTATTTCCCGAGGAATTCTCCGAGCACTACTACGGACTGGATCACCGGATCGTGGAGGACGACATCATCAACGAGTCCTACTTGGGTTTCCTCAAGTTCAATCGCCGCGCGGACACGCGCTTCCGCAGCGCGCGTTTCCTGATGCGCACTCTGGACCGCCTCACGTTCCACAAGCTCCCGACCAGCTACCTCATCCTTCCGCCCCCGGACAGCATAGACCCGCGGATCCCCAACGAACAACGCCGCGGGTGGGCCTACCCGGCGGACCCGGAGCGCAAATCGACGGAGAGCTTCATGGACCTGATCCACCGCGCCGCTCAGAAATCCGCTGAAGTCATGGAACGGGTTCACGGCTACCTGAACGGTTCGGTCAAACGCAAGGAACTGGAGAAGCAGTACGCCGGCTTCAACCTGGACACGGGCCTCAGGTCCGAATCCATCAAGATGACCAGCTTCTCTGTTCTTCGGGAGGACCAGTGAACGCGCCCTCGGACCCGCGTCAGATCCTGTTCTACGACGGCGAGTGCGTTCTGTGCAACGGCAGCGTGGACCTCACCATTCGCTTCGATCGCAAAGGCCGACTCAAACACGCCGCCCTTCAGGGGGAGACGGCTCGTCGCCTGCTGGGCAACATGACCGAAGAGCAGCGCATGGCGGGCGTCATCCTCTACGACGCAGGCCGGGTTTACCAGGGGCCGTTTGCGATTGCGCGCGTGGCCGGTGTGCTGTTCCCCATTCTGTGTTTCTGGATGTTGCCCCTGGTTTCGCTGCCGGGATTTCGCCAGTTGGCGAGCGTGGTCTACAACTTCATTGCAAAGAACAGGTATCGTTGGTTTGGTCGCTACGACAGCTGCAAGCTACCGCCTGCCGAATTGCGTGAACGTTATATCGTGGACTGAATACAGTGGATTTGTTCTCGGCGGAGAGGACCTGCCGTCCCGAGTAGCGATGGAAGATCCTTTCGAAGGTGGCGAGTGCATTCGGGCTCGAGAACGCGACCGGCACGCGCGCTTTGAGCGGCCGAACGGACCCGTGGCGATCCCACAGCCTCGCTCGGGACCTCGAGAGCGCGCGGCGAGAGGTCTTCCTCCCTCTTCCATTGCGGCCGCACACGTTCGCCGCGCCCTCGGGCTCCGACAAGTCACTCGGTCGCCCCGGAGCCGCACCGCCGCTTAGGCGCGGCTGAGCCGCTGCAATCGGCGCGTCCGCACGCACATCTCTCGAAAGGTTCTTCATCGAACCTTGACGGGCTCCAGGGCCGCGATCGTTTCCCGAAGACCGATGGAAGATCCTTTCGAAGGTGGCGAGTGCATTCGGGCTCGAGAACGCGACCGGCACGCGCGCTTTGAGCGGCCGAACGGACCTGTGGCGATCCCGCTGGCTCGCTCGGGACCTCGAGAGCGCGCGGCGAGAGGTCTTCCTGCCTCTTCCATTGCGGCCGCACATATTCGCCGCGCCCTCGGGCTCCAACAAGTCACTCAGTCGCACCCGGAGATCCGCGCCGTCGCTCAGGCGCGGCTGAGCGATCGAAATCGGCACGCCAGCGCTCGCATCCATCCCAAGGAGTCCGAGTGGCCAGCATGCTATCCCGAAACATTCGCATTCGCAGCCCCGAACGGCTTTGCCTTTGGAGGCTGGCGCATGCTCGTGTGTTTCGGGAACGCGAACGGCACGCGCGCGTTGCGCGGCCGATCGGTTGAGGCCCAATAACGTCTACTTGCTCGAGACCTTGGGAGCGCGCGGCGAAGATCCTCGACCACCAAGCGCAGGCAGTTCTGCGGAAACGAAATCTTTCCCCCTTACGGCACCAAACCTGCGCCGCGCCCTCAGGCTCCGACAAGATATGCTCTGAATGCAACCCCGAACACCTCAACCTTTCATGAGCGCCACGAGCTGGTCGAGGGCCGCACCCCAACCGGTGTGGAATCCCATCTCTTCGTGCTTCTTGCGGGCGTCGGGATCCCGGTGGATGGCTATGGCCGTATACTTCGTGCCTTTGCCCTCCGGCTCGATCTGCACGACGGCAGTAAAGAACGGCTCGGGCGCTGGACGGTAGCCCGGAAGGAGCGCGTCGGTCCACACGATGCGTTTGCCGGGGATGATTTCCAGAAAGCAACCGGCGCCGGGGAAGTCTTGGCCTTCCGGAGAACGCATCGTGGTGCGGAACATTCCGCCGGGGCGCAGATCGATCTCGCAATCGACGGTGGTCCAGGGCGCAGGGGCGAACCAGCGTTTGATGTGCTCCGGTTCAGTCCAGGCCTTCCAGACCAATTCGGGCGGAACGTCGATCGTTCGTTCCAGCACAAGGTCGAGTTGCGGATCGGGCTTCAGGGCGAGTGGTGGTTTCATTGGGTTCTCCTTCATGGTTTGTCCCTCAGCTCCAAGAGGTGCTGGTCGAGTTGGTCGAGTCGTTGTTCCCAAAGCGTCCGCTGTCGGGCCAACCAATGCGCCGCGGTAGCGAGCCCTCGGCCGCACAGGCGATACGTCCGGATGCGTCCAGCTTTGCGCGAGCAGACCAAGCCGCAGCTTTCGAGAATCCGAAGATGGCGCACAAACGAGGGCAGAGCCATGGCAAAGGGCCGCGCCAGTTCAGAAACGGAGGCTGGTCTTCGAGAGAGGCGCTCGATGAGGCGGCGGCGCGTTGGGTCTGCGAGGGCTTCGAATACCCGGTCGATCGGTTCGGCAACGGTTGGCATTAGAGGGAGGTCAACGCTTAGTCTTTTGGCTAAGTAATGACGCCCAGATTCGATAGTCAACCTCATTTCGGATTGCCCGTCATTGGCCTGGATATGCTGGAATCTCTACGAATCATGAGCGGCGGGCCCGTTCCCGGGGGCTTCCTGGGTGCTAGAGTATGGAACCGTTCGGCGGACATGAAGGCCTTTCCCCCATTTCGGCGGCAGACCTCCATCGCGCCCTCGGGATGCGACAAGTCTCTCAATCGCACCCGGATCCGCGCCGTCGCTTAGGCGCGGCTGAGCGATCGAAATCGCCACGGCCGCGTTCGCATCCATCTAAAGAAATCCGGGTGGCCTGCACGCGATCCCGCAACGAACGCATTCGGAGCCAGAACGGCTTTTCCTTTTGAGGCTGGCGGCCTACCAGCGCCACTGCCATCCAACCGCAATCGTGGCCTCGCCTCCGGACTCGGCCCCAGCATTGCTGCGCGGCGCCAACGCTGCCGCGACGAACACGCGGGCCGGCACGACGGAAAGGTCGTCATGGGGACGGCGCGGAGGAAGGGGGGGATCCCGGCCTGCTTCCCAGAGGTGAACAGCAAAAGCCACGAGGGCTGCTCCCAGATACTGACCATGCCTGACGGCGTGACTTCGATAGCGCTCTTCGTAGTCGGTGAGCCCCAAGAAGCCGAAGTAGCGAAACAGCGGGTCCCGCGCGGCATCCCGGGAAATACGAAGTGCCAACATATATTCATTGAATGATAACAATCCCAGCCCAACCGCTCCCCCGAACTCGAAGCCTGCGCTGATTTTGCTGCCGCGCAGGAAAGCGGGCGCCCCCGGGACGAACCACGTCCAGGTGGGCAGCCCTTCTGCCTTCGGCCTGCTCGCGGAGTCCTCCGGAGGTAGAAATGTGAGTCGCATAACTTGGGTGAGTGCCAGGGTCTCCAGGCCCCCGCGCTCCGTTCGAACCTGGAGCCGATCGGGCCCGATCGTTTGCCAACGACCTTCGAACCGTTGCACCTGCGTGCGCACGCGCACGGGAATGCCGCTCTCCACGGCGGGCAGGCCACCGGGGCGTGAGACGGAAATGCTCTCCACTGTACCGGCCAGCAGGCGACCGGCCGCAAAGGAGCCGTCCCCGCGCGGGTAACCTACGGTGACCGTTTTGTGATCCACGGCGAACAGGAACGTCCCGCAATCGGGTTCTGCCACAGCGTACAAATACAGACAGGCCGGGATGCCCGAAGCGCCAATGTTGAGGTCCGCGCCCTGAATCGGCACGAGGAGCGGACCGGCCTTCGTTTCGAAACGGTAGCGATCCGCGACAATGCCGGCGAAACGACCGTTGTGGAGACTTCCGTCAGGGGTCCGCAGGAAGTCGGCCCGAATGGCTGCGCCCGACAAAAAAACCACGAGCAGCCCCCAACGAAGCGAAGTGTCAACGAATGCTGATCTCGTCGGGAGTTCCAACGCGCTGTACTTCCCCGCCGTCCGGCGCCAGGAGCACGAAACCCCCGGCCCGATCCCGGCGCAAACCGTTCACGAGTTCTTCGGGCCTGCCCGGGAAACGTACAGCCAACCTGGTTCGCCCGACCTGCCCCCAAATATGGACCTCCGCCACTATGGAAAGGGGCAGCACGACCGTGGACTCTGCGAGCCGAATGCGCAACATTCCTCCGGCCAGTTCCAGTTGCTCTGCCAACAGACGCCTGCCGTCCACAAATCGGATCTCGATGCGCGCGGCCTGTCGGATGCGAGCGGACAGGGGCTCCTCCTTCTTCGCCCCTTCCGACGCGCGTGGTCGCGATGGCGTGGCGGCGCTCCGCTCCTCTGCTTTCCTCTCCCTTTGCGGTGGGGAGGCGACCGGCCCGGCCGATCGCGCGCGGAGGGGCGCGCCTTCCGTAGCAGGCGACGTCTTCGCTGCTACGGACAGTCCACCTTCGGAACGGCCGGTCGGCGCGGACCGTTCACCGCCTTCAGGCGACTTCTGGTCGGCCGACGCGGCGCGCACCCGCAAACGAGTAGCGGCCGGATCGACGAAGGCAGCCTTCCCGTCGCTTTGCGTTATGACCGCAGGCAGGGCCTGCACGAAGCCTTCGTCGGGGAAGAGCGTCCGCAACTCGGACACGAGCGCGGCCTCTCCGCCGGGCACCTCGTTCTTTGCGGGGGTCTGACCGAGAGCGGCCAACAGAACGGGAGCGCGCACGAACGCCCGCGCTTCCCGGATCTCGCTGAGCACCTGCGTCTCGCCGAGGCGGCCGGCCTCCCGGCGCGCAAACTCTTTGACCTCGGGCTCCGCGCTCAGGAATTCCCCGAGCAATAGCAACCTGCGCACCGCCTGGCGACGGACCGCTTCCGAGGCGACCGCGCTGGCCCGGCGGTACTCGACCACCGCACCGGCAACGTTGCCGGTTTCCTCGAGACTGCGACCCTTCATAAAGATTTCCCGCGCGGAAAGCTGCGGCCGCTGCGTGAGCTCCTGGAGCACCCGGTGGTACTGCCCGGTAGCGTAGTACGCCGTTGCGCGCCCGGCTGCGGTAGGATAGAGGCGGGCCACCTCCCTCTCGCGCGCATTGTTTTCGCGCACTACATTGGCCAGTTCGATGGCGGCGTCACCGAAGTGCTGACCACGATGCGTGCGGATGACGACATCCAGATTCGCAAGCGCTCGATCACCCTGCCCCAGCAGCGTTTGACAGTAAGCCAGATGCAAAAGCGCAAAGCCGTGGTCGTTCGGTTCGGAAAGCAGCGGCAGCACCTGTCGGTAGCGCGCGACTGCTTCCTGGTAGCGCTTCTTCCGTTCCAGGTAGAAGGCGTACTGCAGAAGTAGCAGCGCGCGGCGATCTGCTTCGAGATGCAGCGGCGCCTTCAGGTTCATGACGCGCACAACATTGGTGGCCGCAATCCCGCCCTGCCCGAGGGTGGACACCTTCACCGGGAGCGCCGAGAGGTCCGCATTGAGGACACTCGATTCGAGCACCGTCATCCGAATCTCGCCCGAGAAGTCCGCTTCCATCTGAAAAAGGAGGCGCAATTTCGAGCGGAGGATCTCGCTCGACAGGCGGTAGTTCAATAGTTGCCGGCGCGAGACCTCGATGCGCAACTGCAGTGTCTTGGCGGCCACAATGGCCTGCGCGAAGATCCCAAAGGAACCCACGACCAACACACCCACCAGAACTCGAAGAAGCATGCGACCCACGTCCTTATACCTTCACGATGAGCACGCTGACATCGTCCAGCGGCCTCTCCATGTGCCGCTCGAATTCGTCCACAATACCGTCGAGCAGCGCTCGCGTCCCTGACTCCCTGGCAGCCAGCCGCCTCACCAGATCTCCCAGTCGCTCGAGGCCCCAGGGCTCGCCCTCGCGGTCGGGTGTCTCGATCAACCCGTCACTGAAGAGCATCAGCCGATCACCGGGATGCACCGCCACCGAAAGGACCTCGAAGCGCACCTCTTCGACGAGTCCGAGGGGCGGTGCGTTCGCTGCCAGCAACTCGACGTCCCCGCCTGCCCGCACCAGCAACGCCGGTGGATGCCCCGCGTTCACGTAACGCAGCCGCCCTCGCTCGAACTGAGCGAGTATACCGGTCATAAAGAATTCACGGCTGACCCGGCGCGTGAGGAGCACGTTCAGGCTTCCGCAGATAGCGGCCGGCTCTGATTGTTCGGCTACGATGGCGTCGAGTCCCATGACGGCCACGGCCGTGAGCAAAGCGGCGGGCACGCCGTGGCCCGTGGCGTCCGCAAAGAAGACCAGGCGCTTTTTCGTAGTGGGCGCAAAGAAGCTGTACAGGTCCCCGCTCACCTCACGGTAGGGACGATAGTAGAGTGCGGGCTCCATGTCCGCGATGACCGAAGGGTTGGGCAGGAGGCGCTCCTGCACCTCCTTGCCGATCTCCAGTTCGTTCTGTACTTCCAGATTCAGGCGCGTGATCGTCTCAATCGTGTGCTGTACTTTTTCGGCCATCAGATTGAAGCTGCGACCGACCGCATCGATCTCGTCCTGGCGGTGAAAGGGCCAGTCGGCGCGCGCCGAAAGCTCGCCGCCCGCCATGCGCGCGCTGGCCTCGTTCAGGCGCTCGAGCCGGCCCAGGAAGACCCGAGCTATGAAGAACCCGAAGGCCACGTGGAAGACCACTCCCCACACGATGGCAATGGCAATCTGGTAGTAAAGCTTCGTCAACCTTTCGCGCACGTCGCGCAAAACCAGACTGGTCTTCAGGAATCTGCGTGAGCCCGTACCGGCGTGTAGCGGAATGATGAAGTCCGCGGCAAAGTCGTCCTGGCGAAGTTCCAGATGGTACGGCAGAGAGAACACAGAGCTGCGGCCGCCCACTTCCAGGGCGCGCAGCCGCCACTCCTCCGGCACGTCGGATTTGAGTTCGGTATACTCGCCCTGCCTGAGAACGATGCGACCGGTCGCGTCGAAAATCACGAAGCGCGCCGCTTCGTGTCGCGAGAGCACGGCCCGCAGCCTGTCTGCCGAAACTTCTTTCTGCCCGGCACCGAGATCTCGATAGATCGCATCGACGAGGCGCTCGGAGCGCAACACGAACTTGTCCAGAAGCAGGTCCGTCTGGTTCTCGAAGATCATGAGCGAGAAAAAGACGATATTGACCGCCGCCAGCACGGTGTACAGAAGGCCAATCTGGAAGCGCAGCGAGCGGACGGCCATGAATGGATGAGGGTCTGCCTGCCTGGCGGTGTCCATCCTTTTGATCCATTGGACGACAAAGCAGCGCGAAAACCGCCATGCACGACAGCCTGAAATCAGCCATCCTGGACCTCGAAAGGGGCGGGCACCTGCGCCGGGTCACCGAAGAGGTGGACCCGAACCTGGAAATGGCGGCCGTGCATCGCCGCGTTTTTCGATCCGGAGGACCGGCCCTGTTGTTCGAACGGGTGGGTGGCTCTCCTTTCCCGGCGGCTTCCAATCTATTTGGAACTCTGGAGCGCGCGCGCTACCTGCTCCGGGACAGCCTCGATGCAACCGCAGCCCTGATCCGTGCACGCGCGCATCCGCCCGAGGTGCTGCGAAACCCCAGACAGCTTCTCGGTCTGCCGTTCACAGCGCTGCACGCGCTGCCCAAACGCGTACGCCGGGCACCCCTGCTGTTCGGTCGCACGAGCGTGTCACAACTGCCAGCGGTTCGCTCGTGGCCGCGGGACGGCGGTCCCTTCATAACGCTGCCTCAGGTTTGCACGCAGGATCCGGACCGACCGGGAATCCTCTCCACCAACCTCGGCATGTATCGCGTCCAACTTTCTGGTAACCGCTACGAACCGGATCGGCAGGTCGGACTGCATTATCAAATCCATCGCGGCATCGGAGTGCACCACGCGGCCGCCATTGCCCGCGGAGAAAGATTGCGCGTGAGTATCTTCGTGGGCGGACCTCCCGCGCACACGTTCGCGGCCGTCATGCCCCTGCCCGAGGGTCTGCCAGAGGTCGCTTTTGCGGGCGTGCTTGCGCGTCGACGCTTCCGGTACCTCGTGCGCGGGGGCCACATCCTTTCGGCCGACGCGGATTTCTGCATCGTCGGAACGCTGTCCGCGGACCTCTTGCCGGAAGGACCGTTCGGGGACCATCTCGGCTACTACAGTCTGCAACACGACTTCCCCGTGCTGGACGTGGAGGAAGTGTACCACCGAAAGGATGCGATCTGGCCTTTCACGGTGGTCGGTCGCCCGCCCCAGGAAGACTCTGTGTTCGGTAGCCTCATTCACGAACTGACCGGGCCGATGGTCCCCGCCTCCCTCCCCGGCCTGCGTGCCATGCACGCCGTGGACGTTGCGGGAGTGCATCCGCTTCTCTTCGCGATCGGCAGCGAACGCTACGTGCCTTATCAGGAACGAAGACCTCAGGAATTACTTACAATCGCCAACGCCATCCTCGGTTTCGGACAGGCTTCGCTGGCCAAGTACCTCTTCCTGCTGGCCGGAGAGGACGCGCCGGGCCTGGACATCCACGACGAAGCGGCGGTCCTGGCGCACATCCTGGAGCGCGTCGACTATCAGCGGGACCTCCACTTCCAGACGCGCACCACCATAGACACTCTGGACTACTCGGGAAGCGCCCTCAACGAAGGCAGCAAGCTCGTGGTCGTGGCGGCCGGACCGCCACGCCGTCGCCTTGCCACGGAAGGCTTCACGCCACCGCTGCCCGAAGGTTTCCACGGCGCGGAGATCCCTGTCCCCGGTATCGCCGTCGTGCAGGGGCCGCCGTTTCGGGACGAGGTCTCGGCGGAGGCGGAACGTCAGAAACTCGTGGACGCTCTGCGAAACGGACCGCTCGGGTCAGCCCGAGGAGAAGAAGTGGCGCTCTGGGTCGTCGTCGATGACCTCATGTTTGCATGCGCCACGCTCCCCAACTTCCTGTGGGTCACCTTCACCCGCTCCAACCCGTCGCACGACGTTTTCGGCGTGGATTCATTCGTAGAACACAAGCATTGGGGTTGTCGCGGCGCGCTCTGCATCGACGCGCGCAGCAAACCACACCATGCCTGGCCGCTCGAGGAAGATCCGACTGTGGAGCGCCACATCGACCGTTTGTTTGCGCGCGGTGGGTCGCTTTTTGGAGTAGAGTGAGTTCCGCTTCGCGTGGGACGGCAAGTGAGCGTTCGGAGGCCGACGCCCGAGATTCTGTTGACACAGTCGAATGTGTGGAATATAGTGTGAACAATGGCGACGAATTTGGCAATCGATGACCGACTCCTGAACGAAGCGAAAAAACTGGGTGAATTCAAGTCCAAGAAAGAGACGGTGAACAGCGCCTTGAGGGAATTCATAGAAAGGCGCCGGCAGCAGGAAATCACGAAGCTTTTCGGATCCATTGACTACGATGTTGGTTACGACCCGAAACGTTTGCGAAACCGCAAGGGCCGGCCCCGTTGAAAGTCATCGTCGACACAACGGTTTGGTCGGAGGCGCTCCGTCGCCGCCGGCGGCGCGATGAATCCGTGGCCGCCGAATTGAGCTCCCTGATAGACGATCACCGCGTGATCCTCTTGGGTCCTGTCCGACAAGAAATGCTATCCGGGATACGCCACAAAGAGCAGTACGAGTCATTGCGGAGCAGCCTTCGTTCCTATCCCGATCCAACTATCGAGACCGAGGACTACGAACTTGGTGCCGAGTTCTACAACCGGTGTAGAGCCAGGGGCATCCAAGCTTCCCTGATCGACATGCTGATTTCCGCGGTAGCTGCTCGGTTGCAAGCCTGTATTTTCACGCTCGACAGGGACTTTGAAGGGTACAGCCGCCTTCTGCCGATCACCCTCCACAAGCCCACCGCCCGCTGAGGTCGCCCGCGAACCGAGCCTACACGAATCGTCCGCGTGTGTCGATATCCGCAAAACGCCCCGCGTACACAACATCCCGCACTCCGTCCGATCGGAGGAAGTCGTGCGGAAAGCCGAGCTCGATGGCGCTGACTTCCCCCAGCAAGCGCATGGACTCGGCGTCGAGTTCAAAATCGAGCGCGCCCAGGCTGTCCGTGAACTGTTCGGCCGTACGCGCGCCCACGATGGGGATCGAGGTGAGGCCCGCCTGCATCGTCCAGCGCGTGGCCACCTGAGCGGGCGTCCGCCCCAGACGCGCGGCGAGTTCCACGACAGCCTGCGAAATGCGGGTGTTGCGCTCGTTGCGACGCGCGCTCTTTTCCGAAACGCGACCCGTCTCTCCACGCAGGTATTTGCCCGTCAGAGCGCCACCCGCCAGTGGCGCCCAAGGGGTAAGAGCCAGACCGAGCTCCCTGGCCATGGGCAGAAGCTCCCGCTCGGGCGTGCGCTCGGTCAGATTGTACTCGACCTGCAGTCCCACGAACTGCGTCCAACCGCGCAGCTCGGCCAGCATGTTGGCCCGCGACACGACCCACGCCGGAGTGTCCGAAATGCCGATGTAGTGCACCGTTCCCGAACGCACCAGATCGTCGAGGCCCCGCATGACTTCCTCCACCGGCGTCAGGAAGTCCCATGCGTGCACCCACAGAAGGTCGATGAAGTCCGTCTGCAACCGCCGCAGACTGCCGCGCACGGACCGCATCAGGTTCTTGCGGTGGTTGCCCGCAAAGTTCGGATCACCGGTCCCGTCGCGCAGGCTGTACTTGGTACCGAGAACGAAGTGATCCCGGTCCGCCTTGATGAAATCTCCGAGGAAGGACTCGCTCGTGCCCTCGGTATAACGGTTTGCGGTGTCGATGAAGTTGCCGCCGCGCTGCGCGTACGCCTCGAAGATCCGCTGACTCTCACTGCGATCGGCGCCTTTGCCCCACTCGGTTCCAAACGTCATGGTGCCCAGGGCGATTTCGGACACCCGCAGGCCGCTTCGACCGAATAGCTTGTACTTCATACATTTTCTCCTTTCCCTCGGCGTTCCTCAGACGTAACGCAACCCGGTCCTTTCGCGGGCCTTCTCCAGGAAAGGCGCTGCCGCTTCCCGGGCCCGCCGCGCGCCCAGAGCCAGAATGTCGCGCACTTCGTCGGGACGCGCGGAAAGCTCCGCGCGACGCTCACGAAAGGGACCGAAATGCCCCAGGATGGTTTCGTACAGCGACTGCTTGATGTGACCGTACCCTTCGCCGGGTGTGCGGAAACGCTCGACCAAACGCGCGCGACCGGCTTCGTCCAAGAAAAGACTGAACAGCTCGAAAAGCGGCCCCTCGGTTTTCTTGGGCTCCTCGACCGGCGTCGAGTCGGTCACGATGGCCATGACCGACTTGCGCAGTTCCTTTTCTCCGGCGAACAGATGAATGGCGTTCCCGTAGCTCTTGCTCATCTTGCGCCCGTCGATTCCTGGAACCGTGGCCACGTCGGTGAGAATGTCCGGTTCGGGCATCACGAAGGTCTCGCCGTAGGTGGAGTTGAAGCGCTGACAGATGTCCCGGGCGATTTCGATATGCTGCTTCTGATCCTTTCCGACGGGAACGCGCTCGGAACCGAACAACAGAATGTCGGCAGCCATGAGCACCGGATAGAACATGAGCCCGGCCACCGGCACGATGCCCTGCGCCACCTTGTCCTTGTAGGAGTGCGCGAGTTCCAATTGCGAAACGGTTAGACTCGTCGAGAGGATCCAGGTCAGTTCGGTCACTTCAGGCACATCGCTCTGCACCCAAAACACGGAACGATTCGGGTCGATGCCCAACGCCAGGAAGTCGAGGACCGCGTCGTGAATCCCCTCGCGCAGGCGCGTCGCGTCCGAGACGGTCGTGAGCGCGTGGTACGAGGCGATGAAACAGAACAGGTCGCTGCGGTCCTGGTAGTCGATCATCCGCTTCATCATGGAGAAGTAGTTACCGAGATGAAGTCGACCGCTGGGTTGAATTCCGGACAGAACGCGCATCGACCTGTGACTCGCGCGGGGCCGCCGCACGCAAAGCGTTTTTTTGATCGGGAGGTCGCCGGGTGAGAGCGGCGCCTGCTGGGGCCGATGTTGCGGAGCCGAACGGCAGCGAAGCGCCTTCGGAAGTTTCTTGACACCATGTCAGCGATGACGTACCCCCAGCGCAGAGTGTTTCCACAAGAACCCGGGCGCCACAGACCGCCCGGAGGGGGAAGGATATGAACAGAGTTTTCCGGCCCGCTTTCGCGGCCATGATCCTGCTTTCTGCGTTTGGCCTCTTTGCCAATCGCTCCGCTCCGTCGGGGGTGCCCGTCGCCTCCGTCTACTTCAACACGAGGACTCCCGCGGTCATAGCGCACCGGGGAGCGGCCGATGAAGAAGCGCGCCGGGGCGGCTTTCACGAGGGGACCATCGCGGCCTATCGCTACGCCGCCGACTTGGGCGTGGACGTACTCGAAATGGACGTGCACAAAACCGCGGATGGTCGCCTGGCCGTTCACCACGATGACAAGCTGCCGAAAACGTGCTCGGGCAAGAGCCACGCGCACGAACTGACGATGGCGCAGCTCAAGGCCTGTCGAACCACGCTGGGCTACGAGATTCCAGAACTCAGAGAGATCTTTCGCGCTTTCCCGACCTATCGCATGACGATCGAGATGAAGACGCCGAAGAACAGCCTCATCCAGAGCTACTCGGGAATAGCCTCGCTCCTCTGGAACGAGATACGGACTCACAAAATGGAATCACGCGTCTCCGTCTCGAGTGTGCACGGCGGCCAAACGGGTGACTTTCGCGCGCTCGTTCGGGGACTGCCCACCGGCCTATCAGCCCCGGAGCAGGTGGCCTTCCTGCTGTGTTACGTGGCGCGTCTGCCGCAGTGGGCCTGCGCGGGCGTACCCCGAAACGCAACGCACCTCATGGAGACGCCCTACTTTCACAAAGACCTGGCGCTGTTGGGGATCAACCTTGGCTCCATCAGCCTGGTCACGAGCGGGTTTGTCTCGCACGCGCGCTCGTATGACTATCGGGTCAACTACTGGACCGTGAACGGGAGCGCCGAAATCCAGCGCGTCTATCAGGCGGGGGCGGCAGGCGTCATCACGGACAACCCGGCCCGCGCGTTGTCGTTGCGCCCGTGACGCGAAAACCTCTGCGTTTGGTCGTTGTGGCGGTCGCCCTCGTTTTGGGGGCGGCCATGGTCTTCTGGTGGACGAGCACGCCGGAGAAACCCGGCGGACCGGGTAAAGTGGCGCCTTCGCTCTTCTCCGGGCAGGATCCGCTCGTGTCGGAGGCGGATGCTGGCACGACTCCTTCCACCAAGGAGCGCGAAGAGTATCTCAAGCTGCACCAGGCCCTGCCGGGCAACTTCTTCCTGCCGCCGCTGGGCACTGAAGAGGACCGAACGCGCATCGAAAAGCGCAACCACCTGCTCGTCGAAATGAGACGGATCCACGACCGCATGGAAACCCAACAGGCCACCCCGGCGGAAACAAAACAATACTTGACATTCAGACTTCGTTATAATCGGGACCGGGCCGCTCTGCTGCGGCACCTGTCGGTCGCCGGGTCCGACGGCAGACCGGCAGAGCACATTCAGCAGATGCTTTCCGACATGGAAAAAGAAAACACCTCGTTCCAGGAACAGCTGAAGACGCTCGGGCCGTAGGGCACCGTGGATGCGGTTGGTTTGACGCGGAGTTTTATGAAGAGAGCGGGGTAGCCAACCTTTGGTTCGTGAGTGGATTCTCACCATCCTCGGCCTGATTGTCGGCCTGTTGTTCACAGGCTGGGCCATCTACATGATCCTCCTGCGCCTCCGCGATCGGGGCCGCGGCCGCCTTGCCGATGCGAGCGAGAACCTACCGGTGCGCCGACGCGTGCCGCTCGGGTTCGTGATCGTTTTGCTCCTTATCGGCCTTGCGGATTCCGCCAAAGCAACGAAAGACTTGTGGGAGCTTTTCTCGGCGGGAGCACACCTGAAGCACCCGCACCCGGCGCGACCGCACCCTCATCCAGCCGAGCCCGTCACTCCGCAGCGTCCGGCATCCCCCTGATGGACACCGGCTACCTGATCCTGTTCGGCTGTGGTCTGGGGCTCGTCGCCGTCCTCCTGTGGATGCTCTTTGCTGTCGGCGGCCGGCGCGCAGACGAGAGCGGGCCCAAGGCGAAGGGCAACTGTCCGATCTGCGGACAGGGCCTTTTTGCCGGGGAACGAATCCGCTCCGACGTCACCGAAATCGGGGATATCGAAGTGCAGACGCGCATCAAGGGCTGCCCCTACTGCATGGGTGTGCTCGGAAAACGCAAGCGGGCCTGTCCGGTCTGTAAGGAAAAACTCCCGGAAGACGAGGTCATCCTGGCCGTTTCCGATCCGCGGGTGGACCGTCGCAAGCTCTCCATTCGGGGTTGCCGCCGGTGCTATCCACAGGGATTCTGACTCATGCCCCGCGGGCAAAAGTCGTCCAGGGTGAGTTGGACCGCGGCCGTCGTGCTCGGAAGCGTGGCGCTTGCTGAGACGGGATGCGCGGGGACGTATTTGCAGAATCGATGGCGCGATGCCCGCGACGTTTTCACTCTCGAAGTGAACACGCGAGCCTACGGCGCCAGCGCACGCGTGGGGCCGCTGAAGGTGGGGGCCTACTACAAGAGTCCGGCCGGTTTTTCCGGCGGCCTGCGCGGCGGGCACGCGGGCGCCTACCATTCCGCGGAGTTCACCGCGGGCGTTTTTGGAGCCGACTACTTCTCCGAACGTCCTCTTCTGGAGTTGCTGCCGCCGAAGGCGCCGAAGCAAAGCAGCGAGAAGTCCGAGAGCAAAGCCGAAGTAGCCGGCCAGGAGTCGCCTCCCGAATCAGAGCCCGCGCGCGGGAAATCCAAGACGAAGCCGGATGCCGCCGACGCTGCCCTCCTTTCGGTCCAGCGCCGCAAGGCCTTTCGGGCGCGTGCGCCCTTCGGGACCACCGCACCGGCCCACGCGAACAAAAGCCTGCTCAAAGAGAAGTCACCGGTCTTCACGGTACCCACCTACTTCACGCAGATGGAAGTCAGCCTCGGTGTCTTTGGCGGCGTGAAGTTGGGATTCAATCCGGGGGAACTGTTGGACTTCCTCCTGGGCTGGTTCACCATCGATCTGTACGGCGATGACGCACCCTTTCCCGACCCTCGCCTCGAAAAGCTGCGGCGCAACCCCCTCTTTCGGGACCTGGATCCCAAAACGCAGGAGCGCATCCTGAAAGAGATGGAGGACGGCGCTCTTTTCCCGGGTTTGCAACCATGAAGGACGAGAACCGTACCTACCCGGAATTCGGCGGCCTGAGCGGTCAGGAGATCAACGTCCGACTCAAGGTCCTCGACAACCTGCTTTCGGCCGAGATGGACATCGAGTTCCTCAAGGAGAAGGTTGGGGATTGGCCCGCCGCCGAAGAAGGAGCTCGCGAAGACCGTTCGGTGGTCCAGGTTCCGCCGGATTTTTGGGTGATCGCCCACCGCGGTTGGAGCGGCTCCTACCCCGAGAACACGCTCATCGGCATGCGCGAAGCCATCAAACTCGGCTGCCACATGGTGGAGTTCGATGTGGCCCTCACGGCGGACCGCAAACTCATCATCATCCACGACAACATCCTCTCGCGCACCACGGATGGTTGCGGTCTGGTTTCGGAATGGAACTACCGCGATCTGCGAAAGCTCGACGCGGGAAGTTGGTTCCACCCGCGCTACGCCGGGACGCGCCTACCTTCGCTGGAGGAGCTGTTGCTCATTGCGCGGGACAGCGGGATACATCTCAACATCGAGATTAAGCGGGAATGCTGGGACGAAGTCCTCCAGGAGGACGGAGTGGAACGACAGGTCATTGCCGCCGTGAGGCGATTCAACGTCGTCGACAGGGTGCTCGTTTCTTCCTTCCGCTGGGACTTCATCGAACGCTTTCAGGCGCTCGATCCCTCGATACGCACCGCGCTGCTCCACTACAAAGACGTCGGTCGCCTGAGTCCGGAGTACCTCAAGCAGCGTTACGGCATCACGGCCTTCAACCCGCACGCGATCGACCTCACGCAGAAATTCGTGGACCGCTGTCATGCCGCCGGGCTCAAGGTGTTCCCTTTTACCATCAACAGCTACCGGGACATGGAGAAGTACCTCAACATGAACGTGGACGGTATGTTCACCAATCACCCCAATCGCCTGTTTCGCTTTCTGGATCACCACCGCCACAGGCACGTGGAGCTCAGCGAGCAGGAAAACCGCGAGGACCAGCACGACCTGAACGAAGCCATCAAGAGATTGGAGCTGGAAGAACTGGAAAAGGCGCGGCGCCGCGCGCGGTGGAGAGCCAAACGTCTGGTGCTGGCCACAGAGCGATCCCACGGAGAGGCGCAGCGGAATCCATGAGCACCTCTGGCAAATGCCCGATCGCCTTTGCGCTCTGGATTTTCGATCTCACGTCCCTGGGCTTCTTATCCTCCTTGCACAGCGCCCCACAGACTGCGTGGGCGCAACGCCTGCTCAGTCTCAACCGCGTCGTACGCCAGGACGAAATTCGGATCTTCTACGCGCTCGAGGGGCCGCACCAACTGGGGTCCTCTGCGCGCACGGACCGGGATGGCAACGGCGTTCCCGACCGCATCGACGACCTGGCGGTCCAACTGCGCGTGGCGCGGCTCGTCTACACGGATGCCCTGGGCCTCGTGCCCCCCCTTTCGCGGAGCCGCTATCGCAACGTGAAGTCCATCGACGTGTACGTTTGGGGAACTCCAACAGAAGAGCCCGCCGGACGCGCCTTTGAGGAACCTCAGGCAATCGGGCAGGCCATCGATGATCCGACCGACCGTTCGCTCGTGATCACCGTCCGGTCGGACCTGAAACCAACGGATCTCACCCCCGCCCGAATGCTCTTTCAGCTCTATCAATTTGGATACACATACTATCGCAACGAGTGGTTCCTGGGCGGAACGGCCGGGTGGGTGCAGGGTGCCCTGGCCGCCGGGGACGCCCCGGTCCGACTCCTCCCCCGTAATCCGGCCGAGTGCGCGCTGGTCTGGCGCACCGGCGCAGGGGCAGCACAGTTCTTTGCGGGCGTGGCCAGGGCCGCGAAAGCGCCGGGTACCCTCGATCTTTCACCCACCCTGCTGCGCCTGCGCTACCACGACGGGACTCAGGTGCTGGCCGACTCGCGCTTTGCGGGAGCCCCCCTCGTTCGTGAGTTGCTCGAAGCAGCGGATCGGGCTGACGACGAGACGGCCATGCGACTGCGCTTTCCGGGCGGTGTCTGGCCGCGGTCCAAGCAGGCCGATGCCCAAAACAACGCGGACATCTGGGAGGCGGTTTGGCGCGTCGCGCGTTCCCGAGGTGTGATTCTGCCGCGAGACTGCGGTTGAGGTGGTACATGGAAGAACTCACGGAAAAGGTTGCGGCGGGCGAACTCGCGGACTATCAGAAGCAGGCCATCACCAGTCGCACGATAGTGAAAGAGGCCGGCGGCAGCATCACGTTCTTCGCGTTTGATGAAGGCCAGGAGCTGAGCGAGCACACAACGCCCTTTGAGGCCCTGGTGCATGTCTTGGAGGGACGCGCCGCCATCGTGGTAGGTGGACGGGAGCATGAGGTGGCAGCGGGCGAACTCCTGCTGATGCCCGCGGGTGTGCCGCACGCGCTGCGCGCCATCGAACGCTTCAAGATGTTGCTCGTGATGATCAAGACGCGGTAGGGTGCGAAACAATAGTGTGCGGCGCGCAATTTCGTACAAAAACTATTCTCGGTGCATAGTATGTCATCGAGTGCGGACGTAGTGAAGGCAGCTCGATCAGCATCCCGCCGCCAGTGGATCAGATTAGTTGCGGTGTATCTCCTAATCCCGCTGATCTTGTTTATTTGCGGTGGGGACCCCTACTGGTGGCAGGCCTGGCTGTATTCCGTGCTCATATTGGCCGCTGGTATGGGCGGGCGCATTTGGGCGGAACGACGACATCCCGGATTGATGGCCGAAAGACAAAATATTGAAAATATCCGACACGCAAAGGCCTGGGATAAGGTTCTTGCTCCACTGATGGCGGTGAGTCTCGGATACCCTATGGTCATTGTGGCCGGGCTGGACCATCGCCAAAAATGGTCTTCCGAATTTCCGCTTTCACTCGTCTTGATTGGCTTCATTTTGATCTCGCTCGGATATGCTTTCGCTGTATGGGCATTGGCAGAGAACCGCTTCTTCTCCAGCGTCGTGCGCATTCAGTTCGATCGAGGGCATGTGGTGTGCGACAGCGGCCCCTACCGGTTTGTGCGGCATCCGGGCTACGCCGGGAATATTGCTGCACTGTTCGGTATTGTTCTTGCGCTCGGATCACTATGGGCACTTGTTCCTGCGGCGGTTGCATCCATGATCGCGGTGATCAGAACCGTACTTGAAGACCGTACTCTACTGAGCGAGTTGCCGGGCTATCCAGACTATGCACGACGCGTGCGTTATCGGTTGATTCCAGGGATCTACTGATGTTCGGCCGTTCGGTCCCACGCCGCAAGCAGCGATTGCAGCCACGCGCGCGTTTCCTCTTCGTCGCGAAAGCTGCGGTTGGCTTCGTCGCGGATATCAGAAAAAGGCAGGCGACGAAGCCCCAGAATCTTCACGAGTTGGTTGCGCGCGCGCAGAGCCACGCCGGGGTCTTCGGTTCGGAGATAGGCTCGCAACTGTTCTTCGTCCGAGGCGCCTTCCAGGTCCGCCTCGGCGATCCAGCCCGCGAAGAAATCGTACAGGTCCTGGTACTCGTCTGATGCTTCCGACATGATGCTTCCTCAGTTGGGATATGCAGTCAGCACAATCGGTTCGCCTTTGCGCTTCATGCTCAGGACGATTGTGGCGCGGCGCAACTCGCGCGCACGCCGTTCTCCCCGAAACCAACCGCGACCGATGACGCGCCCGGCGTCCCAGCGCAGCACGAGTCGACTGCCTTCTCCATCCTGCCCCAGCCACCTGCGGACGCGGACCCTGTTGGCCCGCAGCGCTTCCCGAATCACGCCTTCGGCGGTGGCCTGGTTGGGGAATGTCGATGCCGCCCGAATTTTCGGGCTTTTCTTCAGACGAGCACGCAGTTGGTCGTCGCTGCGGCCAACGTGGCGGGCCATGGTGTGTCCGCCGTGCCGTTCGTGCCAGTCGAGGCTGCGACGGGCCAGTTCTTCGAACGAGCCGCCCCGGGAGAAGGCCGGATTCGGAGCGAGGAGAAACAGGAAACCCAGCGCGGTGACGAGCAGACTGTTTTCCGGCGAGCCCGGTCGGTGCAGCCTGCACATGACCATGTTCGCCAGGCTGCCAAAGGCGCGCGGTGCGGCAACCAGAAGTGCGAGGCGCGCGCAGGCCTGAACCCGGAGGCCTTCCCGCCCCCAACGACACAGCAAAGTCGGGAGCGTCAGGGCGCGCGGTAGCCAAAGATGTGTTCGGTCCGACGAACACCGCGCAACTGACGCGGCCCCAGATCCACGAAGCGCTCGCCGGCCGGGAAAGCCGCGTACTCTGCCGACAGCCGCTCGTAGACCGGCCGGTTGCAGAGGAACTGAAAGTGATCGCTTTCGTCGAGCCCGTCGATGCGCGAGCAGATGTTGATGCCCGAGGAGATGAAGTCCCGGCGCGCGATGGTCTGCTTTCCGAGGATGTCGTCCGGAATCGGGTTGGTCTGGTAGTAAGGCACGACCCCATCCGCGGCCGAGTAGATGACGATCTTCAAGTGCGTGTCGAGCGACGGATAGAAGGAGCGCACGCGTTCTTGAAATTCGTCGAAGATTTTCTGGAGGTAGTCGGTTACGAACACGAACCAGGAACTCGGCCGATCGACAAAGGCGAACACGACGAAGGCGTCTCCGATCCGGTTGGCCAGATAGTAGTCGCGACGAAAGGTGAGTTCGCGCGGTCGGATCAGAAGATTGCGAAACGTGCCCCAGGCGTTGAAGTAGCCGGTCAGGAGAGCGTCGGCGTCCTCCGAGGACTCGAGGTCGTCCAGGCAGCGCGTGAATCCGCGGATGTCCAGGTAGATGAGTGCGCTGGCCTCCAGTTTCTCGGAAAGGACGTCATCGTGTTTGGGCTTCTGCCTCACATCTACCCTCAGCGGCCGTTCAGCTCCCAGTGGTACGGCAGAAACGAAGAGGCCCGGCGACCGCCGTAGCTCGGCAGATAGCGCCGGATCACCGCGTCGGTTCCGCCCAACAGCGCGAACTCGCCAGCATACCACTCGAACAGACGCGACACACCCGCGCGCTCACCGCCCTGGAAGGCCACGCCCTTTCCCGGATTGGCCAGGAAGAGACGCGCCTGATCGGCGAGTTGGGCGTTCAGGGACCGGCCGGTGTAGGGTTCCCGACGCAGGTCCGGGCAGCTTACCGCGGCGCAGACCAGGGCGAAATGGTAGAGGGGGTTGCCGAAAGCTCGAATGGGACCCTTCTCGAGCCCGTCCAGACTGTAAGACTTACCGCCCACGAGGCCGGCAGGCCGCTTCCAGACGTTCGGCAGGTCGTTGATGGACTTGGCCGGGCGGCCCGCCACAACCGTCTGTATCGATAGAATATTGTATGCATTTATATAAAAGGCCAAACGGTCTGGCCCAGAAAGGGAGGATGGTTGGGTTTGGCGGACCAGGCTCACGACCTGGGCCCAGGCGGGATCCGCACGCAGACCGTCGTAGTTCACGCAGGAAAGACGTACGCCCTTACGTTCGCAGGGGCTCACGTGGCGCGAAAGGACGGAGGCATAGGGAGCATAGTCGGGGACTCTCGCCGGGGCGCCCGACAATAGAGGGCCCGACGAGACCAGACCCAAGAAACACACGAAGCCCGACCGAGACATCTTCATCACAACCACGCAAGCCCACAGGGAGCAACGCTCGAAATGGGCCGTGACGGGAATCCTTTTTCGCCTTCCGGGGATCCCTTTTCGATCGAGGGCTTGACTTCTGGATGATGGCGCCCAGCGTGCGGCATGTCTTTTCTGGGATCCTTCCTCGCGCCTGCGCCACACGTTGCCCGGTTGCCGGAGGACGAGATCCGCCATCGCTACCCGCCCCTGCGCTGGTCCATCCTCGAGGCCACTTTTTTGGGCTACGCGGCCTTCTACCTGCTCCGCAGCCACAACCTGGCTGTCGTGGCGGGAGAGCTGGAGAAGAGCTTCCAGATCACCAGTTCCATGTACGGCGTCATCACGGCCCTTGCCGCTTTCATGTACGGTGTGGGCAAGTTCCTTCTGGGATCCGTCTCCGATCGAAGCAACCCGCGCCGGTTCATGCCGTTGGGCCTGCTGTTGACCGCCACTCTCAACTTCCTGTTCGCGGGAGTCGGAAGCTTGGGTCTATCCAACAATACGGTCTTCTATCTCTTTGGCGGCATTTGGGCTCTCAACAGTTTCGTTCAGGGCATGGGCTGGCCTCCGTGCGGCCGTTCCATCGGACACTGGTTCAGCGTTGGCGAAAGGGGCACGATCTTCGCGGTCTGGAACACAGCGCACAACGTGGGTGGAGGGATCGCCGGAGTCATTGCGGCCTGGGGCGCCAGCAGCCTGGGCTGGCAGGGCGCTTTCTACGTCCCGGGCGTCATCTGCGTGATCATGGCCATCTATCTGGGGCTTCGACTGCGAGACACGCCGCAGTCCGTCGGACTGCCGCCCATCGAGGAATACCGGCACGACTACCCTCCAGAAGAGAAGGAAGATCACGAAAAGGACCTGACCACGCACGATCTGTTCGTAAACTACATACTGAAGAACAAGATGCTCTGGCTCGTGGCGTTTGCCAACTTCTTCGTGTACATTGCCCGCTACAGCATGCTCACCTGGGGACCCAAGTACCTTGCGGCCATCAAGGGCGGTGACCTCAAAACTGGAGGCCTCGCGCATTTCATCCTGGAATGGGGCGGCATTCCCAGTACCATCCTCATGGGCTGGCTTTCCGATCGTCTGGATGGCCGCCGGGGCCTGGTGAGCTTCCTGTGTATGTTTCCGGTTCTGGGCGCGTTCATCGGTCTGTACTACAACCCGCCCGGAAATCTGGGGCTCGATCTGTTCCTCTTGGGCGTGGTCGGCTTCTTCATCTATCCGCCGGTCATGCTCCTGGGTGTGGCCGCGCTCGATCTCACGTCCAAGAAGGCCGTGGGGGGAGCCGCCGGCTTCGTGGGCCTCTGGGGCTACCTGGGCACGGGAGCGCAGGCTGTGGTACTCGGACGCCTCTCGGAGATCCCCGGTCACGGATGGGACTCGGTCGTACTGGCTATCATTGCGTGCACCATTCTCGGCATCGTGCTGCTGAGCTTCACGTTGAAGGTGCGACCGCGGGGTTGATGGAGGCAGCAGCGAGATGTTCGCCGCGCTTCGAGTTATCAGTGCAGTCGTCGAGTCGCGTACCAAGGCGCGCCGCAGCACCGCGCTGTGGCACCTCGCGCTGACCACTCGGTGCTCCGTTCGCCTGGGTGCCCTCGCGCTTTGCGCCATCGCGTTGAGCGCCACTCCGCTCGTGGCCACACCTTCCGTAGACCTCGGGGCCGATCTCGACGAGAAACCACTCGGTCGAAGTTTAGAATACTTCGTCGATGAGGGCGGGGAGTTGGGCCTGCAAGAGGTGGCCGCTCGCGCCGAAGCCTGGCGCACGGGGCAGGTCGACTTTCCGACATTTGGTTTCTCGCCTGCGATCTACTGGGTTCGCGTGCGCTTCGAGAATCCTGCGAAAGCTCCCCTTCGCCTTCTGCTCGAGCAGGGTTACCCGCTCATCGATTCCCTGAGGGTTTACCAACAGACCGCAACCGGTTGGCACGTCCGCCAGGTCGGTGACCACACCCCTTTTGCGCTCCGCGAAGTCCAACACCGCAACTTCATCATCCCCGTTGATTTCGCGCCGGGCACAACTACCCTGTACCTCAGATATGAAACGGACAGTGCCATCAACGTCCATCTGCGCCTCTGGCGGGTGGAAACGTTGCTCCAGTCCACCTACAACGAACAGGTGGCCCTCGGCGTGTACTACGGAATCATTCTGGTCATGCTGGTGTACAACTTTTTCCTTTTTGTTTCCCTGCGCGACTGGAGCTACTTACAATACGTGGCGTTCATTGCGGGATTTGGGCTCTACCAGTCCACTCTGAACGGACTCACCTTCCAGTACCTCTGGCCGAACGCCGTATGGTGGGGCAACGCCTCCCTGCCCTTCTTCATGTTCTCAGGAGTTGCCGCCGCGAAACTTTTCACGCGTTCGCTCTTGAGCACCGTGACGAACGCTCCCTGGCTCGACCGCGCCCTGCGCTTGCTCATGTTCCTGACCGCTTCGCTTGCGCCGGTGTCGCTCCTGCTTCCGTATCGCATCGGTATTCTCGCCGCCGTGATTCTGGTATTGGTCAGCGTTGTTCTCATGTTCGCCGCCGGTGTCATCACGGCCCTGCGACGATATGCTCCAGCCTACTATTACCTCACAGCCTGGACGACACTGCTGTTCGGCGTGCTGGCGTACATCGCCAAGACCGCCGGGGTCCTGCCCGACAACTTCTTCACAAATTGGTCTCAGCAGATAGGCTCCGCTCTGGAGGTCGTTCTCCTTTCGCTGGCCTTGGGCGCGCGCATCAGCTTGCTCCGCGAATCCAACGAACGTGCCCAGGCCGCACTCATCGAAAGACAGAAGGAGTCGTTGGCCGTGCAGCGTCAGATGGCAGACAGCTTTGCGCGCTTCGTCCCCCGTCAGTTCCTGAGCTTCCTCGAGCGCCAGAGCGTCACCGACATCCGCCTGGGCGACCAGGTGCAGAAGGAGATGACCATCCTTTTCGCCGACATCCGCGACTTCACGCAACTCTCCGAACAGATGTCGCCTGCCGAGAACTTCAACTTCCTGAATGCTTACCTCAAGAGACTGGGACCGATCGTTCGCAAGCACAACGGGTTCATCGACAAGTTCATCGGTGACGCCATCATGGCCCTCTTTCCGGAGAGCCCGGACGATGCCGTGCGCACGGCCATCGAGTTACAGCAGGAGATCCGCAAGTACAACCGCCTGCGGATCCGCAGCAATTTCGATCCGGTCCGCGTCGGCATCGGCATCCACACCGGAAAACTGATCCTGGGAGTCATCGGCGAGCACGAACGGATGGAGACCACGGTGATCTCCGATGCGGTGAATCTGGCCGCCCGCATCGAATCCATCACCAAACGCTGCGGAGCCTCCATCCTCGTCAGCGAGAATACCCTGTTCCGCCTGGACAATCCGAACGCGTACCGTCTGCGCATGCTGGGGCGGGTGCGCCTCAAGGGCAAGGTCAACACCGTAGCGGCCTTCGAGATCTTTGACGGGCAAGCCGACTACGTTGTCGAGTTGCTTGGTCAGACGCGCGCCGAGTTCGAGTTGGGAGTCAGCGAATACTACGGGCGGCAGTTCGAGAAAGCGATTCTGCATTTCGGGCGCTGTCTGGAGACGTTCCCGAATGACGTGGCGGCCGACGTCTATTTGAAAGCGGCGCACCGCGCGCAGCGGCTCCGCACAACCGCGGCCGACTGACGAGTCAGGCTTGCCTGGAATGAAAGCGCAGCTCGACCCTGTCTTTCATGAATGATGCGCTCCGGGGTTCAGACGCTCGCCCAGTTTCTGAACGCCAGCGTGGTCGGGTTGCAGTGCGGCCGCGCGCTCCCACATGGCACGCGCCCGGTCCTTTCGGCCCAACAACCGATACGCATCGGCCAGGTTGACCAGGTTGCCGACGTGCTCGGGAGCGCGCAGGCGGCAGCGCTCCGCGAATTCCAGCGCCTCCGGAAGGCGACGGAGACCCTTCAGGGACTGCGCGCACAGGTGCAGAAGCTCGTCCTCCCAGGGGAATCGCTCGCACAGTCCGAGCAGCAGAGTGGCAGCCTCTGCAAAACGTCCCGCTCTCAGATGCTCGCGCGCGTTTGCGCGCTCCTCCGCGCCGTCCGCCTGTTCCGGCTGCGGCAGGCTGTCTTCGAGATAGCCCACGCGCAGAAGCGATAGGTCGTCCATGATCTCTCCGCGGTCGCTCAGCGATTGCAGAATGCTCCGCAGATCCCCCCGGGCCTGCTCGACGCTCTCCAAAAAGAGCTGTTCGTTCTCGTTGATGCGACGCCGACCCGAGCTGTCCGTTCCGATGACGATGTCGTCGCGGCCGTCCGAACCAACGAGCAGGACATCTTCGCGGACCATGCGAAAGGTCCCGACGCGCAGGTCCCCCGCCACTTCCGCAATACCGAGCTTGCGCAACTCGGATTCGGGCAGGAAGCTCGCCCTGCCGTTCCGCAACACGACCATGGCCGGGTGCTCGGCATTGACATAGTAGAGCATACCATTCTCCGGGTCGAGGAGCCCGAGAACCGCGGAAACGAGCATCAGGCCGTCGAAAGTCAGGAAGATCTCCTGGAGGTCCGAGAACGCGTGCTTGAGGAACAGCTCCGGCGCAGTATCCTGCGCACTCGGTGAATCGAGCGTGCGCGCGACGATGGACTTCACGGCCGTACCCAGGACGATGGCTCCTCCGGCGCCCTGGATGGACTTGCCCATCGCATCGCCCTGCACGAAAAACACGAAGGGGCGATCGCGCAGCCGGATCTGGACCGCCGAACACAAGTCCCCTCCCAGTTCGGCCTGCCAATGTCGGAACTGAAAGGACTTCCGCTGCCGCACCAGCGTCTCCACGTGCACGCGGGGATCCTCCACGGTCACTGTGGCCAGCGGTCCGAGCAGCAGCGAAGTCAGAAAGTAGTCCCCGTCCTGCTGCGTCTTCAGCTCCTGCACATGCGTGAGGGACTGCCGGAGTTGCGCGGTCCGTTCCGCCACCCGCTCCTCCAACTTCTCGTTGAGCTCTTCGATCTCGTTGCGCGTGCGAAAGAAGTCGTTGGCTTGAATGAGTGCAAGGTTCCCCAAGAAGATGGGGAGCGCATACGAAAACAGGTAGATAGAGTTCCCCACTCGCGCCAGAACCAGAAAGACATCGTGCGCGGCCAGTCCCCACACGATGAGGAAGCTCACGGCAATCGCACGCGCGTTGCGATGCCCCGACCGCAGACCCTGGAGTGTACAGACCATGGTGAACAGGAGGGAAACTCCCAAGAGCGCCATCCCGGCGCCGCGCCTCTGGTTGATCTCGGCGATGTCGGGGGACACCGCAAGCCACACGACCGCCGCCACGGAACAGACGGCCACGACGCCGACGGCGGCAAACCAGGCCCGACTGCGCAGGCCGAAGAAGTGCTGAAAGAAAAGAGAAAACCACAGGCCCAGGAGCGGCTGATTGCCAAAGAAGAATCGCTCCTTGTTGAGCCAGTCCACTTCCATTTCCGGAAGGCAGAAGTTGAGGACCTCGACCGCAGCACCCACGCAGGCCAGTGCAAAAAAGGCGTTCTCACGGTCCCGCGGTCGACGGATGAACAGAAGCAGGTAGTAGACGGCCACGCTCACCAGGACGAAGATCAAACCGAAGCGCAGGTCATGGTGGATGAGTCTGTCCCAAAATCGGGTCCGTACCATCTGACTGGTCGTCATCAGGTCCGCCCGCTCGATGTAGCCGTACTGGTTCCAGAAGATCTGGATGCGCAACTCGTTCGGCTGTCCCGCGCGCAGCAACTCGGGTGGAAGCACGTACCCGCGCGGCTCGTTCCAGGTGGAGAAGTAGTCGGTCTCCATGGCACTGATGCGCGCGGGGAAGCGGCCGCTGCCGCCAACGCGCACGTCGCCCAGGTACGTGACCTCGGCCACCGAAACCCGGCCCAGATAGAGAGCGAGGGGACCGGAATGGCGATGTTCGAAGCGCGTGCGCATCCAGAGCACGCCCGCCTGCCTGCCGGTTTCGAGCCGAAAGTCACCCCAATTGGTGAAGGGCTTCCAGGCAGCTTTCTCGACCGGCGCATTCAGACCGGTCGGATTCACGGCATATTCCCAGACGAGGGCCGGAGGCTTTGCGGATTCCTCGGAGAAGGCCGGGCTGGCATGCACGGTGGCCGCCACCAAGACGAACGGGAGCGCAATCGCAGAGCGCATCCTCCATGAGACGAGAGAAAGGAGCGCGCCAATCAAGTGTCGGGATGATTCCATGATCTAATGGGTCTGAATCGCCTGACTCTTTGGACTTTGCCGATTTCACCACTCGAAATCAAACGAAAACTCCGAACGTACAGGGTCTCCTCGGCGGATCACCTGCTCGGGGCCTGCGTTGGGTACGCGCGTGTTCACGCACAATCGGTAGTAGTGGTCGAAGGCCGAACGATTCACTCCTGGCGGAAGCTCCACCTTCCTGTTGTCCACGAAGCGCTTCTGGAAATTGACCAGTGTCGTGCCTGACCGCGAATCGCGCGCGGGGACGGCGCAGCGGGCGGACGGTCGCACACCGAGGAACCGCACTGACCCTATGAAGAACGCCGTTCCTCCGGGATCTCCGTAGAGGGAGTCTTCATAGAAAGGTTCACAATCATCGAGCACGATGTTCGCGCGAAAGCGTCGGTGCAACTCATCGTCCGAAAGTCCTGCGTCCGAAACCCAACGACCCACCGCGCGCAGCGTCGCCCACGAGGTCACGGTGGGACCGGGACAGTCCTGGTCATCCGGAAAGCCACCATCCACATTCTCCCGAAGCGCGAGGCCCAGACCGAAGTACTCGCTGAACCATTCGTTCAGGCGCAACGGATCCGAAAGCGAGAAGGTCTGCCTCTGCCCGCCGGGCGCTTCCACCGTCATCGCGCTCAGATCCGACTCGAAGGTGGTCCGCACCTCGTGGATGCGGGCGTCGCGCTTGCCGTTGAAGTAGCGTCCCTCCCGATCGAAAAACGCAAAACGCCGGTCGCCCGCCAGAGCGCCCGTGGTCGTCAGTCGAGCCTCCGAGACGTCTACTCCGTCGAGCGACTTGATCGGGTAGATAGTGATCCGACCGACCCTGGGTTCGCTCAAGAAGTGCGTCCCATGAGGCCCCGGAGTTTTTCGAGACTCGCGTTGCCCGGGTCCAAATCCGCCGCTTCGCGCGCATAGCGTTGCGCTTTGTCCGCGTCGCCTTTGAGGCGACAGATATCGGCCAGGTTGATCAGGTTCTTGACGTTGCGCGGTTCGAGCTGATAGAGCCGTTCGCCTGCGGTACGGGCGCTGTCCAGGTTGCCCAGCTTCTTCTCGGCCAGGCTGAGGTAGAGCAGCGACTGTGGCAGGTCCGGGTCCTCGTCCAGGTAGCGATTCAGCACCTGCACGGCCTTTTCGTAGTCGCGGCCCTTGAAGCTCAACAGGCCCAGGAGCTTGTTCAGCTTCATGTTGGAGTGATCGATGGCGTACCCGTCCCGCAGTACGGACAGGGCCTGGTCCAGGTCTCCCGCCTGGTACAGCTCCCGTGCGTGCTCGTAGAACTCTTCCACGTCGTAAGCGTCGATCTCGATGGCCTCACGGTACGCGGGAGCGTCGTCGGCAATGATGCGACGGACCGGCGCGTGCGCCTCGTGAAATCCGATGCGCAGCAGCGAGAGGTCATCGGTGATCTCGCCTTTTTGCTGGACGAGCTGCGCGATCCGCTCCAGATCCCCCCCACCTGCTTCCGCGAGCTTGAGAAAGAGGAATTCATCTTCGTTGATGACGCGGTTCACCTGGCCTGGCGTGAGATTGAGATCATCCTTCCCATCCGAGCCCAGAATGAGCACGTCTTCCGGTTCGAACTGCGTCCGGTACACCGCGAAGGGGAATTCCGAATCGATGCCCAGTTTTCGCAGACGGAGTTCTTCTTCTATGAAACTGGCCACGCCCTTGCGCAGACGAACGCTGTGCGGGTGTTCGGCGTTCCAGTACCAGGCTTCGCCGGACTCTTCGTCGATGACGAAGATGGTGGCGCTGATGACCATGGACCCATCGAAACTGCGAAAGACTCCCTGAAGTTCGCGGTACACGTCCGTCAGCCACTGCTCCGGCGTCAGGTCGAGAATCCGGTCGCCTGCAGCCGAACGGGCCATAATGGAATTCATCATGACGCCCATGACCAGCGAGCCGCCGGCACCCTGCATGGACTTGCCCATGGCGTCCCCGTTGAGGGGCCACGACGTAGCGCCTGTGGTTCTCACGCGTACCCAGGCGCAGGTTTCCGGATACGCAAATGTCACCGCCCAACTCGCCCTCACGGTTGCGGAACTCGAAGGTCTTCTTCTGTTGGATGAGGAACTGCGTGCTGACCCGCCGCGACTTGTTGGCATTGTAGAAAAGCGGCGCTGCCAGAAGCGAAGTGAGGAAGTAGTCCCCGTCCTGTTGCACTTTGAGCCGCTGGACTTCTTCCATCTTCTCGCGCACTTCGCGCGTCCGATCTTCGACTTTCACCTCGAGGTTGTGCGCATAATCCTCCAACTTGGCGTGCGCCTCCTTGATGGAGGCGACCATGGCGTTGAACGAGCGGGCCAAAAACCCGATCTCGTCTTCGACCTTGATGGGCACGCGCACCTCGAAGTCCCCTTCGTTCACACGACGAACTCCTGACAGCAGCCAGTTGAGCGGACTGACCAGACTCGAACGGAAGAGCAGCGGGAACACGAGAACGATGACCAGCGTGGCGGCAAGAATCACGTAAACGAAGCCGACGGCGATGCGGTGCACGTACGTGCGGTACTCCAGGTAACTGAAGCCCACTTCGTACCGACGGCCACCATGCAGAAAGTCGAAGTGTGTGTAGTACGAACCCGCGTCTCGGTACAGACGCAGGCGGTCAGCCGCCTGGACGACGCCTCCCGGCGACGGCGCCTCGAGTGCGGGCGCACGTTCCTCTGCCAATTGCTCGAGAGCGAGTTTTTCGAGCGCTTCCGGTTGGAGCTTGCTGTCCTTGGCCTTCAGACGCTCCCGGCGCAGTTCCAACCAGGTGGCTCTCATGCGCGCTTCGCCCTCGCGCAGAACCTCCGGCGAAACGGTGCCGGGCCTGGAAAAAGCGATGGTGTACGCGCCTTCGTGAAAGAGCCCGGGCCTTTCGGGGCGATGGATGACGTACTGCACGGAGACCGGCAGAGACGAGTACTCGCCAGCGAGGATCTCCTGGCGCGAGTTTGCGACATCAGCCACACGCTCCCGGTTGTAGGCGCTCTCGTTCAGGGTCAGAGCGTAGTCGCTCACAAAACCCAGAACGAGCAGCAGCGTGAACAGAGAGATCCCCACCAACTTCACCATGAATGTAGTTGGCTCTGGCGAATTGTTGATGTACACGATAAACATCATGAACACGGTTATGAGGACGAGGACGCTGTAGAGGGCCGCGTAGGTCTCGTACGACATGCGCCCCGACTTGTTGAACGTGTTCATCAAGCCCACCGCCAGCATCAGCACACCGGCCAGAAAGAAGCCCCGACAGGAGATGGCGTCCTTGCCCCGCGGGCGGATCAGGTAGTACGGAGAGTACAGGATGCGCGCGCCCAGAAAGCGGAAGAACTGCAGTGAAAGGAGTCTCTCGGGGCGCTGAGCCGCCACATTGCCGACCTCCTCGGCCGAATAGCGGACGGTTTTGCGCCAGAACAACGTCAACCACCAGACCAGGTCGAACAGGATGAAGTAGCTCGTGATCTTGCCCAGGTGAAAGCTGTAGAGGTGTGCTTCGAAGTCATAGTAGGGTTCGAGTTTGAGCGAAGAGAGCGCAAACTGCGCCCACCCGCCGACGGCCAGAAGCCAGATGAGCGGAATCATCACCCGCGCTTCTTTGGGACGGTCCGGTCGGGGATACACGTAGCCGAATGTGATGATGGCTGCCTGACCGAACAGGACGCACACAGTCAGCCAGCGGTGAAACGCGCCCGAAGGCGCAAACCAGGAGTAGGCATGGAAGTAGCCGAACACCATGACCCCGAAGCCCAAAAAGGTGAAGGCCAGCCACCAACTCGGCGCGGTCTTTCCGGGTTTCAGAAACAGGAACAGTGCCATCAGGCACAGCATGAGCAGCGGAGTGAAGACGCTGATGGAATGGTAGGACAGTAGAAAGGAGTCCATGGCAGGTCGATTGTGGGCGGCCCGCCGGAAAAAGTCCAGCCGCCTTTCAGACGGACGGACGGTTGGACGGGCGACCCAAAAGACGCCCGGCTCCCCACCAGACGAGGGCAAAGGACAGCGGATAGACAAGGACGCTGGCGACGCTCATCCAAACGGGGTGCGGGATCATGAACAGATTGGCTGCAGTGGCCAGAAAAAGCAGACTCTGGGGAAAAACAATCCAGAGTGCCGCCGCACTCCGACCGACAGCCACCGAGACCACGCCCGCGGCCGAGGCGCCCAAGAGATAGCCCGCCACTACGAACAAGAGCGAGCCGACCGGAGCAAGCTCCATGAGCGCACGAACCGCTTCCGGCTTGGTCAGATCCATGCCCTCGGGCGGCGGGTACAAGGTGTGACCGATCCGTTCACAGGCGTACACGACCAACCCGCCCGCGAGTATTCCCAAGATGACACCCAACAATCGCCTCATGTCCTTTAACCTATACTATAACCGAAGTGATCCGGCCCCCTACCTGCGCTGCATGTGGAATGGATCCTGTCCCGCTGGCTCACGCGTCTCACCCGACTGCTGCAACCGCTCGCGCGCTTCCGCGCTGCCATCAGACCTCGAGCAGCATCCGCTCCGGACTCTCGATACACTCTTTGACGCGCACAAGGAAGCTAACAGCTTCCTTCCCGTCCACGATGCGATGGTCGTACGACAGGGCCAGGTACATGACCGGCCGGATCACGATCTGGTCGTTCACAACGACCGGACGCTTCACGATGTTGTGCATGCCCAGAATGCCGCTCTGAGGCGGATTCAGGATCGGCGTGGAAAGCATGCTGCCATAGATGCCGCCGTTGGAGATGGTGAACGTGCCCCCCTCGAGTTCAGAAAGGGCGATGGACCCGTCCTTCACCTTGAGGGCCAGACGCATGATCTCGGATTCGATTCCAGCGAAAGAAAGCTGGTCCGCATCCCGGATGATCGGCACCACGAGTCCCTTGGGTCCGCCGACGGCCACACCGACGTCGAAGTAGTTTTTGTAGATGATGTCGGTTCCGCGAATTTCGGCGTTGATGGCCGGGTACGCGCGCAACGCTTCGATGCACGCGCGCACGAAGAACGACATGAAGCCCAGACCCACCTCGTGCTTCTCTTTGAATGCATCCTTGTAGCGGCTGCGCATCTCCATCAGGTTGCCCATGTCCACTTCGTTGAAGGTGGTCAGGATGGCCGCCGTCTGCTGCGCTTCCACGAGGCGCTCGGCGATCCGCTGGCGCAGTCGACTCATCGGCACGACGCGCTCGCGTTCCCCGCTGCTGCCGCCCGTTCGTCGGACTGCCGGAGGTGGCGCCGCGCTGGCCGTCGCAGCCGGGCCCTTCTCCAAGTGACGCACGACGTCTTCTTTGAGGACCTGGCCGCCCTTTCCGGTGCCCCCCACAGTGCCGGCCGGAATGCCGCTCTCGCTCATGAGACGCTGCGCGGCCGGCATGGGTGGGCGCCCCGCTGACGATCCCGCCTGCGCGGAAGGCGTGCCGACTGCACCTGCCGATGACGCAACCGCCGGGGGCGCGGACTGTGGGGCAACGGACGCGGGCGCTGGTGAAGCCGCAGACGCGCCGGACGCCGCACCCCGGCCGTTTCCGGCTCCCTCTTCGAGTATGGCCAGGACCTCACCCACACGCACGGTCTGTCCGGCCGCGGCCTGGATCTTGGAGATCACGCCGGCAGCGGGCGCATAGATCTCCTGCGTAACTTTGTCGGTCTCGAGTTCGCAGAGCACCGCGCCCGAGGCGACGGTGTCGCCCTCTTTCACACGCCAATCCGTAACGGTGCCCTCGGAGATGGACTCGCCCATTTCGGGTACTTTGATGGAGGTCGCCATGAAATCCCGTTTTGTGCGGAATGGGGAGAGGAGGCAAGCCCTTCGCGGGTTTTTTGGTTGCCGGCCGGAAGCCAACGGCTCCACTTCGGGCCATGCACATGAGCCCGATAGCAGAAGCGGGGCTGGCTCTCATGCTGGCCATAGTCATGTTCGGAATGGGGATCGGACTGACTCCCAGGGATTTTCGACGAGTGGTCCAGACACCTTTTCAGGTGATCATCGGTTCTTTTGGCCATTTCGTTTTGATGCCGATTGCGGCGCTGATGGTTGTGAAGATCCTCAACCTGCCCTGGGAGCTGGCTCTGGGCGTCATCATCGTGGGCTCCTGTCCCAGCGGGGCTACGTCGAACCTGATCAACTACTTCGCAAAGGCGGACGTCGCGCTGGCTATCATCATCACGTCACTGTCCACGCTGTTGTGCCCCATCTTCACCCCGCTCATCGTAACGTACGCGGGCAACTTCATCAACGTGCCGGCCGGACAGGCCATTTCTATTGATGTGATGCGGATGGTGGGCTTCGTCATCGGCGTCATTGCTCTTCCGGTCGTGCTTGGCATGACGCTGCGCCATTTTGCCGCCAAGGTAGCGGCCGCTATCGAGAAGCCCTTCAAGATCTTCGGCATCGTGCTCCTGCTTGCGCTGATCGCCTTCGTCATCTACGGCAACCGCGAGAAGTTCTGGTCGATGGTGGCCATGGTCGGCGGCGCCGTCGTCCTGCACAACGCTCTGGCTCTGCTCTTGGGCTACTTCGTGCCCAAGGTGTTGCGCGTCCCGGAGGCCCAGTCACGAACCATCGCCATCGAGGTGGCGGTGCAGAACACCACGCTGGGCCTCGCGCTGGCGCTCACCTTCTTCAAAGAGTACCCGAACGTGGCTCTCCCACCCGCCATCTTCAGCCTGTGGATGTACATTACGGGCCTCGGGATCGCCTACATCTGGTCGAAGCGTCCCGCGCCGGTGGCGCCGGGGATGGGCTGAGGCGCCTTAGCAGGGTGCTGAAAAATTGGCGGCGCATGGGGGTTTCCACCTCATTGGGTGTGTATTCTCACGAGGCCACTGCGGCTCGGAGTGTGGTATTCGCACCGCAATTGAGCCGGGTCCACTGGGGAGATGATCACGCGTAACATAGGCTTCGTATCCGGATGAGATTGTAGATCGCGGCAGAGAAGGTGAACTGACATGCCCCCCGAAAACCGGTCCAGTCCGAATGTGAATTCCTCTTGTACGAATTGCCCCTTTCGGGCAGGAGGAAGAAC
>CAZPFB010000023.1:0-59334 GCA_964585735.1 uncultured Leptospiraceae bacterium
CATGCGACGTTGACGCAACTTGAGGGCGCGGGGAGTGTTGCCGCCGCATCGAGCAGGACTGCCAGCGCTTTGCAGGATCAGGCGGTCCAAACTGGAACACGAGATCTCTCCCCGCGCGCTCAGGGCATCCGAGCGAGAAAACGTGCGGAGTCGCCTCCGCTCGGCCGCTCAAAGCGCGCGTGCCGAGGACTCTCCCGTACGAAACCGCATTCGCACTATCTCCAAAGGGAAAGCCGGTCCGGAACCGCCCGTCATCCTGTACCAGACAGCATTCGAGGTAAGAGTCTTTTGAAATGGGGTTGAGCGCGCAGGTGGCGATTTAAGTCTTTGGGCCGCGCCGAGACGCCGGGAAAGGCCGCGAGCAAAATTCATGCGACGTTGACGCAACTTGAGGGCGCGGGGAACAATTGGGGCCGCATCGGCAAGACCGACTTCGCGGGGGGCGATCAAGGCCGCACTTCTTCGGCCCCAGCCGACACGGTCGGCTCGGGGGAAACGAAGGGGCGAATGCGAAACCAGTCCACTGTCATCGAGTGCGTGGATGTTTCGTCCATTCCCAGGTAGGGACCGACCAGAACCTGGTGTGGCAGCGTCAGGGACTGGGGGCCGTCGGCAGACGTGAAGTTCAGGCCGTCCGTAGATTGCATACGCGCCACACTGGTGCCGGATCGCGCCACCCGTTGGTAGGAGGCAAGCGACACAGTGTTTACCGATGCCGTCGTCCCTTCCGTACTTCGAAGAACGTTTGCGCTGCTCGTCAGGGAAAGGGCCGCCGCCGTCAGGATGGAACCCACGGCCACGGATTCTCGTACCATGACGCCGCCGTACTGACGCGTGTTGGCCGAAACGCCACCCACCGCGCCCGTGGTTCGCGAATCCGCCACGAAGTCCCCGCTGACAGTCCGGGAGGCGAAACAAATGGTATCGGACGCTGTACTCACCGAATCCGTGGCAGTGCTCGAAGAGACGGTCAGGTTCGAACTCGAAACGCTGGCCCCGCAGTTGGGCCCCCCCACAGCGCTGAGGGTCCAACCCGCTTCGAGGACGCCCGCGTCGAAGGAATCGAAAAAGGTGTACACGTTGGCCGGGGCCTGGCGGGCCGTTCCGGCGCCAGAATTTCCGTAGTACACATAGTATGTCTCATCGTATGAATTGCCGGGCACCGAAGCCTGAGCCTGAACCCAGACCCGGGTGGCGGTCGTGTCCCAGAAGGACGCCGGATCCAGGACGCGGTCGAGCTCCTGATGCGGAACACCACCGGTCTGGCGCACGAATCGAAAATCGTTGCCGTTGGCCAAGGACTTGCCCGCCAGGATGAGCGCCCTGTGGTCAAAGTCCACCCGAACCGCGTAGCCCGCGCCAATGCCCGTCGTGGTGCTGATCCTTACCCTGCGTCGAAAGGCATAGCCATTGTCCCACCATCCGTCCGCGGCCACGAGGGTCCGGGGCAAGAGGGCGACCAACCCCTCGTTTCCGGGCGCCGGGAGCGCCGGCACGCAACCGGCCCCGAGGGCGGACAGGACCAACACGGCCACTGACAATCGGCAGGAGGGCACGGCAAAATTCGACTTGCCCTCGTTTTCTCCGCCAGCAAAAAAAGCACCGAATCGAGAGGTGCACTGTGGACACGGCCGATCGCAAAGTAGCGGAAATCATGACGGACCTGGTGGTCACCATCGGAGTGGACCGGACCTGGGAGGACGCGGCCCGTCGCATGAGCGCGCGTAACCTCCATCATCTCATCCTGCTCGATGCCAAGGACGAGCCGATCGGGGTGCTGTCCTCGTTCGACTTTCTGGCCTGTGCGCTGGATCCGGAGGCCGAACTGACCAAGAAGCTCCTTGCCGACACGCGCCCGAAAAGGCCCCTCATTACGCTGCGGCCCGAGGATACCCTCGGGCACGCTGCCAACCTCATGAACAACCACCAGGTCGAATGCCTGCCGGTGCTCAACCAGGACCGGCGCGTTTTGGGGATTGTCACGCCCCGGGACCTGATGATGGCCATGTTTCCGGCCTGAAGCGGCCGGCCACCGCGCGCCGGGTGTGGGTGTCAAGCCAACTTCCTGAGTGTTTCGCGCACGAATGTATGCCCGCCTTCCGCATGTGAGGCGAAAAGGGCTTGAAATCCCCATTGGTTGAGGCCCCTCTTGGCAGGTCCTGGGCGCGCCCAAAATGGCCCAAGCACAGAGGATGCAGAAGCCCACTTATAAGGTAGAAGAAAACCGCTTTGTTATAGAGAACTATAACGAGGCCCGAGCCTTTGGCGATTTCTTCCCGGGGATCGGCGGGAAGTTTGGCGTTCCGCTCTGGGCCTTTTTCGTCTCACGAGGTCAGGGCATCGCTGCGTTCGGCGTCGGCAGCAAAGACCACAGCATCCTGGAGTTCCGGTCGCTGGGGCGCGCACTCGAAGCTGTGGGCCGCGAAGGCTTTCGAACCTTCGTGAAGATAGGCGGCCAGGTTCACGAGCCCTTTCGACAGGTTCGAGGGGAAGGCGTCGTGCAGCGCATGTCCATCTCCACCGGAGAGTTGGAACTCCAGGAAGTGGACGAATCGACGGGCCTGACCACGTCGGTGCTCTACTATCCGGTCGTGGAATCCCCCGTTCCGGCTCTGGTGAGGCGCGTTCGTTTCAAGAACCGCGGAAATACGCCGTTGCAGCTGGAGGTCCTGGACGGCGTCTCACGGCTGGTTCCCTACGGCGCGCTCCAGCGGGATATGGCGATTGCTCCGGCCCGAACGGAAAGCATCACCGAGATTTCGGAGGTCGGGGGTCTTCCGTTGTTTCGCGTGAGGTCGCGGTTGCTGCCGAGCGGCCTCTCGGAAGCAATTACCGGCGGCAACTTCCTGTTCAGCTTGGGGAACGGCAATCTGCTGAAAAAAGCCCTGATCGTGGATCCGGTGATTCTGTTCGCGGACCCGTTCGGCCTGGACGATCCGGTTGCCTTTCGGGACCAGGGCGCCCTCGCGCTGGCCGCGCGCGACCAGGTTCGCCACAACCGCTTCCCGTGCGCATTCACGGCGGTGGAATGCACGCTCGGCCCCGGCGAAGGCTACGACCTGACCACATGCATCGGCTTCGCGCGGGATGACGCGCACCTGGAGAAGTTTGCCCGCCAGGCCGCGCGCGGGGACTTCCTCGTACAAAAGCGCCAGGCTCACCTGGAGCTTCTCGGTCGCATCAAAGAAAACGCGCTGTGCGTCAGCAACAACCGCGAGTTCGACGAGTTCATGGGCCAGACCTTCCTGGACAACGCGCTGCGCGGCGGGCTGCCCACCGTCTTCGAAACGGCCCGCGGGCGCAGTACGTTCCCGCTCTACTCCCGCCATGACGCGGACCTCGAGCAGGATCACCGCGATCTGAACATGGACCCCACCTACTTTTCGCAGGGCCGTGTAGAGTTCGACCGCGCCGCTCAGGCCAGGCGACTGGAGCCGTGGTTTTTTCCCGAGGTGCAGGACGGCACCATTCACCTGTTTCTTTCGTTGATCCAGACGGACGGCTACAACCCACGCGAGATGCGCGGCGTCACTTACAGCATCATAGATGATCGCGAGTTGGAGAAGGCCCTCAAGGAACGACTGACGGGCGCGGAAGAGCGGCTCGCGCTCCGGCGCTTCCTGTCGACGGACTTCACGCCCGGCACGCTGGTCCAGTACCTCGAAGAGTCGGGCCTTTCCCGCAAAGAGTGGGAACGCATCCTGAGCATCGTCATGTCCCAATGCACGGAGAACGAGGTGGGCGCACCCGGGGCCGGCTTCCAGTGCGACCACTGGCACTACGGCCTGGATCTGATCGAAAGCTACCTTGCCATCTTCCCGGATCAGTGCCAGCAACTGCTCATCGGTCGCGCCGACTACACCTTCTTCGACAACCCCGACGTGCTTACCCCGCGCGCCGATCGGCTGGTTCTCGTCGGAGACCGCGTGCGACAGGTGGGAGCATTGCAGACGGATCCGCAGAAGGAACGCCTGCTGGCCGGTCGCACCAATGACCGCTACCGTACGCGCGTTTCGTACGGCCGGGGGCGCGTGTACCAGACTCACCTTCTGGCCAAGTTGCTGTGCGTGGCCGCCAACAAGGTTTGCGCGCTCGATGTCCAGGGAATCGGGTTGGAACTGGAAACCGGCAGGACCGGCGCCGTCGCTTCTTTGGACGGTCTGCCCGCCCTTTTGGGGTCGAGCGTGGCGGAGGCCTACGAACTCGAACGCTTCTGCGCGTTCCTGCACGACGCGGTGGGACAGTTGGAATTTGATACAGTCAAAGTGTTTGAGGACCTACAGCAATTCGTTCGCAAGCTCCTGCCGCTCATTTCCAAGCGTGCCAAGTCCGGACCCAAAGGGGCGGCGGCCTTCCACGAAGCGGCACACTCCGTTCGCGAAAAGTATCTGGAACAAACGCGCCACGGTGTCAGCGCCCAGGAGAAACCCCTCTCCCGGCGGGACATCCTCACGTTTGCCGAGGGTTGCCTGAGTCTGCTTGCGGATACGCGCAGTCGTGGCCCCAAAGGGAAGGGCTTCGACCGCGAAGGTTTCCCGATTGCGTACGTGGAAAACCAGGTGACCCAGTTCATTCCGCAGGGTCCCAAGACGAAGCCCAGAACGGACGCGGAGGGACGCATTCTGGTCAAGCCCAAGAAGTGGGCGCACCGGCCCGTCGCGCGCTTTCTCGAAGGGCCGGCCCGGTTCCTGGCCACGCGTCCCGAAGCCTCTCAGGCCCTGGCCGTGTACGAAGCTGTGCGCAACAGTACCCTCTACGACGAAAAACTCGAAGTTTACCGGATGTCCGGACCCCTCACGGAAGAAAGCGTCGCCCTCGGACACATCACGTCCTGGCAGCCCGGGTGGATGGACAACGAAGGCATCTCGACCACCATGGCCCTGCATTATCTTCTGTCGCTGCTGCAGGGCGGGCTGGCCGCCGAATTCTACCGAGACATCAAAGGCCATCTCGCACCCTTCTGGACTCCCGCGGAGTACGGCCGCAGCATCTTCGAGAACGTGTCCTACATCGTTTCGAGCGCCTATCCCGAGAAGGCCCGTCATGGTCAGGGTCTGCGGCCGCGTCTTTCGAGCGTTTCCGCCGAAGTCATGCACATGTGGACCCTGATGACCGCCGGACCTCGGCCGTTCACGCTCTCACCACAGAAGGAGCTACGTTTTGGCCTGCGTCCGCTTCTGGCCGGCTGGATGTTCACGACGCACAGCGTTCCTTTCACGTACCGCGACCGGGTGCGCGTGCACGAGATCGAGATCCCGCGCAACAGCTTTGCCTTTCGCTTCCTCGGCAACACGCTCGTGGTGTACCGCAACGACGCCCGTCGCAATACGTACGACGGCACCAACCGAGTGGAATCCTACCTCATCCAGTACCGCGACGGGACGGTGAAGGAAGTGAAGGGCGAATCGTTTGATGACAAACAATCGCGCGATGTGCGGGCCGGGAAGATCTTCCGCATCGACGCCGTGCTGTAGCCGCGCGTGAGGGCGCGGCGTCTCCGCGCGGCACTTCGTTCACTCGCCCATGAAGACCAGCGCGGCCGCACCCAAAAGCCCCGCGTCGTTCCCCGCCAGTCCCAGTTCGATCGTGCACGCGTCCCGCGCGATGGGCAGCGCGTGTCGTGAGGCGAACAACCGAATCGGACCGAGCAGCAGGTCCCCGGCCGCAGCCACGCCGCCGCCGATGACGACGCGATCCGGGTTGAGCAGATTCAGCACTCCGCCGAGAACCACGCCCAGCGCGCGACCGGCTTCTTCGACCAGTTGGGCGGCCACCGCGTCTCCCGCGCGCGCGATTTCACAGATGCTCTGCGCGGTCAGGTTTTCGGGCGCCACTTCGAGGATCTGCGAAGGAATGCCCCGCTTCTGGATGCTGCGCGCCGCGCGAATGAGGGCCGTTCCGGACGCGTACGCTTCGAGGCAACCGCGCTTGCCGCAGGTGCAGGCCATGCCGTCGGGAACGAAGGTCATGTGTCCGATCTCTCCTGCGTAGTTGTTTACGCCGCGCAGCACGTGTCCGTCCTGAACGATCCCACCGCCGACGCCGGTGCCGAGCGTCACGCCCACGAGCAGACGCGAGCCACGACCGCTGCCAAACAGAAACTCGCCGCGCGTGGCATTCGTTGCGTCGTTGTCGACGCGCACGGGAAGTCCGAACCTGCGCGCCAGCGGCTCGGTGAGACTGACGCCACCCAGGCAGGGGATGTTCTCGATCCAGCGCACGACGCCGCTTTCGGGTTCGATATGGCCCGGTGAACCGAGTCCGATGGCCGTCGCCTCCGGTTGGAGTACGGATTCGACTGCACTCACTATGTTTGCCAGCACCTGCTCCCGACCGCCCTGTGCTTCCGTCGGGACCGAAATCCGGGACAGGACCTTCCCCTCGGCGGAAACGAGCGCGGCTTTGATGGCGGTCCCGCCCAGGTCCACCGCGGCCACCGGTCCCGAACTTCGGGGGGCAAAAACCATGAACACATGAGGCGCGACTCAGCCACTGCGGTCCACCCAAAAGCGGAAACGAATCGACGCACGAGTGCTTCCCGTCGAGGTCGCCCTATGGCGATCACCCGCGCGCAGGCTCTCGAAAACGACCCACGCTGGGCCGAAGCCCGTCGCCTGATTCAGGAAGCTCTCTTGGAGCATACGGGCGCGCTGACGCTGCGTGCGGGCGCGCCGGAAGAGGACCAACCCTATCACCGGTTGCTCGACGAGTTCGGCAATCTGCGCGGCGCGCCCCTCTACTACGAGTATCTGGGCAGCGGACTGGGGCGCGGTCCGTTCGTCGAACTGGCCGACGGGAGCGTGAAGCTCGACTTCATTGCGGGGATCGGCGTGCACATCCTCGGTCACAACCATCCGGCCATCGTCGAGGCGCATCTGCGCTCGGCTCTGCGCAACACCACGATGCAGGGCAACCTCCAGCAGAACGTCGAATCCCACGAATTCGTGCGCCTGCTCTTGGAAGCGGCACAGCGCGGCGGCTCTCCCCTGCGCCACTGCATCCTGAGCACGAGTGGCGCCATGGCCAACGAGAATGCTCTCAAGATCTGTTTTCAGAAGCACGCCCCGGCCCGCCGCCTGCTGGCCTTCGAGCGTTCTTTCGCCGGACGCACGCTCGCGCTTTCGCAGATCACGGACAAACCCGCGTTTCGAGAAGGGCTGCCGCCCACCATTTCAGTCGACTACCTCCCCTACTTCGACGCCGCCGATGCACGAAGCACCGACCGAACCCTGCGGGCATTGCGCACCCTCGCGGCGCGCTACCCTGGGGATCACGCGGGAATGATCCTGGAGCTCGTGCAGGGCGAAGGCGGTTTCAACACGGCGCCACCCGATTTTTTCCGCGCCCTGATGAAGGAGCTGCGCGCGCTGGGAATCGGCATCGTGCTCGATGAGGTCCAAACTTTCGGGCGCACGAGTGAGCCCTTCGCTTTCCAGCTCTACGGACTGCACGAGTTCGCCGACATCGTTACGGTCGGCAAGTGTTCACAGGTCTGCGCAACACTCTATGCGGATGCCTACCAACCGCGTCCGGGCCTCATCAGCCAAACGTTCACCGGTTCGACCGCCGGCATCCTCGCGGGCACCGCCATTCTCCGCGAGCTTCTCGAAGGAGGTTACTACGGGAAGGGCGGGCGCATCGAACAAATCTACGAGACCTTTGCTCGCCACATTCGATCGCTGCAACAACGACATCCCGATCGCCTGAAGGGTCCGTACGGCCTCGGCGGTATGGTGGCCTTCCAGGTGGACGATGGTTCGCAGGATTTCACGAAACAATTTGCGCAGAAGCTCTTCCGTGAGGGATTGATCGCCTTCACGGCGGGCTCAGCCCCAGCCCGCATTCGCTTTCTGCTCCCCGTCGGCGCCATCGGGGACGAGCATCTGCAAATGGCCGCGGATTGTATCGACGCGGTGCTCCGGGCCACGCAAAAGAATTGACCGGCCCCCCGTGCGCCCGAGATTGGCCGCGCCAGCAGGCGGAAGAAGCATGGGTCGCATCGACTCGGATACAACCACGGAAGGTGTGCGGGTGCGCGCCGTCGCGCAGTTCCTTCCGGAACAATCGAGCCCCGGGGAAGATCGTTTCTTCTTTTCGTATCGCGTCGTGATTTCGAACGAAGGCCGGGATCCAGCGCGATTGCTTTCCCGCCATTGGATCATCATCGACTCGGACGGCCGCCGTACGGACGTGCGCGGCCCCGGCGTGGTCGGGCATACGCCCCGTCTGGAGAGCGGAGATAGTTTCGAATATACAAGTTTTTGCCCGCTGCGCACGGACTTTGGGACCATGGAAGGTTTCTACCGCATGCAGCGGGACGACGGCGAGACCTTCGAGGCCGAGATCGGCCGGTTCTATCTGGCCACGAACGCCAGCGAGCGCGTGGGCAAAGTCGAGAGCTGACCGGAAAGCCATGAAATCACCGCCACCGGGAGACGCTGCACCCCGACGGGCGCTCTCTGCGCGAACCTGGCTGCGTCTGGCCTTCATGAACCTGGCGTATCTGGCCAGCGTTCTGGCCGTCCTGCTCGCAGGATCGGGAAGCCTGTTCTGGATTCAGGCGTGGATCTTCACGATTTCAGTGGCCATCGCCTCCATTCTCAAGGGCATCATCTTCATCCCGCGCGATCCGGAGCAGGTCGAGGAGCGGGCACACATAAGACAGGGAGCCAAGCCGTGGGACCTGCACCTGCTCGGAGCCTTGGCCGTACTTACATACGCCAACCTGCTCGTGGCCGCGCTGGACAGGACATTCGGCTGGTCCCCGAGTCTGCCTGCCTGGCTCTGGATCGCGGCGTACCTGCCGATCGTTGGAGGAACGATAGGCGGCTTTGCCGCACAGTATGTGAATCCCTTCTTTTCGTCCGTGGTCCGGATTCAACTCTGGGCATTTGTGCCGACGGCCATCTCACTTGCCCTCATGGTCGTTCGGACCGCGCGCGAGGATGCCACGCTTCTCGCAGAACTGCCGGGCTACGTCGCCTACGCAGAACGCACGAAGTATCGGCTCATCCCCGGAGTCTGGTGGAGAGGCCTCCCGCCACCATCCGACTTGGTTGGCGGCCTGCCCGCCTGAACCGTTCGCGTCGCTCCCTCGTCTGATTTGCATGCGAGCGCCTCTCTGTGTTCTCTGTGCATTGGCCCTGCTCGTGCTGCCCACGCGCCGGGAAGCCGGGCCGGACCCGCGCACTCAGCCGCAGACGGAGGCCGACCGCGAGCTCGTGCGCGCGGCGCGGGCCGGGGACACTGCGGCGATGATTGCGGCTTTTCGCCGCGGCGCGTATGCGGAGCGTCGGGATCCCGAGGGACGCTCTCCGATCTGGCACGCTGTCGAAGCCAACCAGCCCGCCGCCGTGCACATGCTCATCAACGTGGGCGCCGACACGTGCCGCGTCCTCGTAGGCAAGGGGCTCCTGCACGTCGCCCTTCCGGGCGCTCGCATCGAAATCATCCGGGACCTGGTTCGCGCGGGTTGTGACGTGCTCCAAGCGGATACCCAGGGCCGGACTCCGTACGCGATGGCCGAGTCGGCGGGGCGCGCCGACGTGATCGGGCTCTTCCGGGAAAGTCTCCGCAATTCTTGGGGCCCACGTGGACGCATTTGGATGATGTTAGCCGCCGGTTATTCCTGTGGACCCCCGAAGTACGCGACCCTGGCCGAAGCCCTCAAGACGCTGTCGGGATTTGGGGCCCACTTCGATGCCGCTTTCACGGGCAGCATCGCGACCTGCGCGGGCTGCCGCTGTCCCTCCTCGCTGCACTACTTTGCCCGCATTAACTTTTTCGACGAGAAGGCCGCTGCCAGCGTCGGCTGGAAAAGGGCGCCGGACGGATTGGTGCGCGAAGCGCTGCAGGTCAGCGGCGCGGCGCCGTGAAAGCGAGGCGTCTTCCGGACGCCCGCGCCGTGCTCATCAGAGTTCCCGGCGCCAGGAGAATCTCCGAGGACCTTTGGAGATGCTGTGAACGCGTCCTGTGTCAACGAACGCCAGCGGCACGCGCGCCTTACAAACGATGTGCGCCGACGCCTTCACTCCCTTCTGTCCGACCACTGGGCGCGCGAAGGTCAATGGTCCGGTGCTCTCATGAGGACGAGATCATGAATCCTCCTCACACGAATACTTCCACCGCGTCCTCGAGGTGCGTCAAGAAGCCGTGGTCCCGTCGTGGCCTCGCCTGCGTTTAGACGCGACTGAGAGACCCTCCTTCGCACGACCGCGCGCTCTTTCCTTTCCAAAGCAGACCGACGGAAGGTCCGCAATCTGCCGCGCTCGTTGGAAGCCGGTGGACTGGATCGCTGTGCTCACGAGACCTCTCGGCACCGAGCAGGGCTTCGAATCTCTTTGGAGATGATGTGAGCGCGTTCATGTCATCGAATGCATGCAGCACGCGCGCCTTACCAACGATGTGCGCCGACGCTTCACGCCCACTTGTCCGACCTCTGGGCGCGCGATAATGTCCGAAGCTCTCAAAACGGCGGAACCGTTCCTGTGCGGCCACGAAGACTCTCACCGCGTCCTCGAGGTGCGTCAAGCATCCGTGGTCGCGGTCGCGGCTCTCCTGCGTTCAGACGCGTCTGAGAAACTCTCCTTCTCACACCCGCGCGCTCTTTTCATTCCAAAGCAGACCCACGGATGGTCCGGAGACGGCCGCGCTCGTTGGAAGCCGGTGGACTGGATCGCCGTGCTCATCAAAGCAGCCCGGTAGCGGGAAGGTCTCCAGAGACCTTTGGAGGCGATTCGAGCGTTCTCTTGTCAAGGAGCGGGCGCGGAACCCGCGCCTTACAAACGATGTGCGCCGACGCCTTCACTCCCTTCTGTCCTACCACTGGGCGCGCGATCAAGCGTGCTCATCAAGAAGCGCTCTGCATAGTCGCCCTGATCAGAGCCGTCAGTATTGACGCCGCGCACTCTCGATAAGATCGGCCGGTCGCCATTGGAGTTCCTGTCAGCTTTGCAGCCCCACGCTTCCGCGGAGAAGGGGCCCGCGCCCGCTTCCCGCCGCCTCGTGTCCGAGAATCACGCGTTCGCCCTCCAGCCAGACAATCGCGCCGGTGGGGCAACGCTCGATGGCCCGGCGATGCTCTTCCCGCAGCGTCGCGTAGTTCACGCGGGGCAGGTTCTCTGCCATCGTGATGACGCTTGGGCCCACATCCACCGCGCACTTCCCACACGCAGTGCAACCAACCTGACAACCTTCGAGTACCTCGTCACCCGCGAGGTGGCTCCGACAACGAACCCAAAGGCGATCCGTCACGGACTGAATCGAGAAGAGATCCTTCGGACACGCCAGGACGCAATCGCCGCACGCGGTACACGAATCGACGTCCACTTCGGGCAGACCGGTCGCGCCCATGCGAATCGCGCCGAACGTGCACGCCCGCTCACAGTCGCCCAAACCCAAGCATCCGTACAGGCACGCGCGCCCTCCTCCCGCCACCGTGGCTGCGCCGCCGCACGTCGACATGCCCCGGTAGTGCGCCATGGTCCCGGCCACGTCGATGCCACCGGCGCAGGCCAGGCGTGCCACGCGCTTCTGAATCGCGCCGGCCTCCACGTTCAGAAACGAGGCGATGCGCGCGTGATCTTCGGGCCCTGCCACCGTGCATCCGGCCGGCTGTGCGCGCGCTGCCACCAGCGCTTCGGCGAACTGTTGGCAACCGGGGAAGCCACACGCGCCACAATTGTTGTGCGGCAGCATCTCGTAGACCTGAGCAACGCGCGGGTCCTCGTAGACCCGCAACTTCCGATGCGACCAGGCGAGCAGCGCCGAGAGGCCCAGCGTCACGCCGACCAACCACAGAACCGGCAGCGTCTCCAGAATGAACGTCACGCCTTCCGATCCGTTCAGTACAGCAATTCGACCCAGCGGTCCCCGGCAACGAGCTCCGCTTTGCGACGCGCCCACTTATCCGCGCCGAGCTCGAGACTCAAGAAGCGCTCCAGCGTTCTGTCGATCTCCTGAAGGCCCGCCACGTAGACGTGCGTGCGATGATCCAACAGAAGGCCCCGCAGTTCGTCCATGTGCTCGCGCAGGCGACCCTCCAGGTCCACCGGTTCATCCAAATGCGGATTCGGACTGACCGCTTCGATCGCCCGGAAGGTTTCTTCGTCGTAGTACGCGGCAAAGTCACGACGGTGATCGTTCTGGTAGAGCAGATCCAGACCGGTCCGGGCGCCGTGAAACAAACGCACCGGCCCCTGCCACCCCCCCAGCGAACGGTAGATGTGCGTCACGAAGGCCCGGAACGGAGCGATGCCGGTGCCCAGGCCGATCATCACGAGGGGCGATGTGCGATCGTCAGGGATCGGGAACGGACTTCCGAACGGTCCGCAGAGCTGCAGCTCGTCTCCGGGCGCACGATCGCAGAGGTAGTGAGAGGCCGGTCCGTCGTAGCGTTCGCCGCTGTAGTCGTCCACGTACGACATCCGTCGCACGCAAATCCCGATGGAAACGCCGGGCGAATCCTCCCGCGCGATGTCGGCCACCGAGTAGAGGCGCAGGTGCTCCGGCTGTCCGAAAGCGTGAGGCCCAGGCAGCAGAAAGCCCACGAGGTGCCCCGGTCGAAACCCCGGATCATGGGCGATGTCGAGCTGCAGATGACGCACTTCGTCCGTTTGCGGGGGCGTGAGTCGTTCGGTAGAGACAACCGTCCCCGCAAATCGCGTCCGCGTGTCGTATTGCATGAGATTGCTCATCTGTTTGTCTCCTTATTGTTTTCGGCGCCGCCGCCCTGCGACCGGCCGCAGCCCAGCAGGGAGCACCCCGGGCAACCTCGGCCATCATCCGCGCCCGGGCAGGCGCCCGCCGTCCGTTGACGCCAGGCCATGCCCAGCCACACGCCCGCGAGCAATCCAAACGCGCCCACACCCAGCATCAGTTCGCCGATGACGCTCACAATCCCAACCCCGCAAAGCCGCTGAAGGCAAGCGCGAGCACACCCGCCAGAAAGAGCGCGATGGCCAACCCCCGCAGGCGACCGGGAACGTCCGTGAGGTCCAGCCGCTCGCGCAGGCCGGACATGAGCAGCAGAGCCAGCGTGAAACCCACTCCCGCCCCCAACGCAAACGCCAGAGAATGCACGAAGTCGTACTCGCGGGCGGTCTGGAAGAGGGCGAGGCCCAGTATGGCGCAGTTCGTGGTAATGAGCGGCAGATAGATTCCCAGCGCCCGGAACAGCGCGGGGCTGTACTTCTTCACGAACATCTCCACGACCTGCACGGCCGCAGCAATCACCACGATGTAGGAGATCAGTCGCAGGTAGGGAGCGCCCAGGAGATCCAGAGCCGCGTTGATGCCGAACGCGCACAGCGAACTGATGAGCATCACGAACGCGACGGCAGCGCCCATGCGCAGCGCGGTTTCGTAGCGACCGGAGACACCCAGGAACGGACAGATCCCGAGAAACAGCGCCAGCACGAAGTTGTTGATCAGGGCCGCGTTCAGGAACGTGAAGAGTGGCGATTCGCCGTTCATGCGACCTCCTTCTTGCGGAGGAAACTCCACGCAAAAAGCCAGCCGCCGAACACAAAGAAGGCCCCTCCCGGCAGGAGCATGATGTTCCAGCTCTGGAAGCGCGGGGGAAGGACGGCAAAACCCAGAAGTGTTCCCGAACCCAAAAGCTCGCGCACGGAACCCAGGCACACCAGAGCGAAAACGAAACCGCCACTCATGCCCAACGCATCCAGGACCGACCGGACAGGTCCGTGCCGGGAAGCAAACGCCTCCGCCCGACCCAGAATGATGCAGTTGACCACTATGAGCGCGAGGTACGCGCCCAGGGCCCGGTGGATCTCGAGGCTGATGGCCTGGAGGGCGTAGTCGACAATCGTTACAAAAGAAGCTATAATCAGTATATACGTAGCAATTCGCACCTGAGCGGGAACGAACCCACGCACGAGCGACACGAGCAGGGACGAAAGAACCAGTACGAAGGCGGTGGCCAGAGCCATGGCCAAAGAATTCTGGAGTGAGTTGGTTACAGCGAGCGTAGGGCAGGTACCCAGCGCCTGTACGAAGACCGGGTTCTCCTTCCAGAGACCTTTGAGGACATCGTCCACCGTCGGCCGATCGGCGTTCATTTGCGCCCCCTGGACTCGAGCACGGAACGCTGTGCCTGGATGCGCGGAATCGCCTTTTCGAGGGACGCGCCGAGAATGTGGACCACCGCCCGCGAAGAGATCGTGGCGCCCGAAATGGCGTCGATTTCGTGTTCCGCCTGACGGCGACCGGCCGAAACAGGCCGCGGCGGCTTCAGCAGGCCCTGACCGTCGGGTCGCAGTGGGACGGACAGCCCTGGGAAACGAGAGCGAAAGGTGGCATCCGTTTCGATGCGGCTCCCCAGTCCCGGGGTTTCGCGGCTGTCGAGAATGAGCAGGCCGGTAAGCCTGCCTGTCGTGGGTGAATATCCGTACAAAAGCGCGATGGTGTCCTGGAACCCCTGCCCTTCGGCGGGAACGGCCACGCCCACCAGCGCCCCCGAGGCGTCATAGGCGCCGTAGACGGGTCTGTTTCCGGGCGCCACTCGCTTCCCGGCATCCAGGGCCACGATCCGCTCCGCGGTCAGTTCGAAGCTATGCACGTCGACGCTGCCGGGAATCACCTGGAGCACGGCTGCGCGCAACCTGGCCGCGCGCGCTTCGGCAATCACCGGACGCGTCAGAAGATAGGTCCCGACAATGGCCAGACCGCAAACGGTTCCCACACCGGTCATCACCACAATCATGCGCGACGGAGATTCCACTGGAGGTCACCGAGCGGCGGCGCAAAGCTGCTGCCCGGTTCAGAATGGTCGGTCCCGGCACAATCGGACAAGCAGAAGTTCGGCCACGCAGCATGACCAAGATCAGGTCGCGCGGGGGGGGTGGAAAAGCAGTTGGAACCGCCTTCCCCGCGCCGAAGCGGGGTTCAACCACTCGAGCCCGCGCCAGAACCGAGGCGATGATGTGCGCTGCACCGAGCGAAGATCCGCCCGGCGCCTGCACTCATCGCCTTTCCGCGCCAGCTTTGTTTGCATTGCACAACCAACGGCGAAATCAACACTTTTTTCGTCCTGAGCTTGCCCCGCCTGCGAACCTGTGTTACAACGGCAGCGTGGCGGTCGGGGTGATGGACGAACCCGTTTTGCGCGAATACGAATCGCAGCGGGAGGAAGCCTGGTTGGCGTTTGCTCAGGAGGCCCGCCGGTCGGACGTGTATCGTACGGCTCGAGATTACCTGGGCCGTCGCCGGGCTGCCCTGGCAGCCATGCTGGAGACCGTTCTGCGCGCCAAGCCTGGTGACGAGCGTCATCGATTGGAAGCGGACCCGGAGTACTTCGTAGCCCGCGCAGAAGACCTGATGGCAGCTCTCCGTCCGCCCGCGCCGGCAGGAGAACTCGCGCGCAAGATGGCGGCGTTTCTCCATGGCATTCAGCGGCAGAGCAAGAAGGATGGAGACAACGAAAGCTATCCTCTCACGCGGGCGGCGGTGCGGCTGACCACAGCTGTGGACGCAGCCGCGGACGCGCACGATGCCTACCGCGAGTTCCGGTGCCGGGTTCTGCCGCAGCGGACGAGAACATCGGCCGTCGCCTCTGCTCCTGCGCAGAGCTGAAGGGGCGGGCCTGCGCGCACCGGGGAACGGGCCATTCCGGTTCAGCTGCGCGTCCGGTAGCAGGATGGGTCATCGTGCGAGGGGCCGCCAGCAGGAAGCGGGGCGGACCATAGGAGGTGGCGACGCAGCCGCGAGTTCGTTTCCGCAATTACGTGTGGCGGGCGATGTGGGGCAGTCTCCCTCTGCATCGCGCCCATCACTGCGCGCTCACGAGTTCCCGAGCGCGCCCGAGCCGTCGCGGCCGGTCCGCGCGGCCGCTGAAAGCGCGCGTGCCGCTCGCGCTCTCGGACACGTCAGCTTTCGCCACCTGCTAAAGGAAGAATCCTTCCCGCCCACGAAGGCAATCCTGCCCGAATGGGCCGAAATGCGGCGCTCGCGCGGCGGCCGACAATATGCATTGACGACCCCGCGTCCGGATCACAGACCAGCGCCGACAGGGTTGGCGAATTCGCGGAGCCCAAATCTCAAAGAGAAGGTATGGATTATATGAAGGAAGGAAGGAAGAAGTAGGTAGGTACCCAGGAAAGAGACGCCTCCTGATGGCGGCCCTTCTCCTGGGGCTTTCGCCGTTCTTTGTCAACGCTACATGCGGGGAAAAGAAGGATGACCAGACGGAATCGCTGATCACTTTACTCCTCCTGAACAACCTTGCGAACCCGGCATTTGTTAGCAGCTGCAACATCCCGGCGAACGGTACCTGTACGAACAGGTACGGTTCCGCAGGCAGCTGTAGCGGGACCGTGAGTACTTCGAAATGTACGGCCACTGGCAATCTGGGTGCCTGCCGGACAAGCAGCCAATCTGAATCGGTATACTACGGGGCACCGGCCTGCACTTCAGTGTCTGCTTGTCAAACGTATTGTACGAGCATTGGCGGCACTTTCAACTCAGCCTACAACGGCCAATAGCGGCCGCGTCGGCAGGCTGATGGGCGGGTTCTGCGCGGGACCCGCCCTCGCGCTCCCGCAGTTTTCGGGTTGACCGACCGACGGAGGCGCACGTGCTTGATCGGGTATGGCTGTGGTCGTCACCGTCCCTGAACGCCTCCGCTCCCGGCTTGGAGACGCCACCGAGGATCTTGTCGAACTCCTCAATCAGTTCGGACAATCCAACAAAGAAGACGTGATCCGGCTGAGCCGCGAGAGCTTCGAGAAAACCCTGGCCCAAACAGAGCTCCGCATTGAGGAGAAACTATCGGGTCTGCGGGCGGAGATGGGCCAGTTGGAAGGGAGGCTCGAAGCAAAGATCGCCCAAACTGAGGGGAGGCTCGACGCGAAGATCGCACAAAGTGAAGGGAGGCTGGATGCAAGGATTGCTCAGTCATACGCTTCGACGGTCCGGTGGATGTTCCTGTTCTGGATCGGCCAGGCCGCTTTCGTTTTTGGGTTGCTGATGGTTTTCGTGAAGCGCTGAGCCCCCCATTCCCCGCCGCGCGCTCGCGAGTTCCCGAGCGCGCCCACGTCGTCGTGGCGGGACCGCACGGCCGCTGAAAGCGCGCGTGCCGCTCGCGCTCTTGGACACGACAGCTTTCGGCACCATCCAAAGGAAGAACTGCTCAGGTCGAGGAACGCAATCTTGCCCGAATGGGCCGACCGCGGACCTCGCGACACAGGTCGCGACGAGATGGCCGGGCCTCTCAGTGATGCTCGGGATGATGCTGAACCGCATCGCCCGATCCCCCACTCCCCGCGAGTGTACTGACCGCTCGCGTCGCGATGTCGATCTTGCGAATCACGTTGTTTCCCGTGTCTGCAACGAACACGCTCGTCCCGTCGGTGGCCACCCCTTCCGGTTGTGTGAAGCGAGCGGAGCTGCCCGGCTGATTCACCAGACCGCTGGCAGTTGTGCCTGCATCGGGCCCGGCCAGCGTGGAGGTGGCCCCAGTCAGTATGTTGATGGACCTTATCTTATGGTTCTGTCTGTCCGCCAGGTAGAGGTTGGTCCCGTCCGTCGTCACCTGCCGATTCAGATTGAAGCGGGCCGCGCTGCCTTCAGTGTCCGAGCAGGATGGCCGCGATTTCCTCCGGCGAGAGCTCGGAACCGTCGGGCTTGGTGAACAAGCTGCAATTGAGGAGTCCAAACGCAAGAAGGATTGCAATGGACCGGCGCGCATTCCGAAGCATGACTCCGCCAGAAGACCGCCTGGAATCTGAGGCGGCAAGCAGAACTGTGCCGGGTGAAGGTTCAACCCCCGCGCTGCCGCAGCCGAAAGATCGCCCACGGCGCGATGGTCACCCAGACCGGAACGAGGACCCAGAGGCGACCGGCCGGCAGGTCGTACTCGGACAGCAATCGTTCCCAGGTGTGGCCGCCCACAAAATGACCGAACCCGAACTCGAAGACGAGAGTCATGCTGGTCCACACGACACCCACCAGAAGGGCCTGGGACGCAGAGGCCGGTCGCCAGCGACCCAGGGCGAACCAGGTGTAGGCCGTGAAGATGCACAGCAACATCACGGTGCTGATTTGATGCGCGGGCAATTCTGCCAGGGACTTGCGCAGAACGAACTCGCGGAAGGCGCCGTTGGCCGTGGCCAGAAACACTATCGGAAACCAAAGCAATACGAAGCGCAGCACTTGAGCCTCCTGAATCGATCCGGGCGACCGCGCCCGGGTTATCGGGTCCTGTCAAGGCGAAGGCGCACGTCAGGTCGCGGCATTGCCCCTTGCGGCAGGCCGCAGTTGCGGTCGTGGCCCGTCCGTCCCACGGCGATTTGTGTGAAAAATCTGAGCGTCCGCTGTGTTTCTCCTTTCAGGGAGCCCGGCAACATCCGGAGTGGCCCCAGGGGCCTGACCGGACATTGGCGGCCGTGTCCCCACGCAGACCGTCACGCAAACACGACAAGCACTGATGAAAACCTCATACGCACTTCTGCTCTTACCCCTACTCGCCTTCAACTGCCTGGACCTGCAACCGAGTCCCTTCCAAGAGATCGGCCCGCTTTTGGCCGCTCAGGCCGCGGATTCGGCCGGAAAGAAGTTCCTGGCCTTCGGGGCGAGCGGTCTCGGCCTCGAAAGCAGCGGCAACGGCAAGTGGACCAAATTCACGACCAGCCCGGCAGTGAGCCTGACCAGGGTGGTTGTCGTGGGGTCGGGTGCCGGCGCCACGCTGATCGGGACCGACGGTTCCACGAACAACACGATCTACAAGTCGACAGACCTCGGTCGCAGTTGGACGAGCGTGAGCCTCTCGCTTTCCATCAGCGCGCCGGTTCTGCGCCTTGCGGCCTGCGGTCAGAAGGTGATGGCGGTCAACGCGAACGGCCAGGCGCTCGACGGCGTTTTTTCGGCGGATGGCGGCAGCGCCTGGTCAGCTTCGGTCAACCTGATCGCGGCGGGCGGCGCCACGTCGTTTGCGGGGCTCGCGTGCGACAGTGTGACCGGTCGGTTCCATGCCATGCGCACCTCCATCAACCCGACCCACCGGTACTCGGACGCGCCGGGAACGGCTTGGTCCACTCCAGCAGTCGACACGGGACTCATGCCGATTCTGGGCTCCCCATTTGCCGCGGCGCGCAACGGCGTGGTCCTGTACGTAGCGCAATCGACGGGACCCGAGATTGGCGGCTCTTCCGACGGTGGCGTCAACTACACCGCTTCCACGTTTCTTGCGCCGGCCTTCCCAACAGCCATCGTGCTCAATGATGCGAACAGCAACTTTCGCGTGGTTTCCGTAGTGAGCCCAACATGCACGTTCTACCGTTCTGCCGCGGGGACTTCCGGTTGGACCAACGTCGCTCTTGGTTCCTGCGCGGCCACGGCTCTGGCCGACATCGTAGGCGACGGCAATCAAACACTGATCACGGCGGGCACGGCCACTTCCGCGCCGTTTCTCGCGCGCAGTACGGACAACGGCCTCACCTGGACGGCTGAGGATCTGAGCAGCATCACGGGAGCGAGCGGCCTGAACGCTTTGGTGTACGTGCCCTGACGGCGGAGAGAGTCCAGGCAGGGTGCAGATCAGGGGTGTTCGTCGAACCTCTGCCACCTGTGTTCCGTCGGAGGACTTGGGTGCAGGCGCCGGGCGCCCGAGATGCAGCACTCTGCGGTCCGTCGAGGAACCGGGAAGCCAACGGAGGTACATTATGATTCGCACCGCTCTTGTTTTCGTGCTTCTCCTTGCGGCCCTGGCCCAGTGTTCATCCGAAAAGCGCATCGACGAGGTGGAATCCTGGGCGGACTACTACGTGGACAACCAAACGGGCCGTGCTTTGCGTCCCCTGGCCACGGAAGGCGGGTCCTTTCCGGTGAAGCTTTGGGTAAGCGAGATCCCGGCAAAAACAAAGGTGCACATCTACACCTTCTTCGAAGGCACCGGCGGCCACGTGAAGCCTTCCAATGCCTTCGCAACATTCGAGCTCCAAGTCGCCTCGAGCAAGGGGAGCACGAAGGCGTACGAGGGCGTTCGCAACGAAGACTGGAAGCTGGAGGGTGTCTCGGCGAAGGGGCACGCCATCTACGTGCTCGTGGTGAAGTGACACTGGACGCTCAGCGATCGACCGGCAGGCGTACTTCCGTTCTCACGAGTTCGCGCGTGCGAAACTCGAGGTACGCCTCGTGCGGCGGCACGGGCCGCGGCTTCAGGCCGCCCGCCTGAAACTCGCCGATCAGGTACCCGTAGGTCGCCTCCAAGCGATCTGCAGGGGCGACATGGATGGCGCTGAGATAGGCGCCCGGAGATATCCGTAGTCGGCAGCGGGCAACGCTCCGGTTCGATTGTGTCGGGCAGAACGAGGCAGGCGTCGAACCTGACACGGTGTTCGGGCGTAACGCGCGGGTCATCGTGACAAATACCCAGAAAGGCGGGCGGCTCGCGCTTCGAGATGCGGATGCTCTTGTGGAGTTCCCAGAGCGGCCCCCACACCGGTCCCTCATCAGAAATCAAAGGGACGGTTTCGTACGAACCGACGAATGCTCCGGCGAGCCGAAACCGTTGTCGAGTGCGATCGAAGTCAGCGAGTCGTCCGTGAACTTCATCTGGAGTAGCGCTCGCTCCACACGCAAACGCTGCGTGTAGTTCCCCAGGGTCTCGCCCGTGTGGGCGCGAAAGAGACGATGGAAATGATGCGCCGAAAGTCCGGCCGCCGTCGCCGCATCGTCGAGGGTGAAACGCTCCGAAAGGTGCGCTTCGACGAACAGCAGCGCCGACGCCAGCCGATCGTAGTTCCGATCACCTGGTTGCAGGGGTTTTTCGGTCATCGCGCGTCTTGCGGGCGGACAGCTCCCGTGCCAGGGCCTCCAGGCTCCGTCGATTCATGGCCTGAATGCTCGGTCGCACAAACGGTTCGAGCAACCTGATCCAAAGGCGCGCGTAGCGCGACTCCATTTCCAGTGAAACCAGACTCCCTTTCGCCCCGGGAGTGATTCGGTAGGTCACGCGCGAGATTGCGTCCGGGTGATTGGTTTCTACGACCAGCAACTGCGGTTTCTGGAACTCGACGATGGTCGTCTCCAGGACCACCGTGCGACCGCCGATGATGAAGTGATCCCGGGAACGCACTCCCACGCCGACCGTCAGCCCCGGAGGAGCCTCGCTCTTCTGAAACCCTTCGAGCCAGGTTCGCAGAAGATCCGGCTCTACCAGGTACGGAAAGACATCCGCCGGCGGGGCCGCGACTTCCTGTGTCATTGCCAGATGAGTGCGCCCGCCCTCAACGGCGAGCCTGACGACCAAGAATGCCGCCAAGAGGACTGCCAGTCCCCCGACCCCCAAAAGTATGATTCGACCAAAGCTCATGGCTCATTCCTCCATGAGCCCATGGTGGACCCAAAGCAGCCCGACTTCTTGACGGATCTTGCTTTCTTTTCATCTAAAGCGCGCCCCGCTCCGGCATCCTGCCTCCGCCAGCGCGCGTTTCGTTCCTCTGCGCAACGCGCGGACCTCGTGTCCGCGCTGCACATCGAGTGAGTCTGGCGCGCGGCCTGCGGCCGCCCGCGGGCAGCGCCCGCTGCGCACTCGCTTGGCTCGTGCGCGCGCCATCCAGCGAGCGCGATGGGACGTTGCGCCAACGGCACAACCGCCCCATCCTCCGGCCCTCCGCCTTACTGCCCTTTGGCCATCGGGGCCAGCCGCGCCCACGCCGTTTCCGCGAAGTCCTGCGAGGCCCCGGACCGGAACGTGGTGGCAGTCGCAGCATCATTCATGAACGCATCCTTGGTCCCCACGTAGGTCAGCATTCTGACTTTCGACAGCCCATCTTTGTAAACGAATGTGGCGTAGTGTTTCTGCACTTCGTCTGCCCCTGTGATCTCGGAGTCCATCTTCAACGCTGTCGCGCCTGCGAAAACCAACTGATTCTCACCCACCGTGACGGTCCCGGCGGCAACGACATCCTTTGGGAGAAAACAAACCGCGCGGCCCGCGAGATCCAGAGACGGCCCATCCTTGCTTTTGCCCACGTTGTCCGCAAGTTCGTCCATGTTGCGGATGACCGGGCCCTGTTGTTGCTGTTGCGAGGGTCCGATCGCGACGACGGGCGCGTAGATGCCCGGCTCCGCATTCATCAGGTAGACACGCCCGCCACTGCTGTAGTTCGAAGCGATGAGCTCCTTGGACATGAGCTCTCCGCTCTTGGTCAGCCGCGCGAACAGTACAATCTCCGCGTTCTGTGCAAACATGGCCACCTTCGGCACCAGCCGAATCGTCACACCCAGGGCGGAGCTCTTGTCCGACGAAGGCAGCATCTTTGGCTTGCTCTGGCAGGAAGCCACCAGGCCGAGGGTCACCAGCAAAACCGCAGCTTTCCCGAATAGTTTTCCGTAGTTCATTTTCACCTTACCTCAAAATGCTCAAGATTTGATATTCCGAGCGTCTCAACCGAAACGCGCAATCGTGCAGGAGCAACCGACCCGGCCGCCTTCGTCCAACAAAATCCGAACCTGTCGTTCGCCCTGATCAACCCCGCCCGCGCCGCAGGCTGCCGGTGCGTGACCAGCCTCACCGGCCCAAGCGCTGCTCGAGAGCGGCAATCCGCCTCTTCGTTTCGACAACGGAATCCGGGTTCAGCGAGATCGAATCGATGCCCGCCTCGACCAGGAATTCGGCGAAGTCCGGGTAGTCGCTGGGGCCCTGGCCGCAGATGCCGATTTCACGACCCTTGCGGTGCGCCTTGTCGATGGCCTCTTTGATGAAACGCTTCACCGCCTCGTTGCGTTCGTCGAACATGTAGGCCAGCTCGGTCGAATCCCGGTCGATACCCAGCGTCAACTGCGTCAGATCGTTGCTGCCGATGGAAAACCCGTCGAAACGGTCCGCGAACTCTTCAGCCAGAATCACGTTGGCCGGAATCTCGCACATGACGTAGAGCTTCAGGCCGTTTTCGCCGCGCTTGAGGCCATTCCACTCGAGTTCGGCAATCACGCGATCGGCTTCCTCCAGGGTCCGACAGAACGGGATCATGATCCACAGGTTCTCCAGACCGACCTCATCCCGCACGCGCTTCACGGCGCGGCACTCCAGCGCAAAACCCTCACGGTACGCCTCGGAATAGTAGCGTGAAGCGCCACGAAAGCCGATCATCGGGTTCTCTTCTTCCGGCTCGAAAGACCGTCCACCGATCAGATCGGCGTATTCGTTGGACTTGAAATCACTCATGCGCAGAATCACCGGGTGCGGATGCTGACTGGCCGTAATGCGCGCGATGCCCAGCGCGAGACGTTCCACGAAGTACTCCCGCCGATCGCGGTAGCCCAGGGTCATCTCCTCGATGATTCGGCGGGCCTGCTCGTCTTTGACCTTGTCGAAATGCATGAGCGCCATCGGATGGATCTTGATCACGTTGGAAATGATGAACTCCATGCGCGCGAGGCCAATCCCGACAGCCGGCAGCTTCCACCAGCGGAAGGCCGCAGATGGCGAAGCAATGTTGAGCTTGATCGCGGTTTTCGTCTCCGGGATGTCCGAAAGCTGAATCGTCTCTTCCTCAAAGGGAAGCTTCCCTTCATATATATAGCCGCGGTCGCCTTCGGCGCACGACAACGTGATCTCGGCGCCGTCCGGGATCGTCTCGGTGGCGCGGTCCGCACCCACCAGCGCCGGAATGCCCAGCTCGCGGCTGATGATGGCCGCATGGGAAGTCCGACCGCCCCGGTCAGTCACGATGCCCGCGGCGCGTTTCATGATGGGCACCCAGTTCGGGTCCGTGGTTTCCGTCACGAGGATGGCGCCCTCCTCAAATTGATGCATGTCCTCGACGGTACGCAGTACTTTGGCCTTGCCCACAGCGATGCGATCGCCCACCGCAAGTCCTTCGGCCAGCACGCGCCCGCGTTCCTTGAGGTGAAAGGTGGTGAATGTATCCGCCGCCAATTGCGAATGCACCGTCTCCGGCCGCGCCTGCACGATGAACAATTCACCGGTCTCCCCGTCCCGCGCCCATTCCATGTCCATGGGTCTTCCGTAGTGCTTCTCGATGCGGCACGCCCAGCGCGCCAGCGTCACGATCTCTTCGTTGGAAAGTACAAACGACTGCTGCTCTTTCGTGGTCGTGGCGATGTTACGCGTGGTCTGCTTGCGGCCCCCACCTGCGTACACCATCTTCACCTCTTTGGCGCCCAGGTCCTTCTGGATGATGGGTTTGAGGTGGGTTTCCTCGATGCGCTTCTTGAACACGCGGTACTCGTCCGGCGTCACCGAGCCCTGGACGACGTTTTCCCCGATGCCCCAGGCGGCATTGATGAGCACCGCATCCGGAAAACCCGACTCGGTATCTATGGAAAACATCACGCCGGAACCGGCCAAATCCGAACGCACCATCTTCTGAACGCCGACGGAAAGGGCGACGGACATGTGGTCAAAACCCTTGGCCTCACGGTAGGCGATGGCCCGGTCCGTGAACAGCGAGGCAAAGCACATGCGGGTGGCGTCCAGGACCTCCTCTTCCCCGCGTATGTTCAGAAGCGTCTCCTGCTGACCGGCGAAGCTTGCATCCGGTAGGTCCTCGGCGGTGGCCGAACTGCGCACGGCAGTGTCGACATCTGCAACGTTGTGGCGCGCGCACAGTTCGCGGTAGAACTTGCGGATTTCTTCGGAAAGATCCTTGGGGAACTCGGCCAGCACGAACAGCCGCCGTATCTGCCGGCCCGCATCCTCGAGAGCCAGGCGGCCTGCCTTGTGTTCGTCGAGGAGTGACTTGATCCGGCCTTCGATGTCGTTGGCCGCAACGAACGCGCGATACGCATCGGCGGTGATCGCAAATCCGCCCGGCACGCGAATGCCCTCGGATTGCATGTTGCGGATCATCTCGCCCAGCGAGGCATTCTTGCCTCCCACTTTCGGGACGTCCCCGATACCCATATTCTCGAACCAATCTACCAGCATGGAAGCTTCCTCTTTGTGTGACGACCCGCGCGGGCTCTCGGGCGAACAGGACAGGATGGCGGAATTGGCGCAACAGGAAATGCGGATCTTCGCGCGGATTCCGCTTGCGCTCGGCGCAAGCGTCGCCTGAATAGGGGCGCCTTCGGGCGATTCTCGGGCCGCGCTACCGCGACTGACAAGGATCAGTTCTTGAGCCCGCGGCAAATCATGCAGGCGGCCCGGGATTTGGGGCATATTGCTACTTCGAGGCCAATTTTGTACGTGCTGGGCGCCGAAAAGCTCAATGACCTCTTCGAAGCATTGCGGCAGAGGGGCTTCCAGATCTACGGTCCCACCGCGCGGGAAGGCGCCATCGTCTACGATCGCCTGACGGCCGCGGAGGAATTGCCCATCGGGATCGGAGATGAGCAATCCCCCGGTCACTATCGTCTCACGAAACGCGCGGACCGCGCCTACTTCGGCTTCGTGGTGGGCCCCCAATCATGGAAGAAATACCTCTTCCCGCCGCGGACGGCGCTGTGGGAAGCGCGCCGCACCGAGAAGGGCTTCGAGGTCCAGACCCTGCCGCCGCCGCCCGAGAAACGCGCGTTCCTGGGCGTCCGCGCCTGCGAGCTCTCGGCAATCCAAACGCAGGATCGTGTATTCTTGGGCGGAAGCTTCGTCGATGCCGACTACGCGGCGCGTCGCCGCGATGTGTTCTTGGTTGCCGTGAACTGCACGGACCCCGCCGGCACCTGCTTCTGCACTTCGATGGGAACAGGGCCGCGCGCCACATCCGGGTACGACCTCGCGCTCACGGAGGTTGTCGGTCCGAGTCACTACTTGGTTCTCGAAAGCGGAAGCCCCGCGGGCGCCGAAGTCCTGGCCTCGTTGCGCCTGCCCGCGGCGGGGCCAGCCGAGCAAAGCGCGGGAAAAAAAGCAACCGACCGGGCCGCAGCTTCCATCACCCGCAAGCTCGAGACCCAGGGACTTCGCGAAGGACTGCGCGATCACCTCGAACACCCACGCTACGCGCAGACCGGGGCCCGCTGTCTTTCTTGCGGAAACTGCACGATGGTCTGCCCCACCTGCTTTTGCTCTTCGGTGGAGGACGTAACGGACCTGGCGGGCCAGACCTCCACGCGGGAACGGCGCTGGACTTCCTGCTTCACGCAGGAGCACACCTACACGGCGGGAGGCACGGCGCGCACTTCGCACCAGTCTATGTACAGACAATGGCTCACGCACAAATTTTCGTCCTGGTGGGATCAGTTTGATTCGTCGGGCTGTGTCGGCTGCGGTCGCTGCATCACCTGGTGCCCTGTGGGAATCGACGTAACGGAGGAGGCCCCGGCCATCGCGCATGGAAACGCAAACGTTTGAAGACCAGCTCATTCGCCATGCGCTCTTTCTGGAACTATCGGAGGAGTTCGTGCGCCGCCTGGCCGCCGCGTCCGAGCCCCGGCACGTTCGCGAGGGCCAAATGGTACTTCGCTACGGCGACCCCGCGACCCACCTCTTTCTCCTCGTCGAAGGCCATGTCACGCTCGAATTGCACACGCCCCAGGGAGGCGCCATCGTGATCCAAACGCTCGGACCCGGTTCGGTGCTCGGGTGGTCCTGGCTTCTGGAGCCGCACCGGTGGCGGTTCGACGCACGCGCGCGCGACGACGTTCGCCTCATCGCCATAGACGCGGAGACTCTGCGGAGCGCGTGCGAAGCAGAGCCCTCCGTCGGGTACCTGGTTCTGAAACGAATGGTAGCAGCGCTGGGTCAACGATTGGAAGCGGCACGATTGCAGCTCATGGATTTGTACGGAAGATGACGACGCAACAGACAACAGCTTCGCCCCAGCTCACGGCGCTTGCGCCCGAAGTCTTTCACGTGGCCTCCGTGCGCCGGGAGACAGCCGATGTCTTCACGATGGACATCGCCCTTCCTCAAGGCCGCACGTTCTCCTTTCTGCCCGGGCAGTTCAACATGCTCTACGCGTTCGGGGCGGGTGAATCCGCCATTTCCATCAGCGGCCCGCCCCAGGAAGCCGGTAGGCTCACCCATACCATTCGCGAAGTCGGTGGGGTAACGCGTGCTCTCGGTCGCCTGCGCGCGGGCAGTGCGCTGGGCGTGCGCGGTCCGTACGGTCGCCCCTGGCCGATCGCGGAGGAGCGCGGGCGAAACATCACCGTGGTTGCCGGAGGCCTCGGGCTTGCGCCCGTTCGTCCCATCCTCTATCATGTCCTCGCGAATCGCGAAGACTACGGAAGGGTGAGCCTGGTTTACGGTACGCGCACACCCGAGGACATTCTCTTTTCGCGCGAGCTTCAGGAGTGGCGCGCGCGCTACGACCTCGAGGTAGAGCTCACGGTGGACAGAGCCGGTCGGTCGTGGCGGGGGCACGTCGGCGTCGTAACAACACTCATCGGCCGCGCCCTCGAAGATGCGCCAAACACTTCCGCCTTTGTCTGCGGACCCGAGATCATGATGCGCTTTGCCGCCGACGAACTGCTCCGGCACGGTGTTCTCGAAGAACGCCTCTTCGTTTCGCTCGAACGAAACATGCACTGCGCGGTCGGGCTGTGCGGGCACTGCCAGATGGGCGGCGATTTCATCTGTAAGGACGGACCCGTCTTCTCCCACGATCAGGTGCGTTCGCGCATGGAGGTCAGAGAGCTGTGATGGAAATGGGGCGCAAGGAAGTGGCCGCCGACGGCCGCCCGAAACTCGCGGTGTGGAAGTTCGCCTCATGCGACGGCTGCCAGCTTTCGCTGCTCGACTGCGAACGCGAACTCCTGGCCGTGGCCGACGCTGTCCAGATTGCCGACTTCGCCGAAGCAACGCGCGCTGCCGTCCAGGGACCATACGACATCTCGCTCGTCGAGGGCTCCATCACTACCGCGCACGACGCCGATCGCATTCGCGAGATCCGCCAGAACTCCCGTAGGCTGATCGTGATCGGCGCCTGCGCCACCGCCGGCGGCATTCAGGCTCTGCGCAACTTCCGCAATGTGGAAGACTTCATTCGAATCGTGTACGCGAAGCCCGAGTACATCGACACGCTCGCCACTTCCGAGCCCATCTCGGCCTACGTCACCGTCGATTACGAGCTGCGCGGCTGCCCCATCAACAAGTATCAATTGCTCGAGGTCATCAAGGCCTATCTGCACGAAAGGAAGCCGCGCATTCCCAACTATTCGGTGTGCATCGAGTGTAAGCTGCGCGGCAACGTTTGCGTGATGACCGCGCACGGAACTCCCTGCCTCGGCCCCGTGACCCACGCCGGCTGCGGCGCCCTCTGCCCCGCCTACCATCGCGGCTGCTACGGCTGCTTCGGCCCCATGGAAGGACCCAACACGACCTCGCTTTCGGACTGGTGGGAGAAACTCGGCGTACCGAAAGAAGAGATCGCAAGAGCCTACCGCGGCTTCAACGCCTTCTCGGAGGCCTTCGACGAAGCAGCGCGGCGGTTGGAGAAATAGGGATGTGGGCGGGGTTCAGGGAGCAGGTGGAATGATGTTGCGCACACACAAATACCGGATGAATGGCACCGGCGCGAGCGCAGCGAGAGTCGCAGCGGGCACAGCCCGCTGGCGGCCGCAGGGCCGCGTGCCTGACACAACCGATCCCCCGGGCGGACTGGTGGGCCGCGCGTCCCGAGAGGGAACCAATCGCGCGCCTGGCGGAGGCAGGATGCCGGAGCGGGGCGCGCCCACATGGAAAAGCGCGCCTATGCTGAATGGCGCAAGCACGAGCGAATGCGAGTGCAAGGCGGGCACCGCCCGCCAGCGGCCGTCAGGCCGCGCGCCAGACACAAACCATGCGCAGCGCGGACAGGAAGTCCGCGCGTCCCGAAAGGGAACCAAGCGCGCGCCTGGCGGAGGCAGGATGCCGGAGCGGGGCGCGCCTTAGAATGAAAAATGAAACGTACCATCAAAGTTGATTACCTGGCCCGCGTCGAAGGCGAGGGTTCCTTCTATCTGCGCATCGACGGAGATCGCATCGAGGAGGCGCGGCTGAAGATCTTCGAGCCTCCCCGGTTCTTCGAGGCCTTCCTGCGTGGACGGAGTTTCCGCGACGCACCCGACATCACGGCGCGCATCTGCGGCATATGCCCTGTGGCCTACCAGATGGCGGCCGTGCACGCGCTCGAACGGGCGGCGGGCGTCACCCTGGAGCCCTCGCTGCGCGAACTGCGCCGCCTGCTCTACTGTGGCGAGTGGATCGAAAGCCACACGCTGCACGTCTACATGCTGCACGCACCGGACTTTTTGGGTTATCAGGATGCTGTGGCTCTTGCCAAAGACGCGCCCGACGTCGTCAAACGCGGCCTCGAGATGAAGCGGATCGGCAATTCGATCGTCGAGTTGCTCGGCGGCCGCGAGGTTCACCCCATCAACGTTCGCGTCGGCGGCTTCTACCGGGCTCCTTCCCGAAACGAACTCTCCGCGTTGCGCGAAAATCTCCTGCGCGGGCGCGACATGGCCGTCGAAACGGTGCGCTGGTCAGCTACGCTCTCTTTCCCGGATTTCGAGCGCGACTACCAGTTTGTGTCGCTGCGCGGGCCGAACGAGTACCCCTTCAACGAGGGGCGCGTCGTCTCGAGCACCGGTCTGGACATCGACGTCGATGAATGGGAAGACACCTTCGAAGAGATTCACGTGGCGCATTCCAACGCGCTGCATTGTGTAAGGCGCAACGGCGAAACCTACTTCGTGGGCCCGCTGGCACGCTACGCGCTGAACTTCGACCAACTCCCGCCCATCGTACAGAGCCTCGCCCGCGAGGTGGGGCTGGGAACGGTGTGCCGCAACCCTTTCCAGAGCATCATCGTGCGTTCGCTCGAAACTCTCTTCGCGTACGAAGAAGCCCTGCGGATCGTGGAGAACTACCGCGAACCGGAGCGGCCGTTCGTCGAGGTGGACCCGGCTGGACGAACCGGATGTGCCGCGACCGAAGCGCCGCGCGGGCTCATCTTCCACCGCTACCGTGTGAACGAGGACGGGACTCTGGCGGACGCGCGCATCGTGCCGCCCACTTCGCAAAACCAGAAGGCCATCGAAGATGACCTGGTCGCCTTTGCGCAGCCGCGCCTCCAACTGGACGAGGAGTCACTCACGTGGCAGTGCGAGCAGGCGGTGCGCAACTACGACCCCTGCATCTCCTGCGCCACACACTTTCTCAAGCTGGAGATCGACCGTAAGTGAAACGCGCGCTTGTGATCGGAATCGGCAGCAGGGATCGCGCCGATGATGCGGCCGGGCCTGTGGTGTGCGACGATTTGGCCTCGCTGCACGGCGTTGCGGCGGACAGCGAGAACGTCGGGCTCGAAGCGCTGGGCGCGGACGTGATTCGTGCGGGAGGCGACCCGGCGCGGCTGATCGACCTGCTTTCGCGCTACGAGGTGACGGTGATCTGCGACGCGGTCCAGAGCGGCTCTCCGACGGGGACCATCCACGAGTTTGCTGCGCACGACGGGCCTCTGCCGGCCGAACTCAAAAGCGTATCCACGCACGGCATGCACCCCGGTCAGTTGGTCGAGCTCGCCCGAGCGCTCGGCAGCCTGCCCCCGCGCACCTACGTCTTCGGGATCGAGGCGCGCTCCTTCGAAACGGGCGGGACGGTCGACGCCAGAGTGCGTGAGGCCTGCCGCAAGGTGGCGCTGCGCATAAGTGAACTGCTCAAACGGGAAGTCTGCCATGCATGAATTTTCGCTCTTGGCGGATCTGCTGCGCAAAGTCGAAGCCGTGCGCGTCCAGAACGGCGGCGGTCAGGTGACGCGCGTCCGCGTTTGGATTGGGGCGCTTGCGCACATATCAGCCGGGCACTTCCGCGAACACTTCGAACACGCGGTTGCTTCCACGCCACTCCAACGGGCCGAACTCGAGGTCGAGGAGTCGCACGACGAGAGCAATCCGAACGCGCAGCAGATCCTGCTCGAAAGTGTCGAGGTGGATTCGTGATGGTCGCTGAGGTCGACTCCCGCCGCGCACTGCGACTGCGTATCGAGGGCACCGTGCAGGGCGTCGGCTTCCGGCCCTTCCTCTACCGATTGGCCAGCGAGCTTGGCCTTTCGGGCAGCATCTCGAATGAGGCGACCGGCGTCGTCGTGGATCTCGAGGGTTGTTCTGGCGCCCTCGAGGAATTTCGCGCACGCCTGCGCTCCGAGGCGCCGCTGCGGTCCCGTATCACCGGCGTTCACGCAAGTCCGACCCTCCCGACGGGGAGGTCGGACCTCGACATTCGCCCGAGCGTACGGGCCGGTCGCGGCATGCCGTTCGATGGCGAAGGACTGCCGCTCGTCGCCGACCTGGCACCCTGCCAGGAATGTCTTCTGGAAATGGACGACCCCTCCAACCGCCGCTTTCGCTATCCGTTCATCGCCTGCGCACAGTGCGGCCCGCGCTACAGCGTCCTGTTGGACCTGCCCTACGAGCGCGGCTTCACCTCCTTTCGGGACTTCCCGCCCTGTGACGACTGCCTGCGCGAATACGGCAACCCGCTCGACCGGCGCTTTCACGCGCAGGCCATCTCCTGCCCCCGCTGCGGTCCGCGCCTCACCTTCACCGACCGCGCGGGCAAGGAGCTCGCGCAGGCCGAGCACGCGCTCCCAGCCGCGGTCCGCGAACTCGCTCGCGGCGGCATCATCGCCGTGAAAGGCGTGGGCGGCTACCAACTGCTGGCTTCGGCGGAAAACTCCGAGGCAATACGCGCGCTGAGAGAGCGCAAACGCCGGCCGAGCAAACCGTTTGCGCTGCTCGCCCGGGACCTGTCCCAGGCGGCCGAGTTCTGTCGCATCGACGACGACGAGGCGGAGGCTCTGCTTTCGCCGGAGCGCCCCATCGTCCTACTCGAACGAACCGGTCGGGGCAACGTCTGTGCAGAAGTAGCGCCCGGCAATCGGCGCCTGGGCTTCCTGCTTCCGGCCAGCCCCCTGCACCATCTGCTATCTTCACTGTGTCCGTTCGTCCTCGTCGCCACCAGCGGAAACATTTCCGGCGAACCGTTGGCCACCGAAGACGACGAGGCCCGCGCGAATCTTGGCCAGGTGGCCGACTTCTTCCTGGCACACAACCGGCGCATCGTTCGGGCGCTGGACGATAGTGTAGTGTTCTTTACTAATAGGATGCCGTTCGGTGGCGCCGCGGATGCCGGCAACCGCCGGCCTTCCGAGAGGCCATCACGAACGCCCGTCGTCGTGCGGCGCGCGCGGGGCTTTGCTCCGCTTCCCGTCGGAACCACGCCGCGCCGGTCGCCAGGGTCGGGAGACGGAGTCGAGCCCGCGGTGCTGGCGCTGGGCGCGCAGATCAAGAACACCGTGGCCCTGCGAAGTCGCGCACGCACCTTCGTTTCGGCGCACATCGGCGACCTCGACGACGTGCGCACCCAGGATGCCTTCCGTGCCGCCACGCTCGAAATCCAAAAGCTCTCCGCTACCGTGCCCGACGCCGTCGCCTGCGACCTGCATCCCGACTATCGTTCCACCCGCGAGGCGCTGCGTCTGGGCCGGGAGCTGGGAGTTCCCGTGTTCGGCGTGGCGCACCACCACGCGCATGCCGCCGCGCTTCTGTCCGAGTTCTCCGGCGAGGGCGCCGAACGACCTCGTGTCGTGGCCGCGTGGGACGGCTCGGGACTCGGAACCGATGGAAGCCTGTGGGGCGGTGAATTTCTGAGAATCGATCCAACGACCGGAAACGCCACGCGCCTCGCGGCCCTTCTTCCTTTTCCTCTGCCAGGCGGAGAGGCGGCGTACCAAGACGTGCGCCGGGCGGCAGTGGGTCTGTTGTTTGCGCTCGGACGTGGGTACGATTCCACGCTTCCCGAAGCAAACCGAGCGACGCCGATGGTGATCGAGACCAGGGAGTGGAAGGTATGGTCGTCGATGTGCAGCGGCGCTTCCGTGCCCCGGACCACGGCCGTCGGTCGCCTCTTCGATGGAGTTTGCGCCCTGCTCGGTTTGGCCGCGCAGGTCTCCTTCGAAGGAGAAGCCGCGCTGCTTCTACAAAATGCTGCCGAAGCAGGCGATGATGCGGGCACCTATCCATTGCCCCTCGTCGCCGGCGCCGAAGTTCTCGGCGCAACGACCGCGGTGCATTCCCGCGCGCAGTTGCTCGGTCCGCGCCGGCTGGACGCCGCCGAACGGGAGCGCGCATCGAGAACGACGGAACCCTTCTACTACCTCGACTGGCGACCGATGCTCGAAAACATTCTGGCCGAGCAAGATTCGGGAATCCCTCGGGAACGGATCGCTCGACGCTTTCACAATACGCTTGCTCGCGCACTGCTGGACTCCGCGGCTGCTCTCGGCGAAAGCGAACCGGGGCTCGTGGGCGGCTGCTTTCAAAACGGCCTGCTGGTGGGCCTCGTGGAAGAAGGCGCACGCATGCGCGCCGGGGGCGTTTTGCTGCCGCGACAGTTGCCCCCCGGCGATGGCGGACTGGCAGTCGGTCAGGCCGCGGTCGTGGCGCGCCACCTGGCCCTGGAGAAGAACTGATGTGTCTGGCCACGCCCGGAAAGATCGTTTCCATCGAAAACGAAGAGGACCCGCTCTTTCGTGTGGGTCGGGTGGACTTCGGTGGCGTGGTGCGTGAGGTGAACCTCAGCTGCGTACCGGAAGCAACTCAGGGCGATCACGTTCTGGTGCATGTGGGCTTTGCCATCAGTCGCGTGAACCAGGCGGAGGCCGAGAGGATCTTGGCCGAATGGGAAGCGCTGGGCGAAGAGGTAGAAGTAGAGGTGGACGCAGCGCCTGCAGCCGATGAGGAGCGGCGGACCGCCCCATGAAGGCGCTTGCGCCCTACCGAGATCCACAGCGGGTGCGCAGGCTCGTCCGCGCGCTCGCTCGGATCACCAAACGGAACTGGACCATCATGGAGGTCTGCGGCGGCCAGACACACAGCATCGTTCGCCACGGACTCGATGAACTGCTGCCCGAGGGAGTGCGCCTGATCCACGGTCCGGGGTGCCCGGTTTGCGTCACTCCCGTGGACGTCATCGATCAGTCTCAGGAGCTCGCGCTGTCCCACGGAGTCGTGCTCTGCACGTTCGGGGACATGCTGCGCGTGCCGGGCACGCGCGGAACACTCGCGGAGGCCAAGGCGCGCGGAGGTGACGTACGTTTGGTCCACTCCCCCCTCGATGCGGTACGAATCGCGCGCGAAACACCCGAGCGACAGGTTGTCTTCTTTGCGGTGGGCTTCGAGACCACCGCGCCGGTCGTGGCTCTGGCCGTGAAGCAGGCCGCCGCTCTGGAACTCACCAATCTGACGTTCTTGATTTCGCACGTGCTGGTGCCGCCCGCGCTCGAAGCAATCCTTGCGTCTCCCGAAAACCGGGTGCAGGGCTTTCTGGCCGCGGGTCATGTCTGCGCGGTCATGGGCTACGAGGAGTACGAAGGCATCGCTCAGGCACACCGCATCCCCATCGTGGTGACCGGTTTCGAACCGGTCGACATACTCCAGGGTGTTTATCTTTGCGTACGCATGCTCGAACAGGGTCGACCCGGCGCAGTGAATCAGTATGCGCGCACGGTTGTAAGGAGCGGAAACACCGCGGCGCGGGCGCTCATCCAAGAGGTCTTCACCGTCGTCGACCAGGACTGGCGCGGCATCGGCACGCTGCCACAGAGCGGACTGGGACTCGCGCTTCCGTACCAACGCTTCGATGCCCGCATCCGGTTCGGTCGACTGGAGAAAGGACGTGGCGAAGACCCGGAGTGTCGCAGCGGCGCCGTGCTCCAGGGCGCAATGTTGCCGACACAGTGCCCTGCTTTCGGAACGCGTTGCACGCCGGAAAACCCGCTGGGCGCGCCGATGGTCTCTTCGGAGGGAGCCTGCGCGGCCTACTATCGCTACCGGAGTCGAAAGCGCGAGCACGCGGGCACCTGAGTGACGCGGTTGGCGGAAGAGAGGATGCCTGAGCGCGCCATGAGTCAGTCAGCATCAACAGATTCCTCCTCGATGCACAGCACTCCCGAGGCGAGCACACCAGCGTTCTCGTGCCCGATCCCGGTCGACCCCAAGGATGTTGTGCTCTCGGCTCACGGCGGGGGCGGACTTCTGATGCAGCGACTCATCCGCTCCGTTTTGCTGCCCGCGCTCGACCAACCGGACCCGGTGCTTCATGACGCGGCCGAACTCTCTCCCACCGGACAGGCGCGCCTTGCCTTCACGACCGATTCGTCGGTGGTTCGACCGCTTTTCTTTCCCGGTGGCGACATCGGTCGCCTCGCGGTCTTCGGGACGGTGAACGACCTGGCCATGACCGGCGCGCGCCCGCTTGCGCTTTCGTGTTCGCTCATCCTCGAAGAAGGAACCCCGTTCGAAGAGCTGCAGCGGGTGATGACTTCGATGGGCCGCGCCGCGCAGGAGGCGGGCACGCGCGTGGTCACCGGAGACACGAAGACCGTCGAACACGGCAGCGGCGACGGAATCTTCATCACGACTGCGGGCATCGGTATCATCGAGCACGACCTCTACATTCACCCGCGCTCCATCCAACCGGGCGACGCGATTCTGGTTTCGGGTGACATTGCCCGCCACGGAAGCGCGATTGCTCTCGTGCGTCACGACCCCGAAGCGGCCGCGGACATCCCGAGCGACCTGGCCTGCCTCTGGTCGGCTGTCGCTGCGCTGCTCGAAGCGGGCATTTCCGTGCGCTGCCTGCGCGACCTCACGCGCGGCGGGCTCACTGCCGGTCTTTGCGAACTGGCGGCTGCGTCCGGACTCTCCTTCGAAGTGCGCGCGGCAGACATCCCCGTGGACGAAGTCGTCGCCGCAGCCACGGAACTGCTCGGCCTCGACCCGATGCATCTGGCCTGCGAAGGTCGCATGCTCGTCCTCGTGCCGAACAGCGAGGCGGCCACAGCGCTTCAGGTCTTGCAGGAACGAGCACCGGGTGGCGCCGCGGCCGCCATCATCGGCGCGGTCACGAAGGGCGAACCGGGTCTCGTCACTCTGGAGAGCACCCTGGGAACACGGCGCATTCTCGATCAGCCGGCGGGAGAAGCGCTGCCGCGGATCTGCTGAATCCGTTCACCTGGCGACGCTCAGGTCAGGGGTGTTTGAGTGGTTCCTCGACGCTCGCCTATTTGTCGACACGGCGCCGCGCACCACCGGAAATGGATCGTGTCTCGTCTGCACCGCTCTTTCGGCTTCCTACTCAAGGCGCTGCTGGGGCTGGTTGCCGCGGGCCTGTTGGCGCTGGGGACCTGTGCCCTGTTGCCGCGCAGCACCTCGGCCCTGCCGGGGTCCGATTCCATCGCAGAAATCCGGCGGGTCTCCCTCGGCGGCTTTGAGCAGACGCTCCTTGTGCGCGGACACCGGAGGCATGCGCCGATTCTCCTCTATGTTCATGGCGGACCGGGCAGCACCCAGCTTCCCGCTGCGCCGCGCTACTCGACGCAGCTCGAGAAACACTTCGTCGTGGTGCACTGGGATCAAAGGGGTGCCGGCGCTTCCTGTTCCGGCGTGGACTGGAAGACGGTCACGCTGGAACAGATCGTTCGGGACACCATTGAGCTCTCTGAGAAACTAGGGAAAGGCAGAAAGATTGTGATCATTGGTCATTCTTGGGGCAGAAATGCTTCGAACGGAGCCTCGAGACTCTGCTACACGATCGACTGCACATCGACCTCTTTTCAACCGTGCCTTCTTTGTCGGTTCCCGCCTTCTTTTTCACGGGCCGGCAGGACTACAACACAGCCTGGGCACTCGTGGAAGAGTACGCGGGAAAACTCAGAGCACCGCGTGTGGAAATGGTCTGGTTCGCAGAAGGAGGGCACTTCCTCGTCGTCGAAACGCCCGACGAATTTCAGGCGCGCATGATCGAGAAGATCCTGCCCCTCGCTGCGCCGAAAAAGTGATCGGTATGTCACCCTGACATGCCCCGCTTCTGTGCCCCCCGACCCCCCGGCGTAGTCGCCTGCTCTGCTACTTCACGTGGCGGGGTCGCTCAAGCGCTGGCGGATGCAGTCAATGAAGGCTTCCAGGTCGCCGAGGTTGTTTTCCAGGGTACTGCGCACGATGGCCGGATCCACCTCGGTGTACCCATGCACGAGCACGTTGCGGAAGCCGACTGCCGCCCGCAGAATGGAGGCGAGCTCCGCGGGCAACCAACCGTTGGCCGCGAGGAGAACGAACAGCTCCGCCGCGCTGCGGGGCTCACCCAGCCGCTCGTCTGATACGATGTGCGAGGCCACGTCCAACATCGCCTGAATGGCAAGTTGTAACGAGTGCTCAACGAATCTGCGTTCCTTGAGGTCGGACTCAATTCGGTCGGGACGCCCGAGCCTGCGCAAGTCGGCCAAGCACGTCTCGAGAAGGGCCAGCTTCTTGGCCACCAGGTCAGCGTCGGTCATGTACGCGCCCGCCGATATTCTTGGACAAAGGGCTGCAGGTCCCAGCGTTCGTTGCGAGTGCGGACCTCGAACTGGATCCGATGACTGCGGGAGTTCTCGAGGACGATGCGCCCTTCCCTCAAAATGCGCTCCACAAGATCCACCGGGGCGTTGTTGAGGACCACAATCTGCACCGGCCGCCCGAAGCGCTCGGTGAGGTCCGCTTCGAGACCATAGGGCTGCCCCTCGAGGGTGCTCGCCGGTGGACGGGCAAACAACAGCGCGAGATCGATGTCGCTCGAAGGGCCGGCCGTGCCTCGGGCAAAGCTGCCGAACAGATAGGCCACGTCCAGACCTGGAACGCGGGCCAGTTCGCTCCTCAGCTGCGCTTCCATTGTGTCCGCGTCCACGAGGGGAGCCTCACGCTTGGGCCACGGGGCACAAGTCGAAAAACCAAACGCCCTCACCGGCGAGCCGCCACGTCACTTCCCCTTCAGGAACTCGCGCACGATGGCAGCAAAAGCCGCCGGTTCGCTGGCGTGCGGAAAATGTCCGCTTCCGGAGAGCACGCGGAATTGTGCAGAACGGATGCCGGACGCGATTCTGCGCGTGACCGATTCGGGAGTCATGTCCTTGGCCCCGTGGAGCACGAGAGTCGGTGCGACGATCCTGGCAAGCGCCGGACGCAGGTCGGTGCGCAGACCCAGGCTCAGGTAGATTCCCTGCACGCCCCAACCGCCACCCTCTTCCGGCACGACCAGGTCGCGGATCGATTTGGGAATGGCGTCGGGGCCCTGGGCCTTGACGTAGAACGATCCGAATCGCCCGTTGAGATCGACGAGTTCCCGATCGCTTTTGGACATGAGCGAGCCGAAGCTCATCATCTCCGACTGGAAGCGGTCGAACTCGGCGCGGTCCGTCTCGGACAGGCGACCGCGCAGCGTGCGAAAGAGGTCGCTGTCTTTGTCGGGCGGCATTCGGTACAGGTTGGCGGGCGCCACGAGCACGAGCGCCCGAACCCGTTCCGGAAACTCGGCAGCGTACAGCGAAGCGATGAAACCGCCAAACGAATGACCGATGAGTATGATTTTCTCTTTCCCCAGAAGGCGGCGGATGCGCTCGACATCGGCAATGTGCTCTTGGATTCCCACGGCCTTCACAACCGCGTTGAACTTCTCGAAATTGCCGCCCGTTGGGCGGTCGATGGGACGAGTGGAGCGACCGGAGGCGCGCTGATCGTAGAAGTGAACGCGATAGGAGTCTCCCAGGTCTTTCAGACCCGGCAGCGGCCCCGAAGGCGGCAGGCCCGGCCCGCCGTGCAGGAAGAGGACGTCCTCGCCCCTACCGACAGAGAAATGCCGAAGACGGATATCTTTGGCCACCTGCCAGTATTCACCTTCGCGGGAGCGGCCTACGCCTGCTCGGCCCGCCGCGGTTGGTGGTTCCAGCGGATCGCGCAACTGGGTGGCCGCGCGCACCATCCCGAGTTGGTAGTACCCGCGCGTGAAGAAGTACCACCCGGCGGCCGTCAAACCGCCGAGGACCAGAACCACAACTATGGCAACGCGCACGAGTTTGGGCATCACAAGTTTCCGTCGGGCTTCACTTTCGCGAGGAAGAACTCCTCTGCCCCCGTATACGCCACGAGCGGGGACACTCCATGGAGCGTGGAGATGTTTGCGTCTGCCGTTGCGGCCAGAAGTATGGATCCGTCACCGGTCACGGTCAAGGAGTTCAAGATGTCCGATCCACCTCCCCCGAGGTGCGTGTACCACTGGAGACTCGCGTTCTTGTCTAACCCAAGCAGAAGCACGTCGTCCGTGCCTCCACCGTAGGCGTTGTTGGGCGTCTTCCCCAAGAGACTCGCAATGTTGCTCCCCGTGCCTGCACCCACAACAATCGCTCCTTCGTTCGTCGTGGAAATAACCTTGCCAAACTCACTGCCAGCTGGCGTACCAAAAAACGAAAACGCCTGCACACTGCCTGCACTGGAGAGTCGGATTAGAAGGACATCCGTTAGACCATTGTAGGGAATGGTCGGGCTTATTCCCTGCAACGTGGGAATGCTCGCATTGCTGTCACCGACAACAAGCAGGTCGCCAGCCGGCGTCACATCCAGTCCTGCCAGGGAATCCGTTCCTGTGCCACCGAGAAAGGTATACCAAACCACGTTGCCGGAATCATCGAACGAGGCGACCATTCCATCCTGGCCGGTGTTGTAGGGATTGAGGGGAGATTTGCCCTGCAAAGAAGGTATGTCCGCGGAAGCCAGCGCGGTTGCCACCGCGCCCGAGTTGGTCTCAAGGATGGAGGTGAATCGATCGGTCGCGGCTCCTGACCCCACGAAAGTGTACCATAACACGTTTCCCAGCGCATCCAGTTTGACCAACAGTCCGTCCGTCCCGCCTGCGTACGGATTGACCGGGGTTTTCCCCTGCAGGGAAGCGATGTTGGCCCCGGACCCTCCGGCGACGAGGACTCCTCCATCTCGTGTTCCCCGAACCTCACCGACCTGTTCGGATCCGGAGCTGCCCAAGAACGTATACCATTGGAGTTGACCGAAAAAGTCCAGCTTGAACAGTACGATGTCGATCCCGGCAACGTAGGGGACGATCGGCGTTTTCCCGAGAAGCGAAGGTATGTTCTGATTCGCCGTTCCCAGGACCAGAACTCCGTCCGCAACTTCTGTCACGGAAAAGGCCAGTTCATCTCCGGGTCCGCCTAAGTAGGTGTACCATTGTACGGCGGCTGTGCTGTCCAGCTTGACTACCAGAAGGTCCGCCAGGGCCGAAAAGGCATTCAAAGGAGACTTGCCCTGTAGGCTGGGGATATTCACGTCTGAGTTTCCGACGAACACAACACCCCCGTCGGCGGTGGCGCAAACGTCCTTCCCTTCGTCCAAGCCGGACGCTCCCACAAACGTATAGAAGGACGAGGCGGACGTGCCCGACGAACGGCAGGGAACCGAGGTGGGACGAAGAAGAAGCAGACAGAACAGGGTGGATGAGCAATCCATCCAGTGCGTTTTCACCGGAAGGCACCCGAGGGGCGCCAGAAGAACCACTGCAGCAATTGTCCTGGCAGGTCTTTTCATTGCCTTGATCCGCACGGTTCACAAGAAACAGGAGCGAATGTGCTCACCCACTCCTGCCCCAGCCGCCCCGCTCTCAGTTTCGCACCGGCGCGAGCAGCACGTGGTCCAGGATGTGTCCGCGGTACCTTTCGAGCAACTCCGGCGAGCTGCGCACGTCGTCCTCGGTCACAAAACCGCGGCAGAGCGACGAACCGCACAGACACTTCAGTCGGTAGCCCGGCTGAATTCCGCTCGTGGAGTAGTCGAAGGTGACTTCCTCTCCCGCTCCGATCATGCGCGTGGCTTCCATGCGATAGTAGCCGCAGAACCAGGCCGACGGCTCACACGAGTGGTTCATGTAGTCGGATGGGTCGACAACGTCCAGCGAACGCGGACCCGAGAATCGGTCCGGACCGATGCGATAGGCCAACGACCAGAAGAACTCCTGCGTTGCCGCCGGCCAGGCGTTGATTTCCTCGATGGTGTAGGCGACTTCGGGTTTGTCTGTGCTCCAGATGAGTTCGCCGGCGGCGATGGTTTCGGTAGCGATGAGTCCGCTTCCGGCGATGGGACTGTGTTGAACGACGATCTTTGGGTTCAGCATCTTGCTGCTTGGCTACTCCTGACGGGGCGGATGCGAGTTGGCCTGAGTGAGTTCGTCAGCCCGGCACTCATTCCACTCCCCAATCACGCGCGTTATGCGCGTGATCCACGGCCCGTCAACCAAATATCAGAATCAGGCCCGAGCCGGTTGGCCGAGGTAAGCGAGCAGCCCGGGATCTTCGGCGGCTTCCGTATCCAGTTCCACGCCCACGCGGTGGTGATTGTCGGGACGCATTTCCAGGTGAACCACGCGACCGCGGCAATGCACGATCCGGTTCTCGAGAAGGAGCTTCAGATACAGCCTCGTATTGAGGGCCAGGGCACGACCGCTTTCCAGGGCGACGCCGCCCTGGCTCAGGTTGGTGGTGCGACACGCATCTTCGAACCGGCGATTCTCACGTTCGAAGCGGTAGATGACCGCGATCTGGCGCTCCACCCGGGGAAAACGGCGTTTCTCCTGCATCTGGCCTTCCTTGACCCGACCATGAGCCGGGACATAACGCAACCTCGTACAGCTTCGGGCTCTGTCAATTCACTTTTTTGCACCGCCCCAGGAATGGCGGTCTTCCGCCGCGCGGAACCCACTCCCTTCAAAGCGAATTATCGAACACCCGCCGCCACGAGTACTGTCCCTGCGCGCTGCGACCCCACGCCAGCAGGCGCCCATCCGAGGCTTGCACGAAGAAGTCGCCCTCCTCGGGAATCCCGGTCAGCTCGGGCCGCTGACCGTGGGCGATGCGGGCGGCGATCGTAGACTCGACGGCGACCACCGGCCACTGCGGCAGGGCTTCCCGTAGCGAAACGAGCGGCGGCAGCGGCGACTCCTCGCCCGCGGCTGGGCGGGATTCGGCGCCCGCGCTCCGTGGAGGACGAGGCCCGTCCCCGCGTGGCGCGACGATCGGCACGTGCCAGACGCGCGGGTCGTCCAGGTGAAACTCACCGACGCGCGTGCGCCGGAGCGCCGCCAGGTGGACGGGAAAGTCGAGGGCCAGGCCCAGGTCCCGCGCAAAGGATCGTATGTAGGTCCCGGAACTGACACCCAGCCGCACCCGCACTTCGGACCCCGCGTCCGGCGGCTCCAAGATTTCGACAACGTCCACGCGAATGGTTCGTGTCTTCGGGACGACCACTTCGCCGTCGCGCGCGCGATCGGAAAGGCGACGGCCCTGCTGTTTGAGCGCGGAGTAGACGGGCGGTGTTTGCTCTGTGAGTTCGCGCCAGCCCTGAATCGTGGAACGGATGCGATGTTCGTTCTCCCGGACGAAGCGAACCACTTCTTCCGGCGAGCGCGAGTCCGTGATGGTCCCCTCGGGATCGTGCGTGTCGGTCGCCGAACCAAAGGCAAACGTGGCCTCGTACTCCTTGTCCTGGTGCAGAAAATGATCCGCAAGCGCCGTGGCCGGTCCCAGCACGAGCAACATCAAACCGCTGGCGAAGCGATCCAGCGTGCCCGTGTGACCCACCCGCAGACGCGTACGACGCTTCACGATATTCGTCAGCAGCGCCGAACCCATGCCGGTCGGCTTGTCGCACAGGAGTATGCCGCCCTGGACGCTCACGCGAGCGACTCGGCTTTCTGCCAGAACTGAGGCTGGATTTCGAGGGCTCCGTCGTCGTCGAGAAACGAAAGCACGCCATCCTGGATGTTGCATTGCAGGCGCATGGTCCGTCGCGCCAGGCGACCGAGCCCCTGCACCGCTTCAGGAGGCAAAAACAGGACGCTCAAGTTGGCGAGGCGCCCGAGCGCAGCCTGATTCTGCTTCCACCAGGTGGCCGAGGAACGCCCGCCGAAACAAACGACCACGACCCGCGCAGCACGACCGCACGCCCTGCGCAGCGATCGCTCTTCCGGGTGCCCGAGTTCGATCCACCGTCGCACGGCGCCCGTTTCATCTTTGTCCCAGAGATCGGGTTCGTCGCGCGTGGAGACTCCACCGCCGAAACTCAGACCCTCCGAGGCAAATTGGGCAAACGCAAACAAACGCACCATCAGGCGCTCCTCAGTTTCGGACGGATGGCAGGCCAGAGTCAGGGTGTGGTCGCCATAGTAGTTCCGGTCCATGTCCGCGATGCCGAGTTCGGCCCGGTAGATGGTGGCTCCTTTGGCCATGGGAGTTTGGTTGCGCGTGCGCCCTTTCGACTGGGCCGGCTCAACCAGGCGCGGAAGGATCCCGGTCCATGATTTCCAGGATGCGGTCCCCTTCCTTGATGCGATCGTCGGCTTCGAAGACGAGCGCGGGTGTCTGCCGGAGTCGGAGTGTGCGACCGATAGTGGTCTGGAACGAAGCTGCATGATCGGAGAGCGCCTGCCAGGTCTCTTCGTTCTCCTCCTCGGAACCGAACGCAGAAACGAGCACAGTCATGGTCGAAAGGTCGTCGGCCAACCGCACTTCGGTGACGGAAACGAGCCCGAAACGATCGTCTTTGGCGCGCGTCCGCTGAATGAGCGCCGCCAACTCACGCCGGATGGAGCTCTCGAGGCGCTTCTTGCGGATCTCGTTCACACGTTCAGCTTCTCGGCGGGACCCAACAGGTCAAGGAACTTCGCCCTTGGGCTTGACGGACCCGGCTGAGGTGGCGCGGATGCTTCGTGAAACTTCCCAGAAAAGCGGCTGCCCTCGTTCTGATTGCGGCTGCGGCCGCCTGCGCCGGCCCCGAAGTGCGAGACGTGCAGCCCCAGAGCCCCTTTGCCGCAGAAGCCCGCGCGCTCTACTTTCGGGGGGACTCCTTCTACTATATCGACCGGGGATCCGGGGACGCGGTGCTGCTCATTCACGGCTTCGGTGGTTCTGCGTACAGCTTTCGCAAAGTGGTCGAGCCGCTCTCCAGGACGCATCGAGTTCTCGTTCCCGACCTTTTGGGTTTTGGTTTTTCCGACAGGCCCGACATCGAGTACGGCATGGACCTCTACGCGGACCAGATTCGCTACCTGCTCGACCGCCTCGGCATCGAGCGCGCGCACATCGTCGGCAACTCCATGGGCGGTCGCGTGGCGCTCACGTTCGCTGCCAGGTACCCGCAGCGCGCCCGTTCGATCACACTCCTCAACGCCGCGGTCTATCCGCAGAAGGGTGAAGGCGAACGTCCCGCACTCTTTCGTCTGGGCGCACTTCCCTGCATGGGCACTCTGCTTTCGCCTTTTGTGACCCGCGGTCGCGTGCGCGGAATCCTCAAAGACGTCTACCACGACGACAACGGCTTCACCGATGGAGACGTCGAAGCTTACTATTTCCCGCTGACTCGATCGGGCGCCTTTCGCGCGCCGATCGGATTGCTCCGGACGGGGCACCGCAATCGCGTGACGACAGAACACCTCGCGCGCATCGTCACGCCCACGCTGGTACTGTGGGGCAAACACGACCCGTGGTTCCCGCTTCCACACGGCGAGCGTCTGGCCCGCGAAGTGAAGGGAGCACGACTGGTCGTCATCGAGAACGCAGCGCACGTACCTCAGGAGGAGACGCCGGACCGCGTGCTGGGTGAACTCGCGCAGTTCTGGTCCGCGCTACCGAAGTAACGCCGCTCAAAGCCTGCGCCCGCCGCGCCCGGTCACTCCTCCATCGAAACGATGGCGCGGATCTCGGTGAATCCCGAGGGAAGGGTGTCCTGTGTCCAGGTGGCACCGTTGTCCGTGCTGCGAAACATCCGCGGACTGGCACAGGTCAGGAAGTCGTCGCACCCCCCCGCCACGAGCACGGTTCGCGTTCCCGCCGAAAGAGCCGCAATGGTATTGAAGCGATGCGGGTTGGCGCCCGAGCACGGCACATCGACATCCGTGAAAGCGCCACCGTCTGCCGAAGCGCCGAACCTACAATTGCTCGCGTCGGCCATGGCGGAACGAAAAGCCCCCGCGGTGTAAGATAGGGCACCGTTGAACCGAAAGCCGGCCAGCATCGTGGGAGCGGCAAAGTTCGCGCCGGCGTCGCTCGAAAGGGCAAACTCGGTGCCCGTGCCCGCATCACGCGCAAGGAGCACGGTTGTGCCCAGGCCGGCCAGAGCGTTCCAAACGGACGCAAAAACACCCGCGTTGTTCCAATTGGAGCCGTCGTCGGAATAGCGCGTCACGGTTGTCGCGCCAGCAGTGCCGGATACAAATAGCCGCGAATCGTGACAGCCAGCCAAACCAATGCTCGGCGCGCCACCCGTCGGCTGCGAAAGGGCCTGCCACGAACTGCCCCCATCCAACGAAACGCGCGTTTGGACCGCGTTGGCCGCCCCGGTGTCCGCCACGATGAGCCGCGTCCCGCAGCCGCCCAGGGAAGCAATCGTGCCGGTGGCACCAACCGAGAGCGTGCGCACTTCCCAGACCTTGCCGTCGGTCGATGTCAGGTATTCGTTCACGTTCGGTGAAACGGCGCGGCCGACGAACACCTTCTCCGAAACGGCCCGTGCAAAAAAGACGTCCGGCGTTCCTGGTAGCGTAAACGTCGTCCAGGTTCCGTCGCCGCGAGACTCCAGCGCCGTTCCCGTCTCCGTGTAGGCGATGAACTTCGTGGGGCGCGGCGCGCCGAGCAACCTCACGAGCGCAAGCGCGCCCATGCCGCCCTGGGAGGCGTCAAAGATGCTTGGCTCCACGCGCAGGCAACCCCCGCCCCCCGAAAGAACGAGAACGATTCCGAAAACCGTGCGCCTTACCATGTGAGTGTCCACCCCAGGGCGAAATCACGCGAGCCGCCCTCCCGCGCCGAAGCCGTCGACGGCGCGAAGCCGCCCCCGTGGGTCGGACCGACAGCATGCCCGTCGCCACCCCAGGAAAACCAGGGTCCGCTCGCCTGGGCGCGCTGTGAGCTACCGGAACCGGGCGCCGCGGGGGCGGCAGTTCCCGAAAGGCCCGCGTGCAGGACCTGCCCCACGTACACGATCCCAAGGACCGCAATCGAAACGTTGAAGAGACGAGCCCGACTCTGAGCCCGCGCAAAAGACGGACGCGTCAGTTCCGCGGCCAACAGGAATCGCAGGGCGTTGCTTGTGTCGGTGGTCATCCCGGCTTGGGAGAACGGCACCACCGCCGCGCCCAATGCAAACACGGGCGCATCGACTGCGTACGTGGATTGCGCGGTCGTTCCGCTCGCGTGGGTCGCTGCTGTGCCTACCGCGAGCGCCGCGACAATCGAAGTGTAGGTCCAGCGCCAGGTCGTCCCTCCTTGCTTGTAGTCCAGTCCCCAGCCAGGCCAGAGAGCCGAGAGTCCCCCGACGTACAACGCTTCCCCCACGCCCGAAGGACTTTCCGGCGCCGGCCGCTCGTTTCGACGGTCTGCCGCGGCGACCCGGGTCTGTTCCGGCCGCTTTGGCGGGGGGCGAGTGGCCGCTGGTTCCCGGCGCACCGGTGCAGGCTCCTCCGCGTAAGCGATGCGACGGATGTCCGATTTGGGTATGCGTCGCGTGCCGCCCGAGACGCGCACGACCACGGAGTCTCGATTCTGCGACAGGATGGTTCCGGTCACCACGCCCCCCGACCGCAACGTGATCGAGTCTCCCAGAAGGGCGGTGGACGCGAAGAAGGCAAGGAGTCCAACGAATCGATTCATAGAAAGCACCGACCGCAGCCCAGAGGACCGGGGGTCTAGGGGGGAACAGCCACCCCGGCCGATTCGTGATCACTTTTTTGCGAAATTCGTACAGCCCGGGCCAAACGCCGGGCCCCGGCCATGAGTCGGGCGGTACGCGGGCGCGCGGCGGGTCAGGAGTCCAGCGCGCGACGGAGCTTCGCAGCTTCGGCCGAACCGGGCCGCAGTCGCTCGAAGAGCCCCAGCGTTTCGCGCGCTTCTTCTCGGCGACCCTGCTTCAGGTAGATGCGGACCAGGTTCAGAAGCGCGGATGGATTCTCGCCGCGGAGGTTCAGGGACTGTTTCAACTTGCGCTCGGCCTGCTCCGGGTGCCCGAGCCTGGCCAGGCAATACGCGTGAATCGTGTGGGCGTTGGGGTCATAGGGCTTGAACTGGCTGTATTCGCGCAGTTTGGCCAGAGCTTCGTTGTAGGCGCCGCTCTTGGCCAGATACTTGGCGTAGGCATACAAAACGCGCGGGCTGCGGGGGAAGAGGTCGTAGGCTTCGGCGGCCGCTCGGACGGCTTCGGCAACCCCTCCCGAAGCAAAAGCCGCGTGAGCCTGCTCGAGCAACCGGTGCTGGTCGGCGGTCCGTTCGCCCGCCATGATCCCCAGGAGCGTGAGGTCGTCGTGTGTCTCGGTACCCAGCGTGAACTCGCGGTAGGCGGCGATGATGCTTTCGCAGGAGGCCCGGATGTCCATGCCGCGCGTGGCCGCGATGGCGGCCTCGATGCGTTCCGCGCCAAACTGCTCTTCGGACGGATTGGTAGCTTCCAGCAAACCATCAGTATAAACGAATAGCTTGTCCCCCGGCTCGAACCGTACCGGAAAGTCCAGAAACAGGTCGCCTGCGTCCTGAAACATCCCGAGCAACGTCCCGGTCCCGCGCAATTGTTCGACCGTGCCGGTGGCCGCGCGCAACAGCATGGGTGGCGGAAAGCCGGCCATGCTGTAGACGCCGCGCAGGTCGGCCTGCATCACCAGGAAGAAGGCCGTCAGGTAGCCTTCCATCTTCACATGGTTGAGCAACTCCATGTTCACCTGGGAAAATATCTCGGAGGGAACCCTTCCGCGATGCGCATGAAACGAAATCTTGGCGATGGCCGAGATGAGCGCGGCCGGCACGCCGTGGCCGGAGACGTCGGCCACCAGAACACCCAGCCGATCGCCGTCGAGTTGGAGATAGTCGAACAGATCGCCGGAGACCTCCTGCATGGGCGCGAAGTGCACCCAGAACTGGAAGCCCTCCCAGTCGGGGATGAGCGCCGGGATGAAGCCCTTCTGGATGTTGGCCGCCATCCGCAGCTCTTTCTTGTTGGCGCGAATCTCCTTTTCGAGCTCTTCGTTGGCCATGTTCAGGTACTCGACGGCCGTGGAGAGTTCGCGTTTGTCCTGAAACAACTGGGACGAACGGGCAATGACCTGCTTGACGAAAGCGTCGCGCGGACTGGTGGACCAGCTCAGGCCGGGCGTACTGCGACGGACTTCGCTCACCAGGCGGGACAACTCTCCGGTTCGACCGAAGATCTCGATCGCGCTTTGAGAGAACTTTTCCGGGCGCGGGGCACCGGCCGGCCAATCGGACTCGGCGTCGCAGACGGTCGTGATGCGGGCGTCTTCGCTCTTAAGCTGGACGTATTCGAGAACGGCCCCGGTCATGCCGAGCGCGAAGAGAGCGTCGACCGCCGTGAGGTCTTCCCCCTCGCGACCCGAAAGGACCAGACGGAACGAGCGCCCGTCCACGCCGCGCTCGAACGCGACCGTCACGCCGGTACGAAACAGACCGAACAGCGCGGGCAACCAGGACACGTAGTTCTCGACGCGACCGCCGTGCGCCACGCGATTGAGGAGTTGCTCGAGGGGACCGCGGACCACCTCGGCGCCGGTTGCTTCCACCAGTTCCCAGGCCGAAAGGCGCGAGGCCACGCTGCGCACAGCGAGCGCTTCGGCAGCAGTGTCCAGCCAGGTGCGCGTCTCTCGGTACGAAAGTACGCGCTGAAGGTCAGAGGGCAGTTCGCCCAGCGCGGCTTCGAGTTCCGCCCCGGCACGCTTGGAGAGCAGGTCCAAGAAGGTACGCAGGCGGAGGCTGTTGACCTGCCGCTCTGAAACCCGATCGGCCATGGCTCTCTTCCATTATCGGGAAACGTCGTCCCGAATTCTGCGGTACTCGAAGAAAATTTCACGACCGATCGTATGCGCCCGGTGCGGCTCCCAGACGCGGGTGTCGAAATCCGGGAAGGCGACCGGCCCGTCCACGATGGTCGGAAGGTCCCGCTGTCCGATCAGGAACGGCACGAGCGTGAGGTACAGCACGTCCACGAGGTCCGCCTGAAAGAAGGCCCAATTGAGTCGCGGGCCGCCTTCGAGGAGAACGTGCCGGACCCCGCGGCCGAACAACCGCGACAGTACATCAGCGGGAGTGGGCTCTTCGAATATCTCGACGTCCGCGAGGTTCGCAAGTTCCCCGAGCTGTTCCTGAAGCGGCCGCGAGATGCAAAGCAGGGGCCGAACCGTGGTTTGTCGAAACATCTTCCGGTCCACGGGCGGCAGCGCGCCGCGACAGATCATGGTGGGCGTGGGAGCGGACCTTCCCGGATGCAGGTGCTTGGGCAGCACGACCGGATCGTCGGCGATCACCGAGTCCCGCCCCACGATCACCACATCTGCCTCCTGGCGGTACAGGTCCATGCGGTGGCGATCTCCAGCCGAAGTCAGACCGTACCACTTTCCGTCCGGACGCATCACGCGCCCGTCCAGGGTCATGGCCATGTTCACCTTGACGACAGGTCGCTCCATGCTCGCTCGCCCGGCCCGCGCGGGCTGGAGCAGCATCGTGGCGGGAGGCTGGAGCGGGAAGCATTTTGCGGCAGGCAGTTCCGGATGCGGCGGCGCCGGGGCGCCATCCCCGGCGCATGTTGCGCGCCCGCGAAAGACAAGGCTTGACATCTGCCGCGCAAACGACCTTTCCTGAAAGGGAGGTTGCCATGTCCGAACACATCCCCTTTCCGAATGAAGTCCAGCATCCGGGAGAGTTGCTCGATCACTGGAAGCGTGTCCGCGCCGAGGTACTCGCCCTCCTCGACTCGCTTTCGGACGAAGAACTCCACCGCAAACCGATAGATGGTTCTTGGACGGCCGCCCAGATTGCCGAACACCTGTTTTTGACACAGAACTTCTACGCGCGCGCGCTGCCGGCGGTACTCCGAAACAAGTTCGGCGAAGACACCACCGGCAGTCGCCTGGATCACTCCCGCGTGTACGAAAAGGCCCGGCGGCCGCAGGGCGTGAAGAACCCGGAACTCGTTTCGCCGGAAGGAACCTGGGACCGCGCGCGGCTGGTCGAATCCCTGGCCGGCGCCATGGCGCGTCTCGAAAAGGGACTCCAGGGCGTGACGGTGGAGAAGTTGCGCTCGCGCGGCTACGATCATCCGCTCGAAGGAGTCGTCGATCTGTTGGAGTACATGTGGGTGCTCACGTTGCACGAGAACTCGCACCTGATTGCCATGAAGGCCAAGTGGGGAAGCCAGCAGCCCGCGGACGTGAAGTGAGCGCCTACCGCAATTCAGAACTCTTTCGCCTGCTGAACGAACCGATCCCGGCTCTGCATCGCATCGAACGCTGCCTGCGGGAGATCGAACCTGCCGTCGTGGCCGAGATGATCGAAGCCGAACCGGAGGCCACCTACATCATCGACTACTACCTGCGCCTTTTCGAGCCGGAGGTCGGCGCGCGCATCATCAATTCGAATGATGTGCCTCCGAACACGCTCGCGGATTTGTTCAACTGCCAGGTGATTCGCCACTATCTGGCGGCCATGACCCAGGACAACGCCCGACCGCAACCTTCGCTACTCGGGTCTTACTGGGGCCACATCCACCGCGACCGCATGACCGAGTTGTTCAAGCGACTGGTCGGCACGAGCGAAAGCGCCCGCTTCTCGGCCGTGATGATCCTGCAACGCATGCAGTTGGCCGACCTGCGCTTTCTTTCGGAAGACGAAACTTCTACGGTTCTACAGTATTTTCGAGGGATGGGGCCGGGTTTCGCTGATGCGATCGCCCGGAATTTGGATCTGTACGACTACCTTTACCGCGTGGCCAAGGACCGCTCGGACAGAGACTACCTGGAGTTCCTCGACAACTACACGAACTTTGTGGTCCAACTGCGCGTGGCGGAGAATCTCACAGCCGAAGCACAACTGCTCGCCGACGAAAAGGGCCAGATTCCCCTTTCGGGTTTGGTGCAGCTCATCCAGGGCGCCCCCGACGATTCGGCCGAGCTCATGCTCAAGATCCTCGTCCACCGCGGTTTCGTTTCCACGGCCATGGCCCGCGGCCTGCTCGAGTTCCGCCACGAATCGGCGCAATCGCCCTCCTCGACATAGGGGACACTTGTTGCGGCTGCCGGCGCCGCGACCTGACTGTTGAGCTGGATTGGGTTCCCTCGAACCGGCGCCAGCAGCCGGGGTGAATCCTGGTTGCTGAAAGTGGCGATCAGGCCATCGTGTGTCCGTGCGTACACTCGTTTGGGGGGCGGCCGCGCTTGTTTGGAGCGGTTGTGCGTCCGCTTCGCGGGAGGCTTGGCCGGAAGTGGCAAAGGCGCAATGTCAGCGCGCGGAGAGAAAGGGCCACCTTGTGGTGCGGGCGTCGCTTGCGTCCTGTCGCGCAGAACCGCGGCGCGACAGCCCCCTCACGAACGTGCTTCCGTACGGAACGCGGCTTTTGCCGAGACCGCGTGACTCTGGTTCGGAGTTCTATTTTGACAACAATTGCCAGGGTTACGTGCACATCGACGAAGTCGAGACTCCCGATCGGTACGACTTCTGTAACTATCCACGGATACCCGAATGGCGGGCGCGCTACCGACAGAAGTACCACGAGACCCGTCCTGCTCCCGATGATCTCGAAATTGTGCGCGAGGTACGTAACTTCGAATACCTAATTGCGGGCGGAAACCAAGCGCACTACCGATACGGTTGGGGGAAAGTGGATACCTCGTACGATGCCGACCTGGAAGGGGAATACGCGATCGTCCCCGGAGGGTGGCGGGTCACCGTTCGTCCCATGCGCGCGGGTGGATCCTACGTCGACGGTTACAGCCCGTACCCCGTAGATCATGACCAAGTGGTGACCTTCCGCCTCCAATATGTGGCCGAGTACGGTGTCTTCATACACGAAGCGGGCGCGCGTAGGCTGAAGGCGAATGCGCACACGATTGACATGAGCCGCTGCGAAGCCCGCTACACCCGGACGTACGTCGGTCCATTCGAGTCAGTCAGGCCGGAGAAAGCGCCACCGCAGGCGCACATGTCCCTTGATGCGGAACCCTTCTTTTGCGTCGCGGAACCCTGGCGCCACGAAGACTGAAACGCGCACGCGCGCTTTGCGCGGCCGAGCATATCGGGACCAACAACGCAGGCTCGCTTGAGACCTGGAGAGCGCGCGGCGCAAGTTTCTGCTCCGAGAGGAGACAAAGGACCCTCTACACTCCGAGTCGCGGCATGAGGGATCTTCCCATCTGCGGCCGCAACCCGTCCGCACGCCCTCGGGTTCCGACAAGCCCAAGGGATCGCATCCGAAGCCGTGCCGTCGATCAGGCGCGGCTGAGCAGCCTCAATCGGCAACGCCCGCGCTCGTCCTCATCTCCAAAGCCTCCGGTCCCGCAAGCGTTCCCGTACAAGATCGCGTTCGGAGCCGGAATGGCTTCTTCTCTGGAAGTGGCGCATGCGCACATGCTCCCGAATGCGACCGGCACGCGCGCTTTGCGCGGCCGAGCGTGATCATACCAAGAAGGCAATCTCGCTCGGGACCTGGTGAGCGCGCGGCGAAAGTTTCGGGCCCAAGAAAAGACAAAGGATCCCCTAGTTCCGAATCGCGGCAGGAGCGGTCATCCCCTTTGCGGCCGCAGCCCATCAGCGCGCCCTCGGGTTCCGACAAGCCCAAGGGACCGCATCCCAAACCTCGCCGTCGCTTGGGCGCGGCTGAGCAGCCTGAATCGGCACGCCCGCGCTCGCTTCCACTTCCAAAGACTCCGCTGGCGCACGCCTTTCGGGTACAGGATCGCATTCGTTGCCGGAACAGCCTTCCTCTGGAGGTAAGGAATGCGCATTAGCCACCGGGCGCGACCGGCACGCGCGCTTTGAGCGGCCGCGCACGATCGGACAAAGCACGCCACGGCGCCCGGGACCTGGAGACCGCGCGGCGAAAGGTTTGGATCTCCTTCGGCCCGGTGCTTTCACCGCACCGTCGAGGTTCGACAAGCCTGCTTGCATCTGCCTGGCGTCGCGCCGTCGCTCGGGCGCGCCTGAGCGACCTGACTCGACAAGCCCGCGCTCGCATCCATTTCCAAGGGCTCTTCCCGAACGCCTTCGTGTTCAGGATCCCGTTCGTTGTCAGAACAGCCTTCCTTTGGAGTCCCTCCACGACAACGGGCGCAAGCAAACTGTTCAAGTTCCTGACATCGGAGCGTTGACGACTGTCTCAAAACCGACACCGCCCGACCGGTACCGACACGGTGCTCTTCCTGTAGGAACACCCTGCACAAGGGTCTTTGATGCACAGCACCAGACCGCTGCCCGGCGCGGAGCGTCGGCTGCAGGTTGCGCGCCACGGCCTCTCCTGGCAGGTTTATTGCGTCCGAAAGCGATACGGATCGAAGCGCCTCTTTTTCCGGGCGTTTCTCGCCAGATCTCATTTTCCGGACATATGTCTGGCTCGAATCCTGCACACGCAACACCATGCACCACAACATGTCCGCAGTCCGTTCGAGAATCCTCTACCTCCTTTCGTTCTTGGTCGGCAGCCTGCTCCTGGCAGTTGTGCTGCACTGCAGCTCCAATCCCGATGAGCAGTCCGACGGCCTTTCGGCAATCAGCCCGCTCGTAGGCGTCCGGGGCAACAGCACCTCCATGTTCGAAGTCGACGGGGGCTACGGTGGGGGCTACGGCGGCAGCTCGGGTGGCGGCGGAACGACCTGTCCGCAGGGTACGACCGGCGGTGCGTGGGACTACTACAACCGCGGCCGATTGGGATACGCGTGTCGCGTTCGCATGGAACGTGTTCGCTACTGCATCTCCAACAAGATCTTCGGTTGTACGGAATCCAAGACGCCGGACCAGTTCTCTGCCTGGGAAAACGCAGACGTCGACCGTGGCAAGCAGAAGGATACGATCATCGCCCAGGTGAGCGAACCGAACAAGGCCAACGTCGAGTATCTGGTTCTGATTTCGGCCGGCCAGCATCAGCCGCTCACCAACGGAATTCCGAGCGTCATGACCGGCCAGCCTGACAACTACGTCAGCGACTTCGACAAATGGGATCCGGATGACAACATCGGTATCAGCACGAGTTCGTTTGCATACAAGCTGATGAACCGAACCACAGCAGCGGGCACGCCCATGTTCCCGGTCGAAAAGACCTTCTTTGCAGTTGTGTTCGATACGCAGTTCAACCATACGTTCGGGGCTGGCGAAAAGGACCAGATCCTCAATGCCTATACGAGTTGGTTGCTTTCCAAAGCCTACCGCCACAAACTGAAGATGATCGTGCTCGGAGGTTCGAGCCGCGGGGGGTGCCTTTCCCTTCGGCTGGCGCAGGAGATCCAGAAACGCGGCTACTCCAAGATTCCCTTCAGCATCACGGTGCTCGACCCGGTCTGCAAAGAAGGCACGGATAGCTCGCGCGAAATGGGCGCATCCAACCCGCACGTTTCGAATCCCTGCACGAATGGAACCGATTGCAGCAGCTGGCCGACCTACGGCGCCGGCGGCAATGACGAAAGCCATCGCACCAATTTCAAGAATCAATACACCAACGTGAGCGCGATGCACATGTTCAACGTCAACGATGGTGACGAGGTGGTTTCAATCCTGAGTGGCGTGCGTCCGCTCGTGGACGACCACAATACATCGTCCAAAGAATGGGCGCACCCGCTTTGGAACTACCGACAGCGCTGGATCAAGGGTGGTCACACCGAACTCGGGCGTGAATACAGCCAGGCTTCCCCGCACATCACAGATGCGCTGACCTACGTAACGGCGGCCCACACGAGGATGTATTGCGCCGGAGCGAACAGCTACTTCAACGGCACATCGTGTGCAACCTGTTCGAGCGGATATTTCTGGAACGGATCCTCATGCAGCTATTGCACCGGATCCGGCGCGTCCTGGAACTCCACCTCGGGCTACTGCGCCTGCACGGGGGGTCGCATGTGGAGCGGGTCAGCCTGCGTCTGCGACACAGCAAACGGGTATGCCTGGAACGGTTCGTCGTGCGCCTACGTCGGTACGGGTGGAGGGTACTGATCGATCGGGAGAGACCTGGAGACCGGCTGCGGCTTCGTACGCGCGTCCAGCGCGTCCACGGGGTCGCGGTAGTCTTCGGTAATGGGTTGCGGCGCAGTTTGAAGAGGTTGGTCATCTGCCGACCAACCTCGAGGGGCGGCAGAAGCGCAAACGCGCTGCGCGCGCCGAAAGCAACCGCCGGGCCATGATCGATCTTCTCCCTTGCGGCGATTCCCATTCAACGCGCCCTCGGGGTCCGACAAGAATAAGCGGTCCCACGATTCCCGCTCCGTCGCTTAGGCGCGGCTGAGCAGCCTGAATCGGCACGCCCGCGCTCGTCCTCATCTCCAAAGCCTCCGGTCCCGCACGCGCTCCAGTACAAGATCGCATTCGAAGCCGGAACAGTTTTCCCTTTGGAAGTAGCGAAGGCGCCCCGTGCTCCCGAGCGCGACCGGCACGCGCGCTTTGCGCGGCCGAGCATATCGGGACCAACAACGCAATCTCGCTCGGGACCTGGCGAGCGCGCGGCGAAAGCCTCTCGGATTCGTGCACGGATGCACGAAATCCGGGGCCAGGGTGTGGGTGCGTGCCTCCATCACCCTGTCTTTCGAGAATAATCCGGGCAAAAAGTGGACGAGGCGATTTCACCGGGCCCGCGTTGCGCGGCCCACGCGATTCCCGCCCGCGCGTTTGGCCCGGTAGAGCGCGCGGTCGGCGGCGGAAGCCAGTTCCTTGGGTTCGGTCCAATCGGCGAGCTCGGCCACGCCGCAACTACACGTTACCTGAAACTCGCCCTGGTCAGCGCGATGAACGATGCGGGCAAAGCGGGACAGCAGGCGACGGAACACGGGCACAGCCTCCGGGCCGTCCATGCCTACGAGAATCACTCCGAACTCCTCTCCCCCCAAGCGACCAACAACGTCCTCAGGACGGACGTTCTGTCTCAGAAACCGGCCGAGCGTCTGGATCACACGATCGCCGACCTGGTGTCCGTAAGTGTCGTTCACGCGTTTGAACTTGTCGATATCGAACATGGCAAAGGCGAGCGGCGCGTCGCGCTTCTGCGAGAGCACGGACCACTGCGCGAGTTTCTCGAAAGTCGAAGCATGATTGAGCAGACCGGTCAGGCTGTCCTGATACAACATCGACCGAACCACCCGCGAGCGCTCCGCTCGCGCCCGCACCGACGAAATGAGGCGATCATCCGGGACCGGATGCACCAAAACATCGTCGCCGCCGCGCAGCAGTGCTGCGTGGTAGCGCTGGTCCGACCGCTCGTGCGAAAGAAACACGATTGGCAGCCCCCGGTAGACTTCCTCCTGACGCACGGCCGTGGCCAGCTCGGTGCCCAAACAATCCGGATAGTAAAGATTCAACAACAAAAGATCCGGCGCAAATCCGAAGAGCGCGTCGAGGATCTCGAAAGGATTGAGGATGGTCTGTGTCTCCATGCCCGCGGCTTCCAGGATGTCGGAATAGTAGCAGGCCCGGTCCGGATCTCGTTCGACGATGAGCACCCTTCGCTTTTCCCGATCGGCGTGGATGTAGCGGTCTACCATCTTTGTGAGCTGATTGAGGTCGACGGGACGGGAGACGAACGCGTCAGCCCCCACGCGAATCGCCCGAATACGCTCGCCCAGGCCACGTTCGTCCGAAATGGCAATCACCGGAAGTTCGCCCCCCTCTCTCAGCTCGGCGAGAACCAGAGCCGCGTCTTCCTCGGGCAGCCGCGTGTCATAGACGAGCACGGCCGGTCGCTCGTCGGCCGCCATGCGGGCAGCGTCGCTCAGCCGATCGTAGAACTGAACGCGGTAGCCGCAGTAGTGCAACTGGCGATAGAGATGGCCGAGGAGTTGCGTGTCGCCGGTGACGAGCGAGAGGATGGGTCGTTCGGGGGTTGCCGAACTCTGCGTTTCGGACATGGAGTTGTCTCCCCGCATCCGTTCCCACGGCGACCGCGCGCCTGGCAAGACAGATATGTGCCCGCGACTGTACAATCGCCGGCCGGCGCCCGGACAGCGGTCCTTACGACGTACGGTTTACCGAGCGGCCGCCGTGCACGCGCGGAGGTCGTGCCGGGACAGATCGCAAACGCATACGGTCACGTTGTGGCCGGTCGTTCCGCGAATCGTATTCAGGGTGGCGGTGCGGGCGTCCCGATCACCGCAGGCGTCACGCGCCGGAATGTAGCAATTCTTAAAGTAGCGCGTGATCGTGAAGTGATGCGCGTACCTTCGGCCCCCGACAGCCGCATTGGCTGAATACGCAGCAGAGCCGCCCTCGAACTGTTGACAGCCGATCGCTGCAAGCTTCTGATCGAAGCCGTAGTCAGAGCAGTCGGGATGCGCGCGCCCGAACTCGCGGCGGCCGCCGGGGTACCCGTTTGCGTAGCACTCCAGTCGGACAGCTACCGTCAGCGGCCGCCGCTCGGCGGCACGATAGATTCCGCCATGTTTGGCATCGTACCAGTACCGATCGAACACGTCGCGCAGGGAGGGCCATGCTACGTTGCAGTTCTTGGGCGAAGACGAATCTTCGAGCGTTCCCTCCCGACAGGTCATGACACCTGACGGGCCGTACAACGCCTGGTGGCGCGCGTCGTACCAGTAGGGCCCAGCCTTGAATCGCAAAGGGTGCACGCCGCGTGGCACGTTGCTCTTGCTGCTCTTGCCTTTGAAGTCACCGGTCCGCCTTTCGATCTGCGCCACCTTGCAGCGACCGGCTCCCGCGAGTACACCCTCCAGGGGACACACCCCGCGCTCGGACGGACGCCACAGGTAGTCGCCCTGTGGATCATACTTATACGCGAAGCCCGGCTCCCTGAGCTTCATCTCGGAAGCCGATGCCAGCACGCAGTTGACGCCATCAAAAAGACCGTATGCACAGCGGGTTCGGTCCAGCACGGCCGCTGTTTGCAGAGCAGGTTGATGATTGCGCTCGTGCCAAGATGTGACGAATCGATAGCTGTCGGGTCTACCGCGCAAACCGAGGCTCGATAGGGTATGGACCACGCAGTTGACACCGTCGAAGCGACCTTCGCGGCAGTACATTTCAGGCGCGGACCAGACGGGAGCCACGAAGAACCACGAGGTGAGCAGGCAGAGCAAAAGCGCGCGGCGGTTGGACATGCAGCGAGGGCCACGGCCTGCGCGTGCGGTCGTCAAGCGCATTTGGCGCGTATTTGGCAGCACAGCTGCGACCTCGGCGCAGGTCGGTTTTTGAGCTTGATGCTCCTTACACAACTCTGCTTCGTAAGGCAATGAAGGTCCGGTCAAAGATTGCGGCCAAGTACCAGATCACCGTGCCCCGGGAGGTGCGAGATATCCTCAAGGACGTTTGACCGGGAGTTTGCCCGCTCCCTCAAACGGCTTCACCTGCTTGCAGAGCTGGCATGAGAACCAAATACCGCATAGCAACAAGGACACGTCGTCCGCTGTCCGCCCGCGATGAAGTGCATGGAGTCGCGCGCGCCGCTACCCCACCGGCCCTCAGTTCACACTTTCCACCGAACTGGCCGTGCGCAACGCTTCCACGGCAGCTTCGTGAATGAGCGGATTGCCCGCCACAATCTCCGGAAACTCGAAGTCGAAGGTCTCACCGGCAAAGTTGCTCAGGCGACCGCCCGCCTCCGAAACAATTACGGAAGCCCCGCACGTATCGAAGGGACTGACACCGCGCTCCCACATACAATCGAAGCGACCCTCTGCGGTCCAGCACAGGTCGAGCACCGACGAGCCGGAGCGACGCATGTCCGCGCCCGCGGCCACGAAGGCCGAGATGTTGGCCATGAGAATGGGCAGGATGTCGGCGCGGGCGTACGGCAGACCGCTGGCGATGAGCGCGCGGTTGAGTTCAGACACGGCCGAAACATGAATGGGTTCCTCGTCGCGAAAAGCGCCGCCGCCGCGGATGGCGTGGTAGAGCATGGCCGCCGTGGGCAGGTACACGGCCCCGACAATGGGCGAACCCCGAAAACAGACGCCCACCGCAGTGCAGAAAGCCGGCACGCCATGAATGAAGTTGCGCGTTCCGTCCACCGGATCGATCCACCATTCGAATTCGCCGTTACCGCCGACTTCTCCAGCCTCCTCGCTGTGGATGCGGTCCCGGACGAACGTATCGGTGATGACGGAAAGCAGACGCTCCTCGGCAAAACGATCTGCGCGACGCATGAGTTCCCTATCCTCGTTCATGTTCCGTGACTGGCCGATGGCCACCTGAGGCTGAAACCGAAGCAGATCCTCGGCGATGCGCGGGAGGTGTTCGCGCAAAACGGCCAGCCGGGCCACGGCATCGTCGAGAGGGAACTCGGCCAGTTGGGCTTCCGACATTGTTGGTTGATTCTTGAAGCCCGGCAGGTGATCAAGGCAATTTTGTATGGAACTCTTCCAGCCCGCCGGGATTTCCTTCATCATTTCCGTCCAAGAACTGCTCCACCCGAAAGCGGGCGGAATCTGGGCCTACCTCTCCTATTTGGGGGAAGAGAACTTCTACATGCTGGTGATTCCGGCGTTCTACTGGTGCCTTCAGCCGGCCATCGGCGTGCGCATGCTGGTCTACCTGCTCGCTTCCACCTTCGTAAACGAACTGGGCAAGATGCTGTTGCACGGGC
>CAZPFB010000024.1:0-36211 GCA_964585735.1 uncultured Leptospiraceae bacterium
GCAAACGGGAGGCCATTGTCAGGCGCGCCTCCCCTTGAATGGCGCCCGCATTGAGCAAGGCGAAATGCGGCACGGGCGCAGCCCGTGGCGGCCAACGGCCGCGCGCCAGACTCAAGAAGCGAGCAGCGAGGCACGGATGCCGAGCGTATCGCAGAGCGCGAGCTGATTCGCGCGCCTGGCGGAGGCAGGATGCCGGAGCGGGGCGCGCCTTCCAAAAAAAAGCCCCCGGGGGGGAATCCGGGGGTCAAGGAAGAGTGTTCATGCGAAATGCGTACTGCCCCAAAGGGACAATACGCGCTGACAATCTGTCGTACCTTATCGGGTCGGTCAAGCACGAAATTCTTTTTGCGCTGCCCCATAGGACCTCCCGCCGGGCCAATTCCCGCCGCCTCCTGCGGACTACCACAGGGAGGCCCTTTTGGCTTGCGTTCGTGGGCAAAGGGCACTCATTTCACCGCATGGCGGGCAGGTCCCGACAAGGAAGAACCCCCAACACCTTCGCTCGGGCGCTCTGGGCCGGCCTGCTCGGGGGGCTCGTGCTCGTGTCCTCCCCCGGCTCCACAGCACCCCGGACAGAACCCCTCTACCCGGGCCTCTACCGTGAACTCGCCAAGATCAACACGGGCGGCTACCAGAAGTGGCCCAAGAATGAGGCCGGCAAATACTTTGGCCGCACCGATGTGCCGCCTGAGGAATACCGGGCCCTGTTCTCCCGCTTTTTTTCCGACCACCCACAGCTCTCCCATGGTTTCTCCTCTTACATCGGCTACGCGGCGTTCGGGTGGTTTTCGGCGGCAGCGCGTACAAACACGCAGCGCGGTCTTTGTCCCGCCGTGCTCGAGCAGGTCGAACGCTATGCGGACAGGACGCCCGAGGCCCTTGCGGCCGTCCTCGTGCGCGAAAAGGAGAGCCGAGCCCAGAACTTCCGCGTGTTTGCGCGGCTGCTGGGGGAATGCGCGCGACGCGACCCGAAACACAACCTGTGCTCCGATTGCCCCGTGAACATTTCGGCCGCGTTGCGCCGACTCGCTTCACGTGCGCCGAATAGATTCGGCGGCGGCTCGCGGATCGAACCGGGTGTTTTCCCGTACGCAAACTCCTTCCGAGCAATAGTGCACCTGGTCCTTGCTGAGACAGATGCCGCACGACCGGACCTGGCGGGCGAGTTGGGTCTGACCGGCCTGCGGCGCGAGATCTGGAGCGAGCACCGCGTCCTGGTCTTGGACAACGAGGGTCTTCCGGACAGACAACTCACCATCATACGTCAGTTCCTGCGCCACATTCCGCGTGACATGCACCAATTGCGCGGCATTTCGGTCCGCAGCTACCTCGAACAGGAGCGCTACCGCGACATCGAATTTCGTGGTGCAGTGAACGTCTTCGGCGCGCCGCCGGGCAGACAGGCGGAGAACAGCTTTCCTTCTGATGTTGCAGCCGTGAACTCCGATCAGTTCTCGCTCGTCGTGGCGCACGAAATCAACCACTCTGTGGATCACAACTATGTGTCCAAGCACCCGAAGTGGCGCGTATGGCGCAACCGTCTCATCCGTGAGGCGGGCGACAAGCAGACACATTACCTCAGAAGCACAGTCGCGGGCGGCTACTTCAGCAAGAACCCCAGCGAGTTTTTCGCTTCCCTTGCCAACCAGTGGTTTTCGAGCACGGCCAACACTCTGGAGTTGGGCTACAGGAGATGTCAGCGCGGCAACCGACACCCCATGGAGCAGGCCGTCTTCTTTGCCGACGTGTATTCCCTAAGTTCGTCTGCTTCGAAAGGATTTCGGTTGGACGACAGCGGAACGCTCACACCATTTTCCCTTCGGCTCGAACGAGATACGAACGGGCGCATCGTTTCGCTGTCCGCACCTGAAGCGACCTACCGCATCAGCTACGCCGGAGACCGCATCAGTGGCTGCGTACGCGACGGTGGCACTGCGCGCGCGCTGGCCCCAGGGCGGGCGGCGACGGGACTGGTATCCGAGAAAAAGGTTGCCCTCCGCACCGACTCGGAGAAAAAAATGCAACGGGCGCAATGCCGCTAACCTATGGCGGACATGGGACCGGATCACCAAATGCGGGAAGACGAATCGGAGCCGCGGTGGTTAACTCGCCTTCTTGCCGAATGGCAGCAGCGAGACGAGCAAACGCGCACCCACCTGGAGACCATGGACGCCCGTTGGACGGAGGATCGCCGCCTCATGGTCGAGCTCTTGGCCCGCGCGACGTTCAGTATGCAGGTGACGAACCAAACCCTTGAGGTCACCAATCATCATCTGGACTCGGCCAACCGGACACTCGACCTGGTTCGAATGGATATACGGGCCACGCGCAGCATGATTCGGCGCATGACGGCCCTGCATCGCGCGGAGCGCCGCGAATTCCGCGCGTGGTTGGAACGCTTTTTCGGCGGGAGAGACAACTGACGGCGGTGATGGCTGATTGGGTACGATAGGTGCGGCTCGCCGCAACGTCAGCCCCAAGCTGGCATGCCTTCGGTTCGCCAGCAGCCGCCATAGTTCGTGTTGGACACGCCCCCTGCCGCATGCGCCGCGATCACCCGTGCCAATCTTTCGACTGATGACGGCTCGGCGGCCGACTCGTCCAGCCATGAAATATCCAAGCAGCACAGGAATGTTTCCGTGGCTACGGTCTCGCATACCAAGATCAAATAGGGCAAAGACCTATCCAAGGCAAGGCGGATCGCGACGGTCTCCCAATCATCGAGTCGAACCTGAACGCCGTGCGCCTCCAGACGCCGCTGCATCTCGGCGCGGCCCGATACCCCTTCTCCGGCACCCTCGGCCTTTGGGTCACGCGGGCCCCAAATCAAATCGGCCACGTGCCAATCGATCAGGGGCGGAAAGAATCGGAACTGGCAACTCGGCTTCCAGCGATTCACTCGGACTTCACGAGCCTGCGCGCTCCCGAACCGCCTCGGCGTACACCTCGACCGGCGGCGGCGACAGGTCAGTGGCGCTCTGGCCGATGAGGCGGCGGACCCAGCGTCGCTCCGCGCGTTCGCAGGCGTCTTTGATGTTACGCCCCGAAAAGGCCGTCGCGGCCTCGCCCAGCGTTCGACAGTCCTGTTCCGTGAGATGAATCGCATAGCCGTGGAAGATGGCGGCGCGCTCTTCGGCATTTGGTAGAGGAAAGGAGATGATGTGGTCGAAGCGGGACAGTAGCGCGTGGTCCAGGTCCTGAGCCCGATTGGTGGCGCCGATGGTCAGCACACCCTCGCGGCTCTCGAAGCCTTCGATCTTGCGCAGCAGCACCGAAAGCAATCGCCTCGTGGCTTCGAACAGGCCGTCCTCACGCGATCCTGCCAGGCTGTCGATCTCGTCGAGAAACAGAATCACGCGCTCCAAACCGGCGGCGGCGTCGAATACGGCCGCGAGGTTCTGCGCGGATTCTCCGTAGTACTTAGAAAGAATGTTCTCGATGGGGACGTACACCAGAGGTATGCCGACCTCGCGCGCAATCAGTCGGGCCATGGTCGTCTTGCCAACTCCCGGCGGGCCCTCGAACAGCACGGCCCTCGGGATCACATCCGCGCCTTCCCTTCCCCGCGTCAGGCGCGCCACTCCGCGAAAGACTTCCGGTCGTGTCATCGGCAGGATCACGTTCTCTTTGATCTCGAGCCGCGTCTTCTGGTAGCCGGCAATGAACTCGCTTTCAGAACCGTGCTCATCGCGACGGTACAACGTCACGCCCAGTTCGGCAAAACGCGTCGTAGGATCGGAGTCGGCCCCGCCCCGCGGAACCAGGAATCGGAACACGTTGATGCAGGCGAGCAATTCGTCTTCGGTGAGGTTCGCGCGGCGACTCACCTCGACCCGCGCGACGCCGCCGATTGTGGAGAAGCGAAACTTGATCCCGTTGGCCAGCGCCGCGGTATCGTAGAGGTTCTCTCCCATGGCCTGGAAGATGACGTAGCCCGCTTCCATCGTGTGCACCCGAACGTGCTCGATGTGCTGCTTGATGATGGCCAGGGATTGGAATATCTGCGCTTCTCCGAGGGCGACGGGCGCAAACGAAAACTTCACCGTGCCCTTCTCGAGCTCGAAGCGCGGCAGGCTGACTTCGCCGACGCCGGCCGACGTGAGGCTTTCGAGCGCGCGCTCCAGTTGCTCCCTGGCTTCGGTGAACGGGATCTCGCGAGGACGGGCCTCTTCCGACATGTCGACGATCGGATCGACTCGCCGGGTGCGGGTCAAATTCTATTTGCGCACGCGGCGCGGCGTTCAGCAATGCGACCATGTCGGAGAAGTGGCGTCCACCGCTGGCGGAACCTTCCCCCGGGCGGCTCTACGTGGCGGCCAACTATGACGACGCGGAACTCTACATAGAAGCACGTCGCGAGCTCAGCAAGCTTTTCGGGAAGGTGGACTTCGAAACGCCGGTGCTCGAAGCCGAGGGACTGCTTCCTTTGTACGCCACCGTGCCGCACGCCCATTTTCGGGTGATGAGCTTCGAGCGGCTGGTCGGCCGCGAGGAGTTGGTGGACGTGCGCCGCAAAACCATGCAGTTGGAAGGCCGAACGCAAAGCCAGGGTCTGCCGCGTTTGGAACTGGACCCTGGCTACGTTTGCCCGTACACAGTGGTCCGGTCCTCCCTTTCGGAAGACTTCCATCGCATCTATCTGTATCACGGTATCTTTGCCGAGACCCTGTACCGCTTCGAGCAGTTGGCCTATCGCCCCTTTCCGCACACACCCGAATTCTACCGGAGGGCGGATGTAATCACCATCTTCGCCGACCTCAGGCTGATACTCACCGGACCTTGAAACCCGTGCAGCCCACCATCAACAGACCCGCCGTGTTCCTCCTTTGGGCGCTCTTCTGCGCCTTCACGCTTGCGAAGTGCGCCGACCGAACCTACTTCTGCGACGACTTTGCCGATGGCGCCTGCCGCGATCGCCGGGAAGCAGTGCGTTCGTACGCATTCCAGATGGAACCGGCCCGCGCCAGGACCTGGCGCGCCATCTGCGATCACATGTACTTCCACTCGCGGGAAACGCCGGGCATTCGCCACGATTTCGGTCGCCGACCGGACGCCGCCCGCCGGGCGCAACTGCGCTCTTCCCTGCACTGCGGCTATCGGCTTCGATCTCGGCTGGGTGTCACTCAGGGCGAGTTGGAGGGGCGTCGCCTGGACGAGGACGGCGACGGGTTCTGGTGCTTCGACTACCTGGGCGCGATGCTCAAGAAGCACCTGGACCGGGCCGGGGTCCTGGATGCTCCTCCCGACCCGGGGCTCTTTCCGATTTCCCTCGAACTATGGTTTCAGACCGACCCCCAGGCGGCCGCCGTTCGTCTGAAATCAGAAGTGTCGGTCCGTTGGTCGGGACCCTGACCGCGAAAGTCCTGGACCAGCGTGGAGATTTGGGCCGAACAAACCGGTATTTTTCTGTTGGAAATTTGTCCAACCGGCAACACCGTGGCCACAGAGTAGCGCATGCTCGAAGTCACCATTTCAGATGTCTCGATAACCAATGTAGGATTCGCGATCTTTCTGAAGCCGCAGAATTCCACAGCCGCCAAGGTCGTCCCGATCTTCATCGGCCCGCTGGAAACTTACTCGATCTCCAGCGCGCTGGACGGTGTCACTCCCCCGCGCCCCAACACGCACGACCTGATCATCAACATGCTCAACGAGTTGGAGATGCGCGTACTCCACATCGTCATCAACGACATCATCGGTCACATCTTCTATGCCCGCATCGTGCTCCAGACAGAGGACGGGATTGTGGAGTTGGACGCGCGGCCATCGGATTCCATCGCCGTGGCCATTCGGGCCAAGTGCCCCATCTACATGAACGAAAAGGTCTACAACGAGGCTGCGGTCGTGATTGGTGAGGAGGCCGGGGAGGCCTCCGGCGAAGAGGCCGGCGCCGAGGAAGCGGAGGCGGCACCGGAAGAAATACCGCTCTCGGAGCTGGAGCGCGTCCGCCAGTCGCTGCAGCGCGCCGTCGAAGAAGAGAATTTCGAGGAAGCGGCTGTACTGCGGGACCGCTTGCGCGAACTTCAGCAGGAGAACTGAGGGCGGCGCGGGTGCTCCGGTTGTTGTGCTCCCACGGGGACAGTTACACCGGGGGGTCAGGCAAACGAGCGGTGAGCGGTTGTCGCGGCGCCAAGGGCGAGGCTGGCACCGGGAGGCCGCACGCCAGGGTCTTGATTCCGTCTCTGATGACTCCTGCTTGGGCAATCCAAATGCGTCGCATACTGGTTCTTCTTACGGTGACGGTCCTTCTGGTCGCGACCGCCGCGCTTGGTGAGAGTCGGATCTACGCGGACTCCCCGTCGCATGACCTCACACCCTGCTTCCGGCACCCGCGCGCTGGTCTTTCCTCTGCGGGGCTGAAGGAGGCGGCCGCGTACCTGACAGCCCAACGGCGAGTGGCGCCGCTCTTGGTCGGCGCCCTGTGCTCGGAGTCGCAATTGGCGGCTGTGGACGCTTGGGGCCGGGCCGAGATTCGGGTGGACGGCAGGGCCTCCGACTGGCCGGACTCTGCCCCCACGATCACCGACCCCGCGGGCAATGTGGTCTTGCAGACGAACGCAAGTCAGTCGGCAGGCCCGACTCCTTCGATCGATCTGCGCGAGGTTCGTGCCGTGATCCATCGCGGGCAACTGCTCGCTCAGTGGCGCGTAGAATCGACGCCCGATCCGCGCGCGTCCTGGTGGCTCCATTTCTACGATGAGGACGGGACGCGGCTGTTCGACCTTTACCTCTGGGCCGACGGGCGAATCTTCGTGAATGCTTTCGCGAAGGGGAGGCTGACCGGCACACGCCAGCTCACCTCTGCTGCGGGCGCTCGGGGGGAAGTCGTGGAGTTGTCCGTGCCGCTTGCGGATTTTCCCGCGCACAGCAAAGAGTTCCGCATTTCCGCAGCCTCCTTTCTCGATGAACGCAAAGTCGGCAACTGGACTACAACGGCAGCCCTGCGGGATGTTCGCGCCCTGGCGGCCACCGAAGGCGCGTTCCTTCTCCTGCGCTATCTGGACGGGGATGATCGCAATGACTCGCTGCCGCTCGCCGTCGCCGTTGCGGAGGCACACATACTCACGCTGGCGCGTCGAGAACTCCACGAGCGCATCGTGGAGGATGGTCGCAAGATGATCCGCCTCGGTCGGGAGCTCGCCGTCGGCACGCTGCCGGCAGAAGCGCAACTGGCCTGGGCTTCCCGCGGGGCTTTTTGGGGTGGACTCGCCGGTCTTCACTTGGACCGCTCGGGCAGGATCACGAGAGAAGCGTACTACTTCATGTTCGTCGATCCGGACGTGCTCCTCGATGCTCGCAGAGTTCTCCTGGCCACTCTTCCACAACTCGCGTCGGCCGACACACCTGCTCGCGCCGCGGCCATCAACAGCTGGGCTCTTGCGGCAAATCGCTATCGCTGGAAGCTGGAGGTCCTTCGAGAATGGGCCGGCCGCAGCGACCACTGGCGCAGGATCTACGAAGAGGCGCACGCGGACGTGAAGGCCGGGCGCGATCGCATCACAACCGTGAACGGAGTGCAGGTCTATTCTTGGGCCATTCTGAGCCCCAACTATCAGTGGAAGCAGTATCGCAAGACCGGCTGGTACTTCGGCCCGTGCGGAGACGTGGCCGTGATGTCGATGCTGGCCCTGAAGTCCCTGGGGGTTGCGGACATTGGCTGGTTTCGCCGCTTCGGTCCAAAGGATGATCGCGCCCACACCTTCGCCGGCTTCTTCGATCCGGCGGCCAAGCGCTGGAGAACGACACCCGATCAGCTGCCACTGGCGGAGGAAGGCTCCGGGCTGCTGCAGTGGTCGTTGCCCGCGCTGGGCGAAGCTTCCTTGACCTGGCGCAAGGTTTCGGCCGCCGCCGGGATGGAACTCTGGGTGAACGAGCGGAGTCCTTTCGAAGCGCACACCGCCACGGCCATGCGCCGGCTCCTGGCGGAAGGAATCGGACTCGGTCGCGTCGTGGAATTGCTGAGCGCACGCGGCCGCGCACGCAGCTCTGACAGGCGGGCGCCCACGGTGCGCCAAGGGATCCTCTTCGATCTATGAAGCACAGGTTGGGAAGTGGACGGGGCGCAACCGTGAATCGTAGGGGTGACCGGTGTCAACGGCCGTCTTGGGAGACAATCGAGACGACGCTCGGGACTCGCGCTTTATGGGATTCGTAAGCAAGCGCAACCTATTCGGCCTCGTTCGAGCGGAATAGTCCGCCGCAGACCACGCGACGAAGTCCCGGGACTGCCGGTCCGCTTACTTCGAGTTGGCCTGCCCTCTTCCGCGGGCCGTTTTGATCCAACGTTCGAGGCCGGCTTCCGTGCTCTTGATCGTAGCCTGAAGCGTGCTCAGCTCCACCGCGAGTTCCGTCTCGCCGGTCGGAAAAGGTCCCGTCGTAAGGCGTTTTCGCACTTCCGACACCGTGGCGGTCGCGGCTTCGCGCTCGCGATCGATCTGTTCGCGCAGCTCCTTCTCCTCCACCCGGACCTCGGCCAGTTCGGCGAGTCGCGTTTCGGTTCGAGAGAGGGTCGCGTGGATTTCCACAATGGGTGCCCCGATCGGACCCTCGAGTACCGCGAGAGCCTCCCTCGCCAGCCGACGGCGATCGCGCTCGATGGCAGCAGCGCGGGCCTGCGCAAGTTTGGCATCTCCACTCTTCAAGACGGAGGCGATGGCCGAAGCGAGCGGAGTGTAGCGACGAGCCGCGGCGACGAGCTCGGCTCGTCTGGCAGTGAAAGACTTTTCTTCGGGGCGCGGGGTGCAGGTCGCAAGCATGCCGGTCAGACAAACTACTACTACGACGCGTCTGTACGACGCAGGAGGCGCCAGGAAGTGGCCGGGTGTACTTCCGGCAAACAGACTCGCTTCACTCATGTGAGGAAAGGTCTCGCCTCCTTCTCATGAATGGAAGGAAAAAACGAAGGCCCCTGTGGCCACCGCCCGGCCGGTTTCGGCGAACGGATCCCTCAGCCCCGCCCGGCTTTCTTGCGCATGGGCCGCGCCCTCGAAGCGCGTCTCGCGTGCGACCGGTCTGCTGTTCCCCGCACTGCCGCTGTGCGGGTGTTCCCGGAAAGGAAGTGCGCGCGCGTGAGAGGGGCTGAGTCGTCGTACCCGTTGGAGAGCAGAATCTGGTACAGGAGTATGCCTCCGAAACGAAAACCCGCGGCCGAAGCGTGCAGGTAGAGCCGGAACATCCTCAGAAAGGACTCGCTGTAACGATCGCGAATGAAATCCGCGTGCTCTTCGAGACGTTCCGCCCAACGGTCGAGGGTCAGAGCGTAGTGGAAACGCAGGTTCTCCACGTCCACCACGTGCAGCGGATCCCGGCGCCGTTCCACAGGCGTGACCATCTCGGCCAGCGAAGGAATGTAGGCCCCCGGGAAGATGTATTTCTCGAGCCACGGATCCATTTTGGTGGGAGCCACCCGGCTGATGGAGTGTACGAGAGCCAGACCGTGGGGACGGAGGACTTTTCGGATCAAATCATATAGATTCCTATAGTTTTCGAGGCCGACGTGTTCGAGCATCCCGATGCTGACGAACTTGTCGAAGGTCTTGCCGGCACGCACGATGTTGCGGTAGTCATCGAGCACGTATTCGACGCGGGATTCGGCCACACCGACCCGCTGGGCGCGCTCCCGCGCGTAAGCCACCTGCTCCTGCGAAATGTTGAAGGAGCGCATCTTCACGCCGTAGTGGCGGGCCGCGAACAGCGCAAAACCGCCCCAGCCGCAGCCGGCCTCGACGACGTAGTCTCCGGGCTTCAGGCGAAGTTTGCGGCAGATGAGATGGAGTTTCTGCACCTGGGCTTTTTCGATGGAATCACGCACACTCTCGAAGTACGCGCAGGTGTACTGCATGGCTTCGCGGTCCAGCCACAGCGAATAGAAGTCGTTTCCCAGGTCGTAGTGAGCCGCGATGTTCTTACGCGAACCGCTCAGCGTGTTGCGCCGCATCAGATAGCCCAGGCCGACCTTCACTTTCGTGAAGAGGTTGGGCTCCACGTGGTGGTCCAGGATGAGGAAACCCACGCGCAGGGCCTGCTGAATGTCTCCCAGAAGCTCGACTTCCTCGGCCATGTAGGCTTCGCCGAAACCGAGGGACCCCCGGCGCAGTGTGTCGAACAGGGAACGATCCGTCTTGAAGTGGATGATGAACACGGGCTCGCCGCTGCCCTTGTCGAAGATGTAGCCATCGGGGAAGATGACGCGAAAGGGGTACGGATACTCCAAACCGTGGAACGCTCGGATCAGCAGGTCTTTCATAGCGATCGCCTCCTACTCGCACAAACACGGCCTGTAAACCAGAAATTCCCGAGACCCTCCCCAGGACTTCTGCTACCCGCCGACCGCCGGGAAAGGGCCGTTCGAACCCGAGGCCGGACCCTCCGAATCAGGGTGGCGGCCCCTGCTTCCTCTTCAAACGTTCCTGGCGGCCCCGAGAAGTCCAGGGCCGGTCGTCCAGACCGGCGGCCTGGTTGGCTACGCGCGCCACCACGAAAAGAAAGTCCGACAGGCGATTGAGGTACACGAGCAGGTTCGGGTGCAGGGCGGCTGAAGCAGCGGTCGCCTGAGAGAGCATTCGTTCCAGGCGACGACACACCGTGCGCGACAGGTGCAGCCAGGAGGCCGCGCGGGTCCCGCCCGGCAGAATGAAAGAGCGCATGACGGGTAGCCTGGCTGTATACCGGTCGATCCGCGCTTCCAGAAACGAGATGTCTTCACCGAGCACCGCGGACTCTCCGGGCGCGACAACGAATCCCGCCAGTTCCGACCCGAGTTCGAAGAGGAGATGCTGCTGAGCGACCAGGTCGGCGACCACCTCTTCGAGAAGTTCAGAGTCTACCGGGGCGATGGGGGCGCCAGCTTTGTGGGTGCGCGCACGGTCATCGGCGCCGCCGACGAGTTCGCTGATCGCGCAGCCCAACACGGAGTTGAGTTCGTCCGCCGTGCCGTACAACTCTACACGGACGTCGTGCTTTGGCACCCGTTCGCCGGTCACCAATCCCGTCGAACCGTCGTCCCCGGTCTTGGTGTAGATCTTCATGGTCCGACTCTCCTCGTGCATCCGGAAGCGTCAAGTTCTCCGAAGATGGCCGGCCCGCCGCCGATCGGGCCGCCGCCCCTTTCGGGAAAGTTCGACGATGCGCGCGCCAACGCATTCCACCAGATGGGAGAGCGGTGCGGTGGTGTCCAGGCGCAGAGCGTCGGGCGGAATTACGAGCTCATAGTTTTCGGAAATCCGCCGCAGTTCCTCGTGGGATTCGAAGCTCTCGGCCAGACCGCGACTCGCCCGAATGCGTGCGAGCGCCACCTCGACCGGCAGCGTCAGGTAGACGACCAGATCCGGCGTGGGAAAACCGCGCCGGAGGTTGCTCTCCCATATCTCGGTCGACGTGGGACCTGACGCTCTACCCTGGTAAGCCGCAGTGCTGTAGTAGTAGCGGTCCTGGAGCACCAAGCGGCCGGACCGCAAGCGCGGCAGGACGTTGGTCCTTACATTGTGCTCCCGGTCTTCCAGGAACAACGAAAGCCAAAACGTCGCGTCCGCAGCCTCGGCCCGGCCGAGCATCTGTCGCAGACGCAGGCCCGCCGGCGATTCATAGGTTGGTTCGCGCAACAGGCACGGTCTGCCGAAGCGCCGCGCGATCCCCGCGCGGCTTCCGCCCGGGCCCAAATCCTGGCCGACTCGCTTCAGCAGAGTGCTTTTTCCGCTGCCATCGATGCCTTCGAAAACCACGAACAGACCGCGCACGCAGGCAACTGCCCCCAGACCCCTGAGACGCTCCACAAAAAAAGTGTTTGGTGTCCCGTGCCTTTCGCGCAGCCTGCCCCGGACAGGAAAGCACTCGGAGGACGACATGGCGGATCGATCGCAGGAGGAGATGCGCAGACTGATGCAGAGGGGCGGCTTCTTTCGAAAGCTGCACGTGGCCTACGAGTTGTTGTTCTGCCTGGCCCTCACGGCCAACGTGGCCATCGCCGTCTTCGACTTCACCTATCTCGAAAACATCCCCTACACCCCGACGACGATGCGGGACGTCTACCTCGAACTCTCGAGACGGCCGGAGTTTTCCTTTCTCAAACACAAAGACCCGAAGATCGACCTCTTCTACGATCCCATCAAGGGCATCGAACGCCACCGGGCCACCGACAGCTACGTGGAAGACTTCCGCAATCTGCGCACACGTCTCGGAAGCGAACGCGAGTTCTCCGCCGAGAACCGCGCGCTCATGCAGTCCCTGGTGGATCGCGCGGGGGACATGATCAACAAGCGCCCGCCCCTGACGGATTTCAGCCTCGCGGAGAAAGACGGCGCGCTCGAACACCTCAAGGACAAGATGCGCCTTCACTTCATGCAGCCCGGAGAGAAGCTGCGCGACCTGTCCGCCAAGAAGGCGTTCGAACGCTTCTTCTCCCCCGAGAACCTCACGGTCGAACGCCGCGCTGCCGAATTCCGCTGGTTCGAAGAAGAGATTGTGCCGATCCTTGCAGCCAACTACTTTCGGTGGATCGATGATGACGGTCGCCCGAAGAACTACTTCTCCCGGCGGATCGATTTTTGGTTCGTGCTGCTGCTCTTCTGGCCGGATTTTCTCATCCGCTGGGCTGCGGCCATCTTCACCAGGCGCTACCGGCGCTGGTACCTGTTCCCCGTTCGCAACTGGGTGAGCGTGTTTTTGCTCATCTCGCCGCATCACGCCGCGTGGGTGCGACTGCTGCGCGTTCTGCCCCTCTACTCCCGACTGAACGCAAACGGCTGGATTCCCGGCGGCGGGATCATGCCGGGGATTCTGCACGACAACGCGGCCGTGATCGCCGAAGAGATTTCGGGCATGGTGCTCGTGAACATCATCGCTCAGGTTCAGGCCATGCTCGAAAAGCGCGCGGTCAACGTGGAGGCCATCACTTCGAGCGACGCCCTGCAGCAGATCCAGCGGCTCACCGATCAGCAGGCGGGCATTCTCGCCTCCAAGATGGTCCCCCAGATCCAACCCGACATAGCCGATCTGGTCGAGTACTCGATCAACCACGCCATGGGCCCATTCATCAACACGCCACTGGGCGGTCCGTTCCGGCTGGCGCTTTCGCCCGTGCACGACCGCGTGCGGGAAGGACTGCGCGCGGCCCTGGCCTCTCCTGAAGGCAGCGAACAGATGCGTGCCATCCTCCAGAAGTCCACGCGTATCGTGCTCGAACAACTGACGGCACAGGAAAACCTGGGCGTCCTCCAAGAGCAAATCGCGCGCGTACTGGAAGAAGTGAAGCAGGAGATCGCTGCTGCCATCGAGGACTGATGGACGATCTTTTCTCCGAGCGCGCCGCGGGATTTGCGCCGCTCGCTCACAGACTTCGACCGCGCAGCGCGGCTGAGTTCGTCGGTCAGGAGGAGTTGCGCGCGCAGTTGGCGCGTCGCGGCCTGCACTCGATGATCCTGTACGGTCCGCCCGGTTGCGGGAAGACCACTTTGGCCGGGATCCTGGCCGAGAGCGCCGGGTTGCCTTTTCGCAGCCTGTCCGCCGTCTCCTCGGGTGTGAAAGAATTGCGCGAGGTCATCGAGGAGGGCCGAACGCGCGCCTCTGTCGACCGCGGCGTCGTGCTCTTCGTCGACGAGATCCATCGCTTCAACAAAGCGCAGCAGGACGCGCTGCTCCATGCCGTGGAAGCCGGCTGGGTCTACCTGATTGGTGCGACCACCGAGAACCCTTCGTTCGAAGTGATCCGTCCGCTGTTGTCCCGCTGCCAGGTGTACCGCATGCTGCCCCTTTCGGACGACGAACTGTCCCGCATCGCGCTGCGAGCGCTCAGCGAACCCGCCGGCCTGCCGGGCGTGCGTCTGACCGAAGCGGCGCGCGCGCGGTTGGTGGAAGCAGCGGCCGGTGACGCCAGGCGACTGCTGCTTCTGCTCGAAGCGGCCGCGCCGCGGCCCGGCGCGGAGCCGGTGATCGAAGTCGAGGCCATCGAGGAGGCCGCGCAGCACGCGCTGCGCGCCTACGACCGTCTCGGAGAGAACCACTACGATTTTGCAAGCGCCCTGATCAAGAGTCTGCGCGGTTCGGATCCGGATGCCGCGCTCCTGTATCTGGCCTGCATGCTCGAAGCCGGAGAGGATCCACTCTTCGTGGCGCGGCGCCTGATCATCTTTGCGAGCGAAGACATCGGGAACGCCGCGCCGCAGGCGCTGCCGATCGCGGTGGCCGCATTTCAGGCGACCGAACGCATCGGCATGCCGGAGGCGCGCATCGTGCTCGGGCAGGCGGTTACGTTTCTGGCAGCGAGCCCCAAGTCCAACGCCAGCTACCGCGCCATCGACCGCGCACTCGAAGCCGTGCGCGGCCGTCGCGTCGTGATCCCGGACCATCTGCGCAACGCGCCCACCGAGACCCACCGACGAGAAGGTGCGGGCGCGGGATATCGCTACCCGCATGACTTCCCCGGCCACTTCGTCGACCAGGCGTACCTCCCCGAGGGCTTCGAAGACGAGCAGTACTACTTCCCCGCGGACATCGGCCAGGAAGGTCACCTTCGCGAGCGTCTGCAACGGTTGCGTCCCAAGCGCAGGTACGACAGTTGATGCGCGGAATTGGCTTGTCCGCGCCGAGCCGGACATTGGTTTGCCGGTCATGAGTAATGACTCGGGTTTCGCGGGTGAAGTGGAACGCCGGCTCCAGGGCCTGCGCCAAGCGCTCGAAAGGCGGGACCGGGACATGGAAGAATCCATGTCCCGCGTGGATGTGGCGCGCCGCCGTTTCGAGGATGTGGCCGGGCAGATCGGTCGCCGGGTCATTCTGCCGCGCCTGGAGGCGCTTGCCGAACGATTCCCGAACGCAAAGGTCGACGACCACCATCGCCTTTTTGAATCCCGCTACCGCATCCTGTTCGAACATACCCAGGAGTACCCCTCCACCACGACGGTTCAGCTCACGCTGCTCCCCGGTCCGAACTACGAGAGCATCCAGTTGCTATACAACCTACAAGTATTGCCCGTGCTCATGGAGTACAAAAACCAGGACAGTGTATCCCTCGCGCTCGAGCCGCTGCCAGAACGCGAGGCCACTGAATGGCTGGAACGTAACCTGCTCGAATTCCTGGACGTGTATCTACGGCTGCCTCTCGACCCGCTCTACCAGAAGGACAACCTGGTCATCGATCCGATCTGCGGCATGCCGGTCCTCAAGGCTCTCGCGCGGGCAAAAGTCGAGATGGAGCATCGCACGGTGTATTTCTGCTCCCATGCCTGCCGGGATGCTTATGTTCGCGAGCAGCAAAACGGGGGTTGAGGAGCGGCGGGCTCGCCCCGGCTCCTCCATGCGGCCCCGCCCTGTGCCGGAAAACCCATTGACGGCCGCCCAAAGGATAGGTCGCATGGTCGCAGATCAGGAGCAGGACGGTCCGCGTGACGGGCAGCTCCGCCAACTCAAATGAGTACCCAGAACAAGGCCGGTGCCGCCGGGACCGCCACCGAATCCGCCAAGCCCGAACAACTGCTCGACGAGGTCACCATCCGCTTCGTGGGAGATTCCGGGGACGGGATGCAGCTGACCGGCTCCCAGTTCACCACCACGACGGGCGCCGCCGGAAACGACCTGATGACCTTCCCGGACTTCCCGGCGGAAATCCGGGCCCCCGCCGGGAGTCTCGCGGGCGTGAGCGGGTTTCAGATCCATTTCTCCAGCCACAACATCTACACGCCGGGGGATGACGTGGACGTCTTGGTGGCCATGAACCCGGCCGCCCTCAAGTCGAACCTGCGCGATCTCAAGCCGGGCGGAATGCTGATCGTCAACACCGACGCGTTCAACGAAAAGAACCTCTCGCGTGTCGACTTCGCTTCGAACCCCTTGGAAGATCCCGCGCTGCGCGAAAAGTACACAGTCATCCTGGCGCCCATCACCGAGCAAACGCGGCGAGCGCTCGAAGAACTGAACATGCCGCAGGCGGCGGCCGACCGCTGTAAGAACTTCTTCGCTCTGGGCATGAGCTATTTTCTGTTTTCAAGGGAGCCGCAGACCACGTACGATTGGTTGGAGAGCAAGTTCAAAGGCAAGGACGTACTCATCCAGGCCAACCGCAAGGCGCTCCAGGCGGGCTACAATTTTGCGGAAACCATCGAAGCGGTTCACCACCGCTACGAAGTGCGACCGACCGCTTTTGCTCCGGGTCTGTATCGCAACATCACCGGCAACTCGGCGCTGGCCTTGGGGCTCACGGCGGCCGGTCAGTTGGCCGACCTTCCCGTGGTTCTCGGCAGCTACCCGATCACGCCCGCTTCGGACATTCTGCACGAGCTTTCGCGCTACAAGAACTTTGGCGTGAAGACTTTCCAGGCCGAGGATGAAATTGCGGCTGCCGGCGCCGTCGTGGGCGCGGCCTTCGGTGGCGCCATCGGCGTGACGACCTCGTCGGGTCCGGGCATCACCCTCAAGGGCGAAACCATCAACCTCGCGGTCATGACGGAACTTCCTATGATCGTCGTGGACGTGCAGCGCGCGGGCCCTTCCACCGGAATGCCCACGAAGACGGAGCAAACGGATCTGTTCCAGGTGATGTTCGGTCGCAACGGCGAAAGCCCGATTCCCGTGATTGCGCCTTCCACTCCTTCCGATTGTTTTGCCACCGGCATCGAGGCCGTTCGCATCGCTCTGAAGTTCATGACGCCGGTCGTGATTCTGTCCGATGCGTATCTGGCCAACGGTTCGGAACCGTGGAAGGTCCCCGATGTGGCGGACCTCGCGCCCATCGAGCACAACCGCGTACCGGCCAACAGCGATCCCGCCGACTTTCACGTCTACGCGCGCGATCCGGCCACGCTGGCACGGCGCTGGCCCGTCCCGGGTACGCGCGGCTTCGAACATCGCATCGGCGGAATCGAGAAGGACGCGCTGACCGGCAACGTGAGCTACGACCCCGAAAACCATCAGAAGATGGTGGACACGCGCGCGCAGAAGGTGGCGGGCATTGCCGACTTTCTTCCCGAGCAGCAGGTGTTCGGCCCCCAGGAGGGCCAACTGCTCGTTCTCTCATGGGGTTCGGTGTACGGCGCGGCGCACGCGGCAGTACTGTCGGCGCAACGCGCGGGCAAGTCGGTGGCTCAGGTCAACCTGCGCCACATCAACCCGTTCCCGCGCAACCTGGGGGCCATACTCAAACGCTTCCAGAAGATCCTTCTACCGGAATTGAACCGGGGGCAGCTCGCGCTCCTCATCCAGGGTCGCTTCCTGATCAAGGTCGAGTCTCTACAGAAAGTAAAGGGGCGTCCCTTCACTACAAACGAAATCCTTTCCGCCATCAACGACCTCTGCTGAGTTCCATACCGTCGCACAAGAGAAACTCATGAGCGCACCCGTTCCCCTCTCGAAGAAGGACTTCACCTCGGACCAGGAGGTGCGCTGGTGCCCCGGCTGCGGCGACTACGCCATCCTGAACGCCGTGCAGAAGACCATGCCGGAACTGGGTATCCCGCGCGAAAACGTAGTGTTCATCTCCGGTATCGGTTGCGCCGCTCGCTTCCCCTACTATATGAACACATACGGCTTTCACACGATCCACGGCCGTGCGCCGGCCATTGCCACAGGTCTCCGCATCACTCGTCCGGAATTGTCTGTGTGGGTCGTCAGCGGGGACGGAGATGCTCTTTCCATTGGAGGAAACCACCTGATCCACGCCCTGCGTCGCAACGTGAACATCAAGATCCTGTTGTTCAACAACGAGATCTACGGCCTGACCAAAGGGCAGTATTCGCCGACCAGCCGGGAAGGCACGATAGCCAAGTCCACGCCGTACGGGTCGGTGGACCATCCCTTCACGCCGCTCGCCCTGGCCATGGGCGCGGAGGCCAGCTTCACCGCGCGCATCTACGACAAGGACATCAAGATGATGTCCGAAGTCATTCGCGCGGCGCACGAACACAAAGGTGGCGCGCTCATCGAAATCCTCCAGAACTGTGTCATCTTCAATGACAAGGTCTTCGATCCTATCGTGGGCCGCGACGTGATTGCGGATCAGACCGTGCACCTCCAGGACGATCGACCGCTCATCTTCGGCCGGGATGAGAACCGGGCCATCCGCATGAACGGCTTCGTGCCCGAGGCAGTCGAGTTGGGTTCCGTTCCAGAAAAAGAACTGCTCGTGCACGACTCGCGCATCGTGGACCCCACCTACTCGTACATGCTGGCGCGCATGCAGGGGCCGCAGTTGCCTTTGGCTCTGGGCATCCTGCGTCGAGTGGAGCGACCGGTGTACGAAGAGCAGATGCAGCAGCAGTCCGAGCGCGTCACCCAGCAGCGCGGCAAAGGGGACCTGGCCCGCCTGCTCCAATCCGGGGACACCTGGCGCATCGGCTGAGGCCCAAGACACCTCGGTCCGCACCCTTCGGAGCAGCGGCCTGCTTCTTGACAGGTAGAGTCGGTTCGGGTCTGTTCGCCGGGTGCGACTTTCGTTTCTCCCCGGCCTGCTGATCGCCTGCTCGTTGTTTGCCTTCGTGATCGGCATAGGCTTGTTCACGTTCGTCTATGCCCGGGGAGATTCCTACCTCACGGACAACCCGGCCGCCTGCGCCAATTGCCACATCATGAACGACCAGTATCGCCTGTGGCAGGCCTCGGCTCATCACAACGTGGCGGCCTGCAACACCTGCCACGCGCCCGCCACTTTCGTGGGCCGCTACAGCACCAAAGCCCTCAACGGCTTTCTTCATTCGTACGCGTTCACGACCGGCCGTTTTCCCGATCCGATTCAGATCAACGAACGCAACCGGCGCATTGCCGAAAACGCCTGTCGAAATTGCCACGAGCCAATGACGTCGAATATCGGACACGACCGCGGACTTTCCTGCTTGCACTGCCACAAAGACATGGGGCACTGAGCGACTGTGAATCCGAAGCTGCCCTTACGCGAACTCGTCAAAGAACAGTGGGAGCACCATCCCCAACGGTCGCTCGGCGTCCTGGTGGGAGTCAGCGTTGGTTTGGGCGTGCTCCTGACCGGCCTTCTCGTCACCATCCTCGAACACCGGGCGGAAGCCCGGCGGCCCTTTGCGCAGGTGGTGGCGCTCAATGACGACACGCTCGACCCGGCCATCTGGGGAAAAAACTTCCCGGTTCACTACCAGGACTATCTGAAGACCGTCGATCAGGTGCGCACGCGTTTCGGCGGCAGCGAAGCCGTTCCGCGTCTGCCCTCTTCGGTCGACCCGCGGTCCATCGTGGCGCAGTCCCGACTGCACGAAGACCCGCGCCTCGTGACCATGTGGTCGGGCTACGCGTTTTCGGTGGACTTCCGCGAAGAGCGCGGTCATGCCTTCATGCTTTCCGATCAGACTTTCACCGAACGAGTCCGCGTCGTGAAACAGCCTGGCACCTGTGTGAACTGCCACGCTTCCACCTTCGGCGCGTACCGCAAACTGGGCGGAGGAGATCTCGTCAAGGGCTTCGCGGCCCTGAACCGTCTGCCGTACACAGAAGCCCGCAAAGAAGTCACCCACCCTGTGGCCTGCATCGACTGCCACGAACCCACTTCCATGAACTTGCGCGTGACGCGACCGGCCTTCATGGAAGGCATGAAGGCCTACATGGCCACGAAAGGGAAAAAGGACTACGACGTGAACCGCGACGCCACGCGCGTCGAGATGCGCACCTACGTCTGCGGTCAGTGCCACGTGGAGTACTACTTCAAGGGCGCCGAAAAACGGCTCGTCTATCCGTGGGCCAAGGGTCTGCGCGCCGACGACATACTCAAGTACTACGAGGAAATCGGCTTCACCGACTGGAAGCACAAGAAGACGGGCGCGGGCGTCCTCAAGGCGCAGCATCCGGAGTTCGAGATGTGGAACCAGGGAACGCACGCGCGCTCCGGCGTGGCCTGCGCGGATTGTCACATGCCCTTCAAGCGCGTGGGTGCCGCCAAGATCAGCGACCATCACGTCCGCAGCCCGCTCTTGAATGTGGACGCTTCCTGTCGCACGTGTCACCCGATGGCCGCCTCGGAGTTGCTCGAGCGCGCCCAACGCATCCAAACCAACACCTTCGAGATGCGCGGTCGCGCGCTCGACGCGCTCGTGGAGTTCATCACGGACCTGTCGCAGGCCGAGGGCCGGGTTCCGGCGGAGCGCCTGAACCGTGCCCGCGTCGAACAGAAACGTGCGCAGTTCTTCGTGGATTTCATCGAAGCAGAAAACTCCATGGGGTTCCATGCTCCGCAAGAAGCCATGCGTGTGCTTGGTCTTTCCATCGACCACACCCGTCGCGGTCAGCGCGCTTTGTTGCAGGGCTCCGGCCGATGACGGCGACGGATTCTGTCAGCATCGGAACACCTCTGTCTGCGTCGGCCACTCGCGTGCTGCTGCTCGGCTCCGGCGAGCTCGGCAAAGAAGTCGCCATCGAGTTGCAGCGTCTGGGAGTCGAAGTGATCGCCTGCGACCGCTACGAAAGCGCCCCGGCCATGCAGGTGGCGCACCGCAGTCACGTTTTCCCCATGCTGGACGGCACGCAGCTCCGACGCGTGGTGGAGGCCGAACGCCCGCACTACATCGTTCCCGAGATCGAGGCGATTGCCACCGACACGCTCGTCGAGTTGGAGAAAGAAGGCTTCGTGGTGATCCCGACCGCGCGGGCCGCCAAACTCACGATGAACCGCGAAGGCATTCGCCGTCTGGCGGCCGAAGATTTGGGACTCCCCACGTCGCCCTATCGCTTTGCAGGCAGTGAAAGTGAATACCGCGCGGCCGTGGAGGAGTTGGGGTTGCCGTGCGTGGTCAAACCCGTCATGAGTTCGAGCGGGAAAGGTCAGTCGGTCGTACGCGAAGCCTCGGAGCTCCAGGCCGCCTGGGACTACGCCCAGTCGGGCGGTCGCGCGGGACAGGGTCGGGTCATCGTGGAGGGCTTTGTCGCCTTCGACTTCGAGATCACGCTTCTCACCGTGCGCCACGCGGGCGGCACCCTCTTTTTGGATCCCATCGGCCATCTCCAAATCGACGGCGACTACCGCGAAAGCTGGCAGCCGCAACCCATGTCCGCGGCCGCCCTCGAGCGCGCGAGAGAGATGGCGGGCCGCGTCACGGAAGCGCTTGGCGGCCGCGGGATCTTCGGCGTCGAACTTTTCGTCCGGGGCGACGAGGTGATCTTCAGCGAGGTTTCCCCGCGGCCGCACGACACGGGCCTCGTGACCCTGATTTCGCAGAACCTCTCGGAGTTTGCTTTGCACGCACGCGCGATTCTGGGCCTGCCCATTCCGGTCGTCCGTCAACTCGGCCCGAGCGCCTCGTGCGCCCTGCTCGTCCACGGCGATTCGTCCAGCGTACGCTTCGGGAACCTGAACCAGGCGCTGGCTCAGCCGGACACGGAGCTGCGCCTGTTTGGGAAACCGGAAGTGAAAGGCGAGCGCCGGATGGGCGTGGGTCTCGCCAGGGCGGGCAGCATCGCCGAAGCGCGCGAAAAAGCGCGCGGCGTCGTGGCCGCCGTGCATCTCTCCTTTGAGGCGGCGGCGGTTGCGCAGTAAGCGCGCCTACTCGGGCAATGGGCGGTTGCGCCTGCTTCGTCCGGGGACGCGAATCTGCTCGTTGATGCAAATAAAAAGCTTGAACCTCTAAAGTATCCGCGGAGTCGAAACCCGGATGGCCCGAATCGGTGGACGGGATCGCTGCGCGCGGGGCTGCCTAATTCTTCACGGTTTCCCGAGGGCGGGGCTCATGATTGGGCTCACGTTCGCTCTTGGATCAGGTGCCGTTGCAGCGCCGGGCGCGCCGGACAAGACCGCCGATCCTCCTCCCGCGCGGCGGTTTTCGTTGGAGGTCCGGCAGCAACAGTGGACTTACAGTCCGCACCAATACGGAGACGCTCTCTTCTTCTGCTGCGAGAATGGCCGTTTGCGCGACGCGGACGGCAACACGCCCGCGTGGGTTCTCAGCTTCGGCCTGTCGGAGCACTGGGACCTGCGCTTGGCCCACCGGAGCCTGACCCTGCACAGCGCCACGTACGAAGTGGTCAATCTGAACGGGTCCCAAATCTACCAGTTCGACGAACTCGATCGCGAAGACTCGTCTGCCGTCGCAGAACGGATCTTCCGACCCGCGACGGTCTGGGAACTGATAGTGGGCCTCGGACTGCGGAGGCTACGAACAGAACGGGATTTCACGCACAGCAGTTACCTGACTCGGGAGATCTTGGCCACCCGCGGCGTCGTTCTCGCGTTTGCTGCAGAGTTGCGTCCATACCGTGGGCTCCTTGTTGGCGGCCGGTTGGAGGGCTTCTTTCTGCGGGGACCCTACTATTCCGAGTACGCCACGGTAAGTTTTGGGCACGGGTACAATTACGCCTACAAGGAAGCCGTGGCCCCGGGTACCAAAGCATACCGCCTGGGCTACGACGTCGACCTGCACGCGGGCTGGTCTCCTCTGCCCGGCGCCACGGTGCTCGTGGGCTTCCACAATACGTTCCACTGGTTCCGCGCGAACAACTCCAACGTGATAACGACTCCCTACGAAGCCTTCACCTTCACGGCCCCGCCGACGACCTGGATACCAGACCGGGTTTCGGGATTCTACCTGGGAGCGCGCTTCGAGCTATGAGATCTTTCCCGGGGAGTCTGGGCGCTTTCTTGCTGGCCGCTCTTTTGGGCCTCGCGCCCTTTTGCATGGCCAGCCTTGGCGCTGCGCCCGATTCGCCAGCGCCCGCTTCGGCATCGCGCAAGGCTGCTCCGGCCCCTTCCGCAGCCCCTCGTGCGGCTGCGACAACCATGATGCTGGAGGCGCGCCACCAGAGCTTCACGTACAGACCCCATGACTTCGCAGCATACGCGAGCAGACCGGGACTCCTCCGCACCGAGCTGCGCGACAATGAAGGCCAGATGACGCCCTTGGCCATAGCAGTCGCCCTGAATCCTGCTTGGGAAGTGCGTCTGCACCACGCGCAGTTGGTCCTTCACGGCACGAGCTACGACTACGCCGGAGAATATGGCGCCGGGACGTCGACTTTCGATCTTCCCCTCGAGCGCAATGACTCCGGAGTCGTATTGGAGCGCCGGCTCTTCGGCGGCGATCGCTTATCGATGCAGGCGGGGCTGGGCCTGCGCCGCCTGCGAACAGAGGAAGACTTTGGCCAAAGCGGGAGCACCTTCCGTCAGATCCTGACGACGCGCGGACCCCAGTTCACCGCCGCCCTGGAGTTTCGGGTGCGAACTGCGTGGCTCGTAGGTGCGCGCGGCAGTCTCTTCTACCTGCGCGGTCCTTATCTGCAGGAACAAAGCTTCACCTCGCCCGAGGGTGATGTTCTCTGGCGCTCCGTCGCCCCGGGCGCCCGCGCCCTGCGACAGGGACACGACCTGGACCTCCACGTGGGCTGGGAGCCCCGCCAGAACGTGGCGCTCCTCGTGGGCTTCACCCAGACCCGCTTCTGGTTTCGGGCCGTGCACTACCACACGCTGACCATTCCCTACACCCTCCAGACGGACTGGCAGGCACCGACGCGCTGGGCGGAGGACCGCCTGCAGGGCTTCTATGTCGGCGCGCGCCTGCGTCTGTGACCGGAAGGGGGAGGTACAGGGACGTCAGTTGCCTGATCTCACATGGGATTGCGGCATTCGGAAGGCCTCTTCTCGCCCGCGCGGCCCCCACGCGGGGGCAGCCCGCTTCAGGTCGGCGCCAACCCCGAAAACACGCGTCACGGCGCGAATCGCATACCTGGCAGACCTCAACCATATACTATACAAGCGATTACCCTAACCCATACCCCGTACGGGTACCCGCCCTATGCGACATAAACATTTTCCGGGCGCTTCGCTTTTTTTCTTTACTTTTTTGGCGTTCCGTGATAGGCGCAGCTTGCCTTACCACAAGCTCGGGGCTTGGGAGGGAAGAAACTATGAAACGAAACGGGAAACCGGCGCCCAGGCGCTCGGACAAAAACCAGAACTCTGGATTCAGGTAGGTGGGTAAATGAACAGACCGCTCGGGGATCACTATCTCATCGAACTCTACGATTGTCACGCACACATACTGGATGATGAAGACCAGATCCGGAGCACGCTCCTCGAAGCGGCTCGGCACGCTGGCGCCACCATCATCGACCAAAAATTCCACAAGTTTGCTCCTCAGGGTGTCTCCGGGGTCATCGTGATCGCGGAATCGCACCTCAGCATCCACACCTGGCCGGAATTGGGCTACGCGGCCCTGGACCTCTTCACCTGCAGCCATGACATGACCATGGATCGGGCTTTTGAGCTGCTGCGGAAGGTATTCCAGCCGGGAGACATGGAAGTCCGTCGGGTTGCCCGCGGTATCATCGACCCCGCCCAGAGACATCTGGGTGAGGTCCGGACACTGGAGCAGGTTCTCGCCTGACCCGGGATCAACTGCAAGGAGGAGCTAAAATGCAAGCACTCAGGACTCTCACTGCGCCTTTGCTACAATCCTACATCCATCCCGCCGCCGAGGTACGCCGAAGCGAACGGGCCGGCAGCGGGGTATTCTCCCGCAGTCCCATCTCGAAAGGGGAAGTCGTGGCCATGTGGGGCGGCGTCATCTACCCGGAGACGGCCCTGGAGGGGCTTTCCCGGGAACTGAAGCACTACCTGCTCCAGATTGACGAGGCCCTCTACATCGGACCGGGCAGCCTCGAGGCCGTGGACGACGCCGAATACTTCAACCACAGCTGCGAACCCAACCTCGGCTTCCGGGGCCAGATCGGCCTCGTGGCCATGCGGGACATCATGGCGGGGGAAGAACTGACGTTCGACTACGCCATGGCCGAAACCTACGACCAGGAGTGGCTCTGCAATTGCGGCTCGCAGCTCTGCCGTCGCCACATCCTGGGCACGGACCACGAACTGCCGGAAGTGCGTCACCGCTACCGCGGCTACTTCAGTTCTTGGCTGGCCGAAAAGCACAAGGATATCCACGAAAACGATTCGTTCATGCGCCAGTTCGAAGAGACGGGCGCTTGGGGAATCGACACGAATCTCGACCTGCACGACTGTGACCCGGACATCATCCGGGACGGGGAGGCCATCCGTGCTTTCACGTACGAGCTGTGCGATCGCCTCAACGTGAAGCGTTTCGGGGATCCGATCATCGTCAACTTCGGCGAAGACGAGCGCGTGGCGGGCTACTCGCTCGTGCAGCTCATCGAAACGTCCCTCATCTCGGGGCACTTCGCGAATCTGACGAACCGGGTCTACCTGGACATCTTCAGTTGTGCGTACTACGACCCGGAAGAAGCGGCGCGCTATGCGGCCGAGTTCTTCAAGGCCAAGTCGTATCGGCTGAATACGGAACTGCGGCACTGAGTCCGTTCGTGCCGTAGGCGGTCGCCCGGCCAGGGCTCCGCAGCAGACAGACAAGCGGCGGTCGTTTGTGAGCATCCAGGGGGATGTGAAGCAGGCGACCGCTTGCTTTTTGTGGGCGGGCTGGGGTGGAAGTTGGGCCTGCAGACGCCTTCAAGAAGCGCGCACTACGGCAGAAGATCCTCGAAATTGCTCCCGACACAGAATACGGTTGGTTTTCAGCTGCCTATCTCCGTCCCGATAGCGAATCGACCGAACAAATTGCGGAATACACGAGGGCAATTACAATCAACCCCAACATTTCAATGTTCGACAACAATCGCTGCCTGCTGCTCATCGATGCCGGCGCGGACGTCCATTTCCGAGCACAGGCAATGTCGCGCGGCGGGTCTACACCCCTCATCGTTGCAAGTGAAAGAGGGCACCTCGACATGGTTCGCCTCCTGCTGGACAAAGGCGCGGATGTTAACGCCCAGCACCAGAGCGGCACAACAGCCTCAGATTGCATTCGGTGTAAGACCGCACTTGACAAAGCGGCCGACGCCCGCACGCGCGCACTGTTGATCGAGCGCGGTGGCAAACCGGGGTCGGGGTGCCTCAACCAATGTTGGCGGCTCCTCGGTTTACCACTGTTATCATCCTGCTACTAACAAGATCCAGCCCGCCACTCCGCATTACTTCCGGATACCAGCTTCGCTCTTCGGCTGCTTCTTGTACCAACCCGAATGCGAATTCCTCGTCATTGATTCTTAGGCCGCCTCAAGAAGCTGACCTAATCGTGCCTGTTGCAAAGAAGAGCGCTGTGCGTCCCTTTGGCCAGCCCCAGGCCCCGGCGTCATGCGACCGTCAGCGCCACCTTCCCCCGCGCGCGCCCTGTCTCCAAGTAGGCAATCGCCTCCCCCGCCTGAGCTAACGGAAACGTCCTGTCGATCTGAGGCTTCACCTGTCCGCTCTCGATGAGCGCCGCAAGAAAGGCGAGGTCCGCCGCATTCGGCCTGGCCATGTGGGCCCCAAAGGTTTGCCCGCAGAGCTTCCCGTACGCAGCGCCGTAGATCATGATCCGAAAAAGCAGCGCGGTGGAACCACCCACCGCCACGTAGCGACCGCCGGGCGCAAGCGCGCGATGCACGGCACGCAGAGAGCGGAAAGCGCCCAAGTCGAGGATGAGGTCGTAGCGTTCCGCCTCGCGCGTGAAGTCGGTGTGCCTGTAATCGAAAACTGCATCCACGCCGAGCGCGCGCACGAACTCCAGTTTCTCCGGGCCGGTCACCGCCGTTACCTGTCCGCCGAGTGCGCGCGCAATCTGCACGGCGAACGAACCTACGCCGCCACCCGCGCCGTTGATGAGCACGCGTTCGCCTTTCTGGAGTCGTCCGGTGTCTCGAAGAGCCTGAAGCGCGGTCACACCGGCGAGCGGGACGGCGGCGGCCTGCTCGAAGCTCACGCCGCGTGGCTTTCGGGCCACGACCCGCGCCGGAACGGCGGCGTACTCGGCGAACGCGCCCCAACCGCAATCGGAGAGGTCGGCGAACACTTCGTCCCCCGGAGAGAATTCGTCGACCTCGGTGCCGACCGCTTCCACGACTCCGGCCATGTCTGCTCCAAAGCGGCTGTCGGCGGGACGCAGCAATCCGCCGACCATGAAGCGCACGAAGAACGGCGACGCCCGCGCCACGTGCCAGTCCGCCGCGTTGACCGAGGCCGCGCGCACCGCCACGAGCAGCTCATCCTTTTTCGGGACGGGCTTCGGTCGCTCTCCTATCCTGAGCAACTCAGGTGGGCCGTAACGGGTGAATGCGATGGCCTTCATGGGCGCCTCCGGGGCAGCGTCAATCTTTGAGATCACGGGGCCGGACGAAATGTTCGAAACGCCCTTCCCGCTCGAGCACGTCCGCCCAACTCTGCACGGCAAAATCCAACACGGCGACGGCACACGTGGGGAACTTCCGGTACGCAAACGCCTGCCCGGTCATCTCTTCAAGCAGCAGTTGCAGCTGAGGGAAGTGACCCACGAGCATCAGACAGGCGACGGTATCCTCGCAGGCTGAGACTTTTCTGTGAATCGCGTGCACATCCTCCGCATAGAGGGCGTCGACAAATTCGACGGGCGGCGCGGACTCGAACTGCGCCACCACTCCGAAAGCCGTGGCGCGCGCGCGTTCGGCGGGCGAACACCAGACCAGGTCCGGACGCAGACCGTGCGAGTCCAGATAGCGGCCAATGCGGGGCACATCGCGGATGCCGCGTTGCCCGAGCGGCCGCTCCTCGTCGCGCAGGCCCGGTTCGTCCCACGAGGATTTCGCGTGGCGCAGAAGCAGGAGTCTCTTCATGACCAACCTCGCGGGGGCGCCGAAGCTCGCGCGGCTTCCTGCTCCAACGCCGTGTGCTTCCAGCGAACCAGGCGATTCTGGTCCCGCCGAAAGCCGCACGAAAGAAGCAGGGCCTCGTAGGGGCTGCCGATCACCGGGACTGCGTTGACTTTCTCCACGATCACGGGCGCGCGTTTGGGAAGTGCTCCCTGCATGTGCGACCAGAAGGGCTCCAGCTCCGATGAGTCGCACGCCTCGGGCGATTCCCAGAGCTCGAGTTCACGGCCCTGCCTGCGCGCTGTCAAGAAGGGCGACGCGCCACGATAGAGCAAGCGCGAAGTCGGCAGGCGTGCGGGCAGTCGGCTCTGGAAGGGGGCGTAGCGCGGGCCGGTGCAGGCGACGGGATCGACGGCGTTGTGCCACCACAGCGCATCTCCCGGCTCCCGCCACTCGCCGAGGACCCGCAGGGCCCGCTGCGACGCGAACTGCCAACCGGATACACCTTCCCAGAAGTGGCCGCCGACAACTTCGCCGGAAAGCTCCATGAGCCGGAGCGCGCGAAAGATCTGGCTCCCCCGAAAAGCCGGACTCTCTGCATGGAGCAGCTCCCGAAACACGATGCCGTAGCGACCGAGCAACACGCGGGCGCGATCGCGGTCCTGCTCGAGTCGGGCGACAGCGTCGTGGCCCGCTGAGTTTTGGCCCAGCGAGTCCCGGGCCGCGGTCAGGCTGCGCCAGTACTCTCCGGATGGCCGGCTGCGCTTCCAGCGATCGGCGGCGCGGGGTCGGCTACTCTCCGAGGCGCGCGCAGAACCCCACAACGAACGGCGCACACTCTCGAAAGACTCGCAGGTGAGTTGCCCTGCCCAAAGACCATTCCAGAGCGCTTCGTACACTTGGCCCGCTGTCGGTCCACTCTGTGAAAGATCGGAAACCAGAAAACGGCCGCCGCGCATCAACGGTTGCAGCAACTCGGGCAGTTCGGCCCCTCGCGCCTCCAGCAACTCCAGGTCATCTTCCAACAAAAAGCGCAGGCGCCTGCGGCCGGCTCCCGTCCAGATGAGATCCGATTCGCGCAGGAGCCCATCGAGCAGCGCGGGGCGATAGCCAACGACGCGGTCGGAGAGCAGGTCGGATTCCCAAACGTCCGCAGGCGCCACGAAAGCAAAGAGCCGTTCGAGCGCTGCGCGCAGCGACTCCATGGATTCTTCGGGCGAGGCCGCAGTCGCGTCCTCCTCCCGCGTCATCCCGTGCAGGCGCCCGAGGAAAAGCGGCAGATCGGAGAGGGGCAGGACCGAATCTCTCGTACGCGCCGCCGTGCGACGCGCCCGCAACAACCGTTCCATGTTTTCGGGAAGGAGCCATCCGAATTCCTCGTCCGCGCCGAAGCGGGCCGACTGGAGGAGCCCGCGTTCCGCGGCACTCAGCAGAAGAAGTCGCGCCCGCTCTTCGTCGATGCCGAACACCTTCCTGAGTACCGTTGGGGACACGCAAACCGGCGCGACCGCCCACTGCGCAAGAAAACCAAGAACCCGATCCCCCGGAGGATCCTCGCCGGTCGTCGTGAACGCATGCAGAATCGTGCCCACTCTTACCGCGTCGTGCCGGCCGGTGACTCCCCAAGAACCATCCGCGCCCGGACCCTGGCTCAGTGTGCGTTCTTCGCGAATCGTGGAAAGCCAGCACACCCGCTCTTCGAGCTCCGCAAGCAACTCCTGGAGCGCGGGCGCGCCATGCTCTCGTTCGATGGCCGCAATCAGCCGGTCCCATTCATCGGCCCCCACCCAGGCGCGTTCCTCTATGTGCAACAGTGCGTCGCGCCATTCCCCGGGCGCATAGCCGGTGGCCGTGCGTTCCAGGCGCGCGCGGAGTGCGGCAACCGTGTCGTCGGCAAACGAGTGGCCCTGACCATCTGATGCGGCGAGCCGCACCAGGTCGTCGTCGAGCGCCGATCGAATTCGACCGCCGGGCGCGTCGTTTGCGTACATGAGCACGTTCGTTTCGCGCCACACCAACTCCCGGGCCAGTGGTGTCGGGCTCTCCACGCGCCGCTGCTCGACGTTGATGCGACCGTCTGAAAGCTCTTCCAGGAGACCCGCAAGCGCCGGCAGCTCGAAGGCGCTCCCGAGACAGTCCTGCCAGGCCTCGAGCAGGATGGGAAAGTCCCCTGACGTGGCCACCGCTTCGAACAAACGTTTGGAGCGTACGCGACTCATCCACAGCGGCATCCGCTCACCAAACGAACGTCGGGGGATGAGCAGCGAGCGCTGCGCGGCGTGGCGAAACAGCGCTCCGAAGAAGGCCGTACTCTCCACCGAACGTCTCAGAAGCGGAAGCACCTTCTCCGGTGGGATGTCGCGCAGCACCTCCACGAGGGAGAACTCTTCAGGGACGATCAGGAGTACGCTGTCGTTCGTGTGGAAGGCGCGAACCCGCCGACCCATCTGCTCTTCGAGCGCAGCCGACAGTATCAGGCCGAGCGGCCGATTCAGGCGACCCCCCCAGAAGGTGTGAATCGCCACCTGCGTTTCCGGTTGTCCCTTCTGACCGACGTAGACCTCGACGGTCACGCGATGTCGATGGGGCAGCGGCATTCCGCTCTGGTCACGCTGCTGTCTGAGTAAAGTGACAATTGCCTCTGCCGCCCCGGGCGAAAGCTCCCCCGATTGTGCAAGCTCCGCGGGCAGGTCGGGCTCATCCAGCCGAGCTTCCAGTTGCTCGATGTACAGCCCCACGCGCTCCGAGAAAAAGAATCCGCGATTGACTTCGTCCGCACGCCAAAAAGGCACCGTAACGGTACCGCGGCTCACGGCGGTAGCTTCGACGTCATTGTGGGTAATGCGCTCGATGCGCCAGAGCCGATTGCCCATGGGGAAGACATCGCCGATGGAGCGCTCCCACACGAACTCCTCGTCCAGCTCGCCAACGCGATCCCGGGTGGGCGTGGCGCGAAGGGTGAAGTAGCCGCGATCCGGAATGACGCCGCCGGACCGGTAGATAAGAGCGCGCACGCCCTCCACCGAACGCAAACGCTCGCCGTCGTGAACGAGGCGCGGCCGCAATTCACGTATGCGTCGATCGGCGTACCTCCCGGTCAGCATATCCACGACGAGATCGAATCGCCGGCGCTCCAGTTCGTGAAACGGTGTGCAGGTCCGGATGAAATCGTACAGTTCATCGGGAAAAAGCGAAACTTCCAGACACATCGAAAGCAGCACCTGCGAAAGCACATCCAGCGGGCTTTGCGGAATGCGCACGGCTTCAATGGCGCGCGAGCGGACACACTCCGCTGAAATCGCAGCGTCCAGAAAGTCGCGCGCGTGAAGCGGATAGAAACTGCCACGCGAAACCTGACCCACACCGTGGCCAGCGCGGCCGATGCGCTGCGTGGCCGACGAAGCTTCTCCCGGCGTCTCGACCAACACCACCTCGTCGACTTCGCCAATGTCGATGCCCAATTCCAGCGTGCCGGTGGCCACGATGGCCGCCAGCGCTCCGGACTTGAGTCGCTGCTCCACGGCCAGCCGAACCTCGCGCGAAAGCGAACCGTGGTGTGCGTACGCGATATCGCTGTCCAGGTCTTCGTTGAGCAGGCGCGTGATCTTCTCAGCCATCCTCCGGCTGTTCACGAAGAAGAGCGTGGAGCGGTTTCGGGAAATGATGCCCCGAAAATCGGCGATGATCGCGCGCCACCAGGCATCGGCGTCTCCGGGCTCACCTCCGGCCGTGGGAAAGCACACCGAGACGTCGTAGCGCTTCGTGTTCGGCGCGGACAGGATTCGGATTTTTCTGGGCTCGTAGGTGGCCTCCCCGCCCGCCTGCAGGAGACGATAACCCGCCACGAAACGCGCCGTTTCCTCGATCGGCCGGACCGTGGCCGAAAGTGCAATTCGCTGAAATTCCCCGCTCTCACGCGTCAGGCGTTCGATGGCCGTCATGAGATACGTTCCGCGCTTGTTGTCCGCGGTGTTGTGGATCTCATCAAGTATCACCGTGCGCAGACCCGAGAGCATTTCGCGGCCGGCAGCCGTGGTCAGAAGAACGTTCAGGCTTTCGGGAGTCGTGATCAGAATCTCCGGCGGTCTGCGCAACATCCGCCTGCGTTCGGCGGCGGGCGTATCTCCGCTGCGGACGCTCACGCGAATCTCGGGAAAGGCGACGCCCGAGGCGGCAAAGAAGTCGCGCAGCTCTTGGAGGGGACGCTCGAGGTTTACCTGAATGTCGTTGTTGAGTGCCTTGAGCGGCGATACGTACAGAACCCGCGACCCGACGGTCCTTTCTTCAGACCCGGCCCCTTGGCCTGCCTCAGACTTTTCGACCACCAGACTGTGGATGGCGTAGAGGAACGCGGTGAGCGTCTTGCCGCTCCCGGTGGGCGCCGTGGCGAAAACGTGTTCGCCCGCAGCAATATGCGGCCAGGCCCGCTGTTGAATCTCCGTGGGCCCGCCGAACCGCCCGGCAAACCAACGCGCGATCAGCGGATGAAATACGTCCAGCCCGGCACTCATCGAACCCCCAAGCTCTCCTGGATCTAGGGCGGGCGGCGGCCTGCGCCCGCCTAAAGATCGAGATGCGCGACTTCTCGCGCGTTTTCTTCGATGAAGCGACGCCGCGGTTGCACGTCATCCCCCATCAGGACATCGAAAACACGATTGATGCGCTCGATGTTGCCGGACTCGTCGTAGTCGATCGGCGAAACCTTGAGCATGACGCGCCTCTCAGGATCCATGGTGGTTTCCCAGAGCTGTTCGGGATTCATCTCCCCGAGGCCTTTGTAGCGCTGCACGACGGTCTTGTCGGAGTTGTAGTCCGCAACGATGCGGTCCTTCTCCTGATCGGTGAATGCGTACTGTCGGTCTTTGCCCTTCGAGACCAGGTAGAGCGGTGGCTGCGCGATGTAGAGAAAGCCGCCGTCCACCAGCGGACGCATCTTCTTGAAGAAGAACGTGAGCAGCAGCGTGCGAATGTGCGAACCATCCACGTCCGCGTCCGTCATGATCACGATCTTGTGGTACCGCAATCGTTCGAGGTCGATTTCTTCGCCGATGCCAATGCCGATGGCTGTGACCAGCGTGCGAATCTCCTCGTTTTCGAGGATCTTGTCGTCTCGACCTTTGTGCACGTTGAGGATCTTGCCTTTCAACGGCAGGATGGCCTGATATTCGCGGTTGCGTCCCTGCTTGGCCGAGCCGCCCGCGGAGTCACCTTCGACCAGGAACAGCTCGGACTTCCCGGGGTCTTTTTCGGAACAGTCCGCCAGCTTGCCGGGCAGACCGCCGCCTTCGAGGACGCCTTTGCGCTTCGTCACCAGCTCACGCGCCTTGCGGGCCGCGTCGCGGGCGCGGCTGGAAAGGATACACTTTTCGAGAATCGGCCGCACTTCGCCGGGGTTCTCTTCCAGATGCAGGGTGAGCCGGTCCGTTGTGAGCGTCTGCATGAGGCCCCGCACTTCGGCGTTCACCAGCTTCTCTTTGGTCTGCGAGTTGAATTGCGGTTCGGGAATCTTCACGCTGATGACGCAGATCAGGCCTTCGCGTACGTCATCACCGGAGAAGCTACGGTTGAGCTTGCGCTTGAGTCCCTCGTCTTTCTTGAGGTAGTCGTTGAGCGTGCGCGTCACGGCAGCCCGGAAACCTTCGAGGTGCGTACCACCGAGGATGTTGTTGATGCCGTTCGTGAAACACAGGACCTGCTCGTGCTGTCCGTCCGTGTAGCACATAGCCACTTCTGCGCGCAGATGTTCGTGCTTGCCTTCGAAGTAGATGGGCTTCTTGTGGAGTACCGTTCGCTTGGCGGTGAGTTTCTGCACGAACTCCAGGATCCCGCCGTCGTAGCGAAACTCGGCTTTTTTTTCGGAAGAGGCGCCGCCACGCTCGTCGGTGACGTTGATGCGCATACCCTTATTGAGAAAGGCCATCTCCTCCAGGCGATGTTTCAGAAGCGAAAACTTGAACTCGGTCGTGGTGAAGATGGAAGCGTCCGGTTTGAAACGTACGACGGTGCCGCGGTGCTTGGTGGCGTCCGGCTTTTGGCTCATGGGCGCTTCCGGATTTCCGCGCAGGTATCTCTGGAAGTAGACCCGACCGTCCTTGTGCACCTCGGCCTCCAGCCATTCCGAGAGCGCGTTGACGACGGAAACGCCCACACCGTGCAGACCGCCGGTGATCTCGTAGCCTCCGTCCCCGAACTTGCCGCCGGCGTGCAGCTTGGTCATCACCACTTCGAGCGTGGGAACGCCTGCTTCGGGGTGGATGTCCACGGGGATGCCGCGACCGTCGTCCCGCACTTCGATCACGTTGTCTTCGAGGATGCGAACGTCGATGGTGGTGGCGAACCCCGCCATGGCTTCGTCCACGGAGTTGTCGACCACCTCGTACACCATCTTGTGCAGGCCCGAGGCGTCCTGCGTGCCGATGTACATGCCGGGCCGCTTGCGTACGGCCTCGAGGCCCTCGAGGATGCGAATGTGGCTGGCATCGTACTGGCCGGGCGTTTTGCTTTTGGCGGTTTCGGCAGCCATACACCTCCGGGGCGGGACATAACCGCGCCCACAGGAAGACCATTGCGACGAACCGGGCCGCTGCGCGCAATCATTTAGTTAAGGAAGAAAACCATCCCGGAATCGCACAAAATCAGGTCGCCTCGGTGCTTTCGTCCTTGCCCCTGTTATGGGTCAACCGAGCCTCCGGTCATGACAAAACGTACCCTGTTCGTGTTTTCCGTTCTCGCGCTCGTCGCCTTCCTGGCCTGCAAGAAAGGCGATGGCAGCCAATCCATGGGCACGGCATCGTCGCCGGAGGCCATGGCCAAGGAGTTCGCGGACTCCATGTGCGGCAAGATGGTGGAATGCCAGAACAAGCAGCTCGAGAAGATGCCCGCCAACGTGCGGGACATGGCCAAAGGCCAGATGATGAACGAAGAGAAGTGCCGGGAGATGGTGCGCAAAGGCAAGAGCGCCAAAGCTGAGGATGACCTCTGGAAGAAGCTCACCGACGCAGAGAAGGCTCAGGCCATGCGTTGCATGAAGGCCTTCCCGAAAGCCTCCTGCGAGGCCATCATGAGCAACAACGTTCCGGATTGCGCGGAGTGGCGCAAGATCATGGAGAGCAAGGGAGGCTGAAAGAAACGGCCTCTGCGGGCGGTCCGGCGGGCCGCCCGTCTTTGCATTTCAGCCCATGTTGCGGGCCCGCTTTTCCAATTCCTCGGCGTGTTCGCGGGTGTAGGGCGTCCAAGGGATTGCTTTGAGGCGCGCCTCCGGGATGACCTTCCCGGTACCTTCGCAAACGCCGTAGCTCCCGTCCTCGATCTTCGAGAGCGCGTGGTCGATCTGCTCCAGCTTTTCGCGATCCAAATCGGAGAGGCGATTGATGAGCTGGTTGTTGATGTGCGAGTCCGCGATATCGACCAAGTCCCCCTCCTCGTTGTAGACCATGTATTCCTGTTCGACCTCGAGCTCTTTGAGCACGGCAGCCTTGGCCTGAAGGAGCAGGTCTTTGAAGCCCTTGAGTTTCTTTTTGTCCATTGGTTGTTGTTCCCGAAAAGTGATCCAATCGGCGACGGTTCGCCAAAAAACCCAAACCGGTCACACACCCAGTTCAGAATGGACCGTAAAGCCAATTTTGTCCCCCAAGACTCCCACGCTCGATGCGACGCCTCCGGCAAGGATTATGTCGCATGAAATCACCCAAGTCTGGCTGCCAACGCCCGTCCCGACTTTTTTTCTAGGCGCGCCTCGAAAAAGTGCTTGATCTTTGATGCGGCGCACCATAGAATCTGTGCATCGCAAAAAAGGAGACCGCGACCATGTTGGAAAAAAACATCCAAGATATCCTGAACGCCGGAATCGGCCTGTTCAAGGCTGGTGAAGAGAACTTCAAGACCGCTCTGGCGAACGTCGAGAAGTCTTTCGAAGAACTCAAAGCCAAAGGCGCCACCGACACGTCGGAAGCCGCCGTGAAGATCCGCGAGGTTCTGGATAACACCATCCGCAGCATCAAAGACGTTTCGGAACGTGCCGATTCGACGTTTGCCGCTGTGATGGCAGAAGCGCAGAAGAACTACACACAGGTTCTTGCGCAACTGAAAGGCGTGCTCGGTGAGGAGCGCATGCGCGACCTCAACGCGAAAATGGAAGAGCTGACCGACTACATCAAGAAGACGGCAGCCGATCTGCAAAGCCAGGCCCAGGGCGTCGTTGCCGGAAAACCGGCGGCTGCTCCTGGAGCAAAAAAGCCTGTCTGATTCGCAAGCTACAGTCCACGGACTGGAGAAACGACCGCCGGGTAACCGGCGGTTTTTTTTCGTTCGAATAAATGCGCGCCCCGCTCCGGCATCCTGCCTCCGCCAGGCGCGCGATTTGCTTTCGCTCTGCGGTACGCTCGGCATCCCTGCCTCGCTGCTGATCGCGTCAGTCTGGCACGCGGCTGCGCCGCCGCGCGGGCTGCGCCCGCTGCTGCATTTCGCTGCGCTCATGCAGGTGCCATTCAACTCATTCTTGGGCGCGCCTGACTCGCACGTCCTGTGCTCCCCCACGTCGCCGATCTGCTCACGCTCTGCGCTACGCTCGGCATCCCTGCCTCGCTGCGCATGCCATCAGTCTGGCACGCGGCTGCGCCGCCGCGCGGGCTGCGCCCGCTGCTGCATTTCG
>CAZPFB010000024.1:36311-57743 GCA_964585735.1 uncultured Leptospiraceae bacterium
AGGTGCCATTCAACTCATTCTTGGGCGCGCCTGACTCGCACGTCCTGTGCTCCCCAGGCGCGCGATTTGGCTCCGCTCCGCGAAACGCTCGGACATCCTGTCCTCGTTGCTCATCCCATGAGTCTGGCATGCGGCTGCGCCGCCCGCGGGCATAGCCCGCTGCACACTCGCAAGAGCTCGTGCGCGTGCCATTCAGCCAGTGTCCCACATCCTGATTCTTGGTCTTAGTGAGCGCGCCCTCCCGAACAGCGCGCCAGGACGGCGCGCCCTCGGGCAGTGCGACAGGAAGTCGCTACTGCCCGAGGTCGGGTGGGCGCGATCCCCCGCGGATGCGGACCCAAAAATTGGCTTGCACAGATACGCCGACCTATCGATTCATCGTCGTATGAAAGTGACTGCTTTGCTCCCGGACGACATGGTTACCGAAGTCCAGAAGCGCTCGGGTGGCGGGAATGTGACGGAGTCGCTGAAACTTGCCCTCGGTGAATGGCTGGCCCTTCAGCGAATCCGCGAACTCAACAGGGTGACCCGAAAAAGGCCCCTGCGTTTTCAGCCCGGTTTCACGGCCGCGAAGGTCCGCCAACTCAGAAGAAGCCGAGGATGATCCTCGTTGACACGAGCGTCTGGATCGATTTCTTCCGGGGTAGGGAGCCGAACGCGTCAGAACTTGCCGGCCTGCTCGACGGTGGTCAGGTCTACACGATAGAACCCATCTTTGGCGAACTGCTACAAGGCTGCCGCAACAAAGCAGAGACGGCACGCTTGATGAGCTACTGGCGCAACACGCCGAGAATTGCGCATCCAGAATTGCTGATAGCAGCCGGGCAATTCTCGGCGCTCCACCGTCTTGCCGCCCGAGGTTTGGCACTGACCGACTCTGCTATTCTTTTCGTTTCGGAGGAAAGCAGGTGCTACGTCTGGAGCCTCGACAAGACTCTGATGCAGCATGTTCCGACAGCTCGGAGATTCGAAGTCATACGCGGCAAATGACATTCGGTCCTGCGCCCGAAGACAAAGGGCCGCGCCGCGCTCGCCGCCGTGGCGTTTCAGCGCAGCGGCATGCCGGCCGCGGTGAGCGCGGCCACCGTGCGGGTCATCAATTCCTGGACCTCCTCTCCCGAGAGAGTGCCCTCCGGGCGGCCGCACGCAATTCGGTAGCTGGCTGACTTCTTGCCCGCGGGTAGCTGTTCGCCCCGGAACAGCGCGAGCAGTTGGACCTGTCGGATGCGGTCTTCGGCCAGAGCCGCGATGATGCGCGGCGGCTCGGCGGTGGAAGCATTCTCGTCCAACAGCACCGACACCTCGAAAAACGACTCCGGAAACGGGGACGGTGGCGTATAGCGATCGTGGCGCGCCAGCGTGCCGGCGTGCAGCGCGTCCATGTCAATCAACGCGAGGACCGCGGGCCGCTTCAGGTCGAAATCCACCTGCCAGGCAGGATGCAGAACGCCGGCTCGGGCCACGATGCGATCACCGACCGTCCACTGCACTCGGCACCCGGGATGAAAGGGAGCGGCCTCGGGTCCCGAGGCGACTGATTCCATTCGGGAGGCGCCGTCCCCCATCAGCTCGGAAAGTAGGGCCGACAGCAGATCGCGCGACTGCAGAAAATGTGTATATACGTATGAATCCGTAGCCTCCCACGGACCCGGATGCGCGGCGCTCTCCGCGCCATCGGGAACGTGGAGGAGTGCGACCGACCGCTGCTCCGTCACGGGCGTTTCCGCCCCCGCGCGGGGGAGATAACCCCGGCCGAGTTCAAACAAACGCACGTCGCCGAAACGATCCTGGTTGGCGGCTGCCTGACGCAGAATCCCCGGGATCAGACTGACCCGCAGGCGGTCCCGGTCCTGAAACGAAGGGTTTCGCAGCCGAATTCCGGCTTCGCCGAAACGCCGATTGTCCTCCACCCGAGCGAAGGAATAGTTATTTGTTTCAAAGTATCCGCCCGCCGCCAGAAAGGTTTTGACGCGACGTTCCAGCGAACGCACGGTGTTGACCGGCACGGGACGCGCGGCCAGAAGTGGTGAGGTGGGCTCGATGTTGTCGTACCCGACGATTCGGCCGATCTCCTCTACGACATCCTCCGGTATCACGACGTCGTACTGGGAACGGTAGCTCGGCGCCGTGACCACGAGCGGGCCGCCCGGGCCTTTGGCGGAGGCCGTACGAAAACCCAGCCTCTCCAAAGTGCGCTTTACCTGCGCGGGCTTCAGGGCGAGTCCCAGTCGCGCGTTGACGAAATCCACAGAAAGTCGGATCCGGTTCTCCTTGGGACCTTCCGGCATCTCGCCGGTGATGGCGCCCACCCGCAGCCCCGGGCAGGTCAGGCGCAATAACTCGACGAGCCGCAGAAGAGCCGGACGGGCGCGCGATGGATCCTGACCCTTTTCAAAGCGGACCGCGCTGTCTGTCCGCAGCGCCGTGCGCCCCAGCGTACGGCGGATGTCCTCGCGATGAAAGCTTGCCGATTCGAGGAAGACAGCCGACGTGTCGTCCATGACGGCGCTGTCCAGGCCGCCCATGATTCCGCCCATGGCCACGGCGCGCGCACCTTCTGGGCCCACATCCTCGATCAGCACGGTGCCGCTCGGCAGCTCACGCTCGACACCATCGAGCGTCGTGAAAACGCGCCCTTCCGTCGTGCGACGCACCTGCACTGTGTCGCCGCGCAACGTGCGCGCGTCGAAAACGTGGTTGGGCTGGCCGCTTTCGAGCATGAGGTAGTTCGAGGCATCCACCAGATTGTTGATGGGCCGCTGCCCGACGGTGAACAGTCGCGCGCGCATCCACAGTGGAGACGCCGCGACCCGCACTCCTTCGCAGGCCAGTCCGAAGTACGCTTTGGCCGCGCCCTTTTCGATGCGGATCTTGCGCGCGCCGGGTCCGCCGGTCGCCTGAGCCTTCTTGGTTTTCTTGGAAGCAGGTCGCTTGGGGGCCGTGGAACCGCCCAGTGGATCCGGACCCAACTTGCGGTCGAAAAGCAGGGCCAACTCCCTGGCAAAGCCGTAGTGACTCCACAGGTCCGGTCGGTGCGTGATCGACTTGTTGTCGATCTCGAAAACGAAATCGTGGAGAGGAAAGAGTTCCGCAAGGCTCGTTCCCAAGCGCGGCGCGTCCGCCCCTTCCGTGTTCAAGACCAGCAGGCCGGAACTCTCCCCCACAAAATCAGCAAGACCCAACTCGGAAGCAGCACAGAGCATGCCGCGCGACTCCACGCCACGGATCTTGGCTTCCCGGATTTCGAGGAAACCATCGGCAGTGGGCAGCCTCACGCCTACGCCGGCCAGGGGCACGACCAGATTTTCGGCCGCGTTGGGCGCGCCGCAGACGATGCGGAGCTCTTCTTTTCCGGTGTCCACTGTGCACAACGAGAGACGATCGGCGTTCGGATGCGCTTCTCGTGCCAGGATGCGCGCCACGACCACGTCCCCAAGGTGTGCGAACGTTTCGTGCACGCCTTCGACCTCGCACGTGGAGCGCGTGAGCCGCGCGGCCACATCAGCTGGATCGATGCCACGCAGATCGACGTGCTCGGATAACCACTTCAGGGACAACTTCATGCAGACTCCGCCTTCAGAACTGTTCCAGGAAGCGCAGATTTCCCGACATCAGATGCCGGATGTCTTCGATGCCGTGCAGCATCATGGTCAGGCGGTCGATGCCCACACCGAAGGCAAAGCCCGACCATTCGGCGGGGTCGATGCCACCCGAACGCAGCACGTTCGGATGAACCAAACCGCACCCCAACAATTCCACCCACCCGCTCTGCTTGCAGGCGCGGCAGCCCGAACCACCGCAGAGCAGGCACGACATATCCAGCTCGAAGCCGGGTTCCACGAACGGGAAGTAGCCCGGTCGGAGTCGAATGCGCACTTCGCGCTCGAAAACGGCTCCCAGAAAGGATTTCATCACGTGATTGAGGTGCGCCACCGAGACCACGCGGTCGATCAGCATTCCCTCCAATTGATGGAAGGTATTCTCATGCGAAGCATCCTGCTCCTCGAACCGAAACACGCGCCCCGAGGCCACGATGGCGAACGGTGGTTCGAGTCGCGCCATGGCCCGCACCTGCACCGGCGAAGTGTGCGTGCGCAGCAGATGGCCGGATTCGGTCCAGTACGTGTCCTGCATGTCCCGCGCGGGATGGTCGTCGGAGAAGTTGAGGCGACCGAAGTTGTTCTCGTCGGTCTCGACTTCGGGGCCGTCCATGATCTGGAATCCCATCGAAGTGAAGATGTCTTCCAGGCGATATTGAAGGCGGGAGAGCGGATGCAACCGGCCGCGCCGATCCCGCGTGGGCCGCAGCGCATCCTGCCATTCCGACTCCAGGCGCGCGGCCAGTTCGGCCGCCGTGATGGCTTCCCGACGACGGTGGTACGCTTCTTCGAGGGCGGCCCGGAGCTGATTGGCCTGTTGGCCGACCGTCCGACGCTCTTCGGGCGTGGCATCCTTGAGCCCGCGCAGAATCGCGGTCAGCTCTCCTTTGCGCCCCAGGTAGCGAACGTGCCATTCCTCCACTTGAGCCGGAGTCGAACAGCCGGCGAGCGCGGCGTCCGCTCGCGCGGACAGGTCCTGAATGGTGGCCGCCAGTGACATGGTCCGGGCCAGGCTTGGCGGCCCTGGGCCACTGTCAAGTCAGCTTGGCAAAGCCCGAGGGCGCCCTCCCGGGTGATCCATTCGTGAGGAAATAGTCACACGCAAATAAAATCGTGTCCGCCGGGCAATGGGCGTGGCTTTCGTCCCATACAGGATGCGCTTCGTTCAGGAGATCCGAGAGGGGGGCCTCGTTTTGCAACTGCACGAGGATCAGAACCTGCTGCGGGTCGCCTGGTCCGGGCGTTGCCACGACGTACGACCGTCCGTTTTCCTGGAACCGTTCCTCGCCCAGATTCTCGGCGACATGCAGAGAACCGGACGACGCCTGGTCTTGGATTTCTCTCCCATGGAACACATGGAGTCCGAAGTGCTCGGTCCGGTGGCGCAACTTCTGGACCGAGCACGGCAGCTCGACTTCGAGGTCACCGTGTACTATGACGAGGCGCGGCCCTGGCAGGATGTCGATTTCACCTTCCTGTCGGTCTTCCATAGCGACCGCATCCGCATCCTGCCGGTCGAGCCCCCCCAAGGGGCGGACCCGGAACCCTGACGGCCCGAGGCGTTTTTTCCTCGCAATTTACTCACAGGTTCACCTTCCATGGGCCGATGGTCTCGGTCGTCGGCTATCGGGTGTCCGCTGAGGTTTATCGGGGAGCCCATGGCGGGGTCTTCCGGGCCCTGCGATTGCGGGATAATCTCCCGGTCATCATCAAGGTTCCGCTGCGCTCGACGCCCCGCGATTTGGCCAAGATCCGCCACGAGTTCGAAATCGGCGAAGGCCTCGAAGACTCTGGTGTCGTGCGCCACTACGAGTTGGCCCGGTACGACCGACTGCCGGCCCTGGTCACCGAGGACTTCGGTGGCGTGTCCCTGCGCGACCAGCTCTCACCTGCGGGGTGGCCTGTCGAACGGGTGCTGGTCGTGGCGATTGGGGCTGCGAAGGCGCTCGGGCTCCTCCACCGTCAGGGCATCATTCACAAGGATGTGCAACCCAACCACATTCTCCTGAACCCAAACAATCTGGAAGTGCGCCTCATTGACCTGGGTCTGGCCGCGCGGTCCGAACGGGAAGTACACAGCGCTTTGGCGTCCACCCACCTCGAAGGGGCGCTCCCGTACATGTCACCCGAACAGACCGGCAGGACGAACCGCACCGTCGATTCGAGGGCCGACCTGTACTCCCTCGGGGCCACGCTGTACGAGATGATCGTCGGGAAAACGCCCTTCGCAACGGACGACCCTCTGGAATTGGTCCACGCCCATATGGCGCGCGAGGTGACGGCGCCCGGAACTCGCGTGTCCGCACAGCTCCCCGAGCTGCTCGACCGAATCGTACTGAAGCTCCTCTCCAAGTCGCCGGAGGATCGTTACAATACCGCGTTCGGCCTCGTGGCTGACCTCGAGGAATGCCAGCGACAGTACCGCGAGGGCGCGTCACGGGCCGCCGTTGCCGAACGCTACGAGTTGGGCAGGAACGACCCGCCCGAGACCCTGCATATCCCGGAGAGTCTGTACGGCCGGGATCGCGAGCTTGCCGCGCTCGACGCCGCGCGCGCGGAGGTGCGGACGTCCGGCGCGCGCTGGGTGCTTCTGCACGGCGGGCCGGGAATGGGCAAGACGGCCCTCTGCTTGGAGTGGCGCGGCCGGCTGGCTCCGGAAGGCGCGCGTTTCCTGGTCGGACGTTTCGAAGAATCATCCGGCGAACAGCCCTACCGCGCTTTCGCCGAGGCCTTTCAGGAATTCGTGAGGCAACTGCTCGCCTCCGATCGCGAGAGACTGGCGCGCTGGAAAGAGAGACTCGTGCAGGCCTTCGCGGGGAACGGACGCGCCCTGCTCGATCTGTTTCCCGATCTGGCTCTCATCGTCGGAGAGCAACCGGCCATCGCTGAACTCGGCCCGCTCGAGTCGCGGCACCGCTTCGAGGCATCCTTCCGCTCCTTCCTGAGTGCAATCGCCGCGGAGGATGATGCGCCGACTCTGATCCTCGAAGACCTGCACCTGGCCGACGCGGCTTCTGTGGCGTTGCTGCAGGCGATGGTGGCGGATCCACCGCGTATGCTCCTCGTGCTTTCGTACCAGAGCGATCTGGTGGGCGAAGGCCATCGCATCAGCGCGCTCCTGGGCGCCCTGCGCGGCACGTCCACGCCTCCGATCGAATTGCACCTGCGCGAATTGGGTCCGCCCACCGTGCACGCCCTTCTTGCAGACACGCTGGGTCTCCCCGGCGAAAGCGAAAGCCGCCTGGCCGAGAGTTTCCTGGAACTCCGAGACGTAATCTCGCGGCGAACCGATGGAAACCCGCTCCAGATTCGCGCGCTGCTCAAGAGGTTGTATCGGGAAGGTCTGCTGCGGCTGGATCGGGCAGAAGGCAGGTGGGTCTGGGACATCCACCGAATCCGGGCTCTGGCCGTGGCCGACGATCTCGCAGGTTTGTCGGCCGCCGAGTTGCCGGCCCTGCCTGCTCCGACGAAGAGATGCCTGGCGTTCGCAGCCGTGCTCGGCCGGCGCTTCGATCTGCTGTTGCTGAGCAGACTCCTTCGGGAGGAGTGGCGCGACGTAGTGGCGGAGTTGGAGGGCGCCATCAACGCGGGCGTGCTCGTGCCGGAGACTCCCGACTACCTCCTCCTCCCCGACGAGCTCACGGTCGAGACGGCCTTCTTTTCCTTTGCTCATGACCGGCTCGTGACCGCCGCCTATGCGGACATTGCGCCGGGCGATCGCGCCGCGTTGCACCAGCGCGTCGGTCAGTTGATGCTCGAGTTGCTCCCGTTCGGAACGCAGGCCGAGCGGGTCATGGAGATCGTCCGGCATCTCAATCTGGGCCGCGACCTCCTCTCCGACGAACGGTCCCGACTGGAGTTGACCGAACGAAACCTGCAGGCGGCAGCGCGCGCCAGGAGCGCCACCGCCTACGAAGCAGCGGTACACTTCCTCGGCGTGGCCGCCGACCTGCTCGGCGCCGACGCGGGCGACCGACATCACGACCTTTTCCTGCGCGTGCACCGCGAGCTGGGCGAATGCTGCTACATGAGCGGCGACGTGGAACGCGCCGAACGCGAATTCCTCCTCGTAACGCAGCGGGCCCGAACGACCCTCGAACGCCTGCCCATCTACGAGATGAAGATCGCCGTACTCAACGGGCGCGGAGAATCCGCCGCGGCGATTGAGGTGGGCCAGGAAGCTTTGCGCGAGTTGGGCATCGCCCTGCCCCGACGGGCCGTGAACTGGAGGAGGCGGCGCGAGCTGCGGAGGGCACGTCGTCTGCTGGCAGGACTCAAGACCCAGCGCATCCTGGACCTGCCGCGGCTGGAAGATCCGCTGGCTCTGGCCACGCTGCGCATTCTCACCCATCTGGCCACACCCGCCTTCCTACGAGCATCACCGCTGTTCCCGCTCATCGTTTCACGCATGTCGCGGATCTCACTCGAGAACGGCCTCTCCTCTGCGGCCCCCTACGCCTTTGCGGCGCTCGGTCTGTTGTTGGCCGCCGAGTTCGAAGACTACGAACTCGCAGAGAAGTCCGGTCTACTGGCCATGGACCTCGTCGAAAAGCTCGGCGAACGCGAACTGCGAGCGCGCGTGCACTTCCTGTACGGCGTGGGTCTGGCGCATTGGCGCCACGGACGCGAAGAAGCCGAGGCACACCTCGCGCTGGCCGCTCAGGCGGGCAAACAGGCAGGAGATCTCCAGTACGCGGGTCTGGCCATGGCCTGGCTGAACGGTTACGGCCTGTGGTCAGGTTCGCGAACCATCGAGGATGTGCGCAGTCGCATGGACGCCACCTCAGGCATCCTCTATGCAACGGGGCAGCGCTTCAGCCTTCTTCTCAATGACCTCGGCCGACAGTACATGCTCAACCTCCAGGGAGCGGTGCGCAACCGGACGCGGCTCACGGGAGAGGTCTTTCGCGCGGAGGCGCAGTTGTCCATCTGGACGGAGGAAGGCAACGCGACGGGTCCGTTCCTCACGCATTCGCTGCGGGTTCTGTTGTGCGTGCTGTTTGCGCAGTACGAAGAAGGGCTGAAGGCAGCCGAAGTGGCCAGGGGTTTGTCTGCGGCGGCGCCGGCCAGCCTGCCGGCCGCGCTCCTCGAATACTGGGCGGCGCTCTGCCAGGTGGGCGCAGCTCTGCTGATGCCGGCCCGCGCGCGCGGCAAACTCCTCCACGCTGGCGAGCGCAGCCGGGAACGGCTGAACCGTTTTGCCAAAGCAAACCCGGAGAATTTTCAGCACCGATTGGAATTGGTGGAAGCCCAACTTTCTCGCGCGCGCGGTGAAACAACCGAAGCCATCGAGCATTTCGAACGCGCCGCTTCGGGTGCGCAGGCCGGACATCGGCTGGACGAAGCGCTGGTAAACGAGCTGGCCGCGCACTTCTTCCAGGAACAGGGGCGTCCCCGCTTTGCTGCTATCTATGCCCGCGCCGCCCTGGAAGCATACGCAGAACTCGGGTACTCGGCCAAGGTGGAGGATGTGGAGCTTCGCCTTTCCGCGGTGTTGACCCGGGAAGTGGCGACGGGCCGGACTTTCGTTGCCTCCGCGCCGGCGCGCGAGGGCGAGTTGGACATGAGTTCCGTTTTCAAGGCTTCCAGCACGATGACGGGCCAGCTCCAATTGGAAGGCCTTTTGGCAACCCTGCTCTCCCTGGTCATGGAGAATGCGGGCGCACAGCGGGCCTTGTTCATACTCTGGAAAGAAGAGGGACCTGTCGTGGCCGCGGAGGGTCAGGTGGGCCGCGAGGCCCGCATCGCGGAGATGGAACCGTCGCCGCTGCTGCTGCCTCTGTCCGTCCTCCACCTGACGGAACGCTCGCGTCGGCCCGTCGTTCTGGACGACGCCACCCGCGAAGCCCACCTTCGCGACGACGAGTACATCCGCAATGAGCGACCCCGCTCCGTGTTGGCGCTCCCGATTCTCGCGCGCGGAAAGTTGGTGGGCATCGTGTATTTGGAACACAAAGGCATTGCCGGCCAGTTCAGCCCGGACCGAATCGAGACGTTGAACCTGCTCTCGGCGCAGATGGGCGTTTCTCTGGAGAATGCGCAGCTCTACAGCCACTTACAGGAGTCGCTTGCGAAGGAGCGACAGGCCCGCGCCACGCAGGAAGAGGTGAACCTGGCCATACGTCGGTTCGTGCCCTCCGAGTTTCTCCGGCTGCTGGGACACGAGAACGTGCAGAGCATCTCTCTCGGGGAGTACCGGCAGACTCGCATGGCCGTTCTGTTCAGCGACATTCGTTCCTTCACCGCCCTATCCGAAACGATGACACCGGAGGAAAACTTCAAGTTCATCAACAGTTATTTGGGACAGATGGGTCCGGTCGTGCGCGAACACGGCGGCTTCATCGACAAGTACATCGGAGATGCCATCATGGCCCTCTTCGAGAGCGCGGACAGCGCTCTGCGGGCCGCGGTCGCCATGCATGCCAAGTTGGCCGAGTACAACGAGGGACGCGTGCGGGCGGGGTTCGTTCCGATTCGCATCGGCATCGGCGTCAACAGCGGCGATATCATGCTGGGCACAATCGGAGAAACGCACCGTATGGACGGAACCGTCATCAGCGACGCGGTCAACCTGGCTTCACGACTGGAAGGGGTCACGAAGATGTACGGCAGCAGCGTGGTCGTGAGCGCCACGACCCTCCAGTCGGTGGACAATCCACTCGAATTCGAAGCGCGCCTGCTCGACATCGTGCAGGTGAAAGGCAAGTCGCAGCCCGTGACGATCCTTGAAATTCTCGACGCCGAGCCGGAGGCTGTGCGGGAGAGCAAGCGGCGCACGAAGCAACGGTTCGAACAGGCCGTGCATGCCTACCTTTTGCGAGATTTCACGATGGCCCTCTCGGAATTCCGCGCGCTGGCGCTCCAGAATCCGGACGACCGGGCCGCCAGCGTCTACGCGGAACGCTGCCAACGATTGCTGGCCACGGGTGTTGCGGAGAGTTGGGAAGGCGTCACCCAGCTCGACGAGAAATGAGCCCGCATTTTCATGAAAGATGCGGGCTTACTGCGCCACGGCCGTGATCACAACGAAGGCTGCAATGCCCTCCGCACGTCCGAAGGCCGTGAGTCCTTCTCCGCTGGTTGCGGTGATCCCCACGTCGGTTGGTTCGAGTCCCACTATGCCTGCCACGCGCGCGCGGATGGCCGGGAAGTGCGGGACGAGCTTGGGTGCGCGCGCTTCGAGCGAAATGGCCACGTGCACCACACGGAAATCACTCAGCGTCTCGAGCGCGTGCTTCACGTAGACGGAGCTGTCCGTGATTCCCTGTTCCCGACAGAGCCTGTCGGTGACCGGTCCGAGCACGACGACGCCGCTCACCGAAGAGATGGCGTTGCAAAGCGCATGCAGCACGACGTCGGCGTCGCTGTTGCCCTGGAGCCCGCGACTGCCCGGGACGTGCACCCCGCCGAGCATCAGCGGTCGGTCGCCTGAGTCGTCGAAAGCGTGGCTGTCCTGCCCGATACCGGTACGAATGCGCATGCTCCCTCCGTGTTCTCCTTACGGCGCGCGCCCCAATCGCGAAAGCAACTCTTCCAGACGCTCGAGTTCCCGGCCGTAGTCCACCCAGCGGCCTTCACCGGCCGCGCGCCGCGCGCGGCGCCAACCAATCTGCGCCTGACGGGCCAACACTCCGGTGTCCGTCGGCCCCCCGAGGTCATGTCGGCCCCCGCCGCCGGTCGAACCGCTCACCAGAGCCGACAGAGCCTCGGAGAGTGTTTCGCGCATCACCACCGAACGAGAATCGGCCACTACGACGCGCTTGAGCTCAGGGAAAGGCGACTGCCTGCTCTGAAGATAGAGCGGCTCGAAGTACAAAAGCGAATTCTCGATCGGAATGACCAGGAGGTTGCCCCGAATGACCTGCGAGCCTTCCTGATTCCACAGAGTGAGCTGCGGACTGATTTCGGCGTCCTGGTCGATCCGCGACTCAATCTGAATAGGGCCGTAGATCTGGCGGGACCGAGGAAAATCGAGTACCAGGATTTCTCCGTACGCACCCGCGTCCGGGCCGCCGACCCGGGGCGGTCCCCCCGGTCGCCTTCCACTTTGGGACACCGGAGAAGCGAAGTCGCAGCGTGCCGCCATCCAGGCGATCAGGTTCTGTTTGCCCGCGGGCACGAAGGGCAGCATCAGAATGTACTCGGCCTGCTTTTCCCCCGGCAGACGTATCACCGTGTAATACGGCTCCACCCGGCGTGTGCGACCAGCGTACTGTTCCGTGGCCACATGCCAGCGATCCTCGCGGTTGTAGAAGGAATGGGCGTTGTCCATGTGGTAGTCGCTGTAGATGCCCGCCTGAACGAGAAAGAGCATCTCCGGGTAGCGCAGATGGGGCAGCAGGAATTCCGGCATTTCGGAAAGGGGCCGGAATAGTCCCGGGAAGAAGGCCGTCCACGAGCGCAGCACCGGGTCCTGCTCGTCGAATCGAAAGAAGCGCACCTGCCCGTCGTAGGCGTCGATGACCACCTTGACGGAGTTGCGGATGTAGTTAATGCCAGCTAATTGTTTAAAATCGTTATTCTTTCCGGACCCGCTCACGCGGCCAAACACTTCGGCATCGAACCGCCGGCTGTACGGAAAGGAGCTTGAGACTGTGTAAGCATCGAGGATCCAGTACAGACGCCCGTCGCGGGCCATGACAATGTAGGGATCGTGATCGAATCGAAGGAAAGGAGCAAGCAGGCGAACGGCCCGGTGGATGTTGCGGTTGTAGAGCAGCCGGGACTCGTGCGTGACCTCACGCGAAACGAGCAGTTTCCAGGTGTCGAACTGCCAGGCGAGCAGAAGCTTGCGCAGGCCGCTTCCCAGGGGAACACCCCCTGACCCGTCGTAGCGCGTGGGTGCAAAGTCCTGATCCCGGGGGTAGTCGATCTCCTCCATGGTCGTGCGCACCACCGCGTACTGGTCCGTCAGCTCCCCGAAGTAGATCCCCGGTCGTTTGAGCTCGGGAAGCCCTGGTCCGACGTGGGGCGGAAAATCCTTCACCCAGAGTTCCGGCAGACCCGCTCCGGTGACGCGGTTGGTCGGGGACATTACGACGCCGTAGCCGTGCGTGTACTGAAGCTGGGTCTGGATCCAGGACTGCACGCGGCCGGCCAAGGCCCGATGGTTGAGGTCCCGCGCCGAGATGAGCACCTGACGTAACTCTCCGTTCACGCGATAGCGATCGATGTCCACGTCGAAGAATTCGTAGTAGGGCTTGATCTCCTGGAGCTGGCGGTAGGTGGCCTTGATGGGTCTGTAGTCCCAGAGGCGAATGTTCTGCACGATGGTGGGGTTGCGGGCCAGCACGTCTGCGCGCAGCGTGCCTTCCGGATCGAACGAACGCTTGTTCACGTTCTCCAGACGGTAGCCCAAGCGGGTGAACCGAATGTTGTGTTCTATATACGGCTTCTCCGCGTTGAGTTCGTTCGGTCGCACCGTGATTCCCTGGACCGCCCACGGGTAGATTCCCAAGAGAACGACGTACAGAAGAACGAAGACGCCGGCTACGGACACCGGGACGATCCAGCGACGGGCGAACGCGGCCAGCGCCGTGGCCAGAGCCAGGCAGCCGCCGAGGACAGCAAACACGCCGTACGCCCCCATGCGCGCCTGCACATCCGTGTATGCCGCGCCCGCCAGGCGATCCGACCCACCCTCGAAGAGTACTGTGAAGCGCGCCAGATACGCACCCGCCGCTATCGACAGCAAAAACAAACCGCCCCACAACCCCGCCTGTGAAATCGGAAGGTAGAGCAGCGCGGCACGCTGGCGCGAATCTGTCTGACGGGTCCAGTCAGAAAGAAGGAAGACGTGCAACAGCAGAGCGTACAGCAACTGGAAGAACACGAGAGTTCGCAGCCAGGCAACAAGGTCGGTCCAGAAGGGGAGCGCGAACATGTAGAACGAAGCGTCCCGCTGGAGAATCGGATCGGCGGTACCCATGGAAACTCCGTGTTGGAAGAGAACAAACTTCTCCCAGAAGATCACCAGCGAGGGCCCGTGCCAGATCACGGACAGGAGAGCCCCCACGCCGAGCAGCAGACGGCCCTGCCCCGGAGTGAGCCCCTGGTGGGGGAAGTGCCGTCGAAGTCGAAGCGAAGCGATCGCGAAGTTCAGCCCGTACAGCGACAGAGCTGCCAGTACGCCCGCGCCGAACAGGCTCCACTGAAACAGGCGCAGCTTCCACCACACTTCGGCGGCCCCCTGCGACGCAAACCAGGCGTGCGTCGTGAAGGCGCCGCTGGCAATGGCGAAGGCCACGATAGCCACGAACAGGCCGGCAACCGCGACACCGAAGCTGATACCGGAACGAAAGCCCATCCGGGATCAGGAACCCGGCCGCGCGCCTCCCGCAAGAAAAAACCTGGTCAGGAAGGCGCCTGGGGATCCCGTGGGGAGGCCAGATCGAGGCCGCGCTCGATGGTTTCGAGTTCCGTTCGGCCGGGCGGCACCTCCGCTTCGCCTGCCACCAGCATCTCTTCGGCGCGGGCTGCCAACCGATTCACGGGTCGCACGACCCAAATGCCAATCAGGGCCACGAGAACGGCGATCAGAAAGCCGACCATCACCAGATTCTGCCAGAAGAGATCCATGACGAAAAAGACGAGCGACGATTCGCGCAGCACCGATTTCGGCACCGTCTTCACGGCCAGACCCAGTACGGTCCCCACCGGAACGCGTTGCCCGGTGGCGGTCTCGTGGCAGTTGCCGCAGATGGCGCGCGCGCGCAGGGGGTAAGCGTACTGGAGAGTTGTGTCCGTGGAACGAAAAGCGCCCTGCCCGCCCGCCATGGCCGCTTCTTCCCAAGAGTCGCGCGCCGCCTTGACCGGAATGTGTCCGTACTGGCGCTCAATGAAACGCGACCGCCGCAGTTCCACCGGAATGCCCGGATCCCTGGAGATGGCATCCAGCGCGCGACGGACGGTATCGCGGTTGTTACCCGCCGAAGCAACCACGATGAGGATGATACGTTCGAGGGCCTGGGTGTCCCGAATCATTTCGTGCCGAACCGAGTCTTCCAGATAGCGATCCGCGGACGGGATGAAGTACAGTTTGATGAGCAGACCGGCCGCCGTGAAGGAGACGCAGGCAAGCGCCGCGAGCTTTGTTCCGAGGTTCATATGCGATCCAACTCCAAGGCCCCGGTTTCAACCCACAATGTTCATGAACATGGCAGTCATTGGGTGCGCGCCTCTCTGACCCTGTCCTTCATGAATCATGCGCGTCAGTCAAAAGAGCCCTTCCAATAGAAGATACCCACGATTAGGGCGAACACGATCGCGAAGGCGAGGAACGCAAGCGCGCTCATGCCGAGCATGGCCGAAAGCATGTTCCAGGCCGACCGCAGCCCGCGCTGTTTGTTGGTTTCACCGGGCCGCAGACCACCGGTCCAGCCACAGAATTCCCCGAGTGTCTGGAAATCGATCCACTCCCCGGACGAACGGGCCCGAAGTTCGTAGTAGAAGTCCTTGTACGAATTGGCGCCGATAAAGGCGAAGGCGCCTAAGACGAAGATGCTGAGTGAGATCCATCTGATTGCCATACCTTTCTCCCGGTCACTCCAGAACAGCCCGAAGGTAGCGCGTGATCTCTTCGGTGGAAGCGACCAGACCGCGGATTTCCCGCCTGACGCGTCCCTGGGAGTTCACCACAGCGTAGAAGTTCGTATGCTCGTACTCGAAACGCCCGCGACCCTGCGTGTAGACGAGTTCGAACACGTCGGCCACCGTCTTGAGCTTGTCGGGCGGCCCCCACAGCACCTTCCAGTTGTCCCCCGCAATGCCGTAGCGCTTCCGAAAGGCGCGCATGTCAGCGACCGAGCGCTCCCTGTCGTCGAACAGGAAAAGGACGAACCTGCTCCGGCCGTTCGTGGCGGCGTCGACGCGTTTCAGATCGTGCATGATCCGCGGACAGGTGACGGCACAGTCCAGATAGACAAAGGATAAGACGGCCGGTGAGCCCCGCAGCTCGGAGAGTTTCAGATGCGCTCCGGAGTCATCACGCCATTGGCCGGGCAGGTCGAAAATGTTGGCCCGCGTCGGAAAGGAATCCCTCCAGAAGCTGCGCGGCCTGCCGGCGTTGAGCGTGTAATAGACGATGTAACCGGTCGCGCCCAAAAGAACGATCCCGGGGAGGGCCAGACCCCACAGTGTGCCACGCCGCTTCATGGCCAGCCTCCTCGTCCCGACGGCTCCGGGAGCGTGAGACGACCCGCAAGCACAGAATCGATGAGCTCCGCATACGGTTTGCGAATAGACTGGAGACGCTGCGCCTGCTCGCGCGCACGCTGCCGATCACCGCGGCGCAGGTGGTACAGGCCGGAAAGAAGCAGGCCGGGCGGATAGTCCGGCTCGATCTCCAGAGCCATCCGAAAGTCCTCGGCCGCGCCCGGCAGATCCCCCCGCCTTTCGCGAAGCAGCGCCCTGTGCACGTACACGATCGCCACCCGCGGCTTCAGAGCAATGGATGAATCGTACGCTCGTTCGGCTGCGTTCCGGCCGCCCAGCAGCTCCTGACAGAAGCCCAGACGAAACAGTCGCCGATTGCGGCCGCGCGTTTCCATCGGGTTGTCCAGTTCACCCTGCACATCACGAACGCACGCGGGGGCGCGCGTGCGTCGCGTCTCGATAAGCGCCAGGTATGCAGTGGCTGCGCGCCGCTCCTCGATCCGGTTCGGGCTGACGGGATCCTTCCCTTCGGTCGGGTCGGGAGACGCCGCTTGTTTGAGGAGGGCCACGGCACGAGGTAGGTCACCCGCCGAATCGAGCAAATGAGCTGCCACCACGCGCGGACCGCCCTCGCGAGGCGGAGAGAAGCGCCCCTGCCAATCGTAGCTGAAGGCGAGCGGGAGAAGCGCCAGTACCAGCACGAACGCCACGATAGCCCCAATGGCCGCACGCCGAAACGTACGATCGCAGCCCGCGCCCGTCGGGTCCGGAACTGCTTCCAGCATATTCACAGCGAGGCCCCCTTGAGTTTGGCATCTACCGCGTGCTTCCCTGTTTGCCGACGGAACAAGCGCCCCGTAACGCGATCGAAATCGACGAAGTAGATTCGACCGGCCAGCATATCCTGCTCTATTTCCAGCAGGTCGAGGCGTGCCACGCGCTCACCGTCCATCTGCTCGGCGCGCACCTGCACACGCCGCTTCCCAACCGGCAGAGGGACTTTGAGCAGGACGTATGTGAGTCCATCATTCTGAAGCCCTTCAGGCCGAAAAGTGCGGTCGGCGAGCACCTTTCCGTCCACCTGAACACGGAGTCGTAGCGGCAGGCGATCGCGCGCGCAGAACTGCTCCTTGAGACTTTCGCGCAGCGATTGTTCAATCCGACTTCGGGCCTCCGGCGAGAGATCTTCCAGGGCAATGTTTCGGGCCTTCTGGCGCAAGACCGCTTCGTACTTGTCCTTGGGGATGGCCTCCAGGTTGCAACTGCGATGGTCGGTAAGCCGAAAAAGGTCCACGCGCAGGAGCGCGTGATCGGTCTGCGGGTGGATGCTGCCGCGGTTCGAAGCGGCGCCGAGATAGAAGAGCCACGCGAAGAAGGCGGTGACGAGTACGGGAATGGTAACCCCCAGGGCGCGCCCGCGGCCGTCCACTCGGGCAAAGTACCGTTTTGGACTCCGGGGGTCACTCGCCCCACCGCCGCCGGCGAAGCGCGCCATGCTCCAACGGGCCTCGGAGACGAAGGCCGCGGCATCGCTGGTGTTGGCAGACAGTTGGACTACCGGAAAGTCCGCCGGTGTCCGCCGAAACGATGGCTTACGCTGTCCGCGGATACGCGCCTCCACCCATGTGTTTCCTTCGCGGTACTGACAGTCGCCTGCAGGGCAGGCGCCGACGAGCAGGCCGCCGCCACCGGAGAGTCGAACCTGCTCGGCGAAACGCGGACCAATGACGCCCACACAGGGCACGTCGTTCATGACCGAGACCCCGGGCAGGCCGCGAATGCTTCCGTCTGCTTCCCCGGGGAGCGCGGAGCGCAGTGGTTCACAAATCACGGCGTACCACGGGCGTACGAGCGGGTCGGTCGCGGTCCTGGCCTGGAGTGCCACGCTCATGCGTCTGCTGATTTCCGGAAGGCGCAACGACTCGAAATGCATGCCCTCGAAATCGCACGAGCCCACGCAGACGCCGCAGCCGGAGCAGATGTCTGCGCTCACCACGGCCTCCAACTTAAAGCGCTTCCCGTCCGTGCGCGGTTGCATACGAATGGCTTCGTAAGGACAGTCGCGGGCGCAAAGTGTGCAGCCGGTGCACTGCGCAAGCTCCACGTGCGCGGGGTCGACGGTTTTCGCCCGACCCAACCAAGGAGCTCCAACGAGCAACAGAACGACACCCATGAAGGCGAACCACACCAACCCGTACGATTCCGCGTGCAGCCACGGCGCGAAGAATAGGTAGAACCAGTCCATCTGCGCGAGGAACGGCAACTCCCCACCGTCCGCGCGGGCGAGCATCTGCACCGGGAACAGCAGCGCAAAGACGACGAGGACCACGGTTACGCCTATGCTCACCGGGGTGGGCGGTATGAGCTTGGGACGGCTGGTCCGGCGCGTGTGCAGAAACAATAGAAACACGAACGAAAGGGGGATGGCGAGGTGAATGATGAGGACTACCCACATGATCCATTTGCCGAGCAGGGACGGGTCGGAAAAGGAACGCGGCAGGGTATTGCCGAACACGCCGGGGAAGGCGATGAATTCTGCCGTCTTCTCCATCACGAAGCGGGCCGTCGTATCCAGGGGGAGCATGTACCCGACCACGCCCTGAATCAGCAGGAGCACGAGCATGACCACGCCGAACCACCAGGCCTGACGCCGATAGGTCTGGTAGCGGCCCTGGGCAAAAATGCGGATCGTATGCAGGAGCACGAAGAACATCATCGCGTCGGCCGCGTAGCGGTGCAACGTTCTCATGAAACGGCCGCCGAAGGCGCGCTCCGTGAGGTACTTCATGGACTCGTGGGTCGTGTCGACCGCCATGGAGTAGTATATGAACAAGTACAATCCGGTCAGAAGCAGAATGAACAACAGGAGGATCGGAATGGCGCCGAGAAAGTAGAAAGGATTCCCGCCGGGGGACACCAGGCGATCGACGGCGCTCTCCACCCAATGAAAGAGCCAGAGCAGACTGGCGCGGACGCGGACCACCGGGCCGACGCGGGGCAGAGAACCAGCGCGGGCCTGGCGCGCAGATGCATCAGAAACCGGCATGGAGCCAAAAACCGAGGTAGGCGATGGGCAGGTGGGCCAGTGAAAAGAAGAAGACGCGCCACGCGGACTTCTGGGTGCGCTCGCCGAATTCGTCCTGCCGGGCGTGCCACAACAGCGCCCCCGCAAACACGATGAACGTCAGGCCCGCGAGCGCTACGCTGGCGGCGGCCAGGGGACGCTCCTGGAACGCGATTGCGGGAAGCGGGAGCAGGAGCGCATGCGCAAAGATCCAGAGGGCCGTCCGTCGGGGGCCGGATCGTACCGGAAGCATCGGCACGCCTGCCTGCTCATAGTCGCGCGCCCGCGGAATCGCCAGAGCCCAGAAGTGCGGCGCGCTCCAGGCGTACAGCAGAAAGGCGAACGCAACACCTTCGGCACCGAGGCTTCCGCCGGCCGTAGCACCCGCGACAGCCGCCGCCGAACCGCAGAGCCCCCCGATGGGTACGTTCCAAACCGTGCGGCGCTTGGTGAGCACCGTGTAGAAGACCGTATAGACGAGCGCGCCAAAGAGCAGCGCGATGGAGGACAGAGCCCCGACGGCAACCCAAGCCAGAGCGGTCCCGGCAGTGACGAGTGTGAAGGCCACAAGGAGGGCCACGAAGGGCTGCAGTTCGCCGCTCGGGAGTGCGCGACGGGCGGTGCGGGCCATACGCGCATCCAGGTCACGCTCGTACCATTGGTTGAAAGCGGCAGCGCCGCCCGAGCACAGAAATCCCGCCGCAAAGAGCCACAGCGTAGCCGCGCCGGGGGCGCCGAATGCAAGCAGTGTGCCCGTGGCTGCCGTCAGCCCGATGAAAACCGAAATTCCGGGCTTCGAGAGCGACCACACCGCGCCCAGCTTGCGGAGCGCGACCGAAACCGAGGCAAAAGCCGAAAGGTCGGCACCGGCCGACATCACACCGACAACTGACTTGCGCACCGGGTCTCTCCTCAGTAGACGATCCAGTTTCTCGCCAGGGCCGCCCATTGCGTGAAATAGGCGACAATAAACCAGACCAAGAATATCAGCCCCAGAACAAAGCTGCCCGGCGCGTGCATCTTCTCTTTTCCGTTTCCGCTCATCTCCAGCTCCTCCGAGTTCCCCGTGCCGGGAACATGATAGTATGACCGTCCTCGACCAAAGCGCCGCCGATCACGTCGTCCCGTACGCTTTCCCGGCCTGCTGGGCTGCGCCTGCAAAAGGCGGGTTGTGCGTCTCCATCACGGGAGCCTCTTTCTGACCGAAGAAGACGGACAGTACCGCGATCCCAATGAAGATAAACAGGGCTGTGAAGGCAATGATCGCGCCGATCCCCACGAGGGCCAGCATGGTATTCATGGCCGCATCGAAGGGCACCTGAAAGACGGCGCTTTTCATGGTGACATCCCAGTGCCTGCGCGGCGCACCCATTACGCCCGCGAAGTGCATGCCGGTGGCGAAGGTGACCACTCCCGCCGCAAACAACCAGGGCTGGATCTTGGCCAGGCCCGCTCCGATGAGCTTTCGCTGGAAGACGAGGGGGATCACGTAGTAAGTCAATGCCATGAAGGCCAGCGTGGTTCCCCCCACGACCGTCATGTGGAAGTGCCCGGGGACCCGCAGGTTATTGTGGGAAACCATATTCAACTGCTCGACCGAGAGCAGCACGCCGGTCACGCCACCGCCAAACCCGAAGATGATGAACGACAGCATCATGCCGGAAAAGCCCGGGTTCGACCACGGGGCCTTGGCTAACCACTCAAACAGACCGCGATCGAGGCCCTTCTTGCGCTGCGCTGTTTCGATTGCCGCCGGAATAGAGAAGGCGTGAATCATGGAGCCGATGACAGCTACATAGAAGAGGTACGCCGTGTTGAAAATCCGGTAGCTGGCCGACAGACCCGGGTCCACCAGATTGTGGTGAATGGAACCAAGATTGATGCCCAAGAGATAGAATACGAACGCCATGCGGCACACCTTCTGATTCACGGGCACGGCGCCTGTTGTCAGATGGGCCAGCAGGTACCAGATGGAGACCATGGCCGCCAGATTGATCTGTTGCGCCGAGTGTCCGAAGCCCCAGAAGGCAATTCGGAAGAACTCCGGATCCACGCGCGGAAGAAGTCCAATGGACCAGAAGAACGCGGGCACGAATGCCGTGGCCCCCATGACCAGCGTGAAGATGGCGATAATGGCCGCCGTCAGGAGTCCAAAAGTGAACAGCGGCAGGGAGCCCTGGTGCCAGCCCTCTTTCTTGGCGATCGCCAGCGCATACAGGAACTGAAAACAGTAGAGCAGCGCGCCCACGGCAAACAGAATGATCCCCAAGTAGAAAAGCGGATCTGCCTTCAGCGGCGGATAGGCCGTGAACATGACGTCAGCCTTCCCGGCAAACACGATTACGTTCACCATTGCAGCACCCACGACCATAAGGGCGGTGTTGAACCACGAAAACTTAACACCCGGCCACCGAGCCCCCAAGATGACGGAAGCGCCAAAAACCAAGCCTGCCATCTCGAAGAAGACGATCCAAAAGTAGAGCATGTTGATGCCATGCGCTGTAACGAAACGGTAGAATAGATCCTGGGGTAAAAGGTGCACCGCCGGCCACCGCGTCAGGGCGATGAGAAGGGCCATGATTCCCCCAATCAGGAGGCATACGATCGCAATTACTG
>CAZPFB010000025.1:0-56170 GCA_964585735.1 uncultured Leptospiraceae bacterium
CGGAGTGGCAGGATTGGGTCGGTTTCAGGGGCAGGAATTCACCGGCGCACGCAACTCGGCGGCTGCTGAGTCCCTGAAGCAATCGTCTTCATCCCGCAGTGAAATACTGCTGAATGGTGTTGCTGAGGGGTCTGACCCGATGGATATCCTGCCCAAGGTGGGCCTGACGAACCATGTATACCAACTCTACCTGTTCCGTGTACTGGGTGAGGCGGGAGCAGGGGAAAGAGGGGCTATTCTGAACGAGATGGACAGTGCCGAGGACCATCTAAATGAACTCGGAGTCCTCCATGTCCTGCATTCGGATCTGACGGAGGCGGGTTTCAAGTACCTCGATGGCTATCTACGGTAAAGCCATGGTAGGTCCGGGCAAGGATGAGCCTACCCGAAGGGAAAGGCCCAGGCCTGCTGGAAATCCGCAGGGTCTTTAGGGGCGCAATACATCGAGTTAAAGCAGACATGGCACGAAAGAAAGCGCCAACGAACGCAGCGAAAGGCACCGCCGAAGAGCCCATCGAAAAGCAGCTCTGGAAGACCGCCGACAAGCTCCGCAAGAACATCGATGCCGCCGAGTACAAGCACGTCGTACTCGGCCTGATCTTTCTGCGCTACATCTCCGATGCATTTGAAGACCTGCACAATCGGCTGAAGTCCGGGAAAGGAAAGTACTCCGGAGCGGATCCCGAAGACAAGGATGAGTACAAAGCCGAGAACGTCTTCTTCGTTCCCGAGCAGGCCCGCTGGTCGTTTCTCGTAGCGGAAGCAAAGAAGCCGAACATCGGAACCACCGTCGATGCGGCTATGGACCTCATCGAGAAGGAGAATGCTTCCCTCAAAGACGTGCTACCCAAGGTTTACGCCCGTGGCAATCTCGACCCCACCAACCTCGGCGGGCTTATCGATGAAATTGGCAAGATTGCGCTACATGATGCCAAAGCCCGCAGTGCCGACATCCTCGGGCACGTTTTCGAATACTTCCTCGGTGAGTTCGCCCTGGCGGAAGGAAAGAAGGGCGGACAGTTCTATACTCCCAGATCCGTCGTTGAGCTGCTCGTGGCCATGCTGGAACCGCACAAGGGTCGAGTCTTCGATCCATGCTGCGGATCGGGCGGGATGTTCGTTCAGTCAGAGCGGTTTGTCGAGAGCCATCAGGGGAAGGTGAACGACATCTCCATCTTCGGTCAGGAGAGCAATCACACCACCTGGCGGCTGGCCAAGATGAACCTTGCCATTCGGGGTATCGACAGCTCCCAGGTGCGGTGGAACAACGAGGGTTCGTTCCTCAACGACGCCCACAAGGACCTGAAGGCGGACTACGTCATCGCCAACCCTCCCTTCAACGATTCCGACTGGTCCGGCGATCAGCTTCGCAAAGATGGGCGGTGGAAGCACGGTGTCCCTCCCGAGGGGAATGCCAACTATGCCTGGATCCAGCACTTCCTGTTCCACCTCTCGCCGACCGGCGTCGCCGGTTTCGTTCTGGCAAAGGGTTCACTGACCTCGAAGACATCGGGTGAGGGCGACATTCGCAAGGCGCTGATTGAAGGCAGGCTGGTGGACTGCATCGTGAACCTTCCGGCCAAGTTGTTTCTGAATACGCAGATACCGGCCTGCCTGTGGTTCCTCGATAGAGGTAAGGCGAACGATTCGAAATCGAAGCGGTCCGAAGAGATCCTCTTCATCGACGCTCGCAATCTCGGGCATCTCATCAACCGGCGCACCAAGCAGTTTGCCGATGAGGACGTCCAGAAAATTGCCGATGCGTATCACAACTGGCGGACGTCATCGAAGAAATACAAGGACGAGCCCGGATTCTGCTCGGTGGCGAAGCTGGAGCGGGTGAAGGAGCTGGACTACGTGCTCACACCGGGGCGTTATGTGGGGCTGCCGGAAGAAGAAGACGACTTCGATTTTGCGGAGAGGTTTGCTAGTCTGAAGGCGGAGTTGGAGGGCCAAATGAAGGAAGAGGCCCGCTTGAATCAGGCGATTCTGGAGAATCTGGCGAAAGTCAGGGCGGCGGAGTAGGCCCCACAGGTCGGACAAAATTCATCCCACAACCGTGTAGGTTTGCGAGTCACCCCCCAAAGGGGAACCCCGCCCTGCGCACCGAAGCGAGCGCGTACCCGGCTACATGCTCAGAACTTCGTTCGTCTTGTCGCACTCCGCGAACCCATCCAAGGACAGGCCAAACCGCAGGCAAACCCGGTCCAGAGAGTGAATGCTGCGCAGCGAGCTTTCGCTTGCATGCATCCCATAGATGAAGCCATTGCCATAGATCGACGCGGTCCCGGGTGCCATGAAGTGGACGGTAACCGTCACCGAGTGGCCAGACGTCGGATTGGAAAGAAGCAGACGCAAATCGGACTCAGTTTTGGTGTGTGTTTCGCGCTCCAGGACGTAGGCGACGCCATGATCGCGAAGTTTGGGATAGACACAATCCCACCACGAATACGCGCGCACCGCTACCATGTCGGCGCGCTACACCACTCTCTGCAGACGATACTTGTCCTTTTCCCGATCCAGGGCGTGACGTTTCGCTTCCTTGAGTTGGCCCTCGAGGTCCTCGATTGCAGAGGCCTGCCGTTCAACGTCACCACGCAGCTTAGCGATCTTCAGATCCCTTACATCCACAGGGACCGAGCGGTCGGTCGGAACCGATTCTACCAGGACTGACTCCAAAGACCGGCTCAGAGCCTCGATGTTCTGCCGGAATTCGGCTCGATGGAAGTCAAACCAAACTGACTCTCCGGGCGCGCCGAGGAATGCGTTGTCGTAGAGTCGCTCAAGCGACTCCTCCATAATGTGATGCTGGATGTGCATGGTGACAGCGGCGCAGAGCTTTCTGAACAGCCGGTCCACGGCAGTATCGGGATCTACTTCCGAAGTGTACTCTGTCAGGCCAAAGTCGAGGCAGAAGCCGGCGAACAGCGTGCGTCCCTCAACCTCGGCGGGCTCAATTAGTATATGAAAATCAGGCAATATTATGTCACTGCCCTGATAGAGCGCCTTGAAGGCCAACTGGTTGCCGGTTGCACCCATGGGATCAAGGAAACCGAAACGCGTCGTTTCGTACAGCAGAAAACGGACGCAATCCCGGAGATCTGGGATAGGGAACGCCTCGCGGTTCGTGTTTGGGATAGCCTACCAAAGCGGGACATGGAACGCTGCACCATAGCCGGACGGCGCGCGCGCCAGTTGCGCGTGCGGCGCGCAATTGAGATTGGTCAGTTTTTTTGTTTGTACTTCTTCCAGACCGAGTAGAATTCGGCGCAGACCCGTTGGTAGATCCACCATGAGAGTTCGTCTTTCGAAGGATGCGTTTGGTTGGGCCCTTGCTCATTCCGGCAAGGATGAACCATCTTTGCTCGGTCGCTTCCCGCAACTTTCCGCCTGGATGGCCGGCGAGGTGCAGCCCACATTGCGCCAGCTCGAGCAATTCGCAAAGGCCGTGCATGTTCCATTCGGGTACCTGTTGCTTGCGCACCAACCTGACGATGAGCTGCCCATTCCACATTTCCGGACGGGCAACAACCAACCCGTGCGCAAGGCCAGTCCCAATCTGCGCGAGACAATCGATACCATGCAGCGTCGCCAGTCGTGGATGCGCGAACGAATGATGGAACAGGGACGCCCCAAGTTGGAGTTCGTTGGTTCCGCACGGCTCTCGGAGTCCCCGGAGAGGATTGCGCAGCGAATCCGCGCAGACTTGTCCCTCGGCCCCGACTGGGCGCAGGGCAAACCGAATTGGACAGCGGCGCTCCGTGCCCTTGAGCTGAGTCTCGAAGACCAGGGTTTCCTTGTGGTGATCAACAGCGTCGTCGGGAACAACGTGCATCGCAAGCTCGACGTGGACGAGTTCCGCGGATTCGTGATCGTAGACGCGTTTGCCCCCCTGATCTTCGTGAACGGAAGCGACGCCAAGGCCGCGCAAGTCTTCACTCTCGCACACGAGTTGGCACACGTTTGGCTCGGCGTAAGCGCGGCCTTTGATCTGCGGAATATGCAAAGCGCCCCAGACAAATCGGAGCAGCACTGCAACCGGATTGCGGCGGAGTTCCTGGTCCCTCAGGCTGAGCTGCGGGCCACTTGGAGTGCAAAAGCGGCAAAAACCCAGTTTCAGGAGTTGGCACGACGCTTCAAAGTGAGTGAGATCGTTGTTGCCCGCCGCGCGCTGGATCTTGAACTGATTAGCAAAGACGCCTTCTTCAGGTTCTACAATGCGTATTTGGCGCGCCTGCAGAATGAGGACCGTGGTGGGGGCCAGTTCTATCCGACGCAGAACGTGCGAATCGGGAAGCGGTTCTTCAGCGCAGTGTGGGAGGCGGTTCGCGAGGGGCGGTTGCTGTACCGCGAAGCATACCACCTTACGGGCCTGCATGGACGCAGTTTTGAGACTTACGCCGAAACGATTTCGGGTACCCGTCGATGAGCGCCCCGGAACGATTCGTTCTGGATTCAAATGTATTCATCGAGGCGAAGAATCGCTACTACGCGTTCGATGTGGCACCGGCATTCTGGGAGGCGCTCTTGGATCACGCAAAGGGTGGGCGCGTGGTCAGCATCGATCGCGTCAGGGCGGAACTGGATCGCGGGAAGGATGCCCTGACCGACTGGGCAGCGGGGAAGTTTTCTCAGTGGTTTGAGTCGACGGCCACGGACGCATGTCTGGCAACATACAGGGAGATCATGGAGTGGACCATTTCAGCCGAGCAGTTTTCTCCGGCAGCCAAGGAAGAGTTCGCGGAAGCGGAGAATGCCGATCCATGGGTTGTGGCCTTTGCCATGGCCACCGGTTCGGCTGTCGTGACACAGGAAACATTCTCTTCGGACGTCAAGAACCGGATTCCGGTGCCAAACGTATGTCGAGCGATGAGCGTACCTTGCGTAGATACGTTTCAGATGTTGAAGCAACTCGGAGTCCGGCTGGGATGAAGGGGAGCCATATGGACGAGGATGGCTTGGATTTCGCGGTGCGGTTTGTCGGGCTCATACCCCAGGATCCGGGAACGCGTCATTGCTCCGGTTGGGGACCCGGTCGAGCGTCCGTGCGAACCGCACCTCTGGAGTCAGGAATTTTCTAGTTCGGAATAGTGAGACAACTCGGGCACGATGAATAGTGTTCTCATGATACATATGTACTCCGAGGGGTGCGCGGAGATCGCCTACGATGCGACACGAGAAATTCCCGTTGCGATTTTCGGCGATCGGCTACTCATGACCTTTCCGTTCACAGTGCGCGCCTTTGACAAATGGCATGCGCGTGTCCTGATCGACCGGGTCTCCGGCCAGGTTTTCCAAGAGAGCCAAATCATCGGCACCGTCTCGCAGGACATCCCACGGAATCCGCTGATAAAGCAAACCATGCAGTTTCCGATCAAAGTGGCGGTGGCCGCAGACTCCTTTGCGGCCAGCGAGGGGATGCGCTCCGGGAAGGAGCCTCACCTGGATTTTCGGCTACAGGTAGGGCTCATTGAGCAATTCGTCAAGCATGAGCTCGGTCGGGTTTCTCCTGAAGCACCAATGTTTCATACCTCAACAATTCAGATTCGGCAGAAAATCCCACGCGATCGCTGGCGCGGCCTCTTGGAACATGCAACCCTCGGGAGCTGCTTCTTCCTTGAGACTCTGCTTCCACGCGGAGCAGCGCCGGATTTGGCTTCGGTTGCGCAAACCGCTTACAGGCACTTCTTGGACGGGGGTTCTGTGGGGTATCAGGCCTGCGTCGCGGAGATTCGCAAGGGGCTGGAGATACTGAAGGAAACGCACGGAGTGGCGGCGGACAAGTTTGATGACAAACCTCTTAGGAATCGCAAGCACAAGAGGCAGGAGCGAATTGAGTTGTTGTTCTTGAGCCTGCATCACTATGCGCATCTCAGTCATCACGAGAATGATTTCTATTCTCAGGCGGAGGCGCAGCTGGCGCTGACAATGTTTGTGAATCTGACGAAAATCCTGCAACCCCGCGTGGCAGACACGCAAGCAATGGGGCGCGGAGTGCCGAACGAATGAATCGCCGACAACATCGGAGAAGTACGAAGCCGAATCGAGATTTTGATGCGTGGCGAGGCTGGAGCGGGTTCATGGGTTGATCTAGGCCATGGGCCTAGGTCATTACGTGGAGATGCCGAAGGATGCTGATGCTTTCGATCTGGCAGAGAGGTTTTCAAGCATGAAGGCTGAGTTGGGGGATCAGGTGAAGGAGCTGCTCAAGGTCGATCGTGGAAGATCTCGCATAGGCGGCACCTCCGTCAAGGACTGGCCAGAGTTGCCCCTGGGAGATGTAGTAACTTTGAAGCGGGGCCATGACTTGCCCGCCAAGAATCGCAAGCCGGGCACCATCCCCATCTTTTCTTCATCCGGCATATCGGGCTACCACCATGAGGCCATCCTGCACGGTCCCGGTGTCATTACTGGACGTTATGGTACGATAGGCGAGGTCTTCCTGTCTCGTGGGCCTTACTGGCCTTTGAATACAACGCTGTATGTAGTCGAGTTCAACGGAAATGATGAGGTGTTCATATACTACTTCCTGAAACAGATAGATTGGGAGAAGTTCAATGACAAGAGCGCCGTTCCGGGTGTGAATCGCAATGATGTCCATAAGGAGGAAGTCCTCCTCCCACCCCTCCCCGAACAAAAAGCCATCGCCTCCGTCCTCTCCAGCCTCGACGACAAGATCGACCTGCTTCACCGGCAGAACAAGACACTGGAAGCCATGGCCGAGACGCTCTTTCGCCAGTGGTTTGTGGAGGAGGCGGATGAGGGATGGGAGGAAGGGAAGCTGGGCGACGTTCTCGAACTCGTGTACGGAAAAGGCCTGAAGACCGAGGAGCGCACAGGCACCGGGTTCCCCGTGGTTGGTTCCAGCGGAATTGTGGGTTTTCACTCGGAATACCTGGTCGAAGGGCCGGGAATTGTCATCGGTCGGAAGGGAACTCTCGGCAAAGTAATATACTTGTGGGACAATTTCCATCCCATCGACACGACCTACTTCGTCAGTCCCAAGGGAGCGCATCATGGCCTTTTGTTTGAATATTTCCTACTAAAAACAATAGATTTCGAGGAAATGAACACCGATTCCGCTGTCCCTGGCCTAAATCGGGAAGTTGCGCTTTCCACAGAGATCACGGTGCCACCGGGAGAGGTCCGTTTCGATTTCGCAAAGGTCGTCCAGCCCCTCATGGACAAGACGTTGCAGAATCACCGTCAGATCGAGACCCTGTCCCAACTCCGAGACACCCTCCTCCCCATACTCATGTCCGGCGAGGTTCGAGTCGCCGTATGAGCTTCGTCAACCGGGACGCCCTCATACTCTATCCGAAGCAGGCGTTGTACGACTGGGCCAATCGCATTTTCGGGGAGAATGAGGACTACGAGCCGGTCGATTTCACCCGCCACGAATCGGGCACGGTCTTTCTAATCGAGGAGCTGTATTCGCCGGAGCAGTTCGAAGAATGGATCAAGGACAACTACGAATTCTTCTTCATGAACATGGTCGAGCAGTGGACGCCCGACGAGACGCTCTGGCCGACTGAGGTCAGTTACCCGATGTTCCAGGACTGGTTCCATGCCGTGTATCACAGCATGGTCCTTGATGTCGAAGAAACCCCGCTGGAGCGTGAGGAAGACTGATGACCCGCCTGACCGAAGCCTCCATCGAAGATTGGGTCATTGAGACACTCCGGAAGCAGGGCTTCGCCTATATCCACGGTCCCGACATCGCACCGGATTCCGAAGCCGACGTCCCATTCAAACGGGCCAGCTTCTCGGACGTACTGCTCACGCCGGTTCTTGCCGAGGCGGTGCAGCGGATCAATCCAAAGCTCGGTGCGGATCAGTGTCAGGATGCGCTCAACCAGGTCGAGCGCATCGCATCGCCTGACCTGATTGCCAATAACGAAAAGTTCCATCGCCTTCTAACCGAAGGCGTGACGGTCACGAGGCAGGAGAAGGGCCAGGAGCGGGGCGAGCTGGCGATGCTCATCGACTTTCAAGATCCCGACAACAATACCTTTCACGTCATCAACCAGTTCACCATCGTCGAGAACAACGTCAACAAACGCCCGGATGTGGTTCTGTTCGTGAACGGGATACCGCTGGTTGTGCTCGAACTGAAGAGCGCCGTGGACCCGAACGCCACGATCAACTCTGCGTTCCAGCAGCTCCAGACCTACAAAGCGCAGATCCCAACACTGTTCACGTACAGTGGCTTCACGGTGATTTCCGATGGTTTGGAAGCTCGGGCCGGGACCATCTCATCCGGCTTCAGCCGCTTCATGGTCTGGAAGTCGAAGGATGGCCGGAAGGAAGCATCGCAGCTTTCCAGCCAGTTGGAAACTCTCATCGTCGGGATGCTGAACCCGGAGACCCTGCTCGATCTGATCCGGCACTTCGTTGTCTTTGAGAAATCGAGGCGAGAGGACAAGGACACGGGCGTCATTCAGGTCAGCACCGAGAAGAAGCTGGCGGCTTATCACCAGTACTATGCGGTCAATCGTGCGGTCGAATCCACGCTGCGGGCCGCCGGCTTCCTGAAGGCCGAAGGGAAGCTGCTGAAGACCGACGACGTCAAGCAGCACAGCCTGGCGCTGCACGGCATCCAGACCAAGAACCCCCGCAAGTACAAAGACCGCAAGGGCGGTGTGGTCTGGCACACGCAGGGTTCCGGAAAATCGCTCACGATGGTCTTCTATGCCGGAAAGATTGTGCAGGCGATGAAGAACCCGACCATCCTCGTCATCACCGACCGCAACGACCTCGATGACCAGCTCTTCGACACCTTTGCCGCCTCAAAGCAGCTTCTGCGCCAGGAGCCGGTGCAGGCGGACAATCGGGGTCACCTCAAAGAACTCCTCAAGGTGGCTTCCGGCGGCGTGGTCTTCACAACCATCCAGAAGTTCCAGCCCGACGAAGGCAACGTCTACGACGAGCTGTCGGGCCGAGAAAACATCATCCTCATCTGCGATGAAGCGCATCGATCGCAGTACGGCTTTCAGGCCCGCACCATCGACGACAAGGATGCTGGCGGAAACGTCGTGGGTAAGAAGATCGTGTACGGCTTTGCCAAGTACATGCGGGATGCCCTGCCGAACGCAACCTACCTCGGTTTTACCGGTACACCGATTGAGAAAACGGACGTCAATACCCCGGCGGTGTTCGGCAACTACGTGGACATCTACGACATTGCCCAGGCTGTCGAAGACAAGGCCACCGTCCGCATCTCGAGAGCCGTCTGGCCAAAATCAAACTCTCGGAGGAGGGGAAGCAGCTTGTCGCCGATCTGGACAAAGAGATCGGCACCGATGAGATGGATGCTTCCCAGAAGGCCAAAGCCAAATGGACGAAGCTCGAAGCCCTCGTGGGAAGCGAGGAGCGCATCGAGCTGGTAGCGAAGGACATCGTCCAGCATTTCGAGCAGCGCCTGATGGGCATGGACGGCAAGGGTCTGGTTGTGGCCATGTCGAGGCGCATAGCAGCCGATCTCTACCGGGAAATCATCAAGCTCCGACCACAATGGCACAGCGATGATCTCAAGAAGGGAGTGGTGAAGGTTGTGATGACTGCGGCCTCATCGGATGGGCCGGAAATAGCAAAGCATCACACGACCAAAGAGCAGCGGCGTGTGCTGGCCGAACGCATGAAGAATCCGGACGATGAGCTGAAGCTGGCCATAGTAAGGGACATGTGGCTGACCGGCTTCGATTCCCCATCCATGCACACGCTCTACATCGACAAGCCGATGAAGGGCCACAACTTGATGCAGGCGATTGCACGAGTCAACCGAGTGTACAGGGACAAGGAAGCGGGCCTGGTGGTGGACTACCTCGGCATCGCCTCCGACCTCAAAGACGCCCTTTCGTTCTATTCCGAGAGTGGAGGCAAGGGCGACCCGGCTGCGACACAGGAAGAAGCTGTCAGCCTGATGCTGGAGAAGCTAGAAGTGGTCAGCCAGATGTTCCACGAATTCCCGTACGAAAACTGCTTCGATGCGGACACGCCGGGCAAACTGGCGATGATCCTTGCTGCCGAGAACCATGTTCTCGGTCTGGAAGACGGTAAGAAGCGATTCATCGACGAGGTCACTGCGCTCTCGAAGGCCTTTGCCATTGCCCTCCCGCACGACCAGGCCATGGATGCCAAGGAGGAGATATCCTTCTTTCAGGCGGTAAAGGCGAGGCTGGTCAAGTTCGACGCCCCCGGTCCCGGCTTGAGCAACGTAGAGATGGAGACGGCAATTCGGCAGGTCATAGACCAGGCGCTGGTCGGGGAGAAGGTCATCGATGTCTTCGACGCAGCCGGGCTCCAGAAGCCGGAGATTTCCATTCTGTCCGACGAGTTTCTACAAGAAGTCGCCGGTATGGAGCACAAGAACCTGGCTCTGGAAGTGCTCCGCAAGTTGCTCAATGACGAGATTCGAGGCCGGGCGAAGCGGAACCTCGTCGAAAGCAAGACCCTCTTGGAAATGCTTGAGAATTCCCTCAAACGCTACCATGCCAAAGTGATCACTGCTGCCGAGGTCATCGAGGAACTGATTCAGCTCGGCAAAGAAATCAAGAAGAAAGACGATGAGCCGAAGGCCATGGGCCTCTCGCAAATCGAGTATGCCTTCTACTGCGCCGTGGCGGACAATCAGAGCGCACGTGAACTGATGGAGAAAGACAAGCTCCGGGAGCTGGCCGTGGAGTTGTACCGGCGGGTCAAAGAAAATGTCTCCATCGATTGGACCATTAAGGAAAGCGTGCGGTCGAAGCTGAAGGTGATGGTCAAGCGGGCGCTGCGGGAGTACGGGTATCCGCCGGATATGCAGCTTCTGGCGACGGAGACTGTGCTCAAGCAGGCGGAGTTGATTGCGGCGGAGTTGGCGGGGTAGGACACTCGGTTCCGCCCGTCCTCCAGCGCCTGATAACCTCATGCAGACTCTCCCCTCCATCTTGTACCCCATCGCCGCGACGACCTCCCTCCTCATGGCCGGCGTCTACTTCGCCTTCTCCATCTCCGTCATGAAGGCGCTCGCACAGAGGCCTGAACGCGAAGGCATTGCTGCGATGCAGGCCATCAATAGCGTCATTCTGAACGCGGTGTTCCTCTCCCTCTTCCTCGGTGCGGCGCTCTGCTCCCTGGCCGCGACCGTCCTGGCATCGGTTCATTGGGAATGGCCGCGCTCAGGGCTCGCACTTGGGGGCGGCATCGCATACATCCTCGGCAGCTTCGTCGTTACCATCGCGTGCAACGTGCCCATGAACGACCGGCTGGCGGCGCTGAATCCGGAGGACTCCCTTGCGGCCGAATACTGGGGCCGCTACATTCGGCGTTGGACGGCTTGGAATCATTTGCGGTGCATCACCTCGGCCTTGGGCGGCGTTCTCATGTTGTTCGCCAGCCGCTGGTGAGAAAGCTGCTGCTTCTTGGGCGGCACACTCGCCGGGGAACGACCGCGCCGCGCCTCGAACAGGTGCGACCTTCACTCGATCAGAAAGCGTCGCACTGCAAATGCCAGTACAAACAGCGCGATGGGAGCGAGGATCTTGATGAAGGGCACTCCCACGTTTCGAAAGAACGTGTTCTCCATTGACAAAGCCGGATTGGCTTCGTTCACGCGGATGGGAACGGTCTGCCCAACGGCAAAGGCGACTTGGGCTGACCAGCCGGTCGCGTGGCGCAGCTGGACCTTGCTTCCCACAGGATACTCGATCTCGATGACCGGCGCGTAGATCTTGGTCTTTCGTTCTTCGATCCGGGCGCTGGCTGCGGTTGACTCCTGAATCCCGACGATCAGCCCCGTCACGAGCGGGCCACGGGCAAAGAGATCCCCCACGATCAGCCCGCGAATCGTGGCGATGGTGGCCAGAACCCCGAGCCCGAGCAGGATGTAGAAGAACAACTTCATGCTTCCAAGCGAGCGAAACTCCAAACGCTCACGCTGCCGAGCCACGCAACTTCTTGCTGCGGCGGTCGAGTGTGCGCGCCGATGCAAGATCAGGCCGAGGCTACTTGACCGGAATCCCGTCCACTTTCCAGCACAGCTCCCCAATAAGCGCGGAGTAGTACGAGCTGACGATCGCATCTTTGAGTCCGGTGGTCCCCGGAGGCGCCTTCTGAATGGCCCTCTTTACGGCATTCTCAAGAGTCGGGACACCCAGTAGTGGAATGAAGACCTGACAATCCTCTCCCATCACCCGGGCTTCCGCGGTGGGAACCAGATCGGCCGGCGCGGTTCGATCAAACCGTTTGAAGCGTCCCGTGGGCAGGTTGCATGTTCCAAGCAGCAATGAGGCAAAAGCGATGAGTGTGAACCGTTTCACTGAGCGACCTCCGCATACTTACGTAGAATGTAGCACGAGGACACATCCAGCCGGACGATGAACTCCACATTTGCGGGCGCTGGTGCGTCTTTCGCCGGTGGAGATTGGTTCTGCAAGCGGTCGACCATTGCATCATCCAGTAAGAAGGTCCATGCACCGATTGAGCCGCACGTGCGTACCTCACTCACGGTTCCCTTGATTTCTCCACCGGGCACGATGTATCCCACCGTGCCCTGTTTTATGGTTACGCACCCGAGCAGAATCAAGGGCAGCAAGAATGTCCAGCGCATACCACAGGGAGGCAGATGGTGTGAGAAATACAAGATTTTTTTTGTGGCGCTTCCCGGAGCCGAGCAGGCGATGGGGAGTGCGCCGGTCGTCATCGCTCTCCTGTCTCCGAGACGGGAAACCTTCTTGCAGGCCCTAAGTCGGGCCGAATCAATAGGCGACGGGCCGGGGCGGATGATGAGCCGCACACATGGCCAGGTGAATCGGAGGCTCTATGCCGCTTGTCAGGCGAGATACGCGCGTTCCCCGCCGCAATGTATGCATACGCGCCGCATTGATTCTTCTGCCGAGCGGAGCTCTGCTTTCTTCCGCATTGCTCCTTGGCATCTACATCGATGGCCGGCAGCGGCTTGAAAGGACGGAGGTGCGTGAGGCTGCGCGCATTCAAATCGCCGGAGGGCGCATTGCCCGCTACTTCGATGAGGTGGATTCTGATCTCCATATCATCGCAAGTCTGCCGTTGCTTCGGCGTTTTCTGGACAGCGCCCGCCCCACGGACCGCGACAGGCTGGCCGGGCTTCTCCTTGTGTTCTGCGCGGAAAAGCGTCGCTACGATCAAGTTCGTTACCTCGACGCCGCAGGCCAAGAGATCATCCGCGTGAACTACAACGATGGCAGGCCGGCGGTGGTTCCATCGGGGAAGCTGCAGAACAAGTCGGCTCGGTACTACTTTCGTGAAACGTTCCGCCTTACCCGAGGTGAGATATTTGCATCGCCGCTGGATCTGAATGTTGAATGGGATCGTCTGGAGATTCCTTACAAGCCCATGATACGCTTCGGAACGCCGGTGTTCGACAGCGCGGGTCGCAAGAAGGGCGTCGTCATCCTCAACGTCTTGGGCCGCAGGCTGCTGGATGACTTCCGCGAAGCAATGCACGGTGGGGACCCGCGCCACGCGATGCTTCTCAACCGGGCCGGCTACTGGCTGGTCGGCGACCGACCTGAGGATGAGTGGGGTTTCATGCTGGGGAAAAGCGAGCGGACGTTCGGGCGTGATTTTCCGGAGGAATGGCCCGTGGTCTCGAGTGGAGGAAGCGGGACTCTCGTGACGTCGAAAGGCTTGTTTTCCTACGCGCCCGTCTGCCCCTTGTTGTCGGAACAGCATGCTGGTGACCCGGCGGGCGGTGTGGGCACGTCCGGCAGGCAGGAGCGCCTGGCGTCCGACTATTGCTGGACGATTGTGTCGCTGGTGCCACAAAGCACGCTTTCCGGTGCCGCTTTCTACAACCAGACCGGCGGCCGGATCTTGCTTGCTGTGGTCTATCTGCCGCTTGTCTTCGCCGCCTGGGTCATTGCCGTCATCACGCTGAGCCGCCGTCAGGAGCAACTCGCGCTGCGGGAAGCTGTGGCCAGGGCCAGGCGTTTCGGTGAGGCCATGAACATTGTTCCGGCCTATCTCTACATCAAGAACCGCGAGCGTCAGTACGTCTACGGTAACCGTCTGGTTCTGCAGTTGTTCAAGTGCTCCGCGGAGGAACTGCCCGGGAGCGATGATACGAGGTTCTTTCCTCCCAGCACCGTCGAGAGACTTCGGGAGGTGGACGAACGCGTGCTTGCCGGCGAAACGACTGAGGAGGAGATCGAAGTCGCGCCCGGCACGCCCGAGCATCGCGTCTACTGGGAAGTGAAGCATCCCATCCTTGATGAGAACGGCGAAATCTGGGGAATAAGCGGATTGTCGACGGACATCACCGAGCGTCGTACCATTGAAGAGGAACTGCGCCGGTCGGCGGAGGAAATCGAGGATCTGTACAACCATGCACCGTGCGGCTACCAGTCCCTGGATGAGAACGGTCTCATTGTGCGAATCAATCAAACCCAACTGGAGTGGCTGGGCTACAGCCGAGAGGAGGTCGTGGGGAGACTCCATTTTGCCGACTTTCTCACTCCGGCCGGGGAGGAGACCTTCCGGGAGACCTTCCCGCGTTTCAAGGAACTCGGGTACGTGCACGGCCTGGAGTTTGATTTGCTGCGCAAAGACGGCACGGTGCTGCCCGTACTCATGAGCGCAACGGCCGTGCGGGACACCGACGGCCGCTTGATCATGAGCCGCTCCACGCTCTTCGACCTTACGGAGCGCAAGAAACTGGAGCGCGAACTGGAGCAGCAGGCGCGCACGGACATGCTGACCGGACTGAACAACCGGCGGTATTTCTTCGAGCTGGCCGAGCATGAGCTGGCGCGGGCCAGGAGGTATGACGAACCGCTCTCGGCGCTGATGATCGATGTAGATCACTTCAAGGAGTTCAACGACACATACGGACACGACGTCGGAGACGTGGTCCTACGGAAGCTGAGTGAAGTCTGCGTCCAGACCCTGCGCGAAAGCGACATCCTGGGACGGCTCGGCGGCGAGGAATTCGCGATTCTTCTGCCCGAAACACCCGGGGCGCACGCGCTCGATGCCGCAGAGCGCCTGCGCGCGACGCTTGCGGACGCCGAGGTACAGGTTCCGACACGACCGGTGATGCACTTCACTGTCTCAATTGGAGTGACGACACGTCTGGACGCGGATACCGTCGTTGATGACCTGCTCAAACGTGCCGATGGCGCGCTGTACGAAGCAAAAAGAGCCGGACGAGACTGCGTGCGCGTCGGGTAGTCAGGCTGCGGCGATTGCCGACTTGAGTCCCCTCATGTTCGCGCCGTCTCCGACACAGGCAACGCTACTGGAGAGAGACGTCATCAACCCAAAGTTTCTTGGCGCCCCCGAAAAAGCGTACCCGGACGATGGACGCCCGGTCGAGGCGAAAAGGCAGCCGCGCTTCGGCGAAGGGTTTGCCATAGCCGCCGCCCGGCTCCAGACGCAGGCGACCGACTTCTTTCCCGTTAATGTCAATAGCCGCAAACGCGCCGGGGCCGTGGCAGTTGAAGTAGAATTTCAGCGAATACTCTCCGGCTCTCTCCACGAAGACCTGCTGTGAGATCTCGACGCCCGCATCGGCCCAGAGGGCGTGTTTGCCGCTGCGATGATTGATCGTGTATCCTCGGCGGCTCCATTCGAAGTTCGCCAGATCCTCAAAACCCGGATTGCGGATCCCCGGGATCGGCCTGTATCCGGCGATGTAGGCGTGCACTGCGCGGGCCTTCTCCAGGATTTGCCGCTCCTGCTCACGGTTGAAGCCGATGCTGCGGTCGCCCTCGCGGCCCACGCCACCCGGGCAGGCCTCCCTCTGGGTCATGATGTTCGTCTTGGTTCGACCGTCCGCGCCGGGATGGCAGACGTGGTTCAGCCCAAACGCATGCCCCAACTCGTGCTCTTCGGCGCCGAATATGTGACCCAGTCGCTCATAGTCCAGCGCCACGAAACGTCGGTTTCCCTGACCACCTGCGTACGAATCCTCTTCGGCGTAGCCCTTTCTCCTATCGAAAGTGTCGATGATGAAAACGTTGAGCGCTCCGGGAAAGTACACGCGAGGGTCGGCGCACTCGGAGGTTTTGAAGATGAAGTCACGCGTATGGACGGGGCGGTTCGCGAGGGCCACGACCTCGCAGGGAGAGTCACGGATGGACTCGTAGGGATGAAAGGAATGAAACGTGAAGCGAACGATCGCGCGTCGATCCTCGGTGACGAAGTAGCGGTTCATGATACGCACCTCTTCGTGCATCTGCGCGAGCGTGGCCCGCCGAACTACCTCGGGTCGGCCCGTGAGGACCACGAACCGGACTGGAAAAACGAGCGGCTCTGCCGCATTTGCGCCACCGGACGCGAGCACAGCGGCTCCGATGAGCAATCGCAGTAACATTTGCTTATTCATGACCCCACCCCCGACGCGCTGATTGCGCCGGGCCCCAGAGTACCCAGTCCCGGAAGGAAGTCAACGGCAATAGACGCGTGGTTGGGCCGCCAAGCAGAGGAATGGCGTGCTACCCGTCCGTTTTCTGCTTGCCCCGTCACTTCGCTTTTCTAAATCTTCATGCACATCCAGCCCGGAGCGACCGACTTGAGCGAGACCTCGGAACTGAAGAATATCCTCCGGACGGAATCCCAGCAGGACGCCCGCTTCTATCGGGTTCGCGCCATCATTTGGCGGGTGCTTTCTTTGACCCTCTTGGTGTTTGCTGTACTCGCCTGGGTGATCACCGGGCGCATGAACAACAAACCTCAGGTGCCCGTCGACCTGATGCGGCCGGATTCCATTCGCGCGCTCAAATCGGGCCCGCCGTTCCCTTCTTTTCGGGGACGGGTGGGACGCGTGGAGGCGCACTATCTCCTCTATCCGCTTGCGATCTTTGAGTACCAAGAGGACGGGGACAAGAAGAGACTCAAAGCCGGGCGTCCCAAGCGGGCGGAACTGACTACAGCATGTTCGTAATCCTCCTGCTGATTTCCGGTGTCGCGCTGCTGTTGGCGCGCCGGGACGTGCGGAAGTCCGCTCGCCTCGAGGTGCAGGAAGCCTCCGAACGCGCCGAGCGTGACGCGCATGCGGAGACGGCGGCGGCCGGCGCAGCGGTCGGCGACGCAACGGTCACTGCTGCGGCCGGAGTGCCTCAGGACGAACGCATGGCCTGCGGCATTCGCGATCGCTGCCATTGTCGCTGTGGGTTTTCTCTATATGGGGCTGGCCCAGCGCCTGCTGCGGAGGCACGGGCTTTCGCTCCTTTCGGAAGGGATCCTGTATGACGGAATCGTACACACTGTTTCGGCCACGTATCAATCCAAGCAAATCTATCTGAACCTGGACGTCGATTTCCAGAAGGATGCAACGCCGTGGTCGGCGCGGGTATTTGCCCAGGTTTCACAGGGAACGCCGCTGCCCGAAAAGGGTGCGCGCGTGGTCGTGATGGTGAAGCCGAACAAGCCAACGTCAGCTGCCGTGTACGTGGGTAAGGCCGGTCTTATGCTTGGCAAGGCGGCAGAGCGCAAAGGCTGACGACGACTCCGTAAGAGGCCGTGTGGGTCAGGCACGCCCCAAAGCTCACCCCGCGTTCGCGTCCAGGTATCTCAGAAGAGCCGACCGAATGTTCGGCACAATGGGCCGCTCCTGCCCCTCGACCTCGCTGTACACGGACCCAGATTCTATCTCCGCCCGCGACATGACCCGCATGTCCCGTCCTTCCTTCTGATGCAGCTTGGACGCGTTCACTTCCAAGGGCACAACGAACAGGTGCCGCCGAACTTCGTCCTCCACCAGGGTCTCGAGGGGCTGCACGGTTCGCGTTTCGTATTCCAGTTCCTCTCGCAGTTCTCGTCGCACTGCGTCGAGCGGTTCCTCTCCGGGATCGACGTGCCCGCCGAAGAGACCCCAGTGCCAGGGCCACCGAATGTAAGGGTCATTGTCCCGCAACTGCATCAGTATCCCGCCGGGCGTCGTCAGGATGGCCTGCGCCACGTGTATCTCCAGCACCACCTCTTCCACGCGGATCGTGCCCATCCAGGCTTCAGCTTCTGCGCGTCCCGAGAAGAATCGTTCGTACCGGCGACCGAACCGCTCCTGATACTCGGCCATCTTCGTGCGGTCGTGATGCACGTGCGCGGCGGCCACACAGCGGACACCGCGCACGCTCGTAAGCTCGGGTTGTTCCTCCCGCTCGAACAGGTCCAGGTAGCCGACCTTCCAGGCGCACTGCGCAAGCGCGCCGGGTACAACCTCACGAAACACACGGTGAGCTTCGAGGTCGGTCGCTTCGAAGGCCGAAAGATCCACCAGGATCTTGAAGCGACCGAAGTCGGGGATTTGTGCGAGGGTCTCCGTGAGCGTTCGTGCCCAAGTCTCGACTTGGGGTCCGGAGGTTCGCCCGTGGAGTTCGGTCACCAGCAGCGAAGCGGCGGGTTCGAAGGAGCTGTCTCCCGAGTGCGGCCCGTCCATGCGGCACCCTTTCCGTCGGGAAGCCGGGACTCAAGTTGAAAGGGAGAGGCCGCCGGTTTTCTGCTTGCAGGCCACCCACAATAGCGACATCCGAAGCTGGCATGGCCTCCGAGCGTCCCGCAAGCTGGCCGGTGGTCTACTCCCTGGCAGACGTGCCCTCTGATTTGGTCGAAAAGGGCGACCTGGAACTGGTCATCAGTTGGGAGATCAGCAAAGCGGAGTTGGAGCGCTCCGAGCTCTACACGATCGGCACTGCGGACGTCGAGCAACTCCTGCGCCGCAAAGCCGAGGAGGTTTTGGCCGAGCGCGGGGCGGTCTGTCTGCGCGTCCGGCACGAGCATATAGTAAGAAAGATAAACTATATGCATAACAGTACTGTTTTGACCGGTACTTTTCACGTTACCGTCTACGGGCCGGCCGCGGACTGACGCGGTAGTTGCGTGCGGCGCAGGCATTTGGTCCGGAGGCAGAATACGAATCAGCGCAGCGCGGCTTCCCTGGCCAGCATGACCTTCTTGCGCACGGAACCCCAGCGGTACTCGCCGAAGGCGCCGGTGCTGCGGATCACGCGGTGACAGGGAATCAGGAAGGCCACCGGATTGTGCGCCACCGAACCGCCCACCGCCCGTGCCGCGCCGTGCAGCCCCAAATCGCTTGCGAGGGATCCGTACGTCGCCACGCGTCCGACCGGAATGCGTACGAGTGCTTCCCAGACGCGCACCTGGAAGTTCGTGCCGCGAACATGCACGGCCAGGGGCTGCGTGTAAGGGCCGCGGGCAGGCTGCGCCGTGAAAGCGAAGGCTCGCTCGACCGTGGCGGCCGTTGCCTCATCGTCCCGACGCAGGGTAGCAAGGGGCCACTCAGCGCGCAGCAGCCGTTCCCCCTCGGCGTCCGTATCCAAGAAGGAAAGGTTGCAGATGCCGCGTTCGGTCAACGCGACGACACAACGACCGAAAGGAGTGTCGTGGAATCCGTAGCGGATCTCCAGGCCGTCGGCCAAACGTTGGATTTCGCCGGGGGTCATGGCCAGGACGCTGACCGTGAGGTCGTGCAGGCGACCGCCCCCGGACAGTCCGACTTCGTCCGCGGCATCCAGCACGGAGGCGGAGTCGCGCAGCAAACGACGCGCGTGGTCCGCGGTGAGGTACTGTAGAAAGCGTTTGGGGCTCACCCCCGCCCAACGCTGGAAGAGCCGCTGGAAGTGTGCCTCCGACAACCCGATCTCGGCTGCGACCTCGGCGAGCGGCGGCTGCTCCGCGCTGTTTTCGTCCAGAAAGTGAATGGCCGCTTCGATCCGTTCGTAGTCGGTCGCCTTGGGGGACGGCCTTGTCATGCGCGCTGCCAGTGCTGTGGTCATGCCTGATAGTAGCGTGTCAAACCGTGCGGCGCAACCCGATTCTTGCGATTCACGGCGCGCCGCCGATCAGACGCAGGCTTTCTTCCCAGAGCAGTCGTGCGTTGTCGGGATCGAGCGATTCCGGGCTGGAAGCGCGCTCCTTCGTTCCCACGAAGTATCTCCCCGTCACGCCTTCCACTTCCGGCGAAAGCGCCAGGTGTATTCCACCCCGCGCTCCGTCGTCGGGAGATTGCGAGACCATTTTCCACACGGCCGTCAGGGGCCAGGGGAGCTCGCGCACGATCCCCGTGCCCACCAGGCCCGGGTGAAAGGCGTTGATGGTCACGCCCATTCCCTGCCAGCGTCGCGCGGCCTCGTAGGTGAAGAGAATGTTCGCGAGCTTCGAGCGCTGGTAGGCCTTCCAGCCGGAGAAGCTCTTCTGCATCTGGAGATCGGCCAGGTCCAAGACCGCGCCACGATGCGCGTCCGAGGCGGTAACGACAACGCGGGACGGGGCCGCGGCCCGCAACAGGTCGAGCAGACCCAGAGTAACCTGAAAGTAGGCCAGGTGGTTCACGGCAAACGTGGACTCGAGGCCGTCCTCGGTGACGACGCGCGCGCGGTTGGCCTGGCCTGCATTGTTGACGAGGAGACTCAGCCGGTTCGCCCGCGCGCGCACGGCTGCAATGAGTGCCCGTCGCCCGTGGTCCGTGGCCAGGTCGAAAACGAGAGCCTCGATGCGCTGGTTTCCTGTCTCGCGACGCAGCTCGTCGACAACGTGGCGGGTCTTTTCCGGATTGCGTCCGACCGCCAGCACCGTTCGCCCCGACGCTGCAACAGCCCGTGCAATGGGTATGCCGATGCCGGAACTGGCCCCCGTGACCAGCGCCACCCCTTCGCCGCCAACCTCACTCATGCACCCAGCAAAGAAGGCGGCCTGCCGGCCGTCAAGGTTCTCGGGTCCCTACTGCTATAGCTTGGTGATTCCTGCCAGGATCAAGAACAACCAGAACCACCAGGTCGAGGAAATGACTGCGACCGCCGCCAACAGAATCCAGAGTTGTGTATTGAGGCCCGACATGACCACTTCAGCGAGCTTCTCCGAAAGTCGGTCGGAAACAACTTCGGTGATGCGCGCGGCCGAAAAAGAACCGGCTGCGCCGCCGACACCTGGCTCTCGCAGGGCAGTCAGGAAATAGGAGTCGAGGCGTTTGGCCACGCTGCGTTTGGCGCGACGGATCACCCAACCGCCAAGGCCCGACCCGTGTTTGAAATCGGCCGAAGCGAGATACCCCTCGACAGCACCGCGCAGGTTTCGGTCGATTTGTTCTACGGGGATGCCCCCCGGACCGCCGGTCCGTCGCTCCAGCTCACTGACCACCTGACCAACCACGTAGCGCACCAGGCCCGCCTTCTCTTCCAGCTCCAGGGCCACGCGTGCCGCTCCGCGTTGGAGTCCATGAACGAACATCAGCGAGCCGGCCAGGAACGGAATGGCGATGGGGATGGCGGCGAGATACCCGAGGATCAGGGCGCCGCGACCCATGAAGTACAGCCCGAGAACAAACGAAAGCACGACTCCCACCACCGAGAGGAAGAAGCCCACCAGAGACCACAACGCCGCGCGCGTCGGTACATTCTTCACGACCGATACGGCGACCTTGCCCAGCACCCCCACCGCTGTGTTGCCCTGGCTCATTCGTCTCCGATGTCGAACGGCGGAACCAGTGGCGCGGTGAGATTCATAGCCATGTCCAACTGTTGCTGCATGTTTTTGCGCAACCGGGCCAAGAGCGTTTCCAGCGCCTCTTTGCGATCCTTCTTCTCGCGGGGGTAGACTTCCGAAAGCCGAAACGGCGTGGCAATGTGAACGTGCGCCACACGCGGCCAGGGCGATGGTTCCCCTCCCAGAGCGCGCGGTTTCTTTCCATAAACGTAGGATTCGAAACGCGCCAGCCACTCGAAGAAACGCTCCGGCGTGGGATTCGAGACGAGATAGTCCTTCTTGATCACGACGAAATCGAAGGCTTTCACGCATTCCGCGTGAGCCCACTCCAGGTCCCGGCCCGAGACTTTCGGAAGCGTGGGATCCGGATAACCAATGGCGATCATCTCCAGAAGAGCAAAGCAGCGACGGAGCTTCTGGATGGCGTCCGCGCCACGATCGTAGTTCGGAATGTGAAGCCGCTCGGCGATCCCGTCGAGAATGGCGTGCCGCACCCGCCCGATGCGGTAGTCGAAGTCCATTTCCGAAGCGCGCGGTATGCTGTACTGTTCCTCGGCACGGTCGAGCATCACCCTCCCGAAGTGGAGAAAGCGCCGCAGCAGGTTGCGGCGACCGGGTTGGACACCCAGCTTGCGTTCCAGCGCTCCGATGGCCTCCTCCAAGAACAAATGCAATTCCGCGGGCGACCCCTTCATGACGTACTTGATGAAGCCGGGCACGACGAAGATGTCCGCGGCCGGGTCCTGCTTGAGCGCGTCTTCGTACGCCCAGAAACTGAGCTGAACGGCGCCCGGCTGAAAGGGCATGAGGCTGTCGTTTTCGCCGCTGGTGGGCTCGCCTTCCGGAAAGATCACGAGCTTGCCTCCGGGTTCTGCCAATGTGGAGCGCGCCGTGCGCAGCGAATCCCGGTCCGCGATGCCCGCGATGATCGAGAAGGCCCCGAGGTGGGATATGGCCATGCCGACCAACCCGAAGCCCCAGTCGAAGACCTGCCTGGACGCCATGAACCGAAAACGGGCGCCCATCCGACTGCCGATGTGGAAGACGATGGGCGGTTCGGCCGTCGTCGGGTGGTTGGTGAACAGGAGCACGCGTTCGTCGCGGAGCGACCGCAGTAGGTCCAGGTCCTCCGGTCGGAAGTGCACCTCCTCGATGTTCTGCATACCCCGCAGCAGGTAGGGGAACAGGAGGTCGGCCGTCCAGGCCAGCGGCAGGTTGAACTTGGGCGCGATGAAAGGTTGCACTGGGTCGGAGGGAACACGAAGGGTACGAAGGTGCAATCGAAAAAGCCGGTGCGATTTCACTTGCGTCCGCGGGCGTGCAAAATCAGAAGAGGCTCCAAAGGCCGCGATGGACATCAAAGCCGAGGAACGGAACGGCGTGGCGGTGCTCCGCATCAAGGGGCGCATGGACCTGGCCGAGATTGCCTTCCTGGACGAGAAGGTCCGCACGCTGCGCGCCGCGGGACTCAAGCGGTTCGTTCTCAATTTGATCGACGTGACCGAGATTACTTCTTCGGGGGTCGGTCGCATCCTGAACATCCTGCGCACCCTGGAAGGCGTCCGGGGCGGCGGCCTGGCTCTGGCAGAGCTCTCGGCGGTGGTCGAGTACGTTCTGGACCTGGCGCGTCTTTCGGACGTCTTCCCGACGTTCGCCACCGAGGATCAGGCAGTCGAGTATCTCACTCCCGAAGAGTGACCTGACGCCGCAGCACAATCAGAAAGAGGTACACGATGAGCCCCGAGAACACGAGGCCGTCGAACGCCGCCTGATGATCCGGGAGCAGTCCCGCCATGGGGTACACGAGAGTGAAGAATCCCGTCAGCACCAGCACGCTGCGCTTGAGAAACTCGTCCTCGTACCTCCGAAACAAAAGAAACGCGAGCGCCAGCGTCGCGGCGGCGCCCACCACAAGAGCGCCCCAGAATCCCAGAAGATAGTCGTGCAGCGCGGCCATGCTGATGAAGAGCAGACTGTAGGCGCCCGCCAAAAGCGCAATCTCCACAAACGCGAGGCGTGAAACAATCACGAGAAGCGTCAGGCTGATGGAGACGACGAGCAGCATCATGGCGTAGGGGCTCTTGGCCAGGACCAGCGCCGTCTTGGCTCCCGGTTGTTCAGGAGTGGGCAGGGCAATGCCCATACCGGCCGTGGTAATAGCCCGGTCGAGCTTCCATTCCAACTTCAGGCCACGCCCCGCCTCTTCCGTGATGGCGTCCGGCGTGAGGCAACCCTGCGGATAGTTGAGGTCCGCTTTGGCGAGGCTGTCTACGAGCAGGGTGAACACGAAGCCCCGGATTTCGCGCGGCTGCGGAATCTGGTAGTAGAAGTGTTCCACGCCGCGCGAGTCGTAGCTCACGCTGATCGTAAGCGTCCTGCCCGGCGGCATGCGCCTGGTCCAGGCAATACCCGATTTGGAGACGCGCAGTTCTCGGCTGAGGTCCTTTCCGTCTTCGAGAACGCGGACGTTCTTGAACTGGACCTGGCCAGACTGGAGCGGAAAACGGAAGCGGGCTTCGGTGGTCTCGTTGGAATCATTCGTGATCACGTATTGCATTTGGAACGAGAGGTCGAAGCCGCTGTAGAGCGCGCTGCCCTTCTTGCGTTCGTTCAGTTTCAGGTGCGCCTCCCCCCGCGTTTCCCGAATGCTGTTTTGAGGAACGGGAACGTCGGTTTCCGTGTAGCGGTAGATGGGTGGTCGTGTGGGATCGCTGCGGGGCAGTTCCTCGCGCACGTTGCGCCGGACGAAATGGTCCACCGTGAGCTCTCTCTGGACGTGTGGAGCGCCCCAGATCGTCTTGAGGCTCTGGTAGTTGGCCGCGCTCACGCGCCCGTGTCGGGCTTTGAAGGTCTTGAGGTTGTCGTTGAGGACGGCGCGGAAAGCCCAGAGCAATCCCAGAAAGAGCAGAGCAGTGGCCGAGGCCTCCACGATCCGGCGCGTCCATGGCCAGAAGGTGCGGTCCTCTGGAGGCCTGAGGGCGAGCGTGCCCAGAAAGAGCACGACGGCGGCCAGCACCATGAGCAGGCCAATGAAGGGTTCCACGGTCATCCACGAAAAGAAGCGATCGGCAACGTACTTGATCATCACTCCTTGGACGTGGCCCCTCCCGATTCTGTTCTCATCGAAGCGGCAGACCGCCGCGATTCACGGCGCTGCTTTCCCGTCCGGGCCGGTCACGCTGACGATCTCGGTCTTCCAGGACGTGTAGTCGCCCACCTGGCAGAGCACAATGGTCTCTTCGGAGGCGCGCGCCCTGACGGCGCGCAGCACGCTGCATTCAGCCACTTTTTGTGGGGTCCCCGAGGCCGGTGAGGGCGACGGAACAAACAGATGAATGCGAACGAGCACGGATCGTTCCGCGTCGGCGCTGTTCTTCAGCGTGACCTGGAATTGGGCCATGCCGGCCAGCCGCCGTTTGGTGTCGGTGGCACGGGCCTCCATGCCGGCGAACCGAACCGGGTCGCTTCCTTCGGCCAGAGCCGTGGTGGAGGCGGATGGGCCAGGCGTTTTCTCTTCGCGTTTGGTTTCGAAGACGACGCGACCGTTCTCATCGAGCACGGAGTGTAGGTCTACGCGAAAGCGGGAGAAGTGGGCGGCCTTGCAGAAGATGACCCGTTTCGATTCGTCGAGTGCGGGCATCGAAAAGCGCAGGGGGCACTCGGCCACCGTTTCAAACGAATGTCCTTTGCCCTCCTGCACGACCTGTTCGAGCAGGACCAATCGGGCCACGATCTCGCGCCGCGCGCCATACAGATTCTGGGCGGACACGACGAATTTCCAGTAGCCGCCGACCTTTTCGCGGGTGTTTCCCACTTCGAGCTTGGTTTGCGGCGCGGCGACCACGGCCGTGTCGGCTGCCGGCAGCGGCATCCCGGCCGCCCCGAGCGAGAGGACCAGAACCGGTCCGAGTTGCCTGAAATGTACGTGCATTTGTGTGCCCTTCCCGAAAGCTCGCCAGCAGTTCTCTCGTGCGTCAAGGGGATCGTCAAGCAACAGTGGATTCCGAGCGGCCCGCAGTACTGGCAATCGATGATGACCCGGAGATCCTTCTCCAGGTGTCTCATATTCTGAGAAACGAGCCCTTTCGCGTACTGACCGCGCGGGATCCGAATGAAGGCCTGCGCCTGTTCGAAGCCGAGCGACCGCGGGTGGTTCTCCTCGACATCAACATGGGCGGCCTGGACGGATACGCCGTTCTGGATCGCATCATGAGCGCGGCCGGACGCGCGGTGAGGGTTCTCATGCTCACGGGCCGGGATTCGCAGGCGGACGTCGAGGCTGCTCTGCAACGGGGCGCGCGGGACTACCTCATCAAACCCGTGGATCCGGCGTACCTGCTCAGTCGCGTGGCGGAGTACATGGATCAGGAAAGCGAAGGTTCGTGAAGCCGGCCCCCGGGCCCGCTTCGCGAGCGGCCCTGTGCCTGGCTCTCGCGGTCCTCGCGGTCCTCGCGGGCTGTGGCGGGTCGCCCTTTCTTTGCGCTTCCCCACCCGTAGCTCGGGTGCAGGGGCCTTTCGTGCCGAAGCGACTGGCCTTCTACCTGACGCACCATGACGCTGTGTGGTCGCTGCGCGATCCGGGCTTTGTTGGCTTCTCCGAATTTGCGCGGGAACTGCGCCGGTCCGGCTTTGCACCCGTCGAGTTCCCCGAGGGACCCACCCAACTTCAGGCGACGGAGTCCTGGAGAGACTGGGCGGACGGGCGTGAGCGCGGTCCCGACATCGCCATCCTCAACGTGGGCCGGGACTTTCGACCGAGTGCTGTTGAGGCGCGCGCCCTTCTGGATTTCGTGCAACGTGGCGGTGGCCTGCTCATCCTGGGCGAGCACGACAATATGTTCGGCATTGCCGACGCCTTGGGGCCGGTGCTCGGGCCGCCTGGCCTCCGCCTCGGTCGGGACGCCGTCGGGAGTCGTCAGGCAAACGTGCGGTTGGCGGATTCGCCGTACTTCCGCCTGAACAACATCGTCGAGATGCTCAGCGCCTCGGTGCACGGCCCGGTCGGTTCCGGCGACGTGCTGCTCCGTTCGCCGTCGGGCGTTACCCTGGGTCTGGGCGTCCCTTTCGGAAAGGGTCGCGTGGCGCTCCTCGGCGACAGTGAACTCTTCTGGAACGGGGACGGCCGCATCGGTATCGACGCGGGTCAAAATCGTCGCTTTCTGTCGTTGTTGTTCGCCTATTTGGGCGGGCCTTCCGGCACGCCTTCCCTGGAAGGCAAAGCAGGCGACGCGCCCGCGCGCCATCCGGAGGCCTACACCTTTGGGCGCGGACCGCGACGGGCCTGCTTCGATACCCAACTCGGCCTGGTTCAACCGGAGGCGCAGCCCGACGGTCTTTCGCGTTTTGCCACAGCTCTGGCGTCCTGCGGCTTCGAGGTTCACGTCGGCGCAGGGGGCGCGAAGCGCCTGCGGTCGGAGCGGTGCCTGCGTTCCGAGGACTTGTTGATCGTGGCGGCCCCCGTCCAGGCGATCTCCCCTCCCGAGCCGGTCTCGCTGCCCCCGTCCGGTCGACTGCTCGTGCTTGCTGGTGCGCGATACGAACTCACCGAGGCCAACTATTGGGATCGTGTGCTTCTACACAGGGGGGCCGAGCCGCGTCCCCATCCGTACACCAGACTGGAATCCCAACTGGGTTTCGAGTTTGTGTCCTGCGTTCAGACCGAAAAGCACCGACTGCGACTGACCGCCACGCATCCGCCCGGAGCCAGCGTCTACCGGGCCGGAGGCCTGCGACTTCTGTCATCCGCCCCGCGCCCGCGCGCGGAAGCCCTGCGGCCCTGGAACGGCCTTCGCCTGAGCGACGCGGCGCGTTGCGTGCCCGTGCACCCCGGCCTGCCCGGTCCTTCGCAGGCTTCTGCCGAACCATTGCCCGTCGCCCTGGTTTCGGATCGAGCGTTGCTTGTGGCCGACGTCCACGCCTTCACCGATCGCCACAAGGGGACACCGGCCCAGCGGGAGTTGTTCGCCGCCGTGTTCACCTGGGCGGGAGGATGTCACACCCCCGTGCGAAAATGACCCCATGGAACTCGTTTTGGTCATTTTGGGATGTTTGGTGGGTGGTGGGATCGGCTTTGGGCTGGGCGTCTGGTTCTCCCGGCGGGAGGGTCAGACCATGGAGGGTCTGACCGCGCGGCTGCTCGAAGAGAACGAGCGGCGGTTTGCGCAGGTTTCCTGGAAAACCCTGGGCGCCACGAGCGAACAGCTCGTGCGCCTGGCGGTCGAGAAGCTCGAAGCGCAACAGAAGCTGGGCACAAAGGACCTCGAAGAGCGCCGGGTCTGGATCGACCGGGAGCTCCAGCGCCTGAACAGCGGCCTGGAGAAGATGACCGAGACCGTCGTCGGCCTGGAGAAGGACCGGGAGCAGAAGTTCGGACGAATCGAAGCGCAGTTGCTCGCGGCCGCTGAACAAACCACCGCGCTGCGCGAGACGACGGGCTCTCTAAAAGAGGCGCTGGCCTCCGCGCGCGTGCGCGGGAATTGGGGGGAACGGATGGTCGAAGACATCCTGCGCGTGGCGGGAATGTTGGAGCACATCAACTATCGCAAGCAGCAGACGTTGGAGAACGGTCGGCGGCCGGACTTCACCTTCCTCATGCCGCGTCGGCTGGAGCTGAACCTGGACAGCAAGTTCCCGCTGGACAACTACGTCCGCGCCGTGGAGGCGCAATCACCCACCGAGGCGGAAACGTATCGCCGGGCGTTTCTAAAAGATGTGCGCCTGAAGATTCGCGAGTGCGCCGGCCGGGACTACATCCACGAAGGCACCGTGGACTACGTGCTGCTCTTCATTCCCAACGAGGCGCTCTATGCCTACATCCACGAGGCGGACCCGCGGATTCTGGACGAAGCGCTGGAGAGTCGCGTAATTCCCTGTTCGCCGCTGACGCTGTACGCGGTCATCAGTGTCGTTCGTCAGGCCATCGACAACTTCGCGCTGGAACGCAAGTCCAAGCAGATCCTCGGGCTGCTCGAACGTTTTCGGGACCAGTGGTCCCGGTTTACGGAGGGTCTCGAAAAGGTGGGCCGGCGTCTTGCGGATGCCCAGAAGGAGTTCGAGTCCTTGACCACCACGCGGCGGCGCAAGCTCGAAGTTCATCTGAGTGAGATCGACGAACTGCGCTCCGAGGAACCGGAGGAAATCGGGCGTGAACCGCTTTCCGTCGTATCCGCCGTGGGATCCTCGTCGGGCATGATCTCCGAACCGGCTTCTTCCTCCGCTCGAGCGTCCGGTCGGGGAGCGTAGACGGGCTGGTTCTCCTTCTTGCCGCGGAGCTTCGCCTTTCCGAGCAGTTGCAGGGAGCCCTGCAGCCGGCCAGCGGACGTATAGACGACTTCGTCGCAGAGGATGTCGCTGCGCGTGCGCTTGGTGAGAGACTGGAGTCGCGCGGCCGTATTCACGGGATCTCCGAGAACCGTGTACTCCATGCGCGTCGGCGAACCTATGTTCCCGGCAAAGAGTCGGCCGCCGGCTATGCCGATGCCCACTTCGACCGGTTCGTTCAGGTAGTCGGGCCGATTCTGATTATAGGAGGTCAGGTGTTCTCGAATCCGCAGCGCGCAGCGCAGCGCACGCTCGGCATCGTCCCCCGTCGGCAACGGCGCCCCGAACACAGCCAGCATGCCATCGCCCATGAGCTTGTTCACCGAGCCCTTCTCGTCGAAGACCAGACCCATGAATTCGGTGAACAGGCTGCTGATGAAGGCGGCAAACAACTGGGGTTCGAGCGTTTCGGCAATGGTCGTGGAGCGGCGGATGTCCAAGAACAGCGCCACGGCGTCCACGTTCTCGCCGCCAAGCTCGGGGGAGACGGCTTCGGCCAAGATCTGCTCCACAATGTCCTGCGAAAAGTAGCGCGTCAGGAGCCGCTTCTCCCGCTCCAGCTTCGTGTTCAGAAGCTGCAGGCGGGCGCGGTTCTCCATGAGCTCCAGTTGGTTCTGGATCTTCACGGCGATTTCGGCCATCCGCACGGGACGATTCAGGAAGTCGGCCGCGCCCGAGGACAGGGCCAGAAGTGCGAGTTCCTCATCGGTGTCTTTCGACATGACCAGCACCGAGCGATCCGGTCGGTCGGAGTGAATTTGATTGAGGAACTGAAGCCCGGGAATGTCGGGCAGGTCCAAGCTCAGAAGGACCAGGTCCGGATTCTGTTCCAGTTCGGTCCGGGCGGACTCCAGCTTCTGAGCCACCCGAACCTCGTACCCGAGCCCGGTCGCATAATTCTGGATGCGGCTGAGCAGCTCCTCGTCGTCCTCGACGATGAGAACGCGGTTCGGGCGACGCATCAATTGCTCTGCATGGTGAACTGGTAGAACGGATGCTGCTGGATGGTGTTGTAGTAGTTGGGACCGAAGAAGGTGCGCACCTGCTCGCCAGCTTTGTAGAAATCGAGGATGCGCGCTTCTTTTTCGAGCGGCTTCTCGACCAGTTCCGCGTACGTGAACTTGCCCGCAATGATGCTGGCCAGGGTGGTTACGCGCGCCAGGTCGCTCACTTTGGCGGTGTCCTCTACCGAGAAGTTCATCTCGCCTACCACCGTGCGCATGTTCTCCGGCAGATTCCACTGAGCGAAGGCCATGCTGCTGATCTCGTTGTGCGTGGAGCCGTACGAATCCTTTTCCAATTTGCCCAGCGGTTGCCCGGTGCGTTCGGAGTACTCCATGAGCAAACCGTAGTGGTCCTTCTTTTCGAGCGCAATCACGGTCATCCCGATGTTGTGGAGCAACGCGGTCGTGAAAGCGTCTCCCACGGATTGATTCAATTGAAGCAGGCGGACGATCTCTTCCGCCGTCAGCGCGGCGATCACCGGGTACTCCATGAGGTACTTCTTGAAGAGAGGCCCGCGTAAGTTTTCGCACATGCTGCGCGTGATGAGGAGCAGGATGAAATTCTTGGCGGGCTTGAGTCCCAGAAGGGTGACGGCGTCCTTCACGGTGCGGATGTTTCCGGACTGGCCGTAGTACGCCGAGTTGGCAATGCGCAGCAGGTCCACGCAGATGCCTTTGTCAGGAGCGACCAGCGAACCGAGCTGATGGCTGTCCGCGCTTTCCCCGGTGGGGTCGAACCGCATCACCTGCATGGTGACCGCGGGCAACGGGGGAATACTCGCCTGAGACAAACGTGCCATGATACACTCCTCGTGTGGATGACGCGCCCGTCGGGTGCGCCGCTTTCTCCAATGGTCTACCTCCCACACCAACAGAGGTTCGACCGGTTCTTTGCCCTTTTTTTTGGGGGGCTTTCTCTTTTTGTTTTCCGCCACCCGGAGGTGGTCGTCGGCGTCACGTTGGGGAGGGGCAAAGAACTGTCAAGGCGCTTCACGCGGGAATGAGCCGTGAGGCGTCCTTTCCACCTGCGCATTTGCGATCTTGGTTGTGCGCCTTCTGCGAGCAGACTGTGAGCTTTCTCTCAGATCAGAGCTCCCTCCTTGATCCACTCCTTCCAGGCGTGGAACTTCTCACGGTAAGCGCTGCCGAGGTGAGCCAGGCGCCCGGCGGGAAGCAGAAGGTCCGTTGCCGAGACAGCCGCGTCGGTGGGGGAATGCAGCGCGAACCCTGCACCCACAGTCGCACTCTCACCCGCACTCGCAGTTGCGCTGGAGTGAGTCAGCGCGCCGTCCACGCGCAGCAACGCCCCGCGTAGAACGGCCGGCACCGACTCATCGACCAACAGCGTCGGCACGGGCAGAATCCAGGCGAGCACATCGCGCACGAACGGCAACAGAGCAAAGCCGCCCGAGAGCGCGACCGCGCGCGCGTTTCCGGAGTCGGGCAGCCGCTCGCGGAGGGAGGCCGCGTGGAAGGCGATGCACTCGAGGCTGGCGCGCACCAGTTCCAACGGACGCAGTGTGCCGCCGTCGCGCGCGATCCAGTGGCAGCCGCTGGGGCCGTCCAGGTGACGTTCGGGTATGAGGTAGGGCCGCAGAAAGAGGTCGGGTCGGAAGTCTGCCGCGAAAGCTCTCTCTGTGAGAGCCTGCGGTCGGTCGCCAGGCAGTTGGCCCGCCATGCGCAGGGCGATGTTCTCGGCCACGTTGCCGCCGTTGTTCGAAGCGATTCCGTAGAGCAACTGCGATCCGAGCGGCACGGCCCAGCAGTCAACGGGCGCAGGCTCGGGGAAGCGCAGCTCTCCGCTCAACCTGCGCGCGGCCGCGCTCGTGCCGATGGTGAGACTCTCGAGCGTGAGGTCGAAGCCAGCGCTGCCCAGATGCGCAAGCGCCCCGTCCGGGCCGACCGTGTGCACGAGCATGTCTGAGGAATGCGCCAACGAAAGCTCCGCCGGCAAGTTGCCCTTGGCGCTCAGTCGGAAGCTCCGGTTCGCTTCCACCGCGATCGGTACCTGATCGGATCGCACGCCTGCCGCATCGAGCAGCAGCGGCGCAGCGTCCTCCAACCGAGACCAGCCCGAGGCGACCGCGGAGGCCCGCTCCTCGACGAACTCGCCCGTGAGCCGCAGCATCAGCAGAGATGGGACGGAGGCAAACCGCGCGGCGCGCGCGAAGAGCTGGGGTTCGTTTTCTCGGTACCAGATCAGTCGGTAGAGTGGATAGTTGGGTCCGAGAAAGCAACCGGTCGTGTGCTGCCAGCGCTCGCCCGGGTGTCGGCTGCGCAACTGTTCGCACTGGCCGACCGCGCGGCGATCCGACCACAGCGAAACGGCAGTGATCGGTCGGTCGTCCTTGTCCAGAAGCACGAGGCTGTGCATCAGGGAAGAGAGGATGAGCCTGGCGATCGCATGAGCTCGCGCGAGTTCGCGGATGCAATCGACCAAGGCTCCTTCGATCCGCTCGTAGGGGATCTCGGCTTTTCCGTCCGGTCCTTCGTCCGGTCGGTAGCTTCTCTGGGCAAGTCCCAAGAGGCGCCCGTGCGGGTCGAAAGCGCCGGCCCGGCAGCCGCTCGTTCCGATGTCGACGGCCACGGTCACCACACCGTCGACACTGCCGGGTCGGTCGCCCTGCGAAACCAAATCTTCTTGCAGCGCGGGACGGAAGTTCGATTGTTCGGCATGCGCCTCTCCGTGCTCCCACGCAACCCACGGCGGTCGACCGTCGCCTTTGCGGTGTGCTTACTGACCGCCGCGCTGACGGCCTCCCTGTCCGCCGAACCGGATCCCAAGTCTGCTTCCGGAGGCGCCAAGGCGCCCCCTGCGCTCTTGGGGCGGCAGGGTCTTTACCTGGGGTTGGGGCTTTTCACAGGCACCCACCGCCCGGAGATGCAGGACCGGTTCCAGAACGATCGGTTCTTCGCGGCCTTGCTTCTCGGCGGATTTGGCTCCAACACGGAATGGGAGAACACGGGTGCCACGGGGTTTCCTTGGTACGCCTCGTATCACGTGGGCCGCTGGCAGGTCGCCCTCGAAAACATGTCGGTCAGTTCGAGCCCCACGTACCAGGGTGTGATAGCCGTTACAATCCCGGGCGCCACTCCCATCACGGTGAATTCCTGGGACGAAACGACCTTCGATTCTCTCACCAGGTCCAACACCACCCTGAGTGGCGGCTTCCTCGTGAATCCCGGCAGCAACGTGCCCGTGCATGTGCTCCTTGGAATGCGTACGTTCGGTATGGAGGGCACGTTCGGTCTCACGCGACTCTCCAGGCTGAGCGCGGGCTCGGCCACCGGTCAACAGGCGGACACGGCGCTGGAGGGACGGTTGGAAGCGGACGCGTCCGGTTTGATCTTTGGGGCGGAGATGCTCCTTGCTCCCGCGGACCGGTGGCAGTTGCGGTTGCGCGCCCGACTGTTCAGCGGCTCCGGCGCGTGGTTCCTCTATTCCCTGCTCGCCAAGGGTTCCACTTCGACCATCGCCGGGGAGATCTCGCAGGAGAACGGCAATTATCGTGTAACGGCCACCGAGCTCGACTTAGGTGTTTCGTACGAACTCACGAGCCGCGGGCGGTTGTTTGCGCGGTTCTTCACGGAACGCATGACGGCCACCGATTCCGAAGTGGTACTGCTGCACGTCTCTTCGAATGCGTCCGAGAACGTGTATAGCACGCGGCTCACCGAGTTCCTGCTCACGTACCCCGGCTCCTCCCAAACAGACCGCCTGAGCGGTTTTCTGTTCGGGTACGAACACAACCTTCATTTGTGAGCCGAACTTGAGCATCACTATCGAAACGAAGGGTCTCACGCGCGTCTCCGACCTGGATACACAGCGCCACGTCACCAGCGTCACGTACGAGCATCTGGCTTTGGACGGTCGCCATCGTGTGCTGGAAGAAGCGGGCTTTCCGATCACGCGCATGTTGGAGGAGGGCCTCGTCATGCGCCCGCTGACGTGTCGCGTTCGGTTCCTTTCGCAACAAATGGCGGGAGCCGAGCTGACCGTCCAGACGGCAGCGCATCCCAAGCGGGGCGGGCGCACCTTCTGGCAACACGTCGTGCGCGGTCCGGCGCATGAGGATGCCTGTCGCCTGGACGTCGAGACCGTCTTCGAGAAGAACGGGCGCGCCCGCCAGATCCTGCCTGTGGAAAAAGGAACCACGGAGTCGTTGGGAAAAGCGCCGATGTTCTCGGGCGGCTGCAAGCGGGTCGAGTCGCACATGGTCCTGCGCTTTTTCGAGCGGGACATCTTCGGCTGCTATCCGCTCTCCCAGTACTGGCGGATCGCAGAAGAGGGTCGGTGGGCTCTCACGGAGGCACTGGGGATCAACCTCGAAACCATTCGGAAGACGGATACGACCATGTTCTGGATGGGCGGCAGCTTCTTCTGCCATCGGATGCTGCCGGAGCGCGCGCGCGTGCGCAGCTACACCTGGGTTCGCCGCATCGAGGGCATTCGGGCGTACTTCCGCCAGCAGTTTGTGCTGGAGGATACAGGCGAGGTGGTCTTGGATACGGATGAGGAGCAGCTGATCGTGTCCCTTTCGCGAGCCCGACCCAAACGCGCTACGCCGGAGTTCATTCAGACGTTTGCGGACTATCTGGAGGAGCGTTAGCGCAGGCCCCGGTTCCTCTTTACGTCAAGGCCTCGTCTGCGCTTCTGGCCATTCGTGAATCGAACTGTAGCACTGGAGTTTGTTCCGCCCAATTCTGAACTCGGCGCGGAGCAGGCCGCGGCCGAAGCGGCCAAGGTGGCGGGTCTTTCCAAAGAAATGGGCCTGGCCGGTCGCATCGGCCATATCATGATTCCGGGCATGATCGACGAAGACCCCGACAGACCGATCGAGATGAAGCCCAAGATGGACCCCCTCGACGTTTGGAAGGCCGTTTCGCCGCTGCTGCCAGGCACGAAAGGCATATGCACGCAGGTCACGGCCTTCATGAAAGAAGATGCCCTCGGCAAACGCTGTCAGGACCTGCTGTCCGCCGGCATGGAAGGGATCATCTTCGTGGGTGTTCCGCGCACCATGGCCGACGGAGAGGGTGGGGGCGTACCGCCCGTGGATGCGCTGAGCATCTTTCGCAGGGCAGTGCCGAATCGCGGTGCCATTCTGATTCCTACACGCGCCGAAGAGTACGGTCGCTTCCACTTCAAGTGCGAGCGGGGCGCAACCTTTGCGCTGACCCAGCTCTTGTACTCCGACGCAATCGTCGGCTTCCTCAAAGACTTTGCGGAGCGTTCCAGCCATCGCCCCACTGTGCTCCTCTCTTTCGGTTTCGTTCCCAAGGCGGAAGAACGCGTCGGACTCATCGACTGGCTCATCAAAGATCCGGGGAACGCGCGGGTGGCCGCCGAGCAGGCCTTCGTGGCCGACCTGGCCGGCAAACCTTTCGAGAAGAAGAAAGCGGTCCTGCTCGATCTCTATCAGCGGGTGATCGACGGCGCGCGGGAGCTCGGCTTTCCTTTGGGCGTTCATCTCGAAACGCCGTACGGCTTTTCCAAACCGGCTTTCGAGACATTTGCCGAGATGCTGGAGTACTACTCGCCTTGATTTTCGCGCCCGCCAGGTCCTGCCCGTTAGCAAAGGAACCACGGAGTCACTGGGGAAAGCGCCGGTCTTTTCGGGCAACTGCCAGCGGGTCGAGTCGCACCAGGTTCTGCGCTTCTTCGAACGCGACATCTTCGGCTGCTATCCGCTCTCGCAGTACTGGCGGATTGCCGAAGAAGGCCGGTGGGCGCTCACGGAGGCACTCGGGATCAATTTGGAGACCATTCGGCAGACCGATACGACTATGTTCTGGATGGGTGGGACTTTCTTCTGTCATCGGATGCTGCCGGAGCGCGCGCGTGTGCGCAGCTACACCTGGGTTCGCCGCATCGAGGGCATTCGGGCGTACTTCCGTCAGCAGTTTGTGCTGGAGGATACGGGCGAGGTGGTCTTGGATACGGACGAAGAGCAACTGATCGTGTCCCTTTCGCGAGCCCGACCCAAACGCGCTACGCCGGAGTTCATTCAGACGTTTGCGGACTACCTGGAGGAGGGGTGAAAGGGGTTCTATGGATGCCTCACCTCTGATCTTCGGAGGGACCTCTGAACGACAAGCCAATTGATTCAGACCTTTTCAAATACCTGTTGCCAGGATTCGAGGGGGTCATCGTCCGATAGCCACCACTGGAACGTCAGCCTATCCGAAACTCTTGAAAAGAAGTACACTGTTGCCCCGTCGATCCGGGACCAAGCCTCATCTTCGTACGTGAGAATATCTCCCGCATTCAATTCGAACGCTCGAGTCACATCTTTCTTGACCCGATATTTTTCCGAACGATGAAACGGACACTTTCTCCAGGACATCTACGAGCCTCCAATCACTTGAACAGTCTGCGTGGCAGAGGGCGGGGCTGCAACCACCCCGCGTTCAGCGGCGGGCGTGCAGTTGCGCCAGGTAGTCTTCGGTGAAGTCCGGAGTGAGCTTCTTGATCTCGGCCAGCAGGTAGCGCATTTTCGCGGCCACGATCGGATCCTTGCGTGCGGTTTCCTTCAGCGCGGGGTAGCTGTGCATCAGCATCGAAAACATCTCGGCGATATCCTCGAGATGGTGCGCGGTGGCGTAGCCGGAGACGAAGCCGGGCCTCGGAACCGAACCGTGCGCGTTGTAGCCCACGTATTTCCAGCCCCGGGGGTTCAGCGTCTGCCACTTGCGCAGGGGAAGGCGCGTGAGGTTCATCGCGTGCCCCAACTCGTGCGCAAAGGCACCGACACCTTGGGGCGGCTGCATCCAGACGGATTCGTATGTGCCTTGCGCTTCCACCGCGCGGCCGTGGCCGCGCAATCCGTAGGTGAGCCAGATCCGCTTGAGACCCCAAGCGGCAAACCAGTGCGGTCGGTATCGACGCAGGATCGGCTGAAACGATTTCTCGAACTCGAGGAACCTGTCCCCGCACTCGTCGCTGATGTGGTTTTCCGAGATCGTGATGCGATATGCCTCGGCGTGCGTGTTGAGTCTCCGGATCACAGCAAGCACATCTCCCTTCGTCTCTTTCACGCGAAGGTCCTTCTCCATGCTCGAATCGGTCGCTATGTTCTCCCAAACGCGGCTTTCGGGCGCGACGAAGTTGTTCGCTCCCGTGACGTAGGCGCCGCCCACGGCCGCGGCCGAGTTGTTCGTCACATGGAGCAGGAGGTGGTTGCCGGAACTGCGATTCAGGTACAGTCCGCCCGCGAGCTCGGTGGCACGGTTTCCTGACGCGCGGATGGTCAGTTTGCTGTCGTACACCTCGGCGATGTAGGCTCCCGCGCCGCGCGCTGCTTCGTTGCCGCGAAATTCGGCGTCGATGCGCAAGTCTTCCACGCGGCGCCCTTTTTTGTCTCCAAGTAGAAAACCCGCGTAGTAAAGACCGCCCCCGACGGCCTGAGGCGCTGTGGCTTTGTTCCTCTCGAACAGGCCGCGAAAGCTGTTGTTGTTGCCGATTTCGGCCCAGGCCCCACCTCCCTCGGCTGCGGTGTTTTCGAGGAAGTGCAGGTCGAATTCGTTGCGATTGCTCCAGCTCAGGCGCAGGCCCCCGCCCGTCCCACCGCGATTCCGCGCGAGTCGACCCCGTATACGATTTCCGTTGCTGCTGTCGAGTTCGAGGCCCGTGCCGTTGCTGTCTTCGATGACCACGCGCAAGCGATTGTCGTGCGAGGAATCCAGGTACACGACACCGCCGGAGTACCCGAAGTTCCGTCTTGCTTCGATTGAGATTTCGTTGTCGGTACTGCGGTCCATGTGGATGGCGGCACCCTTCGCGCCCGTGTTGTCCTGAAAGTCACAATCCTCGATACGCGAGTCTTTGACGAAAAGGAGCTTCAGGGCAGAGCCGCCGGATCTGACGTTTTGCGCGTTTCGAAAACTGAAACCGCTCAGGACGATGCCTTCGGATTCCAGTAGGTCGAGGATGGTACTCAGGCGCTTTTTGTCGTCCAGAACGGTCCTTCCTGATCGCTTCGAGAAATCCGACTCCCATCCACCCGAGAGACGGAGGCCGTCGCGGCGGTTCAGGGTGAGACCGGCCCCCGAGCCCCCGAGTCCGTCGCTGAACGAGTACGTTCCCCGGGCCACACGGATTTCCGTTGCGGTTGCTGCGCCCGCGCGGCCCGAAAGTTCGATCGCCCGTCCGAGCGTGCGCAGGGGTTTTTCCCGGGAGCCTTGGTTGGAATCGCTTCCAGCGGGAGAAACGTGCAGTGCGATGTGAGCGGTCTCGGCCGGTTTCGCCTCGGCTGCAAGGGACCGTTCCGTGGGGTGGTCGAACGTAAGCAAGTGTAGCGCGGATAGCGCACCCAACGCCAGGTATCCCAATTCTCGTCGCGCGCCGCAGAGAGTGAGCATGGGCCACACTGTCATGGCGTGCCGCAACGCCAAGCCCGGTTTGCAGGATGCCGCAATCACTGCGGCTCATTGGGGCGATCGTGCCCCACAAGAATCATTCCTGAAAACATCGTATGGCGCAGCTGGCAGGTCTGGCAGCCCCTCAACACCACGACCGTCAGCTCGTTTGGCAAACGGAAACCCGGAGGACCCACAAGATCCGTCTTCGAGACTTGGCTACATCCGACGCGCCACGTACTGTTCGAGTTCCGAGACCAAGAAGTCACAGATGACGAGTTCATCGTAATCGGGCTTGGCGGGTCCATCCAGCAGACGTTCGCTCAGCCGCAGCAGCTTGTAGTTGATCAGCTTCTCGACCGGCTTCGTATTGCGATTGGCTTTGGCCGCGAGGATGTGCATGCGCAGCGCGCCGTCCGAGACTTCGGGGATGCGAGTGCCCAAGTGCGTTTCGAGAAAAGCAGCGAGACGAGCCTTGAGCAAAACGGGATCACGCTCTTTCATGAAAGCCGGGAACCGAAAGTCCTTGCGTACGCCTGGGGTCCGGTCCAGGCTGCGTCATGACCATCGAGAGCCTGCGCACTTTTCTCATGTGGAACGCGATTGTCAACTGGGCTTTTCTGGTAGCCTGGTTGGTCATGTCCATCGCCCTGAGAGACTTCTTTTTTGATGCGCAAACCCGCCTGCTGGGCGTGGAACGCAAGACATTGGAAGCCTACAACTATGCAGGGCTCATGCTCTACAAGATTCTGATAATCGTGTTCCTGGCCGTGCCGTGGATTGTGAGCTACTTCGTGTGAAGTGGTGCGCCTTTTTCGCCCGTGGGCTTGTTCTTGAACATAGCTCCGCCCGGAGAGTGGGACGGAAGAGGGGCTGAACCTGTGCTGGAGCATTGCGACCAAGTCCCGAAAGGCTTCATTGGTCGAGAGAAGGCGAAAAACAGTCCGACGTCACGTTCGAAGGATCGGGCAGGGGATCAGCACTAAGCTGCGGAAGAAGGCCCTGAATTCGGTGCCTCGGTGGCTTCGAACAAATACACGCAAGAGATGCTCGTGGTCAGGAGCACCCATGCGATCCATCCAAAGGCGGTGGACCTGTTCGCCCCTCCTGCCATCGGTACTGGGCCGGGTCCCGAGTCTGTCGTGACCATTCTTGGCTCCCCGCACATTTCCTGCAAGACTCCGGCCGATTCCCGAACCAGAGCCCGCCCGCGCCACCTGATCGGAAAGTTGTTGTTTCTACTCCTCCGGCTCCACCTCCACCAGCGTGTGTTCCGGTTGCACCAGGTCACCGACCTTACAGTGCACGGCCCGAACCACGCCGCCCACTTCCGACTTGAGGCCGTTCTCCATCTTCATGGCTTCCACGACGAGCAGAAGCGCATCTCGATCCACTCGATCGCCGACGGCGACGTGCAGAGCAGTAACGCGACCGGGCATGGCGCTGCGGTGAAGACCCGAACCGGCGCTTTCGTCCCCGTGCGCGTGCGCTTCCTCGAAAACGAACGTCCGGTCCCTGATGTGAACGAATACCCGACCGTCGGCGTACGCGAAGCGGCCATTTTCTTCGCCGCGAACCGTGCGGATACGAAACGAGTCCGGTCCGGTCAGTGTGAAGGCATCCACCGGGAGCTGAGTCTCACCGGCCCCGTCGGAAAGCCCGGTCACAAAGCCGGAGATCTGCTTCTGGATCTCCACCGTGAACGGGCTGCCGTCTTCGCGGAACTTGCGAATCATGGCTGCAGGCCTGCACGGGGGTCGGGCCTGTCAACCCACAATGCTTCGGGCGATGCCTCAGGTCTATAGCACTCGACATGTCCTGGCGCGAACGCCGCGATGGCTCATGGAAGAAGTGGCGCGCCTTCGGGAACTCACGAGGATCCTCCGCGAGCCCGGGGGGTGCGACTGGGACCGGGCGCAGGACCTGCGCTCCATGCGTCCGCACCTGGTCGAAGAAGCCTACGAGGTCATCGACGCGATCGACCGGGAGAACCTGAACGACCTGCGCGAAGAATTGGGGGACGTTCTGTTCTTGGTGCACTTCTTTGCGCGACTCGCCGAGGAGCAGGGCGCGTTCGACCTCGAGGCTGTGGCGCGCTCGATCAACGAGAAGTTGATCCGTCGCCACCCGCATGTCTTTGCCGACGTGCAGGTGAGCGGCGTTGCGGACATTCTGCGCAATTGGGAAGAGATCAAGCGTCGCGAGCAGGGAACCATTGGGTCTGAGGAAGGCTCTGACCATGACGAAGCAGCTCCCCTTCCGGACAGCATTCTCCGAAAGGCAGAAGAGTCCCTTCCGGCTCTGTTTCGGGCCGTCAAGATCCAGGAAAAGGTCTCACGCGTTGGCTTCGACTGGCCTGCGCCCGAAGGCGTGCTCGAAAAGATCCAGGAAGAGAGTCGGGAACTTCTCTCGGAATGGGAGAATGCCGCGAACCCGGCCGAAGTTCGCGCCACGCGCATCGAAGAGGAACTTGGCGATCTGTTGTTCAGCGTGGTGAATTTGGCCCGTCATCTGGGCGCGAATCCCGAACTTGCGCTACAGCGCGCCGTGGACCGCTTTGTCGGTCGCTTTCGCAAGATGGAGCGCATTCTTGCTCGCGAGGGCCGTGTGGTGGCAGAAACGTCCGCTTCCGATCTCGATCGAGCCTGGAACGAAGCGAAGGGCCGCACTCCCACGGTCTGAGGCGACTTCATGCAACCGGCCATTCAGGAGAACGTCCCGCTCGGGCCGCGTACGACGATCGGCCTCGGTGGCCCGAGTCGTTACTTCGCGGAGTGCAGCGGCACGGACGATATCCGATTCGCGCTGAGCTTCGCCGCCGAGAAGGGGCTTCCGGTTCTCGTGCTGGGGGGCGGCAGCAACCTCGTGCTGTCAGACGAAGGGTTCGTCGGCCTGGCGCTGTCCGTCGCGAGCCGTGGCGTCTCTTTCGGACCCGAGCAGTCCGGGCGAGTCCTCGTGGAAGTTGCCGCCGGCGAAGTCTGGGACGACTTCGTGCGCGCGTGTGTGGAGCGGTCGCTCGGCGGCGTGGAGTGTCTTTCCGGAATTCCCGGCCGCGCGGGCGGCACGCCGATTCAGAACGTGGGGGCCTACGGTCAGGAGACATCCGAGGTTGTGCACGCCGTGCGAGTCCTCGACACACGCAGTCTCGAGGAGTACGAGTTGGCGCCTCAGGAATGCGGTTTTGCGTATCGCCGGAGTCGCTTCAAGGCCGAGGACCGCGGCCGGTTCGTGGTAACCGCGGTCACGTTTGCACTCCAAGCGGACGCGCGCGGAAGTGCTCGCTATGCCGAACTCAGGCGCGCGCTCGGTGACGCCGCCGACGCGAGCACCCTGGCGCAGGTGCGCGAAGCGGTTCTGAATCTGCGTCGCCACAAGTCGATGGTCTATGAAGCCTCCGACCCTCATTCGCACTCGTGCGGTTCCTTTTTCGTGAACCCGATCGTTCCCGCCACGAGGCGCGCAGACCTCCAGAAGCTCTGGCCGGACCTGCCGGCCTTCGAGCAGCCGGATGGAACCTTCAAGCTTTCGGCGGCTTTCCTGGTAGAACGATCGGGCTTTCCGAAAGGACTGCGGGCGGGAGGCGTGGGAATCTCCGCGCGCCACAGCCTGGCCCTCGTCAACTACGGCGGTTCGAGCGCAGAACTGGTGGAGCTGGCCGGCCGTATCCAAGCTGGCGTCCGGGAGCGGACCGGCGTGGACCTCGTCACCGAACCCGAAATTCTGGATCCGGAAGGGCGATTGCGGACCTGACGAGGATCAGTCCCCGTCGATGACGACTTTCATCGCGTTTCCGCGCGCTGCGGCTATGCTGTCTGCGTGAAGACGATCGGCGCCCTGCTCGAAAGCCACCCGTTCTTTGCGGGGATGGACGAACCCACGCGGGAATTCGTCAGCGGTTGCGGTCGCAACGTCGTTTTCCAGGAGGGCGAATACATCGGACGCATGGGCCAGCCGGCGCGCTCGTTCTATCTGATTCGCCACGGCCTGGTGGCCGACGAACTCTTTGCTCCCGGCGGGGTCGTGCAGGTCGGGACCATTGGGCCGGATGGAGTGGTCGGGTTCTCGTGGCTCTTCCCGCCTCACCAATGGCAGTTCGACCTGCGGGCCGTCGAGCTGACGCGCGCGGTGGAATTCGACGGGGTTTGTCTGCGCGAGAAGTGCGACCGCGACCACGCCCTCGGTTACGACATGATGCAGAGGTTCGCACACATCATGTCCGAGCGCATGGCGCAGATGCGCCTCCAGCTCATGGACATGTACCGACGTGGCTGAACGGGAGACGCGGCTACGGCGCATCAGCGACAATTCTGTACGCAGAGTGGCACGCGGCGCACTTGCGGATCGTCGCGCCGAGCGCCGTGAGCACTTCGTGCTCGCTCACCGGACCCTGCCGCAGCCGTGCCGCGAGGCGATTGAAGTCACGGTGAACGTGGGATCCGAGTTTCTTCATGGGCACGGGAAGCTTCGCGAGGATGGCGGTGTTGCCGACCGATCGACCGCGCCACGCGGGCCGTCCACGGACCATCGCCAGCGGAGCACGGGCCACAGCCAGCGAGATTGAGAATGAGTCGCAATCTGCCTGCGTCAAGTGCGGTTCAGCCCGCCTGGCGTTCCAGCCAGTCGAACACCTTCGGCCACAAGCGACTCACCTGCGCGAGGGCCAGAGCCGACAGGGCAATATCCGGCCAGAGAAAGGCTTTTGCGTCCCGAATGAGGCCGAACTCGTGGAGCAGGCGCAACGCCGGCATGTACCAAATGAGGACGCCCATCGTGCCAATCGTGAGTAGATGAACGACCAGGCGACCGGGCTGCTGGTTCATGAGGAAAGCCGAGATCATGGGAATGCTGGTCACCGCCTGTATTGCGAAGTAGACCAGCAGGGTCGCCAGCGCCACCCGAAGCAACACCCAGCCCAAGGCTTCCATATCGTTCCCAATATCGACCGCACAGGGGGGGCCTCCTGAAGTCATACCCTGCGCTTTTCGAGGACCAGCGCGTCGGTCCCGTCGGTGTAGTACTTCGGCCGCCGGTGGATGGGCTCGAAGCCGCACGCTCGGTAGAGGGCAACGCCCGGCTCGTTCTGCGCCGAGACCTCGACCAGAAGTCGGTCCGTGACGGCAAAGGCCAGGGAGCAGAGCCGCTCCATCAGCGCCCGGGCCAGACCCTTCCTCCGGAAGCCGGGGGCGATGCCGAGACGAAGCAACTCCGCGGCTTCCGGCACGTCGGGTGTAGGAACTCCCACGGGCAGGCGATACAGCACGAAACCGCACGCGGCCGCGCCGCGTGGCGATTCAGCCTCATGTACCATCCCATCGCCGGTGACGAAGAGGCAGCCGCCACCCGGCGCCTCCAGGCTCCCGGTGAGGAGTTCCGGGGGCCAAGGGGGATTCAGGCACAGTCGTTCCAGTTCGGCGAGGACCTGGACGGAGCGCACGGTGGGCACCGGGAAAGAAACGGCAGAACCGTCCGCGCGAACAAATTCTTTTTGCAACGACGGTGGACCCGGACACCTTATCCGGTATATGCTATCCGCCTACGACCGGACCCTCGCGACGCTCAGTCTGGGATCCATCGTCCTCCTTTCGGGCTGCACGCGAATCGAGGATTCCATTCGCAACTGGGGGATGCGCCAACGCACCGACCGCGTGGATCGCATCGAGCAGGGGCAGGTGGAGCGGCTGCAGCGGGACCTCGACCTGAGCCGCGCCCGCGCCACCGAGCTGGAAAAGAAGATGCAGGAGCTATTGGCCGAGTCCCGCACACAGGGACGTCTGTCCTGGCAACTCGCGCGCCGCTACTGCATGGATGGGCGATTCGAACTCGGCAGCGCCGAGGCGCGCCGCGCCGTCAGGCCACCGAACCAGGCGCCAGGCCAGGCCCGTGATGTGCCGCCTTCCGATCAGCTTTTCGAACAATCGCTGCCGTACTTTCGAGAAGCCCTGCTGCATTCCGCGATCGAACCCAACCTGCTCTTCGATGCGGCGCTGTGTTACGCGAACGCCTCGCGGGTGCTCGGTTGGGAGAAGGACCGGTTTCTGACGGCGGTCTTCCTGTTCGAGGCGGTCCGTCGCGCGGAACCCAAAGGCACGCGGGCGGACTATCAGCTGGCGCTGCTGTACGGCAAGACCACGAATCGAAATCTGCGCGACGTGGATGCCGCCTTGCGTCTGCTCGAGGGAGTCATTCGCCGGGACGAGTACAATATCTCCGCGCGTTTTGCTTTTGGCCATCTGCTCGTGGGGGCCGGTCGCTGGAGCGACGCGCTCTCCGAGTATCAGAAGATTCAGGAGAAGATGCACGAGCTCAAGAAGCGCGGCAACCTGCCCACCGACCCGACGCGCACGCCGCAGTACCAGCAGGCCGCCCGCAACATCGAGCAGCTCCAGAACTGCATGAACGACCGCGCTTCGTGCGAAATCCTCCGGGAGGCCGAGCCCTGAGTGCGCGCGCCGCGCGCGGCGCGGACGGTCGCCTGACTCTGTGGGAAGCTGTCCGGGTGGCGGCGCTTCCGCACCGCATGGAGCTGTACCGATCGGGTGGCTGGGCGCAGTCGAAGGGACCCGGCAGCCCGGAATGGCAGAGCTTCCTGTCGCGCTACTTCACAGTGTTGGAGCTCGACGCGGCCGCGCGCGAAGCGGACCTTTCCGTCCAGAAGGCGGGCCAAACGCCCCTCTTCGCGGTCGACTTCTGGTCTGGAGAGTACCCCGGTCGCCTCCGCGTCATTTTCGATCCGCCTGCCGTTCTATTTGCGAGCGCGCCCCTGGACAAACTCTCCTTTGACGATACACTGGCGGTGGTTGGCACACGCAATCCCGCCCCCATTGCCAGGGCCGCCGCGGAGGAATTTGTGCGCGAGCTTCCCCTGACGCGCCCCGGTTGCCTTCTGGTGAGCGGCTTTGCGCGCGGCATCGACGGGTGTGCACACCGCAGCGCGATTGCGAACCGCGTGCCCAACATCGCCGTTCTGGGATCCGGTCTGCTGCGACCGGGACCTGCCTCCAATTTGGACATCCCGCGCCGGGCGCGGTCTGCGGGCGTTCCGTTCGTTTTCGTGACCGAGTTCCCGCCCGCGCGGCCGGCGTACGCCTCGAATTTTCCGCGACGCAATCGCATCATAGCGGGACTTTCCCAGGCCACGGTGGTTTTTCAGGCGCCGTGGGGAAGCGGGGCCCTGATCACGGCTCAGTTCGCGCTCGAGGAAGGGCGGGACGTGGCGGTTTTTCACCACCCGCTGCTATCGGGACGGGGACTCAATGAGGGCGGCCTCAAGCTGATTTCGGAAGGCGCAGCCGTCGTGGAACTGCCCCAGTTGGATGCGCGCATCGTTCGTGAGCCGATGGCCGCCCGCCCACACGATACGGAAGCGCGGCCCGAACAGTTGGAGTTCTGGCGCAGTCACAACGCGGGTGAACTTCGTCCGTTGGGCGGGGGGAACTACATTCGAAGCACCTGACAAGCGAGAACCTATGAAGGCGACGCAGCGAGCACACCGAGGGGAAAGATGAAACAGAAACGAGTGTTCCTGATCACGGGAGCGGGTCGGGGTCTTGGCCGCGAAACCGCGATGCAATTGGCCCGGCGGGGAGACATCGTCTACGCGGGTGTGCGTGACCTGGCGCGCGCCCGCCGCGACTACGCGGCGGTGAATGCGCAAGGCCTCGTGCTGCTTCGGTTGGATGTGACGAGACCCAAGGACATTGCCGCCGCGGTGGCGCGCATCCACAAAGACCACGGTCGACTCGACGTTCTCGTCAACAACGCGGGCTACGGCTACTACGGCGCTTTTGAAGAACTCGACGACCGCGGGTTTCGCAAGCAGATGGAGGTGAACTTCTTCGGGGCGCTGGCTCTCACGCGCGCCTGTCTGCCTACCATGCGCGCGGCGGGCGGTGGTCGCGTCGTCAACGTGAGCAGCATTCTGGGAAAGCTCACGATTCCCACGGGGAGCGCGTACACTGCCTCCAAGTGGGCCATGGAGGCCTGGAGCGAGGCGCTGCGCTACGAAGTCTTCCGTTTCGGAATCGAGGTTGTGCTCATCGAACCTGGGCTCGTGCGCACGCATTTCAAGGACAGTACCGTCTATTCGAATCGGTCCTCGGATACGGCTTCTCCGTATGCCTTCTTGAACAAGCTCCTGCGCCGCGAGTACAGCGGTTTCAGCACCTCGCCGGAGGTGGCGGCGGCCTGGATCCTCCGTATCGTGGACCGTCGCCGGCTTCCGGTTCGAGCCCGCGTGGGCTGGGATGCGGTCTTCTACAACCTGCTACGCCGGGTGCTTCCTGACGCGGTCTGGGACGGCCTGATTCGCTGGCGTGTGCAGGGGCTGTGATGGCGCCGAAGGCCACGCGCTAATAATATGGAAGAAAAAGGAGTGACAGAAACGGGCGGCTGAAAATCCAGGAGGGAGCCCAAAAGCCACACTGCTTTCTTGCACTTTCGAGGAACTTGATTCATGGCCACAGCCAAAAAGCGTTCGGGCGCCGACCCGGAGAAAAAAGCGGGCAAGAAGGAGAGTCCGGCCCGGGCTCGCAACAAGACGCTCGTCATTGTGGAGTCCCCTGCCAAGGCCAAAACCATCAACAAGTACTTGGGGAACGACTACATCATCGAAGCCTCCATGGGTCACATCATCGACCTGCCCAAGTCCCGCATCGCCGTGGACGTGGACTCGAACTTCAAACCCGAATACATCACCGTCCGCGGTCGTGCTCCGATCCTCAACCGCCTCAAGAAGTTGGCCAGCAACGCCAGACGCGTGCTTCTGGCCGCTGACCCGGACCGCGAGGGCGAAGCCATTTCGTGGCACCTCTCCAATGCCCTGCGTGACAAGAATAGCGACATCCAGCGGATCGAGTTCAACGAAATTACCAAGCAGGCCGTGCAGGAAGCCATCACTCAACCGCGCGCCATCGATCAGAACCGTGTGAACGCCCAGCAGGCGCGTCGCATCCTGGACCGCCTGGTCGGATACAACATCTCGCCCATCCTCTGGAAGAAGATCAAGCGCGGGCTTTCGGCCGGTCGCGTGCAGTCGGTGGCGCTCAAGCTGATCTGCGAACGCGAGCGCGAGATCGAAGGCTTCGTACCGGAGGAGTACTGGACTCTGGACGCTCAGCTCACCAGCGCGCGCAAGAAGAACTTCGAGGCGTCCCTGCACTTCATCGACGGCAAGAAGGCGGAGCTGCGCTCGGGCGACCAGGTGGCGGCCATCGAAAAGGAGGTGGCCGGCGAGAAATTCCAGGTGGCCTCGATCACACGGCGGGAGCGCCGCAGACAGCCAACAGCGCCCTACACCACGTCCAAACTGCAACAGGACGCAGCCAACAAGCTGGGGTTCACTTCGCAAAAAACGATGATGGTCGCACAGCAGCTCTACGAGGGGATCGAACTCGAACACGGAGCGGTGACCGGCCTCATCACCTACATGCGTACGGACAGCACGCGTATTTCGGAGGGCGCCCTGGAAGGCGTGCGGTCTTACATCAAGGACCACAGCTCCCTCGGCTCTGGTTTTCTATCCGCTGAGCCGCGGATCTACAAGTCGGGCAAGCAGGCCCAGGACGCGCACGAAGCCATTCGCCCCACGGACCCGGCGCGGGATCCCGAATCCATCCAGAAGTTCCTGTCCCGGGATCAGTATCGCCTGTACCAAATGGTGTGGCAGAAGTTCGTTTCTTCGCAGATGGCCGATGAGATTGCCGACCACACGTCGGTGGACATTCGGGCCGGGCGCTTCACGTTCCGGGCCACCGGACGCATCGTGAAGTTCGCCGGATTCACGGAAGTCTTCAAGGTGGAGGATCGCAAGAAGAAGGAAACGAGCCTGCCCGAACTCGACGAGGGCGAGGAAGTGGCTTTGCGCAAGACGGTCTCCGAGCAGCACTTCACGCAACCGCCGCCGCGCTACACGGACGCGTCCATGGTGAAGATTCTTGAAGAAAGCGGCGTCGGTCGTCCCTCCACGTACGCGCCCACCATCCAGACACTGCTCAAACGCTTCTACGTGCAACGCTTGCAGAAGGCCCTGAAACCCACGGAGCTCGGATTGCTCGTCAATTCGGCCATGAAGAACCACTTCCCCGATCTGCTCAACATCGACTTCACCGCACGCATGGAAGACAAACTGGACCTGGTGGCTTCCTCGGGCATGGACTGGGTCGAAATGCTGCGCGAGTTCTACAGTCCTTTCATTCATTCGGTGAAAGACGCCGCCGAAAACATGCAGGAGATGCGCAACGTGCTCGACCAGGCCACCGACTACGTTTGCGAAAAGTGCGGCAAGAACATGGTCCGCAAGATTGGGCGCAACGGCTACTTCCTCGCGTGCCCGGGCTTTCCCGAATGCCGCAACGCGCGCGCCATCCCGCTCGGCTCGTGCCCGGTTTGCTCGGAGGGAGAAGTCATCCAGCGCGCCACGAAAAGGGGCCGGCCGTTCTACGGTTGCAGTCGCTATCCTGCCTGTGAGTACTCGACGTGGGACAAGCCGATCGCCGACAGCGCCTGCCCGAAGTGTGGCAAACTCCTTCTGGAAAAGTCGTCGCGTGAGAAGGGTAGGCACACGGCCTGTTCTTCGTGCGACTACGAAGAGGCCGTGCAGACCGCGTAGCGGTTTGGGCTTTCTCGGGTGTGTAGGCAGGGGCGGGTTGCGAGCCGCCATTTGGGATAGGCCGGAAGCTCCTGCTGAAGCGCAGGGGCCATAAAGAGGAGCCCGGGAATCCGGCGTAGTTCTTGACGGGCGCTGCTTGCCGTGACGATATGAGGCCATGCAGTTCCATGTCGTTTTCCGACTCTCCACGCTGGCCGTGCTGCTATTTGGCTGCGCGTTGCTGCTGAGCCCAATGCTCCAGGCGAATTCCAGGCCGTGCGTTACGAAGAACTTCAAGACCGAGATGTACAAGAATGCGTGCGCCAAAGGCGGCCAAGCCGCCGCCAAAGCGGCCGGCAAGAGCTTCATGAAGCAGGCCAAAGTGAAATCGTGCAACCAGTGCCATTCGAAGCTGGCGCCCAACTACGAGCGCAAGAAGGACGCGGTCCGCCGGTTCAAGGCGCTCGGGGGCAAGTGAGTCACGCGCTTGCAGCCCGTCGCGCCAGCTTCTGTGCCAGATCCTGGCCCATGCTCACGCGAATCATCTCGCGAAATCCGGGCCTCAGTGCCGCCAGGTCTTCGAGGGCCTGCCGGGACCATGCGCGCACGCGCGCTCGGCCGACCGTGCGCACATCGGCCGAAGCATCGCGGCGGGTCAGGATGCTCATCTCTCCTACCAGATTCAGCCGCCCGAGCCTTCCGACGGAGCGCCCGTCCACGAGGATTTCCGCTTCGCCGTCCAGCAGGTAGTAGAGTTCACCGGGCGCTTCCCCCTGACGGCAAAGCAGGGAGTCCGTGAGCTCTCGTTCGGCGCCAAAGTGCCAGAAATTCAGGAAATCGCGACGATTCATATTCCTAAAGCAGTCGGCATAGATCTCCTTGAGTTCGGGCGAAAGCACGACGGGGCGTCGCTCGCGTAGAATCCGAACGATCTGAAATACGTTGATGGCGGTGAAGAGCACGTTCCAAGCCTGCATGGAGCGACTCTCCACCAGAAAGGCGTACCCCACGAAACAGAAACTGGCGATGGTCATGATGATCCGCAACCAGAGGATATCTTTGACGATGATGGCCACCAGGAAGATGACATAGGCGCCGTTGATGAGGATTTCGGTGAGCGGGAGGCCGAGGATGGACATGGGGTTGACGTACCCCGCGCGTGCCCGCAGGCCCATTTCTTTTTGCCAGCCCTGACCTCGGTTGGTGGCGTCATTCAGCGCCTCGCTTGGAGCCTGCGCCGCGCGAAGCAAGAACCGTGCTTGCCTGCGCCCTTTCCAAATTGTTGGATTCCCGGAATTTCTGTCCGTGTTAGTTTTTTGTTTGACCGAATCAAACCGCACGTCGTCTAACGCTCCGTGCGTCCGCCCGCGGGTCGCATAGGGCTGAGGATCTTTGGTTCTTGGCAGGGGATTTGGCATGCGTCGTGGATTATCGCGCAAGATACCCTTCTCGCTGCTTGGGATTGCACTGGCCGGGGGCATGATGTCTGCCGGTTGCACGGGAATCCATATCGCCCCGCATCTCGGGGCCACGAATACGAATCCCGCTCCCGAGTACGGTACTGTGGCGGCTCTCGCGGGCGGCGGAGGCGCGTATCACAGCGCCCGAGTGCTGGGAAGCATCGGCCGCAACGCAGAGGCCAAGAAGGAGGGCCGTGCCTGCAGCCACGCTGTGCTCTGGCTCGTGGGCTGGGGAGACTCTTCCCTGAACGCGGCCCGCAAGCAGGGCCAGCTTTCCAAGATAGCACTCGTCGAACACGATGTGCTGGCTTTCGGCGGGTTCTTCTATCACAGATTCTGCACGATCGCCAGAGGAGAATGAGAGATGGGACTACTGCGGAGGTTCGGCCTGCTGTCAGCAGCAATGACGCTCTGCCTGAACGGCTGCGCGGTGGGACCCGTGAACGGTCTTCTGTTCAGCATGACTTCTTTCGCCGGAAAGTTCAATCCTGCCAACGACGTGCCTATGACCAAGTCGGCCAAGGGATGTCAGCATCAGATTCTGGGGCTGGTTGCGTTCGGCAACGCCTCGGCCGGCCTGATCGCCAAAGAAGCCGGAATCAAGCGGATTGCCATCATTGATCACTCAACCATCAACGTCCTGCAGTTCGCGTACGGTCAGTACTGCACGAGGGTCGTCGGAGAATGAACATGAGCAGGCTCAAGTATCTGCGCGCACTGTCTCTTGCCGCTCTGCCGCTGCTCGGCATATCGTGCATCAGTTCTCCGTACCAGGGGCTTCTCTTCACGGGAACTTCGCATCACCTGGTCAGCCCCGGTCGCGGCAATGAGATCGGTTCGGCCCAAATCCTCAAAGAGGGCAAGTCCTGCGCTTGGTCGGGTCTGTTCTTGGTGGAGCTTGCCTACGGCACGGGGAACTCCATTCGGGAGGCCATGGAAGACGGCAAAATCACGAAGGTGGCCATTGTTGATCGCACATCCCTGAGCATATTGCCGGGGGTCGTCTACCGAGAGTGCATTCTGGTTTTCGGCGAGTAGTTTCACGATGAGCAGAGGACCTGTCGCTGCGGCCTGCCTGTTGCTGATGATGGGCGCTTTCGGAAGCCTGCAGGCCGACGTGATCCTCATGCGCAACGGGCGCAGGGTTTTCGGGACGATCATCTCCCAATCACGTGACAGCATTCGGATCAACGTCGACGGCAAGGTCCGCGTTGTACCCAAGACGGCCGTTCAGCGCGTTCAGTACGGCGCGGCGGCCACGGCCGCAGAGCGGCGGCGGATGGAGGAAGAGGAGCGTCGCAAACAACCGAAGAAGGAAGAACCCAAGAAGGCCGAGGTCGAGAAAGAAGAGTCGAAAAAGGAAGCCGCCAAGAAGGCTGAACGCGCAAAAGAGGAGCCCGGGCGCGAGAAATCAGAAAAGGCGGCCAAACAGGAGAACGGGCGCGCCCGAAAACGATTTGCCCGGCGGCAGGAACCGCCCAAGGATCAGTTGTTTGTGCAGGGACGCTTGTTTGCCGATGTGGCGCGCTCCTACGGTGCCACGCCAGGGCCACCCAGTTCGTTTGCCGATCCGAGCGCTGGAACCGTGGCCTCGCTCATCGCGCTGTCGTCTACGGAGCAGCAAACCCGGGAGCTGGCCCTCTTGGGCTTCACTCTCTCGGGCCAGCCGCCCAGTGTATCCTCGGCCCATCAGAGGTTGGGCTTTGAGTACGCCCTCACGGACACGGTTGGTCTCGGCGGCTCCGTGAATACGACCAGATTCTCAATCCAGGGCGCCAATCTGGCGCAAATCTTGGGGAATGACTTCGTAACGCTCTTCGCTTTGAGCGCAGCTTTCGGGGGAGGAACCGGGACGCTTCGCAACCTGGCACTGTTGCCGCTGATTCCCGTCAATGCCACGTCCAGACCCCTACGGACCGCTGAATTCGAATTCAGCTTCCACATCGCCAACGGTCCTTTTGACACATTTGTCCGGGTCTCGATGGGAGGAGGGTCAGTGGACGGCCTCGACATCGGCCGCGGAGGCCTGACCTTGGGGACTCGCTGGAACTTTTCCGGGCGGACCTACGCGACCGCCGAGGCGTACTACGCAAGCTTTTCCGGTTTCGAGGAGGGGAACCTGGCCGGTTCCAGCATCCACGACGCAGGACTGCGCTTGGGCATAGGCGTGATGTTGGCACGACCATAGGCCAGAGAAAGCACGAAGCGGTGAGGATGAAGATGAGGGCACCTATGAAATCAGAGTCAACTTCGAGGTGGTGTGCAGCGGCTGTGGCCCTGGCGATTTGCTCCTGCACCGGCGTTCACATCGCTCCGCACGCGGGTTTCGCCAACACGAATCCGGCTCAGGAATATGGTACCATTGGGGTATTGTACCGCGGAGGAGGCTTGATCCACAAGGCGCGCGTGGCAGGCGGGATCGGTCAGAATGCGGAACCCAAGAAGGAAGGACGTGCGTGCAGTCATGCAGTGCTCTGGCTCGTGGCTTGGGGAGACTCCTCGGTGGACGCCGCCCGGATCGACGGAAAGATCCAGAAGATTGCGTACGTCGAGTACGACATCCAGGCCCTAATGGGCTACTTCTACCATCGCTTTTGCACTTTGGTCCACGGAGAATGACATGAGACCCCTTCAGTACATTCTACTCGCTCTGGGTATTCTCTGTAGTTCCGCCGGATGCGCCGTCGGACCTGTCAACGGAATCCTGTTCACTCACAATGCGTTTTCCGGCGAGTTCAACCACGCCAACAATGTCGCGATGACCAAAGAAGCAACGGGCTGCCAGCATCAGATCCTGGGGCTCGTGGTTTTCGGCAGCGCATCGGCTGGCCAGGTGGCCATGGACGCTGGCATTAAGCGCATCGCCATCATCGATCATTCCACACTGAACATACTCCAAATCGCGTACGCGCGGTACTGTACGACCGTGGTCGGAGAATAGGGAAGCGGAGGAGGCCGAGATGGTACCGATGACCAGCAACACAGAAATTCGGAACCGGGGGCTTGGTTCCTTCGCGGTTCGCTCCGACCGAGGTCGTCGCCAGCGAACAATGGCCTCGGTGTCCCTCGTGACTCTGCTTGTCTTTGGGGCCTTGGGGTGTATCAGTTCGCCCTACCAGGGCATCCTCTTCACACACAGCAGTCATCACGTGTACGGCAAACAGCAGGGGAGTCAGATCGGAAGTGCAAACATCGTGCGCAAAGGAGAGTCCTGCTCGTGGGGGGGCTTTTTGCTGGCACCCTTCTACTACGGAACCGGCCCTTCCCTTCGCGAAGCTATGGAATCGGCTGGCATCTCCAAGCTTGCCGTGACCGATCGGCGGTCGCTGAGTATCCTGCCGGGTTTTGTTTTCTTGGAATGCGTGCAGGTGTTTGGTGAATAGCGGGGGGAGGAGCATGCGCCGGTTCGGTTGGTCCGTTGTCCTCTGGGCGTGCACCGTCACTCCAACCGGTTTGTTTGCCGAAGGCGATTTTTTCGCGCCGGGAGCGTTCTACCTCGATATGGGAACGGCAAACACGAACCCGGGACCGGCGAAGGCGTTTGCCAACACCGACAACAACTTTTACGCAATATTGGGCCTACTATCATCAAATCCTGAGACGAGGTCCGCGAGCGCCGTCAGTTACTTCGTATCCACAGCACGCAAACCTACCGTGTCCGGAAGCAATCAACGACTGGGCTTTGAGTACAGTCTCACGGAGTGGGCGGGGATCGGGGGTTCCGTCAACCAGAGCAGGTTCGAAGTCAAGAACGCAAACTTTGCCCAGGTCCTGGATCCGGCAGCCCTCTTCTTGCTCAGCTTTGCGGGCGGTCCCTTCAATATCTCGTCGCCAACACAACCGACCCCAGTGGCGGTCTACTTGGGGATCCTGCCCGTTTCGTATCGCACGGATGCGATTCGCACCACGGATTTCGACTTCGCCTTCCATATTCCAACAGGGCCCTTCGATCCTTTCGTGCGTGTCTCCATTGGAGGGGGCAAGGTGGGGGATGTCACCGTCTCGAAAGGAGGGCTTACCGTTGGGTTGCGGTGGAGTCCGACTTCATGCTGCTACGCATTTCTGGAGAGCTTTCACAACCGCTTTTCGTTTGAGATCGAAGGGCTTATCACGGGTTCCGTCTTCGAATCCGGCGCGCGCTTGGGCGTGGGGCTCCGTATCGGGCAACCGTGAAAGCGTCCTTGTAGCTGTTGCGAGGACGGCCGCAACGCAAAGTTGCAGTATCAAAAAGGCCACAACTGTGCGGTTTCCCCACAGGCCTCCTTGCTCCTTTCGTTCTTGCTCGCCTGCGACCCCGCTCGAATCGTGGTCGCATGTGCGGCATTGTGGCCTACTTGGGTCCCAAGTCGGCGGACTCCGTGCTGCTGGTGGGCCTCACCAGACTGGAATACCGAGGGTATGACTCGGCTGGGCTCGCCATCATCGACAGCGGCGAACTTCAGGTACGCAAAGAGAAAGGCAAAATCAAGGATCTGGAGCGGCTCCTCCTCAGCCAACCCCTCGAAGGCCAGGCTGGCATCGGCCACACCCGGTGGGCCACGCACGGTGAGCCCGACCGGGTCAACGCGCACCCGCTTACCGACGCCACCGGAAAGATTGCGGTCGTTCACAACGGCATCATCGAAAACCACCATTCCCTAAGAGCGGAACTGACCAAGCAGGGGTACGTCTTTCATTCCGAGACCGACACCGAAGTGGTCCCCCACATGCTGGCCGAACGTATCGGTCGCGGCGCCACCATGGAGGAGGCGCTTCCCCAAGTTCTGTCGCTTCTCGAAGGTAGATTCGCCTTCGTGGTGATCTACGAGAACGAGCCGGATCGTATCTACTTCGCGCGCAACGGTTCGCCGTTGCTGTACGGACAGGGCCGGGGAGAAAGCTTCCTGGCCAGCGACGTGAGCGCCATGATCCCCGCCGCCAAGGAGCAGGTGCTCATCGACAACGATCGCTGGGGCTGGATTACCCGCACCCGACTGCATCTCTTCAACGGTACCGGGTCGGCGCTCCCGTACGAACCGCAGCGGATCACCGTCGAAGAGCGGGAGCTCGACCGGGGTGGCTACGACCACTTCATGCTCAAGGAGATCTTCGAGCAGCCGGGGATGTTCCGGCGAATCATCAACGATCGGATCCAGAACGGCTCGAAGGTCAACTTCCCCGAAATGCAACTGCCGATGGAGTACCTCGGTAGGGTCAGCCGCATTCTGGTGACCAGCGCGGGAACCTCATGGCACGCGGGGCTGGTCGGCAAGATCTACATGGAGCGTTTCGCGCGGATTGCCACGGAAGTGGACGTCTCCTCCGAGTTCCGCTACCGAAACCCCATTGCGGAGGGTGACACACTCGTGGTGGCCATCTCCCAGAGCGGGGAAACAGCGGACACCATCGCGGGAATTCACGAGGCCAAGGCCAAGTTTTGCCGGGTCCTTTCGTTCATCAACAACACGAACTCCACCATCGCGCGCGAGTCTGACGCGTACCTGAGCTTGGGCGCAGGACCCGAGATCGGCGTGGCTTCCACCAAAGCCTACACGGCGCAGTTGCTCATGCTGCTCCTCTTTTCGCAATTCATGGCCGGCATCAAATGGTTGGCTTCCAAGGAAGACCGCGCCGCCACCTTCGCCGAAATCCGAAAGCTGCCCGATCTCATGGAGCAGGTTCTGGAACGCGCGGATACCATCAAGGGTTGGGCCGCCGATTTTGCCGAGACGAAGGACTTCGTGTTCCTCGGTCGGTACTTCAATCAACCCACGGCGCTCGAGGGCGCCCTCAAGCTCAAAGAAATATCGTACATCCACGCTTCGGGGTACGCCGGCGGGGAATTCAAACATGGACCGATCGCGCTCATTACCGAGCAGGTACCGGTCGTATGCATTGCTCCACAATCGGAGATATATGAGAAGATGGTCTCCAACATTCAGGAGGTCCGCGCGCGCAAAGGCAAGATCATCTCCATCCACACCGAGGGAGACACGACCGTA
>CAZPFB010000026.1:0-54827 GCA_964585735.1 uncultured Leptospiraceae bacterium
ACCGTTCGTTGCCATCAACTGCGCGGCCCTTCCCGGGGCGCTCCTGGAGGATGAGGTCTTCGGGCACGTGAAGGGCGCATTTACCGGCGCCAGCGGCGACCGCCCCGGCAGGGTGGCTGCTGCCGCAGGCGGCACCCTTTTTTTCGACGAAATTGGTGAAATGAGCGTGGAGCTGCAACCGAAATTGTTGCGCCTGCTCCAACAGAAGACCTATTCGCCCGTTGGCAGCGACAGAACCCTTACGGCAAACTGTCGTTTCCTGTTCGCGACCAACGTCGATCTCCTGAAGAGCATCGAACTCAGGCAGTTTCGCGAAGACCTGTACTACCGCATGAACATTCTGTCGTTGCGGCTGCCTCCCCTTCGGGAGCGCACGGTTGATATCCCACTGCTTGTGCAGCACTTCCTCGAAAAGTACCGGCAGGATCGGTCCGACCGTCCGGCCGTGACAGAGATCGAAAAACCGGCTCTTCAGGCGATGCTCCGCTACGCGTGGCCGGGCAACATCCGCGAGTTGGAAAGCGCGATCATTCGCGCCATCGCAAATATCAGGTCTTCAACCATGACTCTGCAGGACCTGCCTCCGCAGATTCAAGAAGCGACGACGCGACGGTTGAGCACCTCCCTTGCAGCGCCGGGGCCTCGCGAGGAAGATCTTGCGGAAGGGACCTTGGAGGACCTGGTCGGACGCTACACTCGGAAGGTCATCGAAGCTGCCCTTGCGAAAAGCGGCGGGAACATGACGGCAGCGGCAAAACACCTCGGCATCGGCTGGAGCAGGCTTCAATATCAGATGAAGCGCCTGAAAATCGAAGCAGACAGGAGATGAAGTCACATCGGCCGGGTGGCCCAAGTAAGTCGAAGCGGGCGGGCCATGCACGAGGAATCCCATGCAGGCGCACCTGGCCCGGCCGCACCCAAGAAACGCCAGGGTGGCTCAAAGATGGGGCGGCAGAGGGAAAGACCCGTCATCAAAGAAACCGTCTCACTTGGGCTGTGCGTGCTCCCGGCAGATCAGATCTGAATCGGTCGCGCTGAGGCTCTCCTTCGTCAAGCCGCAGCGGAAGCGGCCCGGCCCGAGCGTTTCGAAAAGCCGGCACGTGCGGCAGACGCCGAACGAGGGCCGACCGGCCAGGCGCTGCGCGCGCAGCAGCAGCTCACGCAGTTCGTGTTCGAACATTTCTGCCCGGCCGTTACCGAGCTCCCCGAGGGCCCGCACGGGCAGTGGTTCGGCTACCGCTTCGTCGGCAATGCGCTTACCACGTCCGGCCAGTCGGAGGTGAACGACCCGACCGTCCGCGGGGTCGAGCCGTCGTGCCAGGAGACCGTGCCGCTCCAGGGCCCGCACGGTCTGCGAAACGGTGCCCCTTGTCATCCCGAGGAAGTCGGCCAGGGCGCCTGGGGTATCGCTGTAGCGGTTTGAGCGGCGCAGGTAGGCGAGCGCCTTGAGTTGAACGGGCTTCAGGCCGTGACGCGCGGCGACGGCTCGCTCCTCCGCCGCGCTGAGGATCTGCAAGCGTTCGAGCAACTCGTGCGCCGACAGACTCACCGTGAAAGGGGAGCGCGGGGGCATCGGGGCTGGCAAGCCAAAAACGCGAGTTGCCCGGCGCAGCAGAGAAAAGATAGCGAGTCGCTATTTTATGCTTGCGGAGTGGCGCCACAGATAGTATCGAGTCGATATTGCATGTATCGACGGAGCGTGTCTGCCTGATCCGGGTCAGGTCAGTTGTCCTCCGTCGCATCAATCCATAAGGAGAGAAAATGGACCTCAAACCAATACCACGACGCGGCTTCGTCATTGGCGCTTTGCTGCTTTCGGGAACGTTGTTCTGCGGCGCGCCGCGACTCGAGCAGGTTCCCTATCCAGAGGGCTACCGCGAGTGGACCCACACCAAGTCGATGCTGATTGAGCCGGGCCACCCACTGTACGACAGCTTCGGCGGTATTCACCACATCTACGCCAATCGACCGGCGCTCGCAGGACTGAAACGTGGCGGGCCGTACCCCGACGGCTCGGTTTTCGTCTTCGACCTGCTTGCCGTCGAAAAGAAGGACAACACCGTCAACGAGGGCGCGCGCAAGGTCGTGGGAGTCATGCACAAGAACGCAGCGTCCTTTCCCAACAGCAATGGGTGGGGCTACGAGGGCTTTGCGGGTGATACACGCAACCGCGTTGTCAAGGACATGGTCGCGAACTGCCACGCCTGTCACCGCTCGGTGGTCCAGCAGGACTACGTCTTCGAGTCACCGCGGAAGTAGCCGGCGCTCCGGAGGCCAGCCCGGCTGAAGCCGGGCGATGGCCCGCATTCCGAGGCCTGTGCTTAGCTGGTGTGCCCGCAACCGCGTTGAGTGACCACATCTTTGTCGGTTTGCTGCGGCTCGCGGATCGGCAGGTCCGTGCCGCTGGCGGGTGCAAGGAAGGCGATAGCTACTTGGCACTGCCCGGGTCGGCGCACCTGAACGAGTCACCTCCCCAGCCCCGCGCATCCAGTCGCGCACGAACGACCGCCGCGAGCAGCCTGCCGCACCAGATGGCCAGACCCAGAAGCAGCGTACCTGCCGCGTAGCGCAGATGGTTGGTGTATCCCGGAATGAGATGCGCCGTGGCTCGAGTCCACAAGCCCGCGTACACGAGCAGATAGCCGACGGCCAGCATTCGTGACGATTGTTCGAGCGGGAGCATGCGCACCCAGTTGAGCGTCATGCGCGCGATGACCACGAGGATGGCCATGCCGAAGCCACCGACCAGTCCGAGGTGACTGAAATGCTGGTGGGCGCCCGGAAAGAATGGTAGGACCAGGTGCGCTCCCACGGCCGTCGCCAGGGAGAGCTTGAGCATGAATGTGGTCACGCCCCGTCGGGCGCTGCGCGCGAGCAGATTCCAGCCGAAGAGCGCAATGAATAGAAGTGCCGCGGCTCGAAGACTCAACGCCCAGGGGAGGACGGCAGGAGACGCAATCACGAAGCTCAGCGCAAGGAGCGCCGCCGAAACGGGCGGCATGAACGACTTCGCCGCCCAGAGTCGCAAAAGCCCGGAACCCGGAACGCTGAGGGTCAGCGTCGGGAAGAGCGCGGATCCAAATCCGGCCACGAACATCCAGAACATCCCGTGCAAATACCATTGGCCGAAGAGCGCGGGAGAAAGCCACTCGCCCATGACTCCGATGGATGCAAGCCCCCGACCCGCAGCTCCGAAAAGACCCAACACGAGTGCACCGAACAGAAACGGCGCCACCTTCACGGAAAGAATGACCCGCAAGAGTCCTCGGCGCAGGGCAAAGACGAGAAGGAAGGCCAAGAGGACAACAACGGCGCCACGATACGCGGGCCACTGGTTGATTGCGAACAGGACCAGTTGCGCGACGACGAGAATCAGGACCCCGGCAATTTCCCAGGTCCTGGCCGGCCTCTCCCCCGCGTGCAGGAATCGATGGCCGTTCGTGAGCAAAAAGCCCGCGGCGGCCGGAAGCAGAAAGCTGCCCACCATTAGGTCGGCATGCCAACGGTACGCCAGGGCCAGGTCCGCCTGAAGCCAGAGTGCCACCCCGATCACCGCGCCGACAAGTGCGAGCGGATACAGGAAGAAAAACGGCGGACGACTGAGCATCAGCAACCCTGATAACGGACTCTACGCTGGCGCCGCGCTACCCTGGATCTCCGCGAAGACCGGGTACAACCTGGTCTCCTCCCGTATCATGCGCTGCGCCAGCAGGGCCCGCACCTGGCCGAGTTCGCGCGCGAACTCCCGGCTGTCATCGATTTCCTCTGCGTACCGGTCGAAGAACGCCAAGGTCCGCGTCGTGATGCGCGCCATTTCTTCCTGGAATGATTTGGCGAGCCCCACACTGCCTTCGATGGCTCGGAGCGCCGGGTACAGCTGACGGTCCTCCTTCTGCAAGTGGTCGGTGAGTAGGCCCCGCATGGCCCAGAGCCGCGGCCTGCCCTCCGCAGTCCCGACTCCGAGATCGCGAACCTCATCCATAGCCTGCCGTAGCGATTCGTGCTCCGCCCGTAGTTGTTCGATCAAAGACATGATTCTCCTCCTCGAAGGCGCTTGGCCGATATGGTCCAAGCTACTCCGCGCGGGGAGGAAGTCCCATGACCTGCATCAAGCCGGGGGAGTGGGCCGGCGGGGGAGCGCCCAAGGAGCAACTGCCCTACTCGATCGCGAGGAGTCGCACAGAAGTAGTCACGTTCCGATCGAAATGAGGGTCAACCTGTTTTGCCAGCCCGGCCCGCAGCTTCAGGAAGACCCAAGGCACCGTCGCTTTGGCGTCACCGTTCCCGCAACCAGCCCTTGCGGGCCGCGTCGCGAATCGTGCTGCGCGCAAAGTCGCTGACCATGAGGTCCCGACAGGCAGACCATGTGTCGTGGAGCGGACAGGGATCGGATTCGGAGCAGGCGCCCAATCCCAGAATGCACGCGGTATGGAAATTGTGGCCGTCGACGATATGGAGGACGTGAATCAATCGGATCTCATCGGGGCTGATGGCGAAGCGATAGCCCCCTCCCGGCCCGGGTGTGGACTCGAGCAGGCCCGCGCCAACGAGCTGCTGGAGAACCTTCCCGAGGTACCCCGCAGAGGCATCGACTTCCTGCGCGATGGCCTGCGCGCCCATCCATTGCTCCGGAGGTTTGCGCGCCATGCAGGTCAGGGCGCGCAGTGCGTAGTCCATCGCTCTGGAGATCACTGCGACGCACTCCCCTGCAACAACCCGCCCTGCGCGCGGACAACCTCACCTTCATTGTAGAAGTCAACGACCCCCTCGAGACATGCATACATCGTCACGACGCTCGTGGCGAAGGAGACCCCGCGCGCCAGCATCCTTCGTTCTCCCGTCGCGCAGCTCCTTTGTCAATTCCTATTTCAGACTCCTTTATCTTTATTCGCAACCGAACCCCCCATGGTTGGGTCCAACCAATCGTCTTGAACCTCCGCGTCTATCTGATCAAACCGTCCCTCTACGACGACGATGGCTACGTCGTTCAGTTCCGCCGGGGCGTACTTCCCTCCAACACGCTCGGCTGCCTCAACGGGCTCGTGCACGGGCTTCCCGATCGCATTCCCGGTTTGTCGGTCTCCACGCAGTTGCTCGACGAAACCGTAGAGCCCATCCATCCTCGCGAGCTCGCCCGCGAGGCGGCACAGTTCGACGGCCGGTGTCTCTTTTTCCTATGCGGAGTCCAAACGAACCAATTCCCGCGGGCACGCGACCTGGCCCTCGAACTGATTGCGCACGGACAACGCGTGCTGATGGGGGGCTTCCATGTCAGCGGCGTCGTTTCGGTATTCGGTGCTCCGGATGCACCGCTCGAACAACTGGCCGACCTGGGCGTTATCCTTGTGGCGGGCGAAGTCGAAGAAACCCTGCCCGATGTCGTTCGCGACTGCCTGGAAGAGAAACCGGCCCGCCTCTACAACTTCCTCGACCGCAAGCCCTCTCTGGATACAGGACATCTGCCCCGCGTCGATGCGGCCTACCTCCAGAAATTCGCCCTCTCATCGTTCTCCACGCTCGACCTGGGCCGCGGCTGCCCGTACCGGTGTTCATTCTGCACGATCATCAACGTGCACGGAAACCAAATGCGCCCCCGCAATCTCGACGCCCTCGAAGAGCGGCTGATTCACAACTACGATCACCTGGGCATTTCGTACTACTTCTTCACAGACGACAACATGGCCCGTCATCCGCTGTGCGAGAAAGTCTTCGAGCTAATACAGAAACTCCGCGAAGGCGGCCGGCACATCACATTCATGATGCAGGTCGACGTGCTTGCCCACCGTCACGGATTCGCCGAACGGGCCGCCCGCGCGGGCTGCACGCAGGTCTTCATCGGAATGGAGTCGCTCAACCCGCTGAACCTCCAGGCGGCCGGCAAAAAACAGAACCGGGTTTCCGACTTTCGGGCGATGATCGGCACCTGGCAGGAGCAGGGTGTCATGACGCACGTGGGTTACATCATCGGCTTTCCCCACGACACGCCGGAGTCCGTACGTCGCGACGTGCACGCGCTTGCGGACGACATCGGCGTAGACCTCGCCTCCTTCTTCATGCTGACACCGCTGCCCGGCTCACGCGATCATGAGGCCCTCGTGCGCGCAGGGCGGCCGTTGGATCCGGACTACAATCGCTTCGACTCGTTTCACGCCGTGACGGACCATCCGTTGATGACGCGGACTGAGTGGCAGTCCGCGTACGACTATGCTTGGTCCTATTTCTACTCCACGCCGAGGATCCGCGCTCGGCTCCGAAACCTCCGCGGCGCCCGGCTCAAGGACATGTGGGGGTCCTACCTTTGGTACTGTTACGCGCATCGCGTACAACGACTGCATCCCATGGTCTGCGGCTTCGGCCGGGTCAAGAGCCGCACCATGCGACGCCCCGACCGCCCACGGGAGAGCCTCGTGTCGTACGCTGGAAGACGCGTAGTGGACGGCCTTCGTGGGAGCTGGCGCTGGCTGAGGCTTGCCACGAGTATGGGCCTGCTGTACGCGGAGAACTTTCGCCGCATGCGCATGCCCGACACGCCGGGAAGCATGCGCGGGACCGGCGCCGGGCTCGTCGTCACCTGACTTTTCTCAGGGCTCAGTTGGGGGGAAGTAGTCGCCCCCGCTGCACGGCCGATCCTTCTTGATCGCATATGGCCTTTCCATTGGAACGAGCCGCATCCACCAGAACCAATTCGGTGCGACCTACGCTCCTGCGCGTCTCGGTCTCGGTCCTGGCGTTGGTCCTTGGAGTCCTGTCGGCCGTTTCGGCCGGACGGGTGCTTCTCGGGTTCAGCACACCCGAACCGCCCGTGCTCGTGTGGCTCGTCGTCTACAACGGTATTGCGGGCCTCGCCTCGATCGCTGCCGCATTCGCAATCTACGCGCGGGGCCGCTGGCAACTCCAATCGGCTGCCGCCATTTTTGCGGGCCACACTGCTGTGCTCCTTGTTCTGGTAGGCCTGACCCTGCTGGATTTGCCCGTTGCCGGCAGGAGCATCGCGGCAATGAGCCTGCGGGTCGTCGTTTGGGGCCTGATCGTAGGGTTCCTGATCCGCAGCAGGGAAGAGCGGGGCTGATGGAGCGTCTCACCGGATACTTCGTCCGGCGACCGCTGGCCGTGAACATCCTCGTTGCCGCGATCGCGATCCTCGGCGCGCAAACGGTGGTCACGATTCAGAAGGAAAGCTTCCCTCGGGTGAGCAAGAACACGGTCGTGATCACGACCATCTATCCCGGCGCCTCCGCCCTCGACCTGGAAATCAATGTGACGGTTCCGATCGAAGAAGCCCTTGCGGAGGTTTCCGGTATCCAGGAGGTTCTCTCGGTTTCCCGCGAAGCGGTTTCAACTGTCTCCGTGGTCGTGGACGAAAACGCGGCCGAATCAGAGTTCCGCCGCATCTACAATGACGTGGAGGCTGCCGTCGCCAAGGTGACGGATCTGCCGGCCGAGATCGACGGCCGCCCGGTTCTGCGTCAGGTAACTTCTGACGATACGCCGGTGGTCGAGGTTTCCATTGGCAATGGTGGTTCCGGCGAACTGCGACCGTTTGTCCTCGATCTCGAAGAACGCATCCGCCGGTTGCCCGGCGTAGCGCAGGTCTACCGCGTGGGGCTGCCCGATGAAGAGGTGCAGATCCTGGTGGATGCCGCGCGCGCCCGGAGGAACAACGTCGACCTGAAATCCATCTATGCCGCCATCCGGAGCCGAAACCTGGAAGGGTCCGGGGGAACCCTGGAATCTTTCCTGACCGAGAAGAAAGTTGTCGCCTACACAAAGTTTCAGACATATGAGGAAGTACTCGAAACGGACCTGCGGCGCTCCGTGGAAGGTTACGGCGTCCGCCTGGCTGACGTGGCCACGGTCGCCGTCAAACCAAAAGACCTGAAGCTGACTGTACTCTCGAACGGACGGGACGGCGCCTCCCTTCTCGTCACACGCAAACCGACTGCCGACATCGTGCGCACGGTCGACGGCATCGCCGAACTCGTCGCCAGCGTCCCGAAACCCGCCGGTGTGGAGGTACGACTGCTGAACGATCAGTCGTACCTCGCCAAGAACCGGATCAGCCTGCTCGTCGGAAACGCCGCCATGGGTTTCCTGCTCGTGGTGGCCCTGCTCTACTATACGCTGGGGGGCAAGATGGCCTTCTGGGTGGCGTTCGGGATTCCGCTTTCTCTCCTCGGTCTTTTTGCTCTGCTGCCCGTGCTCGGCATCACCCTCAACGCAGTCACCCTCGGTGGCTGCGTGATGGTGCTGGGAATGCTGGTGGACGATGGCGTCGTAATCGCCGAACAGATAAACAAGAAGCGCCTGGAAGGCCTGCCGCCCTTCGAGGCGGCCATGGCCGCTGTGGCCGACGTTTGGAAGCCTGTGTTTGCTTCCTCCGCCACGACGATGATCGCGTTTTCCCCGATGCTGTACCTCGGAGGGCTGCCCGGAAAGTTCGTCTGGATCATCCCGCTCGTAGTGATCCTGACCCTGGGCATTTCCTTGTTCGAGTCCTACCTGATGTTGCCCGCGCATCTCTCGCACGGCCGACCGAGCGTCCTCCCCAAGAAAGCCTTCATTGTCTGGCTGGAAAACACGTACGAAAAAACGCTCATCTGGGCGCTGCGCAGGCGCTACCTGGTCGTACCCCTCTTCGTGGGCGTGCTGGCTTCCTCCGCGGTGGTGGCGGCCCGCTTCGTCACCAAGGATCCCTTTCCCCAGGAGGCCGCAGAGGGCTTTCTGATCAAGACCACCCTTCCGCCGGGCACGGTACCCACGCAGGCGCGCCGGACAGCCGAACAGGTGGCGCGCGTCGTGACAACCCTCCCCAAGGAGGAACTGGCGGGCGTAACCACAAGGCTTGGCACTCACAGTCCGCTTCCCGCCACGGAGCGCGGATTGCAGAGCAATCTCTCGATCAGCTTCGCTTATCTCACGCCGTACGCACAGCGAAAGCGTACTGCGCAGCAGATCATGGACGACGTCGCGCACAGGCTGCCTTCTTCCGCGGAGGCCCGCCACGAAATCGAACTGATCCGGTTGGGACCTCCTGTCGGTAAACCGTTCGAGATTCGGATTGCGGCCAACGAAGACGAACTGCGGGCCAAACGCGTCGCCGCGGTAAAAGGCTTCCTCACAAAGATCCGGGGCGTGCACGGAGTCGCCGACGACGAACTCTGGGGCACCCCAGAGATCAACCTGCGAATCCAACATCCGGTCCTGGCGAGCGTAGGCCTTACCACTTCAGACATCCTCACTACGCTGCGCATCGCTTTCGATGGCGCTATCGTCAGCCGCCTGACAGATCAGAAGGGGTCCAAAGACTTCCGGCTCCGACTCAATGAAGCCGCGCGGGCGGACCGCGGTTTTCTGGACCGGTTGCCGATCCAGAACCGCGAACAGTATATGATCCCGCTTTCGAACATGGTCACACTGGAAGAAAGACCGGCGCGGGCGGAAATGGTCCGCGTGGACGGACGACGCACGACTACGGTCTACGGACAACTGGACAAGAGCATCCTGTCCCCCGGGGATGTCATGCGACTCGTTGAGAAGCAGTTCCCGTCGGATCGCAACGTACGCATTTCGTTTGCGGGCGAACCGGTGGAGAACCAGAAGATTTTCGGCGGCCTGGGCCTTGCCGCGATCGTGGCTGTCGTCGGTGTTTACCTCATGATCGCGCTCGTATTCAACTCTCTGGGCCGCCCTTTGATCGTGATGGCCAGCGTTCCGTTCGTTTTCGTTGGAATCGCCTGGGGACTCTTCGCGCACGGCATGGCCATTTCCATGTTCGCACTCCTGGGGCTCATCGGTCTGGTGGGCGTGATCGTCAACAACGGCATCGTGATGGTCTACACCATCAGCGAGTTGGAAACTCCCGTAAGCCACGCCTCGATCATCCAGGGCGCGGTGAGCCGCCTGCGGCCCGTCGCACTCACAACCCTGACGACGATTCTCGGGCTCTTCCCGACGGCGTACGGGATCGGTGGCTTCGATCCCTTCATCTCACCCATGTGCCTGGCCATGGCCTACGGCCTGCTGTTTGGTTCGGCCATCATTCTGGTTCTCGTTCCGTGTCTGTACGCAATAGGTAGAGATCTGGAAAAGCTTCCGGAGCGAGCGCGTCTGCTTGTGCAGACTCGCCGGAGCACAGCGCCATGACAGGGCGACGCTTGGAAGCAGGCGCGGCCCGCACTAGATTCAGGAGAGATTTGGATGATTAAGAACATAGTCTTAGCAGCTACGTGCGCAGCTCTGCTGCCCCTCTGGGCCTGCGATCACAAACCCCACGGTCCGGGTGAAGAGGCTCATCAGGGCGAAGCCGCTCACACCCACGAAGCGCCCGCGGGAGGAACTCTGCGCCTCAACGGCACCGAGCGCTGGCAGGCGGATGCACCCACACGCACGGGTATGGCCTCCTTGCGGCGTAAGGTGGACGAGGCCGCCCGGCGCCCTCCCGCGACCGCGGAGGAACGGGCCGCCCTCGCGAAGCAACTCCGTCTCGACATCCAAGGGGTATTGCGAAACTGCACGATGACAGGGCCGGGGCACACGGAATTGCACAAGCTCATCGCCCTGCTCGATGCGGACCTCCGCGAAATGGAAAGCAGCGAACCGCAAAGAGCGGCCAGAGCCCTGGGCAAGCTCCAGGCCAACGCCGCTTTGTTTGCCCGCTACTTCCGATAGACCCGCGCGATCGCGCTCGCGAACCCCAGCGATCGTGCTTGCGCAAACGAATGCAGCACAGACAACGAGCACGTGAACCGCCCCACACTCAACCTGATCATCGACACGATCGCCGCAGCGGGACTCCTGGGCATGCTGGCCACCGGCTACGTGCTCCGCTTTCCGCTGCCGCCCGGCACCAACAGAGAGTTGGCCCTGTGGGGGCTTTCGCGTCATCAATGGGGAGACATTCACTTCTGGGCGAGCGCGGCCCTTATCACCACACTCACCATTCATGTGATCTTGCACTGGCAGTGGATCGTGACTATGGTGCAGAAGCGGGTGCTGGGTCGCGAAGCGACGGGCGGCGAACACCTACGCGGAGGCCTGGTCGCAGCTGCCATTACCATCGCCGCGCTTGCTGCATTTGCCATCACGGCCCACGCCACCGTCGGTCCACGTACAGAACCCTGCTGCGACGAACCCCCGACGCGGGGCAACGCGTCCGCGGCGTCCAAGGCGCCGTCGGGCCCCGAATTCTGGCGGGATGTCTACCCCATGCTCAAACCGCAGTGCTTGGCCTGCCACGGCCCGAACGAGGCCAACGGTGACTTTCGCATCGACAGGCGCGGCGACTACTTCGGCCCCAAGAAGCGAGTGATTCCAGGAAACGCGGGCAAGAGCCCGCTCGTGCAGCTGCTGCGCGGCGAAAGGCCCGATGCGCCCATGCCGCGGGTGCATCGCCTCGAAGACGCAGACCTGAAGCTCCTCGTGCGCTGGGTCGACAGTGGAGCGCGCTGGGAACGAAAGCCCTGACGTTCGCGGTAAGTCGCGGCGCACATGCAATTCACACTTATGCCGTCGTGTTTTGTCTGCAAACGCGAGTCCTGTGGCCTGTTGCATCAGCATGCGTCTGCCGGTCGCAGTCTCGCACCTGGGCGCGCGCTGGGTCCTCGTGTTGGCCGGCTGCAGCACGTACTCCCGAACGCCCGAGCCCTACCGACAGACGTTCAGGGAGAGTCTCCCAAAGACAGCCGTTTTGTGGAGCGCTGAGGACCGCCACCAGTCCGTCAGCCGGGTCCGGAATCCGCGAGGAGCACCTGGAACCCCAGTCGCGCGGCGACAAGCGCCATTCGTTCATCCAGAGTAACGAGGTCGAGACGACCGTCCAGTTCCTCCCGAAACCGCAGCGCCGTGCAAAGGTGAAGAGCATCCAGTGTTCGGCACTCAGCCAGCGCCGGCTCGCTTTCGAGTGTCTCAAGAAGCGCTTCGTCCACTTGAGCGAGCGTCACTTCCGATAGAGAACCGCTGAGCGCCTTCTCCCGAGAAGACAACCACGAGAGGGGGACCTTGCCCGCGAGTGACCGCGCGTGCCTGCGAATGTTCACCAGGCATTCTGCGCGCAAGAGGATCGAGGAAATCCGGATTCGCCTCTCTGTCCACAGGGCAAAGGCGGCCGGGCCTTCACGTTGACCGAGCAGGAACGCAAGCACGGCACTGGAGTCGAAATAAGCGGCGTTCACCGATCGTTCCGGGTCTCGGCAAAGACAGCCTTCCAGTTCGGCAGCTCGATCGAATCCTCCATCGCATCCAAGAGCGGACCCAACCGTGATTCAGCGTGAGCCGCACGCGTAATCGCCCCCCGGCGTTCCTCGCAATTCAGGAAGGCCTCCCATCGGGATAGAAACCGAGTCGGGGCGGACACCGGCTTATGGATCTCCGCAATGATCTCGTCGCGGTCCGTGACGTAGACGATCTCCCCCTCCTGAACCAGCTTCAGGTAGCGGCTGAGCTGATTCTTAAGTTGTTTGACTCCGACCGCCTTCATCGTCCCAAGGTAGCCACAGTAGCTACCTTTGTCAAGATGATCATACCGTCGGCGCCAGCACGCAGTCAGCAGCTTCGCCCACGCAAGAACGCAACGCCTGACGCAATTCCCGCTTGGCCTTCTGGAGCACACGGATCTGCTCGTCCAACTGCTGGAGTTTGGCGCGGGCCGCGCCCGCGTAGTCGCGGCACTGCCGCTTTCCGGCCGACATCATCCTGACGAACTTGCGCACCTCGGAGAGGGAAAAGCCCGAGGCGCGCACCTTGGTGATAAAGTCGATGCGCTCGAGCTCGCGCGGGCCGTACACACGGTAGTTGTTGTCCAGCCGCTGCGGTCGCAGGAGTCCCAGACGCTCGTAGAAGCGGGCCGTATCCGGGCTGACGCCCGCCCGGCGCGCAAACTGGCCTATCGTCATGCCCTCCTGCTCGGCAACCGCTCCACGCATTTTTTCCTCCCGCGGTATTGACCCTGGAGTATACTCCAAGGCTTACCTTGGTTGCAGACTAACCTGGGAGGTGGATCATGTCCACAACAAATGCTACTACCCTTGCCTGCGATCTCACCGTATTCACGAAGGAGGAGCGCGATGCTCATTTTGCTCAAGCGGGCCGCCTGAGGGCCACACTGACCGGACTGGCCGAAGTCGGCGACTCCACGGAGTTCTACTTCGGTCCGGGCACTGACGTCGCGGTGCTGCGCGAATTCGCGGGTCAAGACCGGCGCTGCTGCGCTTGGATTCAGGAGCTCTCCGTGCGCGAGGAAACTGACCGCTCGGTACTCGTTCTGCGCGCCTCTCGCGAAGGGATGGCGTCCTGGACCAACGCCTTTCTCGGAATCTCGTCTGCCCCGGTGGCCGTGCCGCCGTTGGGACCGACATGGAAGCAACTCACGGCGATGGCAACCGTCATGTGCATGGCCTGCCTTCTGCCACTCATCGGCGGCCTGCTGGTCACGAAGGGACTCGTGGCGGCCGCCTGGAATGTCCAGGAAGGGATCTACCTGGCCCTCGGCGCTGGTGTCTTCACCATCTACTTTGGGCGCCGCTGGTGGAAGAGCCGCACGATCGACGGCGGGAAGGCTCACGGCTGCAATTGTTGAAGCAGTTCGCCTGGATCGACAAGGTCAGAGTGCGGAGCCAGCATCAACAGCGAAGAGCCCGATCGGCTGCACACGCCCGCGCAAACGAACGCGTCCAATCGGACGCGTTCGCCCGTGTCCCCTGCCTCCGACCAGCGCTATGACATCCTCCGAACACAGAACGTCGATACCCAACTTACGGCCGACCGACAGAATCCTTGCGGTAGTATTGAGAACATCGCCCAGGTAAGCGATCTCTTTGCGGATCAAACCCATCTCGCCGCTCACGACCTCACCGCAGTGGAGCGCCGCCCGGAAGCGTGGCAGGAGACCGAAAGTCTCTTCGTAGAATTCTCGTCGGACCTCAAGATCGGCGCGGAACTGAAACGCGAAATCCAGACAATCGGACGAAACGCGCTCCATCGGCCAACTGACAATCACCTCGTCCCCCACGTACTTGTAGATTTCACCGCGGGTGCGCAGGATGGTCTCCGTCATATCCCGGAAGAAAGAATCCAGGAGGCGATGAAAGAGTTCCGGCCCGATGTCCTCGGCAATGGCGGTGGAGGAGGCCAGGTCAAGAAACAGAAAGGCCCTCTGCTCCAAGCGCGGCCGGTGGTATCGTCCGGTCACGAACCGGCGGAGTTCTCCTGGCCCGATCAATTCGGATACCTGAAACACCAGATTCACGACGACCGAAAGACCCAACACAGAAAGAAGCGTCACACCCAGGTACGGATCGACGAGGCCTTCCTGCGCTGTTGAGGCGCCGGTAAGGAATCGCCCCGTCAGGATCCGGCCGAGCGTCCGCATGAGGAAAATGAGCACGGTGTAAGCGGCGGCGTTGAACACCACCGTGGAGGCGAAGTTGAGTCGCCGGAAAAGGCCGGACCGGCCGCCGTCGTACAGGAACAGTTGATAGACGCAAAGTGCGCTCCCCACGAGCAGCCCGTCGACAGCACCGAACACGGTCGAGGCCGCGTTCGGCTGGCCGCTCTGGAGATTGGCGAGCAGCGCGCCCACGATGGCCGAAAGTGCCGTGACCCAGCCAAGCAATCGGAGTCGCCGGAGCGACCTCTGGGACTTCATCGTGCACCACCTTTCGGGACGCGAATTTCCGGCCGCACCTCGCCAAAGTAATACTTACGATAGGACAACCAATCCCGGGCGGGATGAACCCGCGGCCCCATGCAAACATAGATCGGAAGGTTGCGTTCCTTGGGATGCGCCAGGGGGTGATCGGAACGCGCCGCTTCCTCAACAGACAGAAACTGCGATTCCAGAAAGGCGCGCGAGAACCCGACGGCTACGAAGCTGGTCGCCTGCTCGGGCGGCGGCCCCCACAGGTAGAAGGACATGTGTCCGGAATACGCGCGCGGCAGGTCGACTGCGCGGTACGCGTTGAACGCAGCGGCCTCCCCGTAGTTGGCCGCGAGAACGGCGACGCGATCCCCTGGCCCTCTGCCTTCCGAGCCCCGCTGCTTCCGCACGACGCGGGCCACAGTCCGCGCCTGGTCGCGCCAACCGTACTGGTCGTGGAAGTCATGCGTGAGCATGACCGGATCGGGTACGGCCGGTCCCAGGAGGAACGTGATGTAGCGATTCATCATAGGCAGCGGAAGAAGCGGAACACCCGGCACGGCCGTGATCGTTCCCAGCAGAACGAAGCCGGCCAGGGCGAGCGGACGCACAACGTGGCCGTGCGCCGCTTGCGGTGTTTGCGCAGGTGCTTGTGCCGCCGGCGCTACTCGCACCGTCCGGGACACAAACAATCGCCGCTCCCACCACACCGCGCCGGCCGCGAGCAGTGGAGGGTAAGCGGCCGCGAGGTAGTAGGGTTTGCCGCCGGTAACGAGCAGGGCCGCTCCGCTCAACGAGAAGAGCAGCGCGAGCACGCGGGATCCTTCGTGTCGAAGGAGAAATGCGACGCCGGCGATCCAAATGGGTGCGGCGGCCGGACCGATGTACAGGAACTGACCGAGCACGAACTCGAGTCGCGCCGGCCGACGCGCGAATCCCGCGCTCTGGTTGCGGATGAATTCGAGGGTCGGCCAACCCTGCCCGGCCTGCCAAATCAGGTGGGGCACGACGAGAACAAGGGCGATCACGCCGGCAAGCCAAACGTACGGCTGCTTCAGATGCGACCGGCCGCTTCGGGTCGCTGCGAGCGCGATTGCCAGGGAGGCGCCCCACAGAAGCATCGTGTGTTTGTTGAGGAGACCCTGCCCCGTCAGGAGGCCTACGGCGAACCACCAACGACCCGAGCCACCGGCAAACAGATGGAGAAGCAACAGAGCATTTGCCGTCCAGATCACGAGTTCGAAGGCGGGTAGGTGCATGAGCCCGTGCATGCGCAAATAGGCCGGCGCAAGTATCACAGCCAGTCCCGCCAACCAGCGCGCGAACATACCCCCGCCGAGCCGCCTCACGAGCATCAACGTAAGCAGAACCGCCGCACCGCCCGCCAAGGCGGGCAGCAATCGGAGTGCAAACAGGCTCTCTCCGAACAGAAAACGCACACCGGCCACCAACCACGGAACGAGCGGGGCGTGGTCCACGTACCCAGCTGCAAGGTGATTGGCGCACTCGATGAAGTAGAGTTCGTCGCGGTGAATCCCGTAGCGTTCGACGAGTCCCAGATGCAGCCCCAATTTCACGGAAACGAGGGTCCACTCCGGGAGGTAGGCCCGCAGGCGCTGTGTTGCACTCATGGTCGCGATTATGCGCGATCGTGAGCGGGCCTGCTGCTCGTTTCCGAAAAGGGCTGGTCGATTCCAGAAATCGATCAGGACTTTCGGGCGGGGTCCGAATCGCGCGGGGCGTCAGAGCCACCGAGGGCTCGTTCCCGGTACTGAGTGGGGGTCATGCCTGTATTGGCGCGAAACGCGCGGTTGAAGGGAGCGAGCGAACCGAAACCCAGGTCCATCGCAATGCGGATGATGGGCACTCCACGGTCCTTGGCGTCTGAGAGAGTCGCACAGGCCGCGCGGACCCGATGCTGATTTACGAAGTCGTTGAAGTTACGAAAACCCAACGACCCGTTGATGAAACGACGCAGCCGATACTCGGGCACTCCCAGGCGACGGGCCAGGTCTCTCAGTATGAGTCGCTCTTGTCGGAAGAGCTGCTCGTCATCCATTAGTGCGGTCAGGCGCTCGGACAGTCCGGGATCGACGACGGGCCCCGAACCAGAGGCCGTGGCGGCCCTCGCGGTTGCCGGAAGAGCGCTGTCCGCAATGCGCAGACTCCACAAGCCGAAGGCCATATTGAAAGCGAGCAGAGCAGAGATGTGCAGCCATTCGAGCAGCGGCGGGGGCTGCGTACGCAGCACAATCTCCACGAAAAGGACCATGGCGGCGTACGCACTCACACCGAAGACGAAGAGGTGACGGAGTCTCCGACGCCCTTCGACCAGGTCGTTCGCCCGATCCGCCAGGGCCGCCCAAACGCCAAGCGCCACGAAGGCGATGGAAAACACCTGCGGGAAGAGCCTCATGAGCGCACCGGCCGCTTCGTAAGCGCCGAGGAAGGAGAACACGGCCTCGGGAAGGCGCTCGTGCCTGAGAATGGTCAGCCCCTCCACCACGACGAAGACGACCGCATGTGGGATGCCCGGACGGAAACCGTCGTCGAACAACGCGCGCGCAAACAGCCATAGGAAGAACGGTCCGGAAACGCAGCCGAGCAGTACCGTCAGGTGAAGCACGCGCAGTTCGGGTCGCCCGTGGGTGATGCCGCAGACCAGGTAACAGGCTATGCACAGTGCAAAAGCCCCGCCGCACCAGCCCAGCGGGGTTCGGCGCATCGTGAGAAGCAGGACCGCGTGATAGACCAGCAGAGCGATCGTCGCTGACTTCAGGGCAAACAGGCCGTCCACGAGGCCACTACCGCCAAAGACCCGAAGTTGGGTCGAGTGGAAACCCAATCGCGCACAGTCGACCGACCGGGCGTGCGGGGCAAAAAACGGGTTGCCAATTCCTATCATATTTGTTTGAATGTGCATATGCGTAAACGTGCCATCGTAATCGGAGGCGGAATCGGCGGCGTCGTGGTCGCGCGCGCGCTCCGGAAGCGGCTCCACCGGGCCGACGAGGTGATTCTGATAGACAAGAAGGCCAATCATTTGTTTGCGCCCTCGCTCCTGTGGGTACTCGCGGGCAAGCGGCAGGCGGCACAAATTCAAAGGCCGCTGTCAGGGCTCGGTCGTCACGGTATCCGCTTTCTACAGGGCGAGGTCACGCGCCTGGATCCGAGTGGGCGCAGGGTCGAGGTGGGGGACGTCACTCTGGACGCGGACTTTCTGATTCTGTCTCCCGGTTTGCGTACACAGGCAGGCCCGCTGGGAAGCTTGTCGAACGCATACGACCTGTACTCCCTCGACGGCGCGCAGGCGCTCCATGGCGCGCTCCAGAGTATCGACGAGGGAACCGTACTGGTCTCGACGACAGAACCCTTTTACCGCTGTCCGGCGGCTCCGTACGAAGCGGCCCTGCTCATTCGGAATTTCGTCCGCAAGCGACCAGGAGTTCGGGTGCTTTTCCATGCAGCCGAACCGGGGCCGATGGGAGTGGCCGGTCCGCACGTATCCGCCGCCGTGGAAACCATGCTTGCCGCGAGAGGTATCGACTACCGGCCCGACAGCCCACTTACAACCGACAGCAACGTCATCCGCGACCGGGCGGGCAAACCCGTCACGGCGGACCTCATTGCTTTCGTCCCCGCTCACAGGCCGGCGGAGTTCCTGGCAAAAGCGGGAATGCTGGGAGAGCACGGCGGCATCTCCGTGGACAGACAGATGCGCACGAACTTTCCGGGCGTCTTTGCAATCGGTGATGCGACTGCGATCCCCCTGGTGAACGGCAAGCTCCTGCCGCGCGCGGGCGTATTCGCTCACGCGCAGGCGGAAGTGGCGGCCACAGCCATTGCCGCTGATGTGGAGGGCCGCAGGGCGCCGCAGCAATTCGAGGGTCACGGCCAATGCTTTCTGGAAGTCGGCGGCGGTCGTGCGGCCTTTGCCCGCGGCAACTTCCTGGCCGAGCCAGAACCGCAGGTACGGCTGTATGGGCCGTCCTTCCTGGGGCGCTTGGCCAAGGTTCTGTTCGAGCAGCATTGGCTGCGGACGCGCGTGTAGAACGGGACACTTGTCGGGCTGACATGCAGGGAAGAACGCCATCAAACCACGGGGAGAGCACGCTATGAGCAGGGCCAAAGAGAGACCAACGGCGGAATCACTGTCACCGCGCGCGTTCAAGGACATCGCCTACCAGGAGCTCGCACGGATGGGGGGCGCACTTTCCGATCCGCGCCGTCTGGAAGTGCTCGATCTGATCTGTCAGGCGCCCAAAACCGTTGAGACCGTCGCGCAGGAAGCGCGCCTGAGCGTGGCGGGCGCTTCCCACCATCTGCGCTCGCTGCGCGAAGCCGCGCTGGCCGATTCCGAAAAGGAAGGACGTTTCGTACGCTACCGCGCCACACCCGCCGGGCGTCGGCTGTGGCTCGCGCTCACGACGGTCGGTCAGGATCACATTGCGCGCCTGCGCGAAGCACTGCGGGCCTTCTTCGATCCAGCCGAAGAACTCGAAGAGCTTCCGCCGCGCACGCTCGCGCAAAAAGCAAAGAAGGGCGAGATCACGCTGATTGATGTGCGGCCCGCGGCGGAATTCGAAGCAGGCCACCTGCCGGGCGCCATCTCCATGCCGCTGGCCGATCTCGAAGGGCTGATGGACAGCATCCCGTCGAAGCGCCCGGTGGCGGCCTACTGTCGCGGTCGACTCTGTGTCATGTCCCGCGAAGCCGTTCGCATGTTGCGTCGGCGCGGTTTTCGGGCCTTCCGCCTGGGCCTCGCGCCCATTGAACTCAATGGAGAGGAAACAGGGAAATGAAGATTGGACTTGTGATTGCTTCGACCGAACCGGAAACTGTCTGGAATGCGTTTCGCTTTGGTTGCTTTGCTCAGGAGCGGCGCGACGAAGTGCGCGTGTTTCTCCTCGGACCTGGAGTCGAAGCGCAGCACATCGGAACCGAAACGTTCGCCGTGGCAGATCAGATGCGGCGCCTGGCTGACTTAGGCGGTCGCATCTATGCCTGCGGAACATGTTTGAAGTTGCGGTCGGAATCGGGCAGTGAGCTGTGCCCTCTTTCGACGATGGCCGACCTTCATGCACTCGTGCATGAAAGCGATCGCGTGCTGACCTTCTGATTCCCGCGGCTGATCGACACGGGCATCAGGCCAGTCGACGAGCGAGCGCACGCGCAAGGGGAACCGCGGCAAGAACGACCAAGATCAGCAGGCTCGATTCGGGGGACAACATCATGCAGCTCATTGACTACTCCAACACCATAAGGGATTGGCCCCATGAGAAACGGCCGGCAGCCGCGCGCAACCAAAAACTTCAGGCGGTGCGATTTCACCGTGGATAAGGACAACCCGTGGGCCGGTTCAACTCGAAGAGTTACCGGCCGGCGTGGCTTCGGCAGCTTCAGTCGCTCACGCGAACGACAATCTTCCCGGGCGTGCCGCCTCGTTCGAGGACGGCCAGCGCTTCGGCTGCTTCGCTGAGCGCAAAGGTTCGCCCCATATGGACACGAAGCTGGCCGGACTGAACGCGGTCTTCGAGTTCCTGATAGAGGGCCGGGAGCGTCTTGCGGTTGGCAAAGTGAATGCGGCCTCCGAACAGCTTTCTGAACACCAGTCCGGGATTGGGCAGCGTCGTCACAAAGACTCCGCCGCGGGCAAGAGTTGCTCGGGCCTGTCCGTACGGCGTGCTGCCGAAAGCGTCGAAGTAGACGTTCACTTCGCTGAGATCTCCGGGCCGGAGTGTCCGGTAGTCCTGAAAGACGTTTGCGCCCAGGCCACGAACGAAATCGCCGTTGGCCTCACCAGCAATCCCGGTCACAACAGCTTCGCGCGCCCGAGCCAGTTGGACGACCAGGTGTCCGACACCGCCCGAAGCGCCCGCCACCACCACGGAACGGCCCTTCAGCTCTCCACAGGAGATGAGCCCCGCGAGCGCCGTGGTCCCGGCAACCGGCATACAGGCGGCGGCATCCGCTGGTAGATGCGGGGGGCGCAGGCGCAGGTTCTTGACCGGAACGGCCACCAACTCGGCCAGGGCGCCCGGGCGACCGAACATGATGGCCGCGTGTCCGTACACCTCCGCACCGACCTCCCATCCCACAGTCCCCGGTCCCGACGCCACAACGGTCCCGGAGAAATCCGAACCCAGCGGTCGCGGAAAGGAAAGGCCGCTCACGGGAGAAAGTTTGCCGGAACGAACCTTATAGTCCAACGGATTGATGGAGCAAAACCGCACGCGTACGAGCGCTTCGCCGCGGCGCGGGACGGGATCCGGCCCCTCCCGCAACGACAGTTTCTCGGGGCCGCCGTACGCTTCGAGGAAGAGCGCCTTCATGGTTCGGCCACCAGTGCGCGAGAAATCTGCTTCTTCTGCTCCAGATAGCGACGGAGCATGTCGGCGTCCGAAACGCCCAGGTCTCGAAACCGACCACTCGAAACGTAGTCCGGATAACCGGAACCGCCGGAGGCCATGTAGGAGTTGATAGCGACGCGCACGCGCGCGTCGGCGGAAAGCGGACGGCCGCCCCGCTGAACAGCGACCCGCCCGCCTTCGACACGTACCGTCATTCCCCGCACTATTGGAAACGCGCCGCGATCCGCGGAGGCCACCATCTTCGATTGCAGCAGTTCGATCAGCTCGCGCCCCGTCATCTCCACGGTACCCACGGTGTTTCGGAAGGGGCAGACCGTCAGCACGTCGCGCAGGGTGATGGCCCCCTTCTTGAAACCACCACGAACGCCGCCCGCGATCACCAGCGCCACGTCCGCGCCACTGCCGACGACCTGGCTTTCGGCCACGAGCCGACCGATAGCCGAGCTGTGCGCCTGGGCTCGCTCGTAGTGGAAGTCCTCCTGCGCTTGAGCCACCACTCGCGAAAACATCTCGCGGCTGCGGGCCAGGTAGGCGTCGATGCTCTCCCGGGCGCGGCGACTGCGCGCCAGAGCATCCGCGCTCAGCTGCTCGGGCGCACGATTGAGCGGAATCATCTCGCTGCGCAGGAGAACCGGCGGCGAGCCGGAAGCGCGCGGCCGAATGCCGAAGTCCACGCGCACCAGGTACTCCGCGAAACACTTGGCCTGAAAGATGGGAACACCGTTGACCACCTCGTCTTTGACGAGCGTGTGCGAATGCCCGCCAAGAATCAGGTTGAGTCCCGGCACCGCTTCGGCGAGCTTGCGGTCGTCGGTTGCGTCGTGCGGCACTTTCCCCGGCGGATAGAAGCCGAGGTGAGTCAACGCCACGATGAAATCGCTCTGGGGACGAAGCTTATCCACCTGGGCGCGCGCCGCGTCGATAGCGCGACTGAAACGATAGCCCGCAATGTTGCGGGGATTGCCGATCTGGTTTGTCTGCTCCGTTGTGAGGCCGACGAAGGCGATGTTGCGGTCCCCCGCCCGCAGCACGATCGATGGCGGCACCACGGGGCTCCCATCGGGACGCAGAACATTGGCGGACACCCACGCAAAGCTGCTTTCCTTGGCCTGCCTCTCGAAGAAGGCGGGCGGGCGGTCGAACTCATGGTTGCCGATCGTGGCCACGCGCAGCCTGGCCTGGCGTAGCAGGTCCATGTCCGGACGGGCGCCCAACTCATCGGATTCGGGCGTCCCCGTATTCAGGTCTCCACCCAAGCTCAGGATGACCGAATCGGCACCGACCTCGCCCTCGATCCGCGCCACCCAGGCGACCAGGTTTTCGAAGGAATAGCCGTGATCCGGCCGCGCGCCTTTGTTGAGTTTTCCATAGAAATGGCCGTGCGTGTCGTTGAGATGGAGGAAGACGATGCGACGCGCGTCTGCCGGCAGTTTTACTTCCTGCCGCAGGCAGCTCGCGCCCCAGGCCGAGGCGAGCAGAAGGAGGACGAGAGCGGAAGCGCGGACACGCGCACGAACACTTCTCGACGCGCGTTTCGGTGATGATCGAGAAAACATCGGTGGCAGCGTGCCTCCAGCAGGCGCAAAGTCGCCCCGGCATTTTCAAGCAAAACGGCCGCGCGTCAAGTGAAACCGGTACCAACCCGGGCGCTGGAGCCGGCCGCAAAGCGGCGGAAATAGGAATGCAGGAGTACGATGTGGACAGCGACTCCGACCACGGCCCCGGGCAGCAGGAGCAATCCGACCCACGTTGCAAGGGGTGGCAGTGAAGCGGGCAGCACGAGAGGCGAACTCGCCTGCCAGGTCGAGGACGATGACGACGACGAGCAGCCACAGCAACCAACCCCCGCAGTTGACCACGAACATCAACAGGGCCATCGGACCGAAAAGCACGACGTGGAGGGTATGGGCAACGTGCTCCCTGCGCGAAGCGGGGGGCGCGAACAGGCGGAAGCGCCACAGATGAAAGTAGAAACCGTCCACGAGAGCCAGGATTCCGTACACCTCGAAGAGCAGTGCCGCCGCCACAAAAGCGTGTCCCATGACTACCGTCGGATCATTCGCCGCGCCTGGAACAGTCCGGGCAACACGGCGTCCAGCGACTCCATGGCACCACTCCTCGAACCGGGCAGAGCCACGACCAGCGTCTCTTTCCATACGACCGCCAGCGGCGTCGTGAACAGCGCCAGGGGCGTGCGCTCGGCGCCGTGCGCACGCATGCGTTCCCCGATTCCGGGCAGCTCACGATCGGCATGCTTGCGGAGCAATTCGGGTACGGCATCACCGGGCGAACTCCCGGTCCCGCCCAGAGTGAAGATGAAGTCCGGGTTTCGGCTCAATATTTCGTTTAACAGAGCAATCATCCGATCACCATCACCGGACACGACATCGCTGGACGACACGGAAAGCCCGGCGGTAGTCAAGCGCTCGGCCACCGCGTCCGCCGCCCCACCGGCCTTCCGGCCGCTTTCCACGGCCTCCGACCAAGTGATCAGGGCCGCGGTCATGCCCTCGCGTACGCGGAGTGTGGGGTCGCTTTTGCCACCCGTCTTTGCCACCAGCGCGATGTCCGCGATACGCAGGGTCGTATCGATGGCCTTGAGCAGATCGTAGGCGACACAAAGAGCCACGGAAACAGCGGTAACGGCTTCCATCTCGGGGCCCGTCCGCCCTATGCTCTTGACTTCCACCGAGGCGATCACGATCCCCGAACCATCGGCGGCCCGTTCGTTGCGAAACTCGACCACGGTACCCTCGATGGCCACTGGATGACAGTGCGGAATCAGGTCCGGCGTGCGCTTGACGGCAAGCAGAGCGGCCGCTCGCGCCGTGTGGAAGAGGTCGCCCTTAGGGAGCTGATTGGTCTCGATCCTGTCGAGTGTTTCGGCCGTACACAGCAGGCGCCCCTCCGCGCGAGCCGTACGCAGTCGCCTGGGTTTTGCCGAAACGTCGATCACCGCATCGCCAGCTTCGCGGGGATGAAGGCAAATTCGAGGTCACAGCGGCAGGTCACTTTACCGTCCACGGTGATCTCACCGTGCGCCGCCACCCGTTTCGGCCCGCCTTTGGCGTCGCGCTCGATGTTGGTGATGGTGACTTCCATGCGCAGCTGATCGCCCGGCGTGACCGGCTTTTCGAACGTACATTTGTCGAGCTTGGAGAACACACCCATGCGCTCTCCGCCTTCCTTGAGGGCTTCGGGCTCCATGAGCGGCAGATACAACCCCGCCGTCTGAGCGAGGGCCTCGGCCTGGAGGACGCCTGGCATCAGTGGCGCCTGGGGAAAGTGCCCCACGAAGAAGGGCTCGTTCACCGTGATATTCTTGAGCCCCACGATGCGCTTGTCTGCGATCTCAATGATGCGATCCACCAGAAGAAACGGATAGCGATGCGGAAGGATGGCTCGAATGTCGTTGATGCGAATTGGTGTTTTGGGGGTTTGCATGCGCGGCTCCTCGGGCGACGGCCCGGACCATTCCTCGGGCAGACCGATCGGTCTGTCCAGTCGGATTTGGGAGTGCGGGAGGGGGCAATGGGCCGCTACCACTTATGACCGCGATCACTCCGCGGCGACGATCGCGTTTACCTGGTTACCGTTAGCGAGGGACACAACCGTCCACGAATCCGCCGCCCCCGTCTTGGATGACGCAAAGGTCTCTTTCAGGTCGCCGGTCGTCTTGCCCCCAGCCACGAAGCCCCCCCGACTGGCACTGTACGCGAGGGCGCTCCAGTCGACACCTGAACAGCCGGTTCCCATAGAAGACGGCGTAGCGGCAATGTTCACGAAGTTGTCGGTTGAGTGCACCAGATTGCAGTTGTTCCCGACGCCCACGGCCTTGGTTCCGTCGAAAGCGGCCGCCTTCATTTCCACACCGAATGCGCCCGCGCTCGCGGTCCAAGGAGTGCCGCCCTCGTTATCTGAGTATTGAAAAGCCGCGGTGCCGCCCGCAGCTCCCACGGCTGCAATCCTGGCCGAAGTACCCACCACCAGCGAGTTGTTGGGAGTCAGAAACGGGATCGACGAGGTCGCTGTCCAAGCGTTTCCGTCCGGCGTTGTCGCGGTACCCGAGCTCGTGAGAACCATGAGCTTGGTGCCGTACGAAATGAGCGACTTGGCGAAGAGAGTCCCGCCCCCGCCCGCGCAGCTTGGAGACGAGGAGGCCACGTTCCAGGTGTTGCCGTCCAGGGACGAAAACATCGAATCGCAGACCACGGCATCGGAGTTGGTGCCTACCGCCACGAAGCGCTGCAACGAAGAGGAGTACGCAACTGCCCGGAGCGGATAGGCGAAAGAGCATGATTGCCTCGTCCAGTTCCGGCCATCCTTCCCGGTCCAGATGCCGCAGCCAGCGTTGGTACCGGTAGTGCTTCCCACAACCACGAAGACGCCACTACCATAGGCGACCGAGTACAGTTCCGCGCTTGCATTGCGATCGCACCCGGTGAAGTTGTTCGGCAGTTGCGACCAGGAGGTCCCGTCCGTCGAAGACCAGGCCGTACAAGACTGCCCGACCGCCAAGAATCCGAGAGGGCGAGAAGCGAGCGCGGCGCTGATGAGCAGCCCCATCGGACTCGAGGCATCCAGCAGATTCGTCTCCACCTGGAGGCACGCCTGCTGCCCCATCGTACCTGCCATGAGAAGGAGTGCGCACATCACCTTCCTGGTGACGGGCACGGTCCTCGTTTCAACTGCTTCGCGCTCACACATGTTTTCCGACCTCAGACACAACTATGCGTCAAAACCTCATCTGGAGGCCGACCGTGACCCGACCGTCACCGTCCATGGCAAGAAGCAAGTTGGTCCGCGCCTCCTCGTCCGAGATGCGCTCCGAGGCAGCTTGCGCACTCGACCGCCCGTATCCCGTCCAACCTGCATGCAACAGCTGAGCAAGATAGACAAAGCCCACGATGCCAAACGACCGATTGTATTTGGAGACACGATCTTGGTACTCCGCTTTGGCCTGAGAGTCCAAGATGATGGCCAGGAACGTCGCGTTCGCGCTGGCCAGGGGGAAGAGTTTGCTCATCGTGGCCGTGGAGTCGTAGTCGGCTTTGGCTGAGAGCGAAGCAGACCGCAGGCTGCCCACGTACGCCACGGATCCGAAGAACGCACCCATGTAAGCCCAACCGAATATCGGCTGATCGACCGCGAGGTGTCCCCAACCGGGGAGCAACGCAGAGCGACCGACCACCCCCCAGAAGCCAGGGCCCGACACTGCCGGGTCCGCCGTGCGGCCGGGCTCTTTCCCGGGACCTTCCTTCTTGGAGGACTTTGCGGCAGCGGCCCGTCGCGCTGCCTCGGCTCGCTTCTTTTCTTCGGCCCGCTTGCGCTCCTCGGCCTGCCTTCGTTCCTCTGCTGCGCGCTTCTCGTCGGCGGCTCGTTTTGCTTCCGCGGCGCGTTTGGCCTCGGCTGCACGCTTTGCCTCCGCCGCGCGTCTGGCCTCGGCAGCCCGGCGCTCCGCGGCAGCCGAATCTTCATAGCTGATGCGGCGGATCCTCGTCTTTGCAATCACCTGGACACCGGAAGCAGTCCGAACACGCACGTGAGTGCGATCCTGCCCGACGATCTGACCGGAGATGGCGCCTCCGTCCCGCAGGAACACGGTATCGGCCTCCAGCAAAGCAGGAAGGAAAAGGCAGGCCAAACAAAGAGCTGTGAGAAATGGGCGCATAGGGAGTTCCATGCCGATCAATCTGCGCAAAAGAGCCCTGTCGAGTTTGATTTCAAACACCTCCCGCCGTCAGACGGCCTTGGCGAGCCGGATGTTCACGGCCCCCGCAGCTTGGAGACGGGAGTGGCGATACTCAGCCAGCGGCGCGACCGGCCGCCTGTGGCGGTTCCTCCACGTGCACGCCGAGGGGCATTTCGGCGCGCAATCGCGGCAGCGGGCCGGCTATGGCGCCCTCCACACGGCTCGCCAATTCTTCGATGGGTCTATCCACGTACGATTCCGGGGGGATGGGGTCGTGAACGATGATTTTCACAGGAGCCGGATAAACGCGCTGCATCCAGTGGCTCATCTGCTTGGGAACAACGTTGCTTGCGCCCCAGATCGTGATGGGCTGCACCACCACCCGCGCCTTTTCGGCCAACAGAAACGCGCCGCGCTTGAAGGGCCGGAGCGTACCATCGGGAAAACCGCGCGTTCCTTCCGGGTAGACGACAACCGAAACACCGGTTCTCACGATCTCGGCCGCGCGAAACATGGATTCCTGCGCCTTCCTTCGGTCCTCCCGATCGACGGGGATGCAACGTATGGAGCGCATGCCGCGACCGAACGCGGGAATCTTGAACAGCGACGACTTGGCCATAAAGGTGAAATCAATCGGAAAGACCGCAAAGAAAGCAGGAACATCCAGCAGGCTCTGGTGATTCGAGACGATGATCACCGGGCCCGCGCGATGAAACTTCTCCAGTCCTTCGACCTGAACGCGCTGTCCGAGTATGCGCCAGATGACACGGCCCCAAAAGCGACCGACCCCATGCATGCGCGGGCTCAGCGTGAGCCAGAGGGGCGAGGTAAGGATGAGCGCGCCCACCGTAAAGGTGAGAAACGCCCACCAGTACCAGATGGAGCGAACGAGCACCCACAGGAACCGCATTCTCCGATGAGTCGCGACGGACCCCCAATCTGTAAACCGGAAATTCGGCGGACGCCATCTCAGCGGAAAGCGGCGTTGAAGCCGATTGTGATCGGGATGGTCGCGTTGCTGGCGTAGTTGAGCAGCCCGACCTGAACGCCACGAAGGCGGTGAGCTCGGTTGATGATGCCCACGGCGAGGCCTGTGAATTCGTCGTCGACGTTCACGGCGGCGACGGTGAGACCCGAGTAGGACCGGTCGCTGTAGTGGATGAACCCCAGACTGGCGCCGGCCGCGTTTGCCTCCGCAATGTTGACCAGGCCGAGTTGCAGGGAGAACGCGCGCCACTGCCAGTTCCACAGTCCCACCTGGACGGTGCCGCTCGTTTCAGACAGGTTGACGAGGCCCAACTGGAGGCTGAAGTCGCCCATGCGAGCCCGATTGAAGAAACCCAGCTGAGCTCCCGTGGTCCGGCCGGAAAGATTTGCGCCGCCCACCTGAAAGCCGAGCAGCGCTTCGTTCGTGTTGTAAGCCGCCAGTTGCAGTCCGATCACCCGCGCCGACGTCAGGTTCACGACGCTCGCCTGCGCGCCGACCACATCCTCTGCAAAGTTTACAATACCCAATTGTATGCCACCAACAAAATTCGAGCGACCGGCCGGGAGAGACAGGGCCACGCCGAACACCGGCACGTTGGGAGGGAGAGACTGAACGGACGGCAGAAAGGAAGCCTGAATCGGCGAAAAGGGACCCGGGCTGCCACCGGCGGAGTCGGAAGCGCAGTTGACCAGAGGCAGGATCGGGACGCCTGCGTTGCCCGCATGATTCAGAAGGCCGAACTGACAGCCGTACAGCCGGCCCGCGCTGTTGAACAAGCCGACCGCGTAACCCGACTGCGTCTGAGAGACATTGACCAGGCCCCCAACGAGTCCGGAACTCCGGCCCGCATAGTTCAAAGCCCCGAGTTCGAGACCACTGCGCTCGGTATCACTGCGATTGATGAGGCCCAAACGAAACCCGCTCAACCGTTCGGCGTAGTTGAACCCCAGCGAAATCTGCGCGTGCGCCTGGCCGCTGAAGTTGGCAATGAAACCGGTCTGCGCCCAGGACGACTCGGAGAAAGAGGCAAGGGCCGAAATCTGCCACGTCGAAGCCTTCCCGTACGCAAAAAGACCCACCTGCGCGACGACTTCCTGGCCGATCAGGTTCACGCCCCCGAATTGAACGAACGCGCGCTGTGCACCGCTGAAGAGACCCACCTGCGCGCCACTCACGTTGTCCGCTATGTTTCCCAATCCGAACTGCAGCCCCGTAACGTCGCCCTGCGCCCAGTTCAGGCCTCCCCCCTGAAGCCCCGCGTAGCCCTTCCCGCTCACGGAAAAGAGGCCCAGCTGAGACCCCCACGCCGGGCCGGCCGAATGATTGAGAAACCCCAACTGAATGCCATCGTGCGAACCGGAGTGGTTGCCGAGGCCCAGTTGGAGTCCCCGGGACTTCTCGTCGACGGCATTGGCCAATCCGAGGTCCAACCCGAAGACCTGCCTGTTCCTGCCGTACGGGAGGTTCAAGCGTAGACCGAAAATGGAATCGCCTGAAGCGACCAGCTGCACCGGATCGAAGAGCGCCAATTGGAGAGGGTAGATGGCCGCTTCGCGTTTGCCGCCGTCGGGAAAGTGCCAGTTGACCAAGAGCGTGACCGGCACCGTAGCGTCCGCGGCGTAGTTGAGTAGACCGATCTGAACTCCGTGCAGCTTGGTGGCGCGATTGACGAGGCCCACGGAGATCCCCTCCGCGTTTTCGTTGATGTTCATGAGGCCCAGCTCGAAGCCACGAAAGGATTTGCCGTAGTTGGCAATGCCGAAGCGCGCTCCGCTTACTTCGCCGCCGATGTTGACGCCTCCGATTTGGAGGACGTGGAAGGCGGCCGCGTAGTTTACCCCGCCCAGTTGGAACGCCCATTCGGCCGCGGTGACGTTCACAAGGCCCAACTGAAGTTGCGCGAACGAGCCGCCGGGGCTCAGGTTGAGGACACCCGCCTGGAAACCGCTATGCTTCCATCCAATGTTTGCGATTCCCAATTGAATGCCCCGCGAACGATCGGCGTACGTGCCCAGACCGAGTTGCAGGCCACCGGCATCCGCGGCCAGAGAGAGGGCCGCCAGTTGGAAGCCGAACATGTCGTCGGCCACGACGGCCAGACCCAGTTGCACGCCCTTCATCCGACCCGCGGACTGAAGACCGCCCACCTGAAGGCCCACGACCTGCCGGTTGTTGCCGTAGATGCCCAAACCCAGACCGAAGAGCGCCGTCTCGCGCGGAACGAACTGGAACGATGGGATCAGAGAAAGCTGCACCGGCGAAAACGCTGGCGGTCGCCTCGGACCGTCAGCCGCGCAATTCAGCAGCGGCAGCACGGGCAGCCAACCGTTGGGCGCGACGTTGAGCAGACCCACCGAACAGCCGCGCAACGTCCCGGCCGAGTTCACGAGGCCAATGCGCAGTCCGTCGCTCTCGGTGGAAACGTTGACCAGCCCGAAGGCGAAACCGGTGGAGGTCTCGGCATAGTTGAAGACACCGATGCTCACGCCGCCCGCGCGCGAGGTCGCCCGGTTCACCACGGCCAGGCGCAGACCGGAGATTTCGCCCGCGGAGTTGACCAAACCGCCGAGTTGGAAGTGCGTGATCCCAGCCACATTGACCAGCGGCGCCACCTGGACGTACGCCGTGCCGTACGCCCAATTGCCGAGCGCCGAGAGCTGAACGCCACCGTGCCGCGAAAAAGATACAAACCCGAGCTGAAAGCCGCTCTGATCGACGCCGTTGAAAGCTCCGACCTGGAAGGCTGCCGAATGTCTGCCCAGGTTCACGACGCCCATCTGTAGCGAGGCGTCCTTCCCGCCCCAGTTCCACGCCCCCAGTTGCGCCAACGCGCGCTTCCCGGCAATGTTGACGAGCCCCGTCTGCAACCCCCACAGGTCGTCATCGACGAAGTTGACCGCACCGACCTGAAGGCCCGCGAGGTTTCGATCCGCAAAGCTGAGACCACCAACTTGAAGCCCGAACACACTGTCCGAATAGGCGATGATTCCGGCCTGGATGCCCGTCGACCTTCCCGAGAAGCTGAAGCCGCCTGCCTGAACGCCGACGTTCTGATCCTTGGTGCGGTTCACGAACCCCACGTCGATGCCAAAGACGTTGCGGTTGTAGCCGTACAGGATGTTGGCGCGCAGGCCGAGGATGGAGTTGCGGTCATCGACCGCCTGAAGCGGGTTGATGAAGGCGACCTGGAGCGGGTAGGTATCGGCGGCCAGGCCCCGTGCAACCTGGAGCAGAAGTCCGCATACAAGTAGAAGACGCGCGGCTTTCGGTACCCCTGCTGCCGACACGCAATCCACGAGCGCATCGTGGCCGTGGGCCCCACGGCCAGGCAACCAGTTTCCCGCACATGGCCCAACGTCACGGGGCTTTCTCAAAATCAACCTGGGACACGGCGCGAGTCAATGCTTCCAGCGCCTCCTCCAGCGCCGCGCGACTTTCACGCTCAATCGGCGAAGTCCGAAAGAATCCGTAGAACGTGATGGCATACTCCCGTTCGGCCGAGAACGCCTTCGAGAACACCTTCTGTGAGCCACGATAGGCGTCTGCTTCGAGCGTCACCTTCACCTTTCCCGACTTCATCTGCAGCGGCCAGTACAACGTCATCGGGTACACCGCCGGCCACGAAATCCGCCAGTCGAAGTTGCCGTCCTCTTCGGCGCGGATCTTGAACTCGAAGTCCGTCGTGTGTCCGGCCGGATGGAGGCCGGGGCTTTCGCGGAATCGCACACGCGAAAACCGGTTTGAGTTCAGCAGCGCGTAGCGGAGCGCATTCTTGAGGGAGCGCAGGCGCCGATTGGTGGGGCTGGCACCGTTGGAAGAGCGGAACTGGACTCGTGCAACCCGACCGATCGCGGCGGATTCGGACGGGCGCCCCGTAGCTTCCAAACGCGGACGCCCGGCCAGCAGGTTGGCCGTGCACGAGGCACTCAGGGCAGGCAGGAAAGCCGCAAACAGCAAGCCCAACGTCAGCCGCAATGTTGCAGTGAGAAAGGGGGCGACCGCTTTTGTACGTCTCCCGGGCCTCATGTCAATCCATGTCCGCAAATCGTGTAACGTTCACCGTCAGGCCGGCGGCCATCTGAAAGGTCGAGAGTGATCTCCGCGCGAACACCTCCGACTGAAGCAACTGCCTCTGGCCGGCCGCCTCGACCCGCAGGGCGTACTGATCCGAAAAGTGCACGTTCACTCCGACTCCCGCGCCCACAGCGCGACCGGTCCCATGCGGTCGGCGGAGGTAACGATAGGGATCCACGCTCGTATCGTGGTGGGCCATGGTCTCAAAAGAGGAGCCGCCCGCTCTCACGGCGATGAAGGGATCTACCACGCGACCGGAAAGAAAATGAACCGAGGCCAGCACCTGGAGGAGGTTCCCGTTGAACAAGGGCTGGCGAATGGGCAGCAGAAACACCGAGTCCTGTCGCTGCAGAGTTGGCTGGCCGTTGATGGAGCTGGTCGAGTAGGTGGAGACGACGTCCTGCTGGGAAAAATGGATGGAAAACGACGAATAGGAAAGGCCCAGTCCGATCCAGTTCGTGAGAGCATACTCGAGGTCGGTCTGCCCCACTTTGCTCGTACGAAACGAAGAGCCCAAGATGACCGGAAAGGTAGAAGCGGGCACGGTCACTGATCCAACGCGCACGGTGAGATTTCCCGTACTGACCTGGACCCTGATATTCGCGTCATAGGCTTTTTCCTGTTCCACCAGGGAGCCGCGCGGAGGGGAAAGCTCTCCGCTGGAAAAACTGAGGAACAGGTGTCCCTTGCTGAAACCGGTCGGCACCGGCGGCAGGGCATCCGGGTCAACCGGTCCGGCGGTCACCACAGAAGCGGCCATTCCAAGTGCAACGGTGAAGGCGGCCGCGCCCCAGTGACACCAGAGGAGTGTGAACTTTGTGTTTTGCAACCGCGCTTGCCCCCTGCGTAAGCTTGCGGGATCCAAAGATCACTTTGGAGGATAGGAGTTTCCGTATCAACCAATTTTTGAGGTCAGGAGTTCATCTCAAGGTGTGACCGCGCACCGGGCGAAGCCGCATCATCTGGTGAGATAGCACGCTGCCAGCCGTCCGCGGCCGTGAAAACAACCAATTACGATACTTTGCTGCAAAAAACCAAATCGCATTCGCAGATTGCCACTAAAATGCAGATATTCCAATTGACGAATATGACATGGGCTCTCGGGTGAGGGCTCTGCCTCGATGCTGCCAAACCCAGGCCCGAGGGAAAGGAGGATGGGATGAAGAGAAGATGTGGGAGTTTTATCAACGCGACAGGCTTGGCGCTCGGTTTCTTGATACTGACCTTGGCCCTGGGCGCGTGCAAGGGCGTACCGGTCCGACCCGAATCAATGAATGCGCAGGCCAAAGACCTGCTCAACGAGGCGAATCTCCTGCTAAAGGAGGGGAAACAGGAGGAAGCTGCAAAGCTCATGCGCCTGCTGCAAGGTCTCCATCCGAATGACCCGCAGCTCAAATCCCTGCTCGCGGGAATCAGCCCGGAACGCCTGGAGGCGGTGACGCCCAGTCCCTGGCTGGGCTTCAACAAAGCCACTCGCGCAAAGGTCGAGGCTTCGACTCTGACCAAGGTCCTGCTGTATCTGCCGGACCGGATTCTGGATTTCATTGACCAGGTCACAGTATACGTCAGCGCAGGCGTTCAGTTGGGGGCCGGAGTCTGGGTTACGCGCGCGGTTCAGGTCGTCGCATTCACGGGCAGCACGGTCGGCCTCGGATACGGCCAGAAAAAGATGCTCGGCGGAAGGGTTGAAACGAGCAACGAGCTGGTCATTGGGCCGGTGGGGGCCGCATACATCGCCGGCGCCCGTGCTGGCACAGGAGGCATTGACTCGACGGCGGGAGCGATCTTCCTCCACAAGCCGAGCCACAAGCTCTATCAGGAGTATCGGGACTACTGGGGCGTGGGCGCAAAGGCGGGCTTCGTGATCCTTGGGTTCGAAGTTGAGTACCATCCGGTCGAAATCTTCGATTTTCTGGCCGGGCTGATTCTCTACGATCCGCTCAACGACGACCTGGCAACGACAAGACGGCTCCGGTATTCGGACAAGCAGGAGAAGCTCATGGATGGGCTGTTGGAGATGATGAAGGCCTCCGGCGAAGAGGGTGTCAAGGAATACCAGTCGAAGTTCCCCAACGTGGCCGCAGAGCCGAGCTCCGAGAAGAAATAGTTGGCAGACGGAACGTCGGATGATATCCGCCGATGTGGTTTTGGGCTGGCTCGGACCTAGCGGTTCGGGCCGGCCATCTTCCTGCCACCCAGAAACTGGCGAAGTTCCCTTTCCATTGCCCAAATATCAGCAACCCAAACGAATCGAGGCGGAGCTTTTTTCGCGCCGTAGATTGTCCTGTAGGGGTAGGTGGGTGCGATCCACCAAGAGAAGGTTGCGCGGTATGCCCCTCCGGCGCGAAAGCGACGGACCTCTTCCAGTTTGTTGTCATACAGAATAAACAGCGATCCATGGAGCCTCTCCTCAGAGGCTGGCAGCAGCCCCAGAGAGAGGATGAGTCCGCCATAGGACAAGAGGCCAAGGCAGCTGGGTGACAGCATTTCGAAACCCGGCTGATGGATCCCAACCAAGTAATAATCGACATCCCGTTGCCTGAGGAAGTGCGAGCCGTTGACCTGCTCGAACATGGCGCTCATCTCGGGAATTCCCGTGCGGCCGACCTCCGACAAGTAAGCGTGGATGACGGCGGCCGTTCTGGTCTGCGGGACACTCCGGTCCAATCCGGTCGACGGAATTTCCCGCACGGGCTTCCCCAAGCCCATGTACGGCGCCAGGGACTCGCCGTAGTCGACGTCGGCCTCAAGGCGCCGGGAGCGCCAGTTCTCCTCCGCGATGGTCGTGCTGTAGGGTCGAAAACCAACCAGTGCAATCCGTGCATGGATGGGAGAAGTGGAGTTCGGGACCGGCCCGGGGGAATAGGAATAGTGGATACACCCGATCTGCAGGCCGCCCGCCAGGGCGCACACGCTCCATGCCCATTTTTCGACGATCAAGGCTTGGGCTTCTCCAGAGGGAACCAGTCGTCAAAGTCGAGAGGTTTCGGTCGAGCAGTTTTGGGAAGGGAGCCAATTCGAAAGACGGCCGCCAACGTGAAAGTGTGGTAGCTTGTGCCGACCCTCCTTGTGAGCTGCGTACGATTGAACTCGTCTGACAGCCTGGTTGCCAGCAGGTAATCGCTCAGACTCCCCTCAGCACCGCCGTAGGGAAGATCGCGTCGGACCGTTGCGCCAGCAATGTTTTCGCGGGCGCTCTCGTACAGGATGGCCAGGTTGATGCCGAACCATCGGGTCAGCTGGACGTCCCAATCGACGCTGATGCCGCCACCGCGGACGATGAGGCTGCCTTCCGTCTTGCGCACCTCGTACCCAAGAGGGCCGCTGGGCACGGCAAAACTGGCCCCGGGTGTCAGGTTGGCCATGGACGGCAGCCGTCCGGAGCGACTGATTTCTTCACGATACGGTCCCCGCAGGTTAAAGCCCCACAGTGAAACACTCATGATCACGCGTTCTTCAACGTCCAGGTGAATAGTCAGACCCAGTTGCGGTCCCGTTCCACGCGATCTTTCTTCAAAGCTCTTCATGGTCACCTCGGGGCGACCTGCCGTCCCAAGGAGAATGTAGCTATGATAGGAACCACTCCCGGTGGTCGCAATGGACCGGACACCACCGGTCAAGCCGAAAGTCGCCGGGACAACGTAGACAGCGGCTTCGGCGTAGGTATCCCTTCGGTTGAACTGAGGACGCAAGGCTATTGGACAGCTGAACGGAAGGGGATAGAACGTCCCCGCAAGACAGAACGTGCTGGCATGGTAGTCTCCGTGCGCCTCCGAACCTTTGTGCCAACCGCTGAACGCGTACTCAAAGGAATCGGGAACATACCGCAGGTGCAGTTGTCCGTCGGAAAATGATCTTTGCCCATATCCCCGAGAATACTCATCTTTGCTGAAAGCGGAATTCCCGCCGAAGTTTTCCACGCGATCGTCAATGATATTGGCGCTCCTCAGTGACGCTCGATTGAAATGGCCCGGCTCAAACCGACCACTGGAAGTGGCCCCGGATATTTGCCAAAGATCAGCAAACAAATGGGACGGAAGGATGATCATGCTGGCGGCGGATAATATGCCTATCCAAGCCTGACTCCTTTGGAGGCAAAGGGCGCGTCTCATACTGGCCAGGATTGGGCGCTGCGGGCCCCTTTCAAGTCTTTCGTTGAGGACAATCAAGGAAGTTCGCGGCTGAACAAGCCGTTTTCGGGCCGCCTGCGCGGCCTCCCCAAGCACGAAAGAGGCGACCCCCCATGGGAGGTCGCCTCTTCCCTCTTCACGCACGAACGCGCGCTCGGGCACCTGCACATCCGTGGTCGCTTCGAGAGCCTTCAGCAGTCGTAGTAGAGAACGAACTCGTACGGATGCGGACGCATGTTCGTCACTTCTTTGACCTCATTGACCATCTTGTAGTCCACGTAGCTGTCGATGAAGTCCTTCCCGAAGACGCCGCCCTCCATGGCCCAGCCGCTATCCGCCTGGAGTGCTGCAAGCACGGAGCCCAGGTCGGACGGGACGGCCTTGAGAGCCGCACGCTGTTCGGGAGTGGCCTCGTAAAGGTCGAAGTCGGCCGGCTTGCCCGGGTCCGCCTTCTTCTTCACGCCGTCCAGCCCCGCCATCAACATCGCCGCGAAGGCCAGGTACACGCAGCTCGAAGCATCCGGAGTGCGGAACTCGAGGCGACGCGCCTTGTCGCCGCGCACGGCGATCGGGATCCGCACGGCAGCCGATCGGTTCCGCGCCGAGTACACCTTGAAGATGGGAGCTTCATAGCCCGGTACCAGCCGCTTGTAGCTGTTGGTGGTCGGGTTGGTGAAGGCGAGCACGGCATCCATGTGCGAAAGGATTCCGCCGATGTAGTTCATGGCCATGTCCGAGAGGTTGCCGTAGCCGGTGCCCGCGAACAGGTTCTTGCCTCCCTTCCAGAGCGACTGGTGGGTGTGCATCCCCGTACCGTTGTCTTTGTAGACCGGCTTGGGCATGAACGTGACCGAGTAGCCGTGGCGTTTGGCCACGTTCTTTACTACGTATTTGTAAAGAATCATCTGATCGGCCATCCTCAGCGCCTCCGCCACGGCCAGGTTGATCTCGGCCTGCCCGGAGCTGGCCACCTCATGGTGGTGCTTTTCGGTCTTGATGCCGATCTTCTCCATGGTGGCGAGCATCTCGCTGCGCATGTCTTGGAACGGATCGTTCGGCGGCGTCGGGAAGTAGCCTCCCTTCACGCGCATCTTGTGACCCAAGTTTCCGCCTTCTTCGTCAGCGCCCATGTTCCACTCGGCGTTCGGCGAATCGACAGAGTAGAAACCGCCGTTCGTGCCGTGATGGTAACGAACGTCGCTGAAGATGAAAAACTCGGCTTCGGGACCGGCGTACATCGTGTCGGCCAGGCCGGAGTCTTTCATGTACTGGATGGCCTTCTTCAGCACCTGCCTCGGATCGCGCCCGTAAGGCTCGCCGCTCGGCTCATAGATGTCACAAAGGAAGGCGGCCGTCTTGTGCTGGAAGAACGGATCGATGAACGCGGTGTCCGGATCCAGCCGGGCCAACATGTCCGACTCGTTGATCGTTTTCCAGCCCCGGACGGACGAACCGTCGATGCCAATTCCGAATTCGAATGCTTCTTCGTCGATGGAGTGCCACGGCATCGTGAAGTGATGCGTCAGGCCCAGAGGGTCGGTGAAGCGGATATCCGCGAATTCAACGCCCTCTTTCTTTCCCCATTCGAGGATCTCTTTTGCTGACTTACCCATACTCTCTCCTCTTTGTAGGTCTTGGACCGGTATTCCCGTTGAGCCGGAAACCCTTCTTGCCTCTTTCCCGAGCAAGAACCGTACCTTCAGCAAATCGCCCCACAAGGCGACAGGTGGGCCGCTTCACCTTCAGCAGATCGCACACACTATGAACGATATGCCTTAACATAAGGCATTCAGCACGAAGTACGTGCATCGAGGCCGAATCCGTCCTCATCCCGTTTTTCCGGAACCACCGGCGAGAGGATAGGGGTCTAATTGTCGGGGTGACGGCGACTGGCTCGGCCAAAAACATGGCCCAGGGTCGATTTGCCCCAGGAGGACTTGATGAAACGAATCGCCGGACTGGCAACGATTCCCCTGCTCGCTCTCATGCCCATTCTGTGGTCCGCGCCGGTCAGCGCGCAGGAAGCCACATGCAAACAGGCCTGCACACTCTATCGGAGCTGTGTGGTGGAAGCAGGCAAACGTCAGACCCCTCCGCGCACGCCGACGAAGCAGGAGTTCGAGAAGTTGTATCTGGGCTGCATGAAGACGTGCGGCCAGCAGAAGGCCAAGGTGCTGGCCTGCTACCGACAGTCGAAAAACTCCTGCGCTGCCTACGGCGCCTGCATCCGTCGCAGCTATAAGCAGTAGGGCTGCCCAGCGCCACTTCCTCTCCGTCAAGGCCCGTTTCGGCCCACGGGCTTGGCGAGGCCTTCGGTTCAGAGTGCACTGGACAACCGGGCGTTGCCAGGCCTCGCACCGGTTCGGCGATGAGGGACTACTGCAGCACACAGAGCAGGGGGCGGGTGCTGTTGCAGGGTAGCACGGTCCCACTGTAGGCGTTCGCATTGGTCACGTTTCCCGAGCCAACCGAGCCGTTCGCTCCCGCGGTTTCGTCGGACCAATTGTCACAATGGACGTCGGCCCCCCAAGCGGCGCTGAGTCCGGTCCAGTATTGAGCGCCAGTGCCGGTAAATGCTGCGCTCTGCGTTCCGCCGGTGATTCCATCCGCGTTCGTCGTCAGGATCAGTGTGCCATCGATCAGGCGAAAGTAACTGCGCAGAGGTCGAAATACCCAGTTGCAGGTCGTGGATGCGCAGGCGGACCTTTGCGTCCCGTCGACGACCATCGCCCGAAAAGAGCCCGTGCCCGGATAGTTATTGTCCGCCATACATTTGGCGTCCGCCCCGGCCACGCCGCCCAAATTCCCGGAGTAGCTGGTTTGAGTCGCGAAAACGGAAGTTGCCGTGGAGAATCCCTGGCCAGAAGTCCACGATTCGCCCAGCAGGTGGGCATTGCGTGCCGTCACAGTCGGGGCTATCCGAATACGATAGGTGGAGGGACTCTGCAGCGCTGTGACCGGACGGAAAAGAAAGGTCCGTCCGTCGCCTCCGGAAGGCTCAGCGGCACTCAGTGGTGCGCACGTCTGGAATCCGTCGGCAGAGAGTTGCACTGCGCCAGAGCACGTTGTGTCTTGCGCATTCGTAGTGAGGCTATCGGCCAGCGTGCTACGGCTGAAGGTCAGCGAAACGGATGTCGATCCGATCCCCTGATTCGTCGCTCCCTCGGGGGGAGAAACGGCGACCAGACGCAAGGTCTGAAGCTGATACGCGAGAGCGAACGCCGGCCCCGATTCCCATTGCGGATAGGAGCGCGAGCAGGCAACTTGCGGCATCATGAAGGCCAGCGCAAGCAGCAACCAACACGAACGCGAGCCGCCCCGTGTATACTTCAGAAGGACCATGTCAGGCCCACCTCGAGGTTTGCTGGTTCGGAGCTCTTCGCGAAGGACTCAGGTTGCCGTTCGGAACCGTACGGCCGACCGTCCAGGGTCAGTTTGGGCAGTATATTCAGGTCACCGAGATGGACCGCATAGAAAAGCAGAGCGATGACATAGCCAACCGCGCTCAAGCGCTGACGGCTCTCGTAGCGACGTTCGAATCGGCGATGCTCCTGAAGGCCGGTCGCGTACAGCGCCAGAGCCGTGAAGTCCAAGTCATTGCTGGAAGCGAAAGCGGCCAGCAACAACGTATCGTTGAAGAGCCGATACCGGGGCCTATCTTCCGCGGCGTTGGCCGCAGAACTTCCCTCCCAAGCGCCATAAGCACCTGCACCGAGGCCGAGAAGAAAACCTCCGCCCAATGCGGCTGCGCGGAGACGATTGCCTGCTTGCCATTGAGGCACGCCAGGGATAAGGGAAAAAGGCCCGGAAACCATGAAATGCTGCCCTGTCCTTGTTTTCGTTTCCGGCACGGCCTCCGTGGCAGCGAAGACCTCCAGAGGTTTCCATGCCGACCAGGGACCCGGTCGTCCGTCCACGCCGATGCTGGCGAGGCGGAAGCGGTATGCCCCCGGTTCAAGTTCCAAGAGGATGGAAGGTTCCGACACACGGCGCACGAGCTTCTCACGGCCACCGTCCACCTCGACGGCGTAGCCCAAAGCGCCGGAAACAGGCGGCCAGCGCAGGCGAACGCCGCCAGGAGGTTTACCTTGGCTTCCGAGGCCAACCGGCGCGAGCGCGAGCCAGGCTGCCGCCAGCCCGGGACAGCTGCGTTTTGCGGCGACCCAAGCTATGGAAACGCTTACCATTGGCTACCGTCCGTGCCGCTCGATCTCGACTTCTTGCACCGCGGGTGGTCCCGGAGGGCCGACAGGGGTCGGCGTACGCCCTCGACGCACAGAGCGCGCGAAACGTTCGCGCACTTTCGCGGCGGTGCCGAAGCTCGGACCGGGTGGAGGAGTCGTCCGACCGGGCGTTACGGTTCGTTCCTTGCCACGGCGGTCGGTAGCAAGAACACGACCGCGATCCACGAGCAGCACCGCACCATCCTTGAGGACCCGCACGTCCGCGTCATCAACAAGGACGCGCAGACCACCGGTTTCGACCACGAGTTTCTCGGACCCGGGCCCCTTGCGAATTCGAATCCCCGCCCCGCTGTACCGGAGCACGAGCCGGTCTTCCGAAGCCTGCAAAGACACCATACTCAATTCGGCAAGTTCGATGGTTGTGCCTTTGTACGTGACGGCCGTTGCCGTCGAAGACACGCCCGTGCGAATGACATCTCCGTGCCGGAGGATGGACCCGACCGGCACCTGACGGAAGCCCGCCGCCCTGAGGGGCTTTTGGAACACGCCGTTCTGGCCGCGTTCGAGAGTACCGATGGGGGTCTCGCCGCGACCGAGGGGTTGCTCCTGCACATCCCGGAAGAGGAGCGCTGCGCCAAGAGCTGAAACGCAAAGCGAGCCCACCACCAAGGCGATGTCGGCTTTCACGTGCCAGACCCCCGTCGAACCTGAAAGACCGGCTCCTGGAGTCTGATCCTCTGGAGTGCTTCGATGGGCATGGGACGAAAAAACAAGAATCCCTGCACTTCATGACAACCGTGCTGCCGGAGTAGTTTCGCCTGTTCGACGGTCTCCACTCCCTCCGCAATGGTGAGCAGGTCCAACCCGTGCGCCAGGGCCAGTATCGCGCGCACGATGGCGACCTGGCGGGCGTCATCACCCATTCCGGCTACAAAACTGCGGTCGATCTTGAGTACGTCAAGGGGAAGGTCACGAATGTAGGCAAGGGAAGAGTACCCGGTTCCAAAATCGTCGATCGCGATACGGACGCCAAGATCCCGGAGCACTTGGAGCTCCTCCCGGGCCTCCGCATCCGCGACCAGCGCGCTTTCGGTGACCTCGAGTTCGAGCTGATCGGCCGGGAACTCGGACCGCGTGAGAATCTGCGCGATAGTGGCACTGAAGTTGCCGCCGCGCAGCTGATGGGGTGAAATGTTCACGGACAGTTTCAGGAGTTGTTCGGGCTGCGCGGCCCCCAGTCCCTGGATTTGCGAAATCGCCTTTTCGAGAATCCATCCACCGATCTTATGGATGAGGCCTGTCTCTTCGGCCAGAGGAATGAACTCCAGCGGGGGAACCTCCCTTCCACCTTTCGGGTACCAGCGGGCCAGGGCCTCCACCCCCGCAACCAGGCCGTCCCTAAGCCTCACGCGCGGTTGAAAATGAACCTCGAGTTCACCTCTTTCGATTGCCTCATGCAACCCTGCTTCCATGCTCAACCGGCGCGCGGCGCGCGCATTGAGCGCCTCGGTGTAGAATGAGTAACGCGCGCCACCTCGTGACTTGGCCACGGACATGGCGGCCTCGGAGTTGCGCACCAGATCCGGCCAATCTTGGGCGTCGGCCGGGAATAGGGCCAATCCCAGACTTGCCGAGAGGTGCAGGGCGGTTTCTCCGATCTCGATTTGCGTCTCCACCGCGGCAATCAGTCGATCCGCGAGAATCATCGCTTCGCTTTCGGCGGATAGGCCTGCCGCGACCACCGCAAACGCGTCTCCGCCCAAACGGACCACAAGGTCCGTGTTCCAGAGTCGCGCCGCGCTGAGTCGTTCGGCGACTTCTCTGAGGACCTGATCTCCCGCCGCATGACCGAGTGACTCGTTGATCCTTCGAAAGCGATCCAGTTCGATCTGGCAAATGCACAGGTATGTTCCGTTGCGTCGGGCGGTTGCGACCAAGGCAGGAAGGCTCTCCTGAAGCATCGTTCGATTCGGGAGACCCGTCAGGGAATCATGCAGGGCGTGATGGCGCGCGAGGGCCTCGTTTCTCTGGATGCCGGCCACCATGGAACCGAAGGCGCGCGTCAACACGCCCAGTTCGTCGGAGCCCGGGCGGCCGAGATCCGTAGAGTAGTCTCCCGACTCAATGCGCGCAGCGGCCAGGGTGAGGCGATGCAGAGGTCGCGTGAGACCCCAAGCCAGCGCAAAAGTGATCGCCGCGGCCAATCCGCCCAGGAAAGCCGAAAGGTAAAGTCCCCGGCGCCTGAGCAGCCGGACACTCCGCAGAGCATCCTCCTCGGAGACGGCCAGAACCGCAGCCAATCCGAGCTCGCGCTCCGCGGCAAACGCCCCGAAGAAGCCCAATCCCGCCGTCTGGAACCGCATCTGCATGTTGCGGGCCTTTCCCTTGAGGAACTCGCTGACCGGCGGGTAAGCCGACAGATCCGTTTGTTCGGTGACATCTCCCTTCGAGACCAGAACCTGCCCACGCGTATCGACAATCCATCCCGAGTAGGTTCCTCCGGGCAGTACACCCTCAAAGGACTTCTTGGGCAGGACAGCGAGCCGCGTCACGCCTTCGGCATCGGGGATGGAGAAGAGTAGCAGATGTTTCCGGTCTTTCAAGGAACGAAGAGTGGGAGCTGTTTCCTTGGTCGAAGGCAGGCGCAATTCCACCATGGTGAGTGGAGGGCCAGCACCGTCAGCTCGACAAACCAGCCGATGGTTGCCCCCCGGACGGTACTCGCCAAAGCAAAGAACATCCCGGAGTTCGCCACGCCCGACTTCGCCCAGTGCCCGACGTTCACCGACGGTCAGCAGATACTCGATGCGCACCGCGGCAGCTTCCAGGTGGGCTGTGGTCTTTTCCAGGGCGGCGCGCGCATTCTGCAGACTATTGTATTGCACTTGTGCCGTGAGTTCATCCCCGAGGTAGCGCGACGAGAGCTCGACTATCAGAGCGACACAGACCATGACGAGCGCGCTCATCAGGAGGGCCGCTCGGACGCGAAAAGGGAAAGAGGCCTGCGGTGCCGGTCCTTTTTGTTTCGCAGGGTCCTTCATTTCTCAGATTTCGACCGCCACGAGAAGCATCGGGTACGCGCCACCACAGGCAACCGTTTTCGCTGCCTGTTCCTCCGGCCGCCAAGGCGATGCACCACGTACAACTTCCTGGCCATTGACCGCCCCGGACTTCTTGGGCACACAGACCGGTGGCCCTGAACCACCTGAATCATTCGCAAACGCGAAGGAAAGCGTTGCGGGCCGGCCACCCACTTATCAGAAGTGTCCGTGGTGAGGGTGAGTTTCGGGAGGTTCCTCTGGGCAGGCTTCTTGGGGGCGCTCTTGATCACTCCCATCTGGGCAGATACGGTCACCCTCAAGAACGGGACAGTGGTGAGCGGCAGGATCACAGGCCAGGACCGCACGCACATCTTCATGCAAACGTCTGCGGGCCGCCGCGTCATCGCCAAAGCGACCCTGCGCCGCATCCAGTACGAAGACCCGGCAGAATCAGAACGCGTGGAACGCGAAAAGCGGGAGCGGGAACGCGCCGCGCGCGAAAAGGCTGCAAGCGAAAACCGGGAAGCCGAAAAGGCCAAACGTGAGAAGGCCGAGCGCGCCAAGCGCGAGCGCCAAGACACGGAGCGCAAACGACTCGAACAGGAGCAGGCCGAGCGGCAGCGGTTAGAGCGGGAACGCCGCGCCCGCGAAGCAGACCTCGAGGCCCAGCGCAATCCCAGGAGCCTCCGACGAAGACTTACACGCGCGCGCCTCGCGTTGGTTCCCGGCCTTGCGCACTGGGCGGAAGGCGAAAGAACCCAGGGTATCGCCATTGGCACTACGACGGCGGTTCTGTTACTCCTGGGAATCCGAGAACAGGGCGTTGCTCTTTCCCGCCGCGACGCCTACGAAGCGCAGGCCGAGCAACGCTTCCTGATGCCGCTCTTCGTGGGCGCGGAGGCGCGTGTGGGCGCTCTTGGCCTGATGTTGACATGGAACAACGACGACCTCGCGGCCTATCGCCAGCGGGTGGCCCGGCGCAACAGCCTGCTGGCTCTGGCGGGGACCGTGTACCTGGTTCAGTTGGGACACGCCGCACTCGCCCTGGGGACCGGAACTTCAGCCACCGGTGACACCACCTGGTATCTGAACCTGGCGTTTCGCTTCTGACCGGCGCGTCCTGGTTTCAGTAGGTCAGCGTCAGAGTCAGCGGCCCCACGGACTCGACGACCGAAATCATGCGACCGGCGCTGTCGTAACTGTAGTTCACGTTGGAGCTGGGATTTGTCACCGTGAGGATCCGTCCGTCCGCATCATAAGTGTAGCTCGTCGTTTCGGTCGAGGGCTGGGTCCGCTGCTCCGTTACCAGGCGTCTGTTCCCATCATAGGTGAATTGGAAGACATAACTCGAGCAGGTCGTGCCGCCCAGGCAAATCGAACGTTGTTCTACGACGAGCCCATCTTGGACCACGAACTCGTTTGCGTTGTCTGAATAGAGGCTGGTCCCTTCGAAGTACTTGAAGCGACTCGGAACGCGGCTCAGACCCGTGAACTCCTGCTCGTTCGAATCGGCGGACCAGGAACAGGCCGCGTCGTCCACCGACGCTTCCAATGTGGTTCGGTTGAGGGTGTCGATTGTGCTCGTGTAGTGGATGGCGCCGGCACCAATGCATTCGGAACGGCTCCCCGTCACCCAGCCCTCGGCGTTCAGGGTGGAAGTAAGCAGCTTTCCGTTGCTCTCTTCGCGCCGCGCGATCAAACGATTGGGATGGTAGGAAAGCGCGAAGGATGTTCCGGAGGACGAGTTGGCCACACTCGTGGGAGTACAACCCAACATGTAATCCAGCGTGTAAGAGTAGGTGAGGTTGTTGCGCGAGTACTGTAGGCGCCGCGCGCCGGCCAGGTCTCCCGAATTGGCCACCCGGTAGGCGGGAGTGAGAAAACCGCACTCCGGCAGTCTGAATTGTAGCGCGGAATAGCCCAGAAGCCAGGTAAGCAGGGCCGAATCGCTTTGCGAGGGGTCCAGAGCGTCGGGGTCTGACAGGCACCCTGTTGCCGTGGTGGTGATCCAAGCGAAGCAAAGGGCGCACGCGACCCTGCCGATCCACCGAGCCCCGGTCCCCTGGCTGTTCGTGGGCATGTGTGCGACGCTGGCGGATTGATTCGTGAATGGTCGCATAAGATCGGCGCGCGGTTGGCGGTATCCAATGGCGGGCATTGCCCCGCGGTCAATCCATTCGCGGGGCCGAAGAGACGGCCCGTTTTCGACTCGTTCTTGCTTGACCGCGGGGAGTCAGCCACCCCATGCTTGTTGCCTCCGGGAAGGTCCATCTTGTCAGACCCTGTGTTCTCTGCTCTCCGTCCTTCATCCGAGCATCACGTCAAGGCCATCAGCGCGCGAATGGGCGGGAGTGCGATCGGCGCCTTCCTGCTGCCCTTGCTCTTGAGCCCCGTGCCGCTCGTGGTCCTCGTCCTTTCTTGGACCCTGCCCGTACCGGCCGCCGCGCGCGATTTGCTCTCGGTGGCCGGCGCCATCTTGCTCTGCGTGCTCTTGGGTTTCGGCATCGTCGAGAGCGTCCGCCGCGCGCGGCGGCGGGCGGCGTGGCTTTGGACGCTCGAAAACGGCGAGGATACGGAAGTCGAAGTACTCGACGTTCGCTACGGACGATCACGCGGACCACGCGCAGAGCAATTCACGACAGTGCGAGTAAAGAACCGGACGATTCAGCTGCGCAGTCTCGATTCCCAGTACGGCGCTTGCTTCTTTCCGGGGCTCAAGGCCACAATGCTTTGGCACGAACGATTTCCCGGCATCCTGATTCCGTCCGACCTGTTGCAGAGGAGCCCGGCAGTCGAACCGACCGAGCGCTACGATGTGTGAACTTGGGCCAAAGCGGCTATTCGTCCATTCGTAGCTGGACAGTCAGCCTGCCGCTCCCGTCCTCCCCCAAATTGGCGAAAGCCCCCTGTGAAGCCCAGGTGCGCAAGCCTCCAGAAACCCAGCGTTCGTCGGGGCGCCCGTCGTTGATTCGCGGCAGCGCCTCGAAGCCTTCGTACGGTGGCGGTTCGTCAACCCGTGTCGGCGGTCCGAAGATTCGGTCCCCCTGTGCGCAGAGAAACGCAAAAACGCGCGCAGCAGCAGCATAGCCGAGCGAGCCGCCCGCCGTGGAGCCGTAATAGTGCAAATGGCTGATAACGCCCCGCGTAAAATGCAAGAAGACGCTGCAGGGAACTCCCTGGATGATTTCCTCAGTCGTCACAAACGTCTTGTGCCGGATGGTTGATTTCCAGAAACCGGGGTCGTAGTCTTCGCGTTTGCCTTTTTCTGGTTTGAGCGCAGGCCAGGCTCGTTCGAACTCCTCCTGCTCGAGTCCCACTCGAAGGGTTTCGATGATACAGGTCACGTCCACGCTCCATGGGCATCTCCCCTCACTTTGCACTTGACCCCGCGGGCGACCGGAGCGGCCATCTCCGCCATGGCCATCTCCTCCAACATGCTTGCCCTGGGCACAACCGCGCCCCCCTTTTCGCTTCCGGACACTGAGGGGAACATCGTCTCGCTTGCGGACGCGCGCGGCCCCAAAGGCCTGCTCGTCGTGTTCATGTGCAATCACTGCCCCTACGTGAAGCACGTCCGCGCCGAACTGGCGAAACTGGGACGGGAACTCCCCGCGCGGGGCGTGGGCATGGTGGGAATCAACTCGAATGATGTCGAGAAGTATCCCGACGACAGCCCGGCGCTCATGCGCGAAGAGGTGAAACTCGCGGGGTACTCCTTTCCGTATCTGTACGACGAATCGCAGAGCGTAGCCCACGCGTACAGCGCGGCCTGCACGCCCGACTTCTTCCTGTTCGATGCGGAGCTTCGCCTCTACTACCGCGGGCAGTTGGACGACAGTCGCCCCTCCAACGGGATGGAGGTGTCGGGCTCCTCTCTGCGCGCCGCTGTCGATCAACTGCTGGCCGGCGCGGGCGCCCCGGGTCAGCAGCGCCCGAGCTTGGGCTGCGGTATCAAGTGGAAACCGGGCAACGAACCGCAGTGATCAGGGGCCACCGACGCAACGGAAGCGAAAAGCCGCGCCCTTTGCCTGCGATTCCACTGTTCCGTTGTCCATGCGCACCACGTAGGCGTTTGCGGGCGTGTCGGCATTGGCGGTAGAGGTCCAGACCTTGTCGGTTGCCAGCGCGGGTGTTCCGGGAAAAGCCGAGCTGTTAATGGCGGGGGCGGTCGCAGCAGGAACGACGAGTGAAAACAGTTCGAACATACTCGGGACGCGCCACGTGCCGGCAGGTGCGAGCGCGTTACAGTAGATGAGCGCATTCACCCAGGTGTCGGCGGACGGGCCGCCTGTTCCGCAGCCAACGCCGGAAAGACCCGCAGTACACTGCTGCCAACGAAGGCGCGTCTTCTCGTCACGCACAGTCCCGTCGCCCAAGTCGGTCCACGGCCCCGTCGTGAATTCCGTGCCCGAGACGCAGAGGGCCGAATACGTAGAGCCGGCCGTGCCCTGACTGTTGATGATGGTAGCGCTCGCCGGGTGAAAGGAGACGAGCCACGCAAATCCTCCCTGCGTGGACGCAGACCAATACGGACTCGCGTTGCTGACGGCAGGAAACTTCCCGCCATCCACGCGGGAGGTCGTGCCCGTTGTGCTCATGTCCATGATTGTCACCAGTTCCGTGATGTTCGGCAGTCTCCAGTTGGTGCGACCGGCGTACCCTGCGCCACTGTTGGCCGAACTGAGAGCGGAACAGGCAGTGACCTGCGCCGGCTGCGCCGCATTGGACAGGCCTCCGCCGCACGCCGGTGGTGTGAGGCCCAGGCTGCAACTGCGCCAGGAGAGTTGCGTCGTTTCGTCCGTGACGACGTGGTCTCCCGGGAAACCGGCGGGGCCGTCCGGTCCCTGCTGGGAGCGCGCGCTCGGGATGTTCACGAAGTGCCCGTCCTGGCCGCCCGTGCCGCCGAAGCCGGTCACGCAATCGACGAGAGTGTTGGCCTGCTCGCAGAGCAGTAGGCCCGTATCCGGCAGACTCGCCACTCCACTGGATGTGCCGCCTCCACCATGACCGAAGCAGCGCCCTTCGATGAAGCAGCGCAGCAGGGCCAGTTCGTACGATTCCCGCGTGGAAGGATCGGCGAAGTTGTACGAATGGCCGGTGCAGGACGCCCCGATCGACAGGACCACCCCCGCCCACAGGGCGACCGCGATCGCTTGAGTCCCCGCAGGCCTGCGCCCCGCGGCCCAAAGAAACGAGAAAGGCGACCTTCCCATACGATGCGCGTCCGGCACAACAGTTCAGACGAATCTGCGGCTGTTTCGGTTCAAACGAAGCCGGCCTGCCGGATAGTTGACAAGCCAAAAATATTCGGTGCGCAGGCCCGCAGGCCTGAGTGGCCACGAACGCGCGCGCAGGCCTGACTGCTCACCCTCGTACCGGCCGCCCACGCCCGCGTCAGGATCGGTCAGGGCGCCTTGTTCCCGACCGTCCACCAATCAGACGACGCAAATTCCGCCCCCGCCGTCACCCATTCGCCCGGTCGCGGTGTCACCAGTTCCACTTTGCGTTTGGCGGCTTCGGCCTTGGTGCGCAGGATGGGCTCGTCCCAGCGGTGAATGGCCATGTTGAACGTGGCCCAATGCACGGGCAGCATGCGCACGCCGCGGAGCGCCACGTGCGACTCGACCGCGTGTTCGGGGCTCATGTGAATGAGTTCCCAGGTGTAGTCGTACGCACCGACCTTGATAGAGGTGAGATCGAACGGACCGAGCCTGCGGCCAATCTCGGCCAGGTGCGGCGAAAAGCCCGTGTCCCCGCTGTGGAAAAAGCGGTGCTTGGGTCCCACGATGCTCCACGAAGCCCACAGAGTCTTGTTTCCGCCGAAGAGTCCGCGCCCCGAGTAGTGAACGGCCGGCGTGCAAACGAATCGCACTCCGCGCACGACGTGCTCCTCCCACCAGTCCAGTTCGACGATCCGGTTTTCGGGCACGCCCCATTTCCGAAGATGCGAGCCGATGCCCAGAGGCACAACGTAGACTGTACCCTTCGCGGCCAGTGCGCGCGCCGTCGCCTCTTCGAGATGGTCGTAGTGATCGTGAGAGACGACGACCACGTCGATCGGGGGGAGCTTCTCGCGCGGCACCGGGGGCGGGAAGAACCTTTCCGGGCCGGCAAAGGTCACGGGAGACACGCGTCTTTCGAAAACGGGATCGGTGAGCACGCGCAGGCCGTCAATCTCGACCAGGTTCGTGGAGTGACCGAGCCAGGCGACGCGCAGCGTCTCGGGTGCAACATTGGCCTGGGCGACGAGCACCGGCTCGGTCACCGGAAGCTTCCCAGGCGGGACGCGCACCTCGCTTCCAAAGAGCTGGCGACGAACCATCTGCCAGAACTTGCCCTCCACGATCATGGGCACTTCGGGCTTGTTTCGAAAGGAGCCATCCCGGTACTGCTGCGACTTACGAATGCGAATCAGTTCGTCCCCCGAAGGGTCCTTTCCAAAAGAGCTCAGGCAGTTCCACAACAGAGCTCCTGCCATCAGTACGATAGCACCAGGGCGCGCCGCCGGCAACCAACGTCGCCTGCGCTGCCCCCCGCGAATCAGCCTGGAACCCATAGTCGCCACCTCCGCAAGTAATTGACCGAGGGTCATTTATATGTGACCCGCGGTCAGAGTCAATCACCTTTGCGCACGGCAGCCGCCTGGAGCACGAAGATGCCCGCGGGGCCTCCGGGTTTCATCAATGGTGGACAACACGGCTCACCGGGTCAGTCTGGACTCTGGGGGGCGGCGCCGGCAAACATCGTGGCAAGAAGGGCCGTTCGATTGGAGGACAAGGAGCGCAAGCGCGAGCGCCTGCTGCGCGCGGCGGCTACCCTGCTCGGCCAGGGGGAGTTCGAGCGGATCTCGATGGCGCGCATCGCCCGGCAGGCCGGTGTGGCCAAAGGAACACTCTACCTCTACTTCGAAACGAAAGAGGAGTTGTTCCTGGAACTCCACCGCCGGGACTACGCCGCCTGGTTTGGCGACTGGCTCGAGCAACTGCGCGCGGAGTCTGATACGGCAACGCCCGAGCGCCTGGCCGCCTGGATGGTGCAGTCTCTCCGCGGTCGCGAACGCTTTCTGAGGTTGCTTGCGATCGTCTCGACTCTGCTCGAACGAAACGTGGGGCCGGAGTCCGCGCGCGCTTTCAAGCTGACCGTACTCGACTGCGTCCTGCCGATTGCCCCGGAACTCCAGCGCATCCTGGGCCTGGGCAGCGCGGGCGACAGCTTCCCGCTGCTCGCCGGAGTTCACGCGCTGCTGACCGGGCTCTGGCACAACGCCGTACCGGCTCCCGTGGTCGTGCGGCTGCTCGAAACGGACCCCAAACTCGCGCTCTTTCGCATGGACTACTACGCCCTGCTCGAAGAAAACCTCTGCGCGCTGTTCAACGGAGCACGGCGAAGGGGCAGGAGACGCTGACCTCCAAAAGCGCGCACGCGGGCCTGAACATTCTCTCGAATACTCATGTAAAACAAACCATAATCGCGAACATGGTAGTTGCCCGACCGACCGGCGTAGCCGGGAAGCGCCGGTTCGGTGATCTCGAGCAGTCCGTCGCTGCGGCAGCGCGCCCCGACAATCCCGCGATCGATTCGGTCGAAGGAGTCCGGAACGCCACCCGGATGATCCTGTGCCGGCACGGGTTTGGGGTCCATCCGCCAGGAGATCGGGTTGACGCAAACGGAAATGCCCGGCGGGTCCAGCGGCAACTGCGGCACCCCGGCGCCCACTCCCACCGTGCGGTAGCTCACAAAGCAGCCAACCTGCGCTACGGAGGCGCAAGGTTTCAGAACGCGGAAGTCTTGGGCGCGCACGTGAAAGCCGATCACGTACGCGGCCACCAGGTTGCGCCTTCCCTCCTCGCTGTCGAAGAACTCACGCAGGAGGCGCACGGCATGGAGCGAGCCCTGGGAGTGACCGGCCACGATGATGCCACGACCCTGATTGTGGCGTTCCAGGTAGAAGCGGAATGCCTGGCGAACGTCCTCGTAGGCGAGGTCGAGAGCCTGTCGGCCGCCGGTGCCCGTATCGATGAAAGCGTAGAGCGTCGCCTGGCGATAGCGTGGCGCGAAGATGCGCGCGCAACAGTTGAAGACAGAGGCCTGCTGGCGCATCGTGGTGTTGTCCGTGCGCGCGCGAACGGTCGAATCGCTCAGGTCCGCATTCCAGGTCCGGCCGAAGTACATCGTGGGATGCAGGAAGAAGACGTCCACGGGCGCGCGGTCCTGGTTGTCTCTCAGCGCAGGCACGGGAACGACGTCGGGTGCGTCTCGCCTGTCCGGGAGCGCGGCCCACGAATCGCCGCGCGCGTAGTCGGGAGCCGCGGGCAAACCGGTCGTGCCGAAAGCGCCGGACGGACGAATGAGCCAGATGCAGCCGAGCGCAGGCAGCAGGAGCACCGCGGGCAGCATGAACCTGAGGAGCTCCACCGGTCTACGATGGCACGCGCACTCCAGGAGCAACAGCAGGAGGGGCGCGGGACGACCAGGTGCGGCGCGCTTTCGTGTTCGTGCGCGGCGTTTCACTTCATCACGTAGGTCCAATCGCTTGCCACCGGTTCGAGTTCAAGGGCTTCGAGCGCCCGGCGCACCTCGGCGATGCTGCGATGGTCCTGGGTCTCGAATTGTTCGCCTGCCGCCGGGAGCTCGCCTTCACCCTTGCCCGCCAGGACTGAATAGCCGCCGGGGTCCGTACGCGAGCCGGCGCTCATCATGGTGATGCAGATGCCCGCTAGGTTGTCGCGCAATTGCGGCGACTCCCGCGTGGAGAGCGTGAGCCCGGCGTCGGGAAGAAACAGGCGCAACGCCGTCAGGTACTGAACGAAGCGCCGGTCGGAAACGCCGGTCACGTTGTCCACTCCGGCGGCGGGCTGCAAGCGAGGCAGCGAAAGCGAGATCTGACTGCGCCAGAAGCGCTTCATGAGAAAGCGCGCGTGCAGGCCGAGCAAAAACACCTCGGCCCCAGGATCCGAAAGGCCGAGCAGCGCGCCGAGCGCAATCTTGCGCATCCCGGCCGCACCCGCACGCTCCGGGCAATCCAGGCGAAAGGTCCAGTTCTTCTTCATTCCCCCCGTGTGCACCTCATGATAGCGCCGCCGATCGTAGGTCTCCTGATAGACGGCAAGCCCGTCGACGCCCGCGCCACGCAAGCGCCCGTAGTCTTCGACCGAGAGCGGATAGACCTCGATGGACACGGAGGCAAAGTCGTCCGCCAAAAGACGCACGCACTCTTCGAGATAGTCGACCGGCGTACGACGGTATTCCTCTCCGGTGAGCAGGAGAATGTGGCGAATGCCCTGCTCGTGCAGCAGCATGGCTTCGTGGCGCGCCTCCTGGGGAGTCAGGGTCCGCCGCGCAATCCGGTTGTCCCGACGAAAACCGCAGTAGGTGCAGATGGAGGCGCACTCGTTGGAAAGATACAGCGGCGCGTAAAGCTGGATAGCGCGGCCGAAACGACGGCGTGTGATCTCCTGCGCCCGACGGGCCATTTCTTCCAGAAGGGGCGCGGCCGCCGGCGCAAGCAGCGCGGCAAAGTCTTCCTGGCTCAGTTCGGGGCCGCTTCTGCTGAGAGCGCGAGTTGCCGGCTCTGTCGTGCTACTCTCGATACTCCGGCTCACGTCCTGAAAGGAAACCTGATCGAGAAATTCCGCGAACGTCTCGAAGCGATCGGCGTGGCCCGGAAGTGGGGGCGCGCCCGGCATGGAGGTTCGGTCGGACATGCTTAAGGACCGTCGTTCAGAAAACCGGTGAGCGGACTGGAAGCCTCGGCGCGCGCGAAGCCCTCACCGCGCGCGGGCATGCCGCCCAAAAACGCGCGTCGTCCGGCGATCACCGCCATGGCAAACGCTTCGGCCATCTCGACCGGTTCGCGCGCCACCGCGAGCGCCGTGTTCACGAGCACCGCGTCAGCGCCCATCTCCATGGCCTCCGCTGCGTGCGAAGGCATGCCGATGCCCGCGTCCACCACGACCGGAACGCGACTCTGCTCGATGATGATGCGAATGGAGTCTTTCGTGCGAATTCCCTGACCGGTGCCAATCGGCGCGCCGAGCGGCATGACGGCGGCGCAGCCCACTTCCTGGAGACGGAGCGCCAACACCGGATCCGCGTTCATGTACGGCAGCACGATGAACCCCTCGGCGCACAGGATCTCAGCGGCCCGCAGCGTCTCCACGGGATCCGGCAGGAGGTACACGGGATCCGGCGTGACTTCGAGCTTCACCCAATCGCCCGCGCCGATGGAGCGCGCAATCCGCGCGAGGCGCACCGCCTCGGTTGCGTCGCGAGCGCCCGATGTGTTGGGCAGGAGCACGACGCGACTGCGATCCAGGACACTCACCGGATCCTGTTCGCCGATGCCGCCTTTGAGATCCACACGGCGCAGCGCGACCGTGACCATCTCCGTAGCCGAGCTGCGCACGACGCGACCCAAAACGGCAGTTGAAGAAAACTTCCCGGTCCCCACGAACAGCCGCGAGTGAAACGTGCGCCCACCGAGGACGAGCGGCCGCGGATCCGAAGCCGCCGACGCGCGAACGAGGGCGCTGATGGTCTCGGCCGATTCGGACTGCGCGGCGGTGGCGTCGGCGGCGGGAGTCACGGGGTGCTGCACGGCATCGGGACCTCAGCCGTCGAAACGGTTCTTGAATTCCATGCGGATGGTGCCCGAGCCGCTGACCTGAACGCCTTCCCCGCGGCCTTCGTTGTTCTCCTGCTTTGTGGAAAGCGGCCCTTTGATCTCGAGCAACAGCGGCAGCGTTCCCTGACCCTGGATGACCATGCGACCGGTCAGGTTCATCTCCAGGGTGGCGCGACCCGGTACGAAAATGATCACTTCGATGGCAAAGACCGCGCAGTCCGAAGTGCCGCACTTCTGCACTTCCTGAAGCCGAACGGCGACGCGGCGCACCTGCATCCCGCGTGCGCCCTTGCCGTCACGATCGAACGCGCGCAGAAGCCCGGCTTCCAGGAAGGGCGCCGGGTCTCCGGGTTTCATGCTCTTGCCGACGAGCGAGTCGCGCACGTCGTCCTTCGATCTCAGAAAGGTTCCCTCTTTGGTGACAGAGGCTCTTTCCTTGCCGGTCATCTCGCCGCCGCCTTCGAGTCGCGCCGAAGCAACGCCGGCTTCGTCGGCTTCCACCACGTAGGCCTTACCCGATTGGGGCAGCGTCTTCTTCGTGATCCGCTCGCCGTGTTTGTCTTCTTCTTCGGCGACCGTGTAGGCAACGCGCACGGCACGGGCGCGTGTCCCGCGAACGGAAATCACCTTCTCGGTCAACTCCTCCCGACGTACGCTGCGCACTTCGAGCGTCTGCGGGGGCGCTTCTCCCTGCTGCATGCTCAGGGACATCTGCATTTCGAGGCGCACGGCCTGCGAGCGGGTTTGGCCCTCACGCACCGGCACGTCGGAGAACGCAATGACTCTGGCCCCACCCGGCTCGGCCGGCGCGTCCATGGGCGTGGGCACAGGGGGCGCGCCCGGTACGGCGCCCGCCGACGTCTCGCTGACCCTCAACGGTTCGCGCGTCAGCATCCCCTTGCAGGCCACCGGCGACGAGCTGCGCGCCGCGCTGCCGGCCATGGCCGCGGGCGTGTACACGCTTGACGCCGTACTGCATGGCGGCGACCGGAGCGCCGCGGCCGTCGATCTCGTGTCGCTCGACCGGCCCGACGAATGCGAGATCCTTAACTCCGCTGCGTGTCTACTGCCTTATCCATCCTCCCGCTTTC
>CAZPFB010000027.1:0-54559 GCA_964585735.1 uncultured Leptospiraceae bacterium
CTTCGTACAAGAGGAATTCACATTCGGACTGGACCGGTTTTCGGGGGGCATGTCAAGAGGACTTCACATTCGGATGAATCGGTTTTCAGGGGCCAGGACAGGATCTCACTCGTAGGTCATGGCCGAAAGGTGGTTGGCGATGTGCATGGCGTGCGCCATCTCTGCGTCCGGTTTCGACAGCACCCCGTACGCGAAGTGCGGTTGCAGCGGGCCCTGAAAATCGTTGAAATCCGCAATCGCTTTGCGCAGACGGGCCAGGGACTGTTCGAGCGTGTCACGATCGGAAAGGGCCGGGGCCCCAGGGATGGGTTCGTCCAGCGAGTGCGACATCTGACCTTTCGATTGGAAGCGGCGCAGAACCATGGGTCCGAGCCATTTTCGGACCAGGAAAGATCGCATGCTCGGGAATCCCGTCATCGTGTACTCGATGCTTTGCGCGCAGTGGGTCAGTGTCTGCGGAACACTCCATGGTGACACAGTCCTGATCGACCGGGCTTTCTGGAGCGCGCTCAGTTCGGTGAGGGCCTCGGCCAGGGAGGCGAAACGAAGGTTGCGAGGAAGTTGTTCTTTCATGGCGGGTCAGAATCGCGCTCGCCCCGGCCGATGTAAACCGAATCCCCGCTCCGGCCCGGTGCCTCACGGCCAGGGACTCACGGCCGTCGCCTTCCCCTCGCGGCGCGGGTCGGCGGCACCCCACAGGATTCCTTTGCCATCTTGAAAGATGGCCTGTACCGAACCAAAGGCGGCGTGGTTGGCTGGAGGCGGGCGCAGCCGGTGCCCGAGTCGTTCGAGCGCGTCCCGCAATCCTGCGTTGCGAAACAACTCCAACTCCACGTCCGCCTGAGCGTCGTGGCGGTGCAGCGCGCGCGGCGCGTTGACGGCCGCCTGAATGGGAAGCCCGTCGTTCAGGACGCCGAGGAGAACCGTGCTCACGGACCCGGGAATGAAGGTTCCCCCGGGCGAGCCGAGGGCCATGAGGAAGCGATCGCCCGAGAACACCATCGTCGGGACCATCGAGCTGCGCGGTCGATGTCCGGGCTTGGGCGCGTTGATGTCGTCGGGATGGGGAGAGAAATCCGAGAGTTCATTGTTCAGGAGAAAGCCACGGCCCGGCACGACCATGGCCGATCCGAAGCCGTGTTCGATGGTGCTCGTACAGGCAACGACATTGCCCTGCCCGTCGATGATGGAAATGTGTGTTGTCGACTCGCCTGTCTTTGTAACAGGAGACGGAAGGCGGAAGGCCAGGCCGCGCGGGCGCCCCGGTTCGGCGGGTGCGCGCAGCGCGCGATCGCGCGAGATGAGCTTGCGCCGCGACTCGACGTAGTCCGGTTCGAGGAGCGCGCGCACGTCCCCCGCGCGGGATTTCGGATCTGCAACGTAGACTTCGCGATCCGCAAAAGCCAGTTTCTCCGCTTCCAGTTTCAGGTGATACGCAAGGGCTGAGCCGCCCGCCAGGTCCGCGCGCCCGAATCCATCCAGGAGCGCGAGTGCCTGCAGCAGAATGACGCCGGAGGAGGGTGGCGGCATCGTGAGGATACGGTGTCCGCGAAACGTCCCTTCGAGCGGTTCGCCTTCCAGCGCGCGGTACTCCGCAAGGTCCCGGATTTCGAGCCGCGCGGGGGCCACGGGACTCTTCGAAACGGTGCGCACAATGTCGCGCGCCAGATCGCCGGAGTAGAAGCCGCGCTGTCCTTCGCGCGCGAGCAATTGGAGGGTACGTGCCAGGTCCCGATTGCGTAACATCTCGCCAGATTCCAGGGCCTTCCCCCTGGGCAGAAAGAGCGCGCGAGTGGCGGGAAAACGTCGCAGGCGTTCGGCGTTCTCGCGAACCGAAAGTGCCAGGCGCGGGCTCGCGCGAAAGCCGGTCTGCGCGGTCCTCACGGCCGGGTCGAAAGTCGCCTTCCAGGGAAGAAGACCGTGTCGTTTGTGCGCGAGCGCCATGACCGCCACTGTTCCCGGCACCCCCACCGCGCGACCGCCCGTGATCCGGTCCGGGTAGAAACGAATCGGTTTGCCGCGCGCATCGAGAAATGCGTTCGCCTTCTGAGAACGCGGCGCGACCTCGCGCCCGTCGTAGGCCAGAACGCGTTTGGCGCGCGCATCGTAGTACAGAACGAAGGCACCACCGCCGATCCCGGAGGATTGCGGTTCGACCAGCGTGAGCATCCACTGCACGGCCAGGAGCGCGTCCATCGCGTTGCCGCCCTTGCGGAGGATCGCCGCACCCGCTTCCGATGCCAGCGTGTGCGCGCTCACGACCATCCCGCCCGTCCCGGAGACGGCCCAGTGTGGCGGTAGTTCTACGGCTTCGGGCGGAACGTCGGCTGGCGCCGCCCCCAGCGCGCTGTCGAAGCGAATGGGGGGCAGGAGCGAGAGCCAGACGGCCGCAAATGCCAGCAAGGGCAGCGCGAGCCAAACTCGGTCAAGCGCGCGTGGCGTCCGCTGCGCGGCCGGGCCACGCCTTCCGCGAAGGAGTCCTTGTGTCACGGGTTGGATGACAGGCGCTCCCGAAATACTTGGGTCCATTGGTTTCGGAAGTCGGAAACCCGCGTGGGATCCGCTCCACAGCGGGCGACCGACGTGACCTGGAGATTCGGATCCCCGCACGGTCGAATCCAGCGGAAGGTGGAGAGGTCGTTCCCCACGTTCAGTGCCACGCCGAAGCTGGTGAAGAAGCGCTTGAACATGATGCCGATGGAGGCGATCTTCAGGCCGTCGGGCGTGTAGAGACCCGGCGCTTTCGGTCGGCTTTCGGCGTGAATCCCCCAGGTGCTGCGCAGTGCTTCTGCCGTCACTTCCAGAAGAAGCGCGAAGTAGCGGCTGACTGCAAGTTCCCGCCTCCAAAGATCGAGGTGCGGGTAGATCACGCATTGGCCCGGCTCGTGGGCCGTGTAGTCTCCACCCCGGCCGATGCGGAGGTGGGCGATGCCGAGGGGACGCAGCCCGTCTTCGGGCAGAAGCAGGCTTTCGGCCGCCGATTGCACTCCGGCTGTAAGAGTGGGCGGATGTTCACAGAAGATCAGGAGTTCCCGGCGTCTCGCGCGGAGTCCTTCCTGGAGGCGCAGATAGCGCCCGTACTCGAGGCGACCGGCAGACTCCACGACTCGAATGGCGCCTGCTGCGCGGGCGCTCCCTGGCAACGGAGATCCCGTTTCCACCATGCGGCCAGTATGGATCAGAAGTGCGCCGCGGTCAAGTGACCCCCGCGGCCGTTCGGCGTCCGCCATCCCTACGGGAGATGAACCCGAGAGTCACCGAGACGCAACGAGACGCAACACAAGTGAAGTCAGGCCGAAGGCTGCCGATAGCGCGGTGAACACGATGGCGGGCACGAAAATCCAGGTGGCCGCGGAGTCGATGCTCCCTTCTTCCAGCGAAAACCGGGCGGGATCCTGCCCGTCGATCCGGACGAATACGGAGGCGCCCTTCTCGGCGCGGAGGAAAAGCTCCTTGGTCACCTGCTCTTCGGCGGACCGTGTCACGCCACCATCCGTGAACTTGTAGATCACAAAGTAGTGCGACCCTCGGGCCCGGATGGCGTACCGCTGCTCCACCTGCCCCGGGACCCGCCGCCCGTTTGCCAACAGCGCCCGCCTGCGCTGCCGCGCCAAGTCGTGCAGGAACCACAGCACCCCCGACGCGCACAGGAACGCAAGCGCGAGTATCGCGAAAACTCTCGCGACGACGATCGGGTTTTGTGTCGAATTTGGTCCGCGAACAACCATGGGGATAGCATCAGTCGGTAAGTGCCTTCAGGAACTGACTCACCCGCGGCTTGAGGGATACCTCGGCATCGGGCAGGCCCACACAAGAAGGGCACCCGTGTTCACAGGGGCAGCGTCGTATCAGGTCTGCGGCCGCCAGGGCAATTCCGCCCAGGTTGTTCATGACCGCGTGGCTCAGTTCCAGACCGCCCGGAAAGGAGTCGTAGAAGTACAGCGCGGGCTCCTGAAACGCGGCGGCGCGCACCTCGGAACGGAAGCGCAGATCCCGTGGGTCGCACAGGACATGCAGCGGCGCGATCATACCCAGCGCGTGTGCCGTACCCGCAAGCACAGCACCCAACTCGCGTTCGGGCAGCGAACGACGCAGTTCATGCCCCTCGGGAAGCAGGATCCAGGCTGCCTGCGTGTGCATCTCGATCTCCGGCGTGTGAATTTCTCCCCACCCGAGATTCTCGTGCGTCTCCAGCTTGATCTTCTTGAACATCACCGCTTTGACGCGCAGGCTGAGTTCGCCGCGGTGCCTCGGAATCCCGCTGTGTTCTCTCAAGAACTCGTCTTCGAGAACGGCAATGTCCACCTTGTCCTGGGCATCCGTGTAGTAGTCCACGTTCATGCGGCGAACGCGGGCCTGAAGGTCGTCCCAGAGGAGTTCTTCTACGTAGTACTGTTCTCCCTGGTGGATGTAGATGGCATCCGTGTGTATGAGCGTGGGTGCTGCGAAGTAGTCCACCTCGCCAATGACCTTTTCGCGTCCGGTTTGCGTGATGTCGATGATGGCAAAATTTTCGCGCGAACCGCTGCGCAGGCTGAAGGTGTTGGCCGGGTACACGTCGCTCATCCAGTGAAACTTGTCCCCGGAGTGGGTCAGGACGCGGTTGGCCGTCAGGTGTTCCAGGATCTCGGGAGTACCCACGTATCCGCCAAAAGTCTCCCCATCCCGGAACGGGATCTCGAAGGCGGAGCACTTGATGTGATCGGCCACGATGAGCAGGTTGTCCGGGTTGGCCATGGCGCGTTCGGGATTCTTCTCCAGGAAGTACTCCGGGTGCGCGGCCAGGTACTGATCGGTGCCGCTCGAAGTGGCCATGAGCACGGAAAGGGATTCGTCTCCGCGCCTCCCGGCGCGTCCGAACTGCTGTTGCAGGGAGCTGATGCTGCCCGGATAGCCGAGGCTGACCGAGACCTGGAGCATGCCGATGTCGACGCCCAGTTCGAGGGCGTTCGTGCTGACCACTCCAATCACGTCGCCGTCGCGCAGCTCCTTTTCGATCTTGCGCCTTTCGTTCGGGAGGTACCCACCGCGGTACGCGCGCAGGCGGCCCGCGAGTTCGGGGATCCTTTCACGCAGATAGGTGAAGAGCAGCTCGACCCGCATGCGGCTGCGACAGAAGAAGATGGTGCTGATGCGATTCTTGAGGAGGTACGCGCCCAGCAGCGCGGCCTCCCGGACGGAGGAGGATCGAATCCCCAGTTCTGCGTTCACTACGGGCGGGTTGTAGAAGATGATGTTCTTTGCGCCGCGCGGGGCTCCGTTGCGATCCACCAGCGTGAAGGGCAGACCGGTGAGGCGCTCGGCGTGTTCCTTGGGATTGGCGATGGTGGCCGAAGCTGCAATCATCTGAGGACGCGAGCCGTAGAACTCGCAGATGCGCATGAGGCGACGGAGCACATTGGCCAGGTGGCTTCCGAAAACGCCGCGGTACGTGTGGAGTTCGTCCATCACGATGAAGTCGAGGTTTTCGAAGAGTTTGATCCATTCGGTGTGGTGCGGCAGAATCCCGGCATGCAGCATGTCCGGATTCGTCACGACAAAGTCCCCGGCTTCTTTGATCCTCTGCCTGGCCGAGGTGGGCGTGTCCCCGTCGAAAGTGTAGACGCGATATCCTGAGCGACTGTGGTCGTTGAAGTCCGTGATGCCCGCCAACTGATCCTGAGAAAGGGCTTTGGTCGGGAAGAGCAGAATGGCGCGACTGGCCGGATTTGTGAGCTTCCGCTGGAAGATCGGCAGGACGTACGTCAGCGACTTTCCCGAAGCCGTTGGCGTCACCGTCACGACATTCTCCCCGCGCAGCGCGGCGCGCACCGCTTCTGCCTGGTGGGTGTAGAGCCGTCGGAACCCCTGTTTTTCGAGACCTTCGCGCAGAGATGGCGCCAGCTCGGTCGGGATGTCCGTGAAGTTGGCGGGTTGGGGTGGAATCGTGTGATGCCCTACGACGCACTCCGCGAAGTGCGGGTCCTGTTTGAGAAAATCCAAGAACTGCGCAAGGTTCATGGGTGGTGTCCGGTTCACGGGCAGTCCGTGATTATGTCAGATGCCGGTGCCGGGGCGGTATCTTCAACCGAAATGCTACTTGCCTGTTTAGGCCCGCTCGAGGACCCCGCCACCGCGATTCGGTTTGCTGCCCCGGAGTCCGCCGTTGAAGGTACAGCCCATGGGCCACCCCCTTCTTCCGTCGACGCGAGCCGTTGTCCTGTTGGTTGCGACCGTCCTCTGTTCGTTGTTCTCGGGCGGGGGGCAGAGTGTCCCCGCGGCTCCGGTCACGACCGAACGGGCGCCTTCCACGCTCCAGGCCGCGCTCGCCGCAGATGCGCGGGTCAGTGTCTACCGCGCCGGCCGGATCGATCCCCGGGTCGAGCAGGTTCCGGCGTCTCTCGCCGCGGCCGTGCAGCGCGAATCGGAACGCGCGTTGCCGCAGCTCGTCGCCTTCTTGGTCGAAGGGACGGCCGACCCCTTTTTGCGGGCCAAACGCCTGCACGACTGGATCACCGACAACATCGCCTATGACAGCGACCTGCTTCTGGGCCTTTCCAACGAGGGCAGCCGCAAGGTGAACATGCTGTTGAAGCTCGGGCGCACGACGTGTGGAGGTTTTAGCGCGCTGTTTGCCGCGATGGCCGAGCTTGCGGGGCTCGAAGTGCAGACCGTACGTGGCCAGTCGCGCAGTTGCTGGATCAAGAAGCGCAGCCGCGATTGCGGCCACGTCTGGAACGCGTTGCGTGTGGACGGTCGCTGGTACATCGTCGACACGACCGCGGACGGCAGGCGTTCTTTCAAGAACCGGACCCTCGGACCCAAAGGGAGCTACCGGGACCGCAACCTGTTCCTGCATCCGGAAGCAAAGCTCCTCGTGAACTTCCCGATCGATCCGAAGCAGCAGTTCGTTTCGAAGCCCGCTTCCAGGGAGGAGCTCCTCTCCGTTCCGCGCGTCAGTCTGGCGTGGTGGGCGGCCGGCCTCAGGTACCGGAGCGTTTCGCAACCATTTCGCGATGGACGACGCGATCATCAGGGCGGAAAGATCGAAGCCCTCTTCGACCTGCTGGATGTCCCCGGCGAGTCCGTCGAGTTGAAGATGTCGGCCGCAGACCATATCGTCCTCTTGGCGCGCCTCGTTCCGGAAGACAAGGCCGCCTCAGCTGCCGACAAAGCGCGACTCCGGCAACACGCGTTCTGCTACCACGACGCAGGCATACGCTGCCAGATCCGTCCCCCCGCCGCGGGCAGCTATCGGGTTTCGTTCCTGGCGCGTGTCAGCGGCGAGGAACGCTCGGAACAGGTTCACAGCTTCATCCTCCGCACGCGCGCGGGCGGCGGCGTGATGCCGGAACCGGATGGTCGCATTCATACGAATCCTTCTTTCCGGCGACGATCCCTGAAGCTGGTGGAAGATCGCCTGGTCATGCGGGGCGGCTTCCCGTCGCTCACCGTGGCGGGCAGTCCGGAAACAGAAGTCGTCTCTACGGTCGTCGACAGCGATGGTCGCACGGTTGCCCGAGGCGTTCTGGCCAGCTACCCTGCGTCTGACCGCCGTACGTTCTATTACCGCGCCGTTCGACCGGGCGTGGCCTTCATTCAACTGTGGACGCGACGCGTACCGAAAGGGCCGCTCGAAAACTTGGGCACTGCTTCGTTCGAGGCCAAGTCACCCGGCCCGGAATTCCCTCCGGTCAGAGAAGTCATCTTTCGACCGCGCTTTGCGACCGGCGGCTACGAAGTCCTGGAAGACACACCGGGCCAGAGCCTTTCCGGAGCGCGCCGGCTCACAGTCCAAGGCCCGCGGGCGGTCCTATGCTCGCTGCAAGATTTGAAGCAGAAGCGCAGGGTGGAGCTCGGTTGCGTCAGTCACCGCTCCGGGCAGCAAACGACCCTCTGGTTCTCGTCTCCGGGTCCCGGCGCGTTTGTTGGTTCGGTCCAAGAATACGCCACGGATCCGTCGAAGCAAACGAGGGGCGCAAAGTCCCGGGAGTCACTGCCCGAGATCCTGTACTTCCGCGGAACGCCCGGCTCCGCTGTGGCCGACTACCCGCCCGCGAATCGCGTCCTTCTCAACGCCCGCTTTGGAGCCCACGGCCTGCGGCTCGTTTCCGAGAACTTCCGGGCGGCGAACGCAGGCGAAGTGGTTCTGGAGGTGGCTCATCCGGCGGGAACGGCTTTGTCCGGTCGCCTTCTCGGGCCCGACCGCAAAGTCACGTCGCGGCGTGTGGTCCGGGAAGCGCAAGGGGAAGGACGCACTCGTCTGCGCTTCCCGGTCGGCGAAGGCGCCCGGATCGGCTACGTGCTCGTTTCCGAGGGCGGGCTTCGGAAGCTCGTGGCCGTTTTCCGGGCTCAGTAGAGTGTGCCCCGGGCCTTCGTGATTCACTCCGCGGACATGAACCGCGACGAAGTCCCGAGCGGGACGTAGTAGTTGTAGTCGCCCTTCAAGTGCCAGAAGTGTGGTTTCGCCTGCATGTCGATCACGACGCCGAATGCAACAGGCTTTCGTTGACAGCGGGTCGCTTGCTCCGACACAAGGGTCGAATGAAACAAAAGCTCGCCGCTGCCGTGCCCGTTGCTCTCGTGTGTGTCCTGGGGGCGTGCACCGTCACCTCCCTGCCGACCGAGACCGTGAGCGGGGGCAAGCCGGTCGCCTGGTCCGAAATGGTACGGCGGGTAAGTTCCACTCCGAAGGGACCCGTTCGATTCACCAAGGTCAAGAGCGCGGACTGGAGCGTGGTGCGTGAGGGCCTCATCAACCTGAAGCACCCCAAGGCAGTGGCGGCCGGCCTCAAGAAAGGAGATGAACCCATCGAGATCTCTTTTTACGTTGTGGAGCATCCGACTCAGGGGCGTTTCATCTTAGACACGGGTCTGGGTCAGGTCTTCCGCCAGAGTCCCGACGCGTGGCCGGTTTCGGGCATCATCAAGTCCTTCATGAAGATGGAAACCCTGAAGATACACCGCACGCTCGGCGAGTGGATGAGGGCCCAGGGCGGTACGCTGACGGGCGTCTTCCTGACCCACACGCACATGGACCACATCTTGGGCTCGGGGGACGCACCGACCTCGGTACCGTTTTTCGTCGGACCGAGGGAGACGCGCAACACCCGCTTCATGAACTCCTTCGTGCAGGGCAGCACGGACCGCATCCTGGGCGCCGGCCGTCGTCTGCGCGAACTGAGCTTCCCCGCACCGACCGGCCCCGAGGCTCTTGCCGTCCTCGACTATTTCGGGGACGGCTCCTTCTACGTGATTCATTCGCCCGGCCACACGGCGGGCAGCCTGGTCTTCGTGGTGCTGGCCACCGACGGCCGCCACCTGGTGTTAGGGGATACCTCGCACACGAAGTGGGGCTGGGAAAACACCGTGGAACCCGGCGATTTTACCGAGGACCACAAAACCAACGCAGAGAGTCTGGTGAAACTCAAGAAACTGGCTGAGACAGTGGGCGCGATTCAAGCGTACCCCGGCCACCAGAGTCTGTGAATCACTGCGATTTCACTTCGATCTTCTTGGCCGTCTCTTTCGTGGTGGCGCCTTTCGGGACCTCGACGCTCAGGACGCCTTTTTCGAACGTCGCGCTGATCTTGTCCTTCTCCACCCCGGCGGGAAGCGGAATGGTGCGACGGAAAGACCCGTACGATCGCTCGATGATGTGGCGGTCTTCTTTCTTTTCCTCGTGCTCGGCCCTCTTTTCGCCTTTGATCACGAGCATCCCGTCGGTGGCCGTGACTTCCACGTCTTTGCTGTCGATCCCCGGCAGTTCAGCGGTAACTTTGATGGCCTTTTCGTTTTCGGTCACGTTGATGCGCGGCTGAAACTCGGGAAACCTCCCGGAAAGGCTCCAATCGCCTTTCATGATCCGGTCCATTTCTTTGCGCATGTTGGTGAGGGATTGTTCGATGTCCTCCCAGAGTCCTTTTTCTCCCCATGGCATCAGATCCTTCATGTTCATCTGGTTTCTCCTGTTCCTGTTTCCTGGGCAGCGGCGCGCCGACCGACCCCGTCGATTTGCTGCATGGTGCCACGTGCGCGCCTGCCCCCGGTATGATCTGGATCAGCAAAGCCTAACGACTTTCTACGTCATTGTCAAGCAACGCTCGGAGCTTGGATTCGAGGCGCGTGCGACGATGCGTCAGCTCCGCCTGCGAAAGGGCGCGCAGACGCGGGAGTTCGCGGTCTTGGGAAGCCTGAAATCGCGATTCGAGCACAGCCACCTGCTCCAGCGCACCGTTCCAGTCCCGCAGGCGATGTTCCAGCAGCTTGGCCAGCGCCAACCGGGCGTAGGCGCAGTCGAATTCCACGGCCGCCAGTTCGTAGGCTTCCCGCGCCCGAGACCAGTCCTGGCGCGCCCGATGCAGTTCCGCCAGGAAGAGCAGATCCGAACGCCTGCGTCCCGGATCGCCTGGGCCTTCTTCGCGAAGCAGGCCGTCGATGACTGCAAGGGCCTCCTCCCGCCGGCGATTGCGCGCAAGGATTCTCGCTATGCCGGAGCGGACGGCCGGCCCCGCAAGGTCGAGCTCCTCGTACACGCGGATGGCTTCGAGAAACAAGAACACCAACCCCTGAAGGTCCAGCAGGTTGTGTCGAAATACGGCATCCATTTGCGTGGATTCGCCGTACTTGGTGAAGTCGAAGTAGATCTGCGGAATGGCGGCGCCCGGCAGGTCATCCTTGCGCTCGAAACGCAGGAGTTCGCGCTCCAAATCTTTCTGGGAATGCCCAGGGATCGTTCCGCGCGGAAACATGCGCCTCAGGATGTGCAGCAGGTCGAAATGCAGTAGCGGGCTGCCCGCGCGAATGCGATTGAGAATCCAGCGCGAACGCAGGAGCGGCAGATCGAACGAGCGCCCGTTGTAGCTCACCATGTAAGGAAATCGCCGAACGAGTTCGTCGAGCCGCGCGAGGTACACCGCTTCGCCCAATGGCTCGAGCAGAAACAGCTGCTCGATGACGAGCGTGTCCTCTTCGAAGTACCCGAGGCCTGTGAGGAACGGGTAGTTGCCGGTGCCGCGGGAAAGGCCCGTCGTCTCTGTGTCCAGGAAGAGAATTTCGCCGGGGAGCACGGCGCTCGCGCGTGGCAGCAGTGCGAGTTCGAGAATTCCCGTGAGCGAAAACGGCCTGTAGCGGGAAAGGTCGTGCTCCCCCAACGAGACTTCCGGGAAGCGCAGCAGTCGACGGAACACGCCCGGTGCGAGCGAGTGTAACTCCACGTCTCCGAGGAGCAGGGTGGGGCGCGCGCCTCCGTCCGGGAGCGTGGGTGACGCCTCCTCGGACGCACCCTCGCTTCGGCGCGCCCGCCTTTCGTACAGGGCAAGCTTGCTGCGCGTATCGCTCATGATCGGGTGTTCCGCCGTCCCGGCCGCCATCGTGACCGGGAGGATTCTACGATCAACGAAAACACCGTTGCGCAGAAATCCTCATGCCCTGCTGTTGGCCTCGTGTCATCTGCATCCCCCGCACGCATGCCCGCCTCCCTGTTCGGGTTGTTCGTCGTGTTCGTCGTTCTCGCGGCCGTTGCTTTCGGCTGTCGGTCTGCCGATCCGCGCAGGCCGTTTCCCGACAACAAGGCCGCCGAGTCATCACGGCTGCGGTTCGATTCGGGTGTTCCGGCCGTGGTGGCGCACGAAAGCGTGCGGGGCGAAGTCTTCTTCAAAGTGTATCGCGCGCCGTTTGCCGAACGCGGCCCGCGCCCCGTGGACGTCTGCGTTCTTCAACACGGATTCGGCGTGGGTCAAACGCTGCTCGATTTCCGGCGCCTCACCTTCGAAGCCTTCGTCAGCACCTACTTTGGCGCGGGCGTGATCCGCCGACTGCTCAGCGAAACCTGCGGCCGGGTCGTTGTTACCGCCCAGGAGTCGAATCGCACCTCGATCCTCGAGATGACCCAGCGCACCGAAGTGTTCCTGCGCGAGATTGCCTGCCCGGCCGGCCCTCGCCTGCTGCGCTGCGCTTTCGTGGGGCATTCCAAGGGAGGCGCGGTGGCCTTCAGCATGGCCCGTCGCTGCATGCAGCAGCGTTCCCTCTTGGGCAAAGAGGGTTGCGCGCGGATGCGTGAGTTCTACTCGGCAACGGGCGTGATTCAGGGAGCGCTGGGTGCCTTCGTCGCCTATGGCGCGGCACTCACGCGCAATTCCGAGCATCAGAAGCTCTTCGTCGCCCTCCTCGGCTGGGGGATGAACCTGGTGTGGGACGTGTTCGAAGAGTACGTGCCCGGTCGCACGAACCCTATCTGGCTGGACCTCAGCCCGCTTGCACCCATGGAAGACGGCGTGCCGCTGATTGTGGCCAACGACATCGTTCTGGAACGCCGGGGCTGGCTCGTCGGTGACTTCGCGGCTTCCGCCGTAGACTTTCGCTTCCGCGACGACGGGAGTTCACAACTCCTGGGGTGCGGCTCGGTCGAAGAGTCCAGTCGCCTGAACGAACAGAGTTGTCTGGCGTTTGGTCGCGCGGTGGGGCGCCTGCACTCGGCGGAGTTGCGCCCCTCGTTTGAAGCCGGTGTGCGCGCCACCCGCGAAAAGAAATCCGCGCCCAAACAGGAGTGGTCGCGTCGCTTCACCTGGGAAGCCTATCAGGAAAGCGACGGGCTGGCCGACCTGACACTCGCCATCTCGGCCTGCCGCAAGGGCCTGGCTGTTCCGGAGGCGCGGCGGGCGGTTCGCGCGTGTACGGTGCTGCCGGCCCTCAATCACCTGGCCACGGCCGGGGGAGGGCCGGCCGCGCTCTCGGAGATCATTCGCCAGTTGCAGAAGTGACGCGCCGTTCTGCGCGCCGCAATTCCCACAATTTGATATACTTGAGAAAATTATAGTAACCGGCCAGCACCGAAACCACCAGGCCCGCGCGACCGTCGAGGAAGCCCAGATGGTAGACGTAGGTGATCCAGAACTTGGAGATCGACTTGAGGATGGCCCACACGACGCCCGAACGTCGGCCCCGCGCGTGCTTCTGCTCGGCCACGGCCGTCGAGTAGCGGTCGATGCGCTTGAGGTGGTCGCTGATGCTGGCGTAGCTGTAGTGCTGGATGTGATGGCGCAGGCGGCGCGCTTGTCCGACGAACTCGACGCGTTCGTGTACGGCATCCCCCACGAAATGACCGCTGCCCTTGCGGAACAGGCGCAGCTTCCATTCGGGGTACCAACCGCAATGTCGGATCCATTGCCCGAGATAGAAACTCATCCGGGGGATCCAGAAGGCATTCAGTCCGAGTTGGTCTGCTTCCGCGATCCGGCTGCGGACTTCTGCGGCCAGTTCGGGCGAGACGACTTCGTCCGCATCGATGCCGAGAATCCAATCGCCCCCGGCCAGTTCTACGGCATGGTTCTTCTGCGCGATGAAGGTGTCGAAGTCCCGGAAGTGAACTGCGGCGCCCAGGCGTTCGGCGAGCGCGGGAGTCCCATCTGTGCTGCCGCCATCCACGAGAACGATCTCGTCGGCAAAGAAGAGCGAGCTCAGGCAACGTTCCAGGCGGGACTCTTCGTTCTGCGCAATCACGCAGGCCGAAAGGCGTGGGCCGGTTCCCGGCATTCCGGGCTCAGGCCACGTCCCGTTTGCTCACGAACTTGTCGTCGAACGGGATCTCCAGCCGCGCGACCGTGCGGTCCGGCTCGATGTTGATGCGGAAGTACTTGGGATCGATACCTTCGCCCTTGAGGAGGATGATGATGAGCGCGATGCCCAGACCGGCGCCCTCGGATTCCCCCTGCATGGCCTGGTCCATGTAGAACTCGGCGATGTCGTTGTAGCCCATAGCCTTCTTGAGCTTTTCACGCATGCTGTTCTCTTCTTCACGGGCGATGGAAGTGTTGTTGATCACCTCGATCCGCATGCCGTGCTCGCTGAAGTCGAAATCAATCATGACGTAGTAGCCGCGGGTGCGGGCTTTCAACCCGTACTCGAGCGCCATCTTCTCGCTGAAGCTGGCCTTGTACTTCCTCAGGCCGGTCATGTAGTCGTCCGGGTTGGTGATATCCAAGCGCAGTTCATCGAAAAAGATGCGCTTCTGGTTGGCCTTGCAGCCGTTGATGACCAACTCCTTGAGGATGGTGTACAGGATATGGATGAGGCCGCTCTTGTCCGATTTGGCCAGGATGCTTTCGAGGGCGTACTGAATGTGCTTCTCGACCATCTGCGTCATGCGATGTGTCTTTAGCGTCAGAACCTGCCCGTTCTTGACCGCCAGGGCAATATTCTCGTTCACGTCTTCCAGAGTTGCGCCAGCCACGGTATTTCCTGTACTCCCCTTTTTGCCCGGCGTGTCAAGTTTTCTCCTGGCACGCGAAGCAGTTCGGCGGATCCTGCCCTAAGATCGGCGCGACGGACCGCCGGTTAGAGCGTCGGGCGGCGTTTTTCACCCCTGCCGGTCGCCGCCGGCCCGGCCTCCCCGGCGGGGATCAGGTATCGAGCTCTTTGCGGCGGAGGAGGGCGACCGAAACCGCTCCGAAAGCTACCAGCCAGGCAGCATTGATTAGAAGAGAATAGGGGCCCGCGTTGACGCCCACCTTGCGGAATTGGGCTGTGGCTTCCGTTCCCTTGAGGATTTCCGTCAGGGCATAGAAGAAGTTCACGGCGTACTGAGGAAGTCCGTACCCCAGCCCGTACAGGATAACCTTGGCCGTTGGACCCTGCGATGAAATCTGATCCGTCATCATGAACATGGCAGGGGCAATTCCAAGGCCCACAATCACCAGGCCCACGATGGAAGCCGGAACCCGACCGACGATGAGACTCAGGCAGATGAGCATGGCCGCAAAGACGGCCAGCCCTTCCAGGAAGATGGCAGCACCGCGGAGCAGTTCCCAACTGGGATCCTCGAGCACCAGATAGGCGAAAACGTGCGACGCCACCAGCAGGATCACCAGGTTCAAGAGCAGCATCCCGAGGATGGCGGCAAACTTTCCGCCCAGATACTGCGTTCGGGATAGGGGCCGCGCGAGCAGCGTTACATGCGTGCGCTCGGCAAAGTCGTTCATGGCCAGGAAGGGGGTGAACAGACCCGCAATGAGAAAGAGCCAAAACGCAATCATCCCAAACACCACCGTCAAGAGCAGCGATTTGAGCTGATCCCGACCGCCCTTGAGACTGGCCGAAACCTGCTCGTCCAGGCGGCGGATCTGGGCTTCCTTCTCGGCTTCGGGAGCGGGGGACTCCTTGATCCGCTCGACAATGCGCTGGCGTTCGGCCTGCGTCTGGCCCTCCTGAAGTCCGCGGCAGGCCCGCGTGCAGCCTGCGCCCGTTCCGATGAACAGGACACAGCAGACCACCAGAAATACGATCAGGCGACGCCGCAGCGCTTCCTGAAAGGTCAAACGGACGATCACCCAAATACGCCGGAGGACTTCAGCGGCTTCGTTCACGTGCTCTCTCCCACGACCCTCTTGAAGATGGCTTCCAGGCTGTCCCGACGGTGCGCGTAGTAGGCGATGCGCGCGCCCCGTTCCACGAGGCGGGCAGGAAGCAGTCGCTCTTCCTCGGAGTTCTCGACAGACACGACCAGCCGACGGCCTTCCGTGCGCATTTGGGGATCCAGCCCGCGCAGGTACGAAAGGACGGATTCGCCCGCCTCTTCCAACTCGATCTCGATGCCGGGTTTGCCCGTCAGTTCGCCCTGCGTGCCCTGAGCCACGACCCGACCGCGATTGAGGATGGCCACGCGATCGCACATCTTCTCCACTTCGAGGAGTTGGTGTGAGTTCACAAAGACGGTAGCGCCGCGGGCCTTTTCCGCGAGAATGATCTCCCGAATTTCCAGCACGCCCAACGGATCGAGACCGGAATTGGGTTCGTCCAGAACGAGGAGCTCCGGTTGCCCCAGGATGGCCTGCGCCACGCCGATTCTCTGCAGCATCCCTTTCGAAAACCCTTCGATCCTACGATCGGCGGCTTCCGACATCTTCACCCGTTCGAGTGCGCGCGCCACTTCCTCACTCCGAGTGGCTGCGGGGAGCCCGGCCAGGCGCGCCTGCATCTCCAGAAACTCACGCGCGGTCAGGAACGGATGGATGCTGATGCGCTCGGGCAGATAACCCAGGCGCCGTCGATCGGCGTGGGCCGGCTCGTTGCCGAGCAACTCCACGCGACCACTGCTCGGCCGGATGAAGTCCAGGAGGATCTTGACGAAGGTGGTTTTTCCCGCGCCGTTCGGTCCGAGAAATCCAAAAACCTGTCCGCGCGGTACCTTCACGTCCACTCCGGCAAGAGCCTGCGTTGGGCCGTACGACTTGAACAGCGCGAAGCTTTCGATGATGGTTTGCAGTGTGACCTCCAAAGCGCGAATCAGCCCGACCAGCTCACAGCAAAAGGCTCGCGCAAGCAACCAGAAATATTTGCTTTACGCGGCACTGTGCCGTCGCAGAGCCAGGAGATGAAACTCCTGCTCGTACGCCACGGCGAGGCGGAAGCCGGCCCGGTGGACGCGGAGCGCGCCCTGACGGCACTCGGAAGAGCAGACATAGCACGCGTGGCGCGCATCATCGAGGCCACCGGGTGGAACGTTGCCGAGATCGTAAGCAGCCCACTGCGGCGCACGGTGGAAAGCGGTCGCATTCTATCGGAAACGCTGAGCGCGCACCCGGCGCTTCGGTCGGACGGGGCCCTTGCACCCGGCGTGTCCACGGAGCCAATTCTGAGATTGCTCGAAGGAGTGCCACCCTCGGACGCCATCGTGTGGGTGTTTCACGCGCCCGACGTGCAAAGGGTCGCGTCGCTCATGACGGGCCTTCCCGATTCCGGATTCTACTTCACGCCGGGCACGGTAGTGGCCTTGAATCTGCCGCTGCCGCGCCCGGTCGGAAAGTCGCTCATCGTGTTTGCGCTGCCCCCGGAATTCGTGCGCTCGTTTGTTCCCGACTGAGCGGAAGTTCAGCGGACAGGGGAACACACAACGCCAGAGCGGAGTCCGTCCGCTGGCGACCGACGAGTTCGTTGCGTGTGATGTCGAGGGCCCAGACGGAACGGTCGCCTTGCATGAAGGGGTCAGCCGTCCACACCCGCGCAGACGGCAGGCGGAAGAAATACTTGTATTCCGTAAATAATCTCCGGCGGGCCGCGAGCCAGGCGATCGCTTCGCGACGGGTGGGCAGGCGCTCGCGTCGAAGGCGGCAGTACTCCTGCGCGTTTGCAAACGAGACGCCGGGCCCTGCCGCGCAGATTCCCGCTTGAGCCGGTGGATCGCCGCGACGAACCTGCTCGAGTCCCGCCGGGCAGCGGCGGGCAAAGCGCCGCGCCACCAGGCCCGGGAGCCCCGGCGCTTCCGGAGACACGAAGGGTCCGAGCATGCGCAACAGCGCCTGCCCTTCTATGGCATGCGAGTCGATGCGCAAGCGGAGCTGAAGGGGCCCGCACGATGGCGCAGCACGCGCGCGAAAGACCCCAAAGGTCTCCGGACCCAAGCGGTCCGGACCGACGAGCGTGACGGGTCGACAACCTTCCGTACCATCCCGAAGTTCGGCTTCGATGCGGATAGGGCGTCCGAGGTTCACATTCTCGACGAGCATCCACCAGGCATCCCCGTCGCCCGCCGTTTCTGCCTTGATTTCGTGCAGCATTACGGGCAGGCCCTGACCCCGCAACCTGACGCGAAACTCCTCGTTTTGCGCAGACTGCTCCTCCGCGAGCGTGCGCGTGCGCGCGCCCAAATCGGTACCCAGGGGTGCGGCGGCGAGCACGAGCACCGCCGGCCAAAGTTTCTGTATCATAGAACCCTCCTTTCGCGGGAGGGGTTCGTGAACGGCGGTTCGTTGCGTTTTTTTTACGAAAGCCCGAGAGCCTCGCGGAGGGCAGATCGGATCGCGTCCGGGTTTGTCATGGACCGGGCGTAGGTGCGTCCGCTTTGTCCGAGTTCCTGACGAAGAGATGCGGAGCCCAGAAGCCGCCGGAGTCCTGTCGCAAACTCCGCATAGCTTCGATAGGTCAGGCCGCCGCCCGACAACTCTACGTGATCGCGAAGGACCGCGGAGTGCAAGTTCACCAACACCGGTGTTCCCTCGAGCATGGATTCGAGCAGGGTGATACTGAGGCTCTCGTGCGCCGACGGCATGACGAAGACCTCGGCAGAGCGCATCCAGCCCCGCTTTTCTTCCTCCGAGACGAAGCCCAACAGCCGGACATCCGGGGAATCCGGGAGGGGCATGGGCTGCCGGCCGCAGAGGAGGAGCTCGACGGGTAGGCCTTCCGTCTCGACGAACCGTCGGTGGAAGGCGATGAGGTCGCCCACACCCTTGCCCGGGTCGAGGCGCCCGACGTACAAAATGCGGTGCGGCTCTTCCCCGCGGCCGGGCAGGTGCTCGAGCCCGCGTGTCCCCGCGTCTTGCGAACCGACCGGGAGCGGCATGCCAACCAACGGACCCTCGGGCAGATCCCACAGCCGTCCCGACAACTCCCGCTCACCGCGCGAAATCCAGATGCGCCCCTGCGCGCCGCGCGCGGCTTCCCGCACGGTGTCGAAATAAGCCGGTAGTTCGGCATGCAGGGTGGGCACCAGCACGCTCCTGGCGCGGGCGCGCTCCAGGCCAAATACAGTTGTTGGATACAAATAGCTAAAGAACACGATGCAACGGAGGTCACGGAGTTGCTCGATGTGCTTCAGGAGTCCGGGGGCAAGCGGACCCTCCGCCCGCAGCCATTCCCGTTCGAGCGCATGGGAAAAGCCGGGTCGACCCGGCCGCGGAGGCAGGCCGCGCCACGGCCCATCCGTATTCTGGAGCATGGCGTGCAGCCGGTGAAAGTAGTCGCCGCGCGTGCGCTCGACCGAGAAGCGCACCACCTCGTATCCGTCCATTCGCTCCCGACCGGGCGCAAGCTCGTTGGCCCAGGTGCGATCGTCGCGGGCGGTGGTTGTCAGCACCATGACGTCCGCCTCGTCTGCCAGAAGACCCGCCCAGGCGCGCGCGAGTTGTTCGGCGCCGCCCACGATGTCGGCGCCGAACCGTTGCACGACGAAGGCCACGGAGGGGCGCGGCCGGGAATTCGCCCGTGCGGGCTGCGCAGGCTGCGCGGCCTGCGTCAGCTGCGCGCCCGGCGGCGGGTCGGCGGTCTCGTGGCCTTCGCCTTTCGGCTCATCGGAACCTGGTCCGAAGAGCGCGGCGACGGAAACCTCGGCCAACTCCGGTCGAAAGCGTTCGGCGTAGCGCTCCAATCCGGCCCGGATGAGACGCGCGCGAACCTCAGCATCGTGAGTCACCCGCGCGGTCAGTTCCGCGAAGGCCTCGGGGTCGTCGCTCGAGGCAAGCAGGCCCGCTTCCCCAACGGTTTCCGGTACGGCCGCGCGGGAGAGGGCTACCACCGGCAAACCCAGCGCCATCGCCTCGACGAGAGGGACGCAGAACCCCTCGTGCACCGAAGCGCTCACGAGGACATCCGCCGCCAGGAAACAGGCCTTCAGTCGCGCGCGCGAAACCGAGCCCGAGAACCAGACGGCTTGGGTCAGGTCCAGTTCTTCCGTGAGCCGCTGGAGTTCTGCAAAGTAAGATTCGAGTCCGGCGGGCTTGGTCCCAACGAACAGGAGCCGTGCGCGGGCGTCGTAGCGTTTCCGAAAGGCGGCGAGCGCCAGTAGCAGCGCGCGGTGGTTCTTGTTGGGAACGAGGCGACCGACACAGAGCCACTGACACGGCCTTTCCGGGTCCAGCGCCAGGCGACCGAGCCAGTCGAGGTCGGCTTCTTCCCGAAGCATGCCGTCGTCCGAAAGCGGAGCCAGTACATGGCATCGTTCGGCCGGCACCCCCGCCAGGATCAGCTCGCGGCGATTGAACTCCGAGGCCGGCAGGTACACCGAAACGGCCTCGGATATCAGGCGCGGAAGTGCGGCGCTTCCGAGCCGGCAGGCTTCCGCGATGGAATGATTGTATGGTGCATAGTATTCGGCCGGTGTCACGTTGTGGTGGCGAAGGGCCCGACGGCAGCGAACGTCTCGGAAAACCCGCTCCCCGAATTCGTATGCGACCGCAAACTGATAGATGAGCAGGTCATCGGCGCGATCCAGGAATGAAGCAACCCGACGGGGTGCATGGAAGGACAGACCGCTCTGCCCCGTGGGCGCAAAGACGCGGCTCTCCCAGCCGAGGTTTCGGAAAACCTGTTCCAGGCGCAGCGTATCCAGGCCCACTGCGTCCGCCGTCCGGAGATCCGGCGTGAGGATGGCGACGCGTCGTTTCCTCATCTGTGCGCGCCTCTGCGGGAGCGGACTACGAATCGCCCTGCGCGACGGAGCACGGAGAGGAGCGCGCGCGGTCGAAAGAGAAGAGCGAATCCCCAGGCGATCGCGCATAGGAAGAGTCCGCGTACCGGTACGTTCTGGAGGCGACCCTCCGCCGAGTAGCGCAGGCGCAACAGGACTTCGGTCGGTCGCATCCCCCGTTTGAGATGCGTTCGAAAAACACGACGGGTGCGTCGGTCGAGGGGCCGTCGTAGGACTGCCAGGCAGGCCTCACCCAGGAGGTCATCGGGGGAGCGCCGAACGAGGGCCAGAGCGCTGGGCGCTCGAAGGGGTGGCTGCCAGGGGGGCGCCGTCGAAGCCGCGTGGTGCGTCTGCTGCTTGCTCATCAACAGTTGTGCGGATCGAAAAAAGCTGGCCGGCCCGGCCGGGGGTGGCACCTCACAGGAGGAGCATCGGTCCCGGTCGAACCCATGACGCACAACATCTCGCCCTTGCACTGCGCGCGCCTATCTTTTTGTGCTGCGCCCATTACGCAGCTCCGGCGGCGATGGCGCCACCCTCTGGGTCTGGCGGCCCTGCTCGTGTTTGCTTGGTCGGCGCCCCTCGGAGCTGCCCGCGCGGTCGCGGTGATTGGGATTTCGGGCGATGCCACTGTAACTTCAGAAGCCGTGAGCGCCGTCTCCCATGGAGTGGAGGCCGAGCTCGCTCGCAATCGGCGCGTCCTGGTGCGACCGACGGAGTCGGTCATCCGCGCCCTCGAGACCCAGGGCGTTGCCTGCGTGGCGCCGCGCGTGCCGGCTGCGGTCGCCCAATGCGGGCGGGCCTCGGGCGCGGAACTGGTCCTGCACGGCGCCCTGCGCTACAAGGAAGGGTTGTTTCTCGAACTCTGGCTGACGGAAGTGTCGAGCCAGCGGTTGCTGTCCTCGGTGGCGTGGACGCTCGAAGATGTCGGGGACCTCGAGGAACTCGGCATGGATTCTCTCGAGCGACTGGCTCGCGAAGCGGTACGCAAACTCTTCTGGGAGGGTCCGGAGCTCTTTCCGGTTCGACTCAGCGAGGAAGCCCTCTCCCAAATCGGTCCGCGCGCCCGCGGCGAGGTTCGCACTCAGCTCACGCTGCTCGGTCTGCCCCGCGGAGTCGAGATTGAATGGGTAGAAGTGCGCGTCTTGCGGAATCGTTCCGTTTCGTCCACCGGCGTGCTCGGACTTCTTTCGGGTGTGGGCTGGCTGTTCCTTCCCTTCTGGAATCTGGAGGTGACGCTCGACGTTCAGGTTCAACTCCGTTCGTTTGATCGCAACCAGGTGACCACGCAGACGGTGGGAGGGCGCCACTCTCAGGCTCGTCCCAGACATGCCTTCGTGGAAAGCCGCGGCGTGGACGCGTCGAAGCCGGCCGAGTCTCTACGGATCGCCTTGGAACAATTGCTTGGCCGACAGAATCAAATCAAAGGTCTCGATGTCGACCGACGCGGGTTCCTGGCCGGCGCGCTGTACGGAGAGGCCAGGTGAGGCGGCGTGCGGGCGCGCGCCGCGCCTTCGCGCTCCTCTTTGTTTTCGTGGCCACCGCCTTGCAGGCCAAAGAAGCCGCCATCGGTTTTCGTCAGGGGATGATCTTCACGGACGTGTCCGTTGCTTCTCCGGGCCGGGTCAACGGCGGCAGCAGCTACTTCACGGAGGATCCGCTCGCCATTCGTAACTACTTCCTGCTCGGGCGCTCTACCGATACGGAGTCGCGCAACCTCGCCGTCTACTCCCTCTTCCTGCGGCCCAGCGGAACGGCGTTCTCTTCGAACGGTCGTCTCGGATTCGAGTACGGCTACTCCGACCGTGTGGGGGTCGGCTATTCCATCGAAGCAACGCGGGTCTACGTTCGCAACGTTCCGCACACGTCCACCCATCGTCTGTCGCCGGACTACATGTTGTTCTTCAGTCGCTTCCCTTCGACGACCGCAAAGCCCGGCTTCGTGGAACTCACCAATGCGTACACCGTGGATCAGCACGTGGCCGACCTGGGAACCGTAAACTTCGAGGTGGCTTATCATTTCGTTCGCGAACGTTTCGTGGATCCCTACGTGCGCTTCACCTTCGGGCTCGGGAGCTACGGCTCCTACACGCTGCACGGGGGCGCCTCGCTGGGACTCCGTGTGCATTTGGGTCGCTCCGCCTACTTCTTTGCCGAGGGGTTCGGGAACTACTACCGTACCTGGCCGAAGGGCGGTGGCGGCGGTGGAGGCAGTTCGAGCGACAGCAGCAGTGATTCGGGCGGAGGAGGAGAGGCCGCTCTGCCCGCCCGATCCCTGGCGCTCGATGGAGTCACTTCCAAGGGCTTCGATGTCAAGCTGACCCGGTTCAACGAAAGGTCTGTTCGTGCGGGCGTTGGCTACGTGTATTGAGCACAAGGGGGTGGCGCAGGCGGGTCCGGTCCTTTGCCCCTGCGCGCCGGAAAAAGGGTTGAAGTGGCCCTCCGTCCGGTCAGCCTGATACCGAGGGACCTTTCGCGCGCACCAAAGTCCGCGCAGGAGCGCGTTCATGATTATCCAGCCCGACCCGCCTCGACAATTGCGTCAGTTCGCCCGAACGCTGGCGTGTCTGCTCGTGGCTGCTCTATCTTCGTGTGCCTCCTCGGGGCAGGCGGGCTCCGAAGATGGGCCGATGCGCAAGGTACCCAAAGAAAAGCGGCTGGTGGTTCTTTTCGAGGACTTCACGAACAACAGCGTGGGACCGTCGAAAGCTGCCTTCGATGGCCTGACGCGTGGCCTGCCCACGCTGATCGTAAATGACTTCATCCAGATCGGTTCGTTTCGTCCCGTCGTTGCTGAGGATCGCCTGAAGGCCATGGAAGAATTGGCGCTTTCGCGATCCGGTCTCACCGACGGGGACGGTTTGCGGGTGGGCCAACTGGCGGGCGCTCAGGTCCTCCTGCGTGGCGAGTTCTCCGAATCGGCGGGGCTCCTCACGGTGACGGCCCGTACGGTCAGCGTCGAAACCGGCGAGGTCACGGGTTCCGTGCACGCCTTTGGGCCGACGGAGCAGTCCGTTCAGCCCCCCGACGCGCTCATCAAAAGAATTTCGCTCGGACTCATGCAGCGGATGGCTTTGCGCCTGAAACCTGACGAAGTGCAATCATTGAGAAGCAACATAGAATGTACGAACATCCACGCGCTGGACAGCAACTACCGCGGCGAGAAGTTGGCCGAGATGGCGGAGTTGGCGCGCAGACGGATGCGCGGTCGCGGTCCCGGCGCGGCCCCCGATCCCGAGCTCGAAGAGGAGATCCGCGAGGTGGAATCCCTGGCAGGCGCGCACTTCGAAGAGGCGATTGCGGTCGATCCGAACTACGGTCGGTCGCGCCACAACCTCGGGACGCACCAGAAGCGCACGGGTCGCACGAACTTCGCGGCCAGCATCCGTCCAAACTTCAAGTTCGGAAAGGTGGTCTCTGCCAAAGCGCCACGGTGGATGACCCGCAGCCCCGCCTCGCTGCGCGCACGGAAACTGAAGGGTGGGTTCATCAACAAGAAGGGCAGCTACTCTCCGTCGCGCCGTCGCGCCTTGTTTGCCCGACGGCTGGGGGGCCCGAAGTTCAAGACGAGAGGGCGGATCGTGAACCTGGGCGCCGTCCGGAAAATGGGCGGGCGTGTTCGGATCGGTGGCCGTCGGTTGAACATCGGTGCTGGCCGCGTGCGGGTGGGAGGCGGTGGCACGGGCCGGGTTCATGTCCCGAAGGTGAAAGCGCCGAAGGTGAAAGTGCCCAAAGTGAAAGTGAACGCGCCCAAAGTGAAGTTCAAGAAGTGATCGGTGCGGTGCCGTCCGGGCGTGGCGCTTGGGAGTGCAAATTCACGCGGAGCACCTGGCTAACCGGACGGTGGACGCGTGCCAGAACCTGCTCGGCCAGTTCCTCCACGGAAGCGCGCGCGTCCAGTCGCTCCCACCCGTAGCGGTCGGCCAGCCCCTGAAGTTCGGCGATCGTTTGCTTCTGCAGTTCGCGGAAGCGCGCGACCCGCTGATCCGGAGGCGCGAAGTTGCTTTCGTAGGGGCTCACGGTTTCTTTGCGCTCGACTGTAAGCTCGACCGTGGCCTCGAGGAGGAAGACCAGGTCCGGTTCGCGCAAATTGCGGACCAGAGGTTCGAGGACGTGCGGGGGAATGCCGCGCGCGCGTTCGTTGGCAAAGTACTTGTACCAATGGCCGCTGACCAGGACGACCTGCTCCTCGCGCTCCTCGGCCAGCCGCAGGGCTCGCGCGTACAGATTCAGTACGAACGCCGCCCTCTCCCGCGGGGGCAACGCGCCCACATGCTCCTGCACGGCCGCCTTACCTGCCAGGCCTTCGTAAGGAAGCGCGTCCCACACCGAAACCGTCGTGCACCGTACGCCGAGGGCAGCCAGGCGGCCGGCCACGGCCGTGATGACGGTCGTCTTGCCGCAGCCATCGGCGCCGGTAACGCAGATCCAGCGCCCCTTCGTGCGGCCTCCGAAAGTGCCGGTGTGGCGCAGGCATTCGTTCAGAAGCGAGGCGACCGACGACAATCGTTTCCCCCGGAGGGCGTTGTAGTGATGGCCCTGGATGACATGGTAGTGCAGTTGCCCGCGCGTGAGCCCGCGCCATTCCCGCGGGTAGTGCGGGAACATCCGGTCCTTCTCTTCCGAGAGAAAGAGCGTGAGGTCCGCCTGCGTCCGCTGGGGTTCGTATGTCCGAAGCAAGGCGTCCAGGCGATTCCAGGTGCGGCGGAAGGGTCTCAGTCGCCCAAGGCGAAGGGAAAGTCGCAATCGTATGTGATGCCAAAGTTTTATGAAAAGCAAAGGCGCCGTCCCCGGCCGAAACAGGTAGCGGGGCACGGCGGACATGTAGTGCCGCGATCGCCCGCGTAAAGTCGGCGGGGTGGCCAGCAGGAGTCCCACGAAAGCCGTGGTCTGTCCCTGCCGCTCGAATTCGTGGGCCACGGCGTGTGCAAGCGTTGCCCCCGTGCAGACTCCCGCGAGGAAATACGGACCTTCGACTTGAACTTCGCGAATCAGTGACACACAGCGCGCGGCCAGTTGCGGCAAAGCTTCCGAGTCGGAAAGATTGTTGTGGGGCGATTCCAGGTCAAAGGCATAAACGGGACGCTCGGAGCCGAGCGCTTGCGCCAGCGGCAGCAGGCTCCAGGGCGACCCATCCTGGGGAGGGAAGCAAAACAGACCATCGAGGGATCCGCCGCGCGCCAGGAGTTGCAGCGGTCCTTCAGCTGCGGGGAGGCCGGTTGTGTGGCCGGTGCGGTCCAGGAACTCCGCCAGTTCAGCGACGGTGGGATGGGTGAGCAGGCAGGTCGACGGGAGGGCGCAGCCAAACACGCGTTCGATCTCGAGAACCGCATGGAGGGCGCGCAGGGAATCGCCGCCGAGCGAACCGAAGTGTGCGTGAACATCTCCGACCTGGCGACCGAGCACTCTCTGCCAAATCTGGGCCACGAGCTCTTGCGTTCTCGTAGCGGATGGCGCGCTCTGCGCCGGTGGGCTGCCATCCTCGGGCCGAGCCTGCTCGGCGCGCCAGGGACCGGCGAGGAGATCTGGCGGCAGCCGATCCGCAGCCCACGGAAAGTCCCCACGCACTGCGGCCCGTCGCAGAACGGCGCGGAGGTTGCGCGCGAATCTCCGGATGAGGCTGCTCGGCAGGATTCCCCTTCGAACAAGAAGAGTGAGTCGCAGGCCGCCTGCTTTCGTGGGCTCGGACACGACAGTCACATCGAACTGCGCCGCGGCGGGGCCGATCCGAAGGCGCCTCGTGGGAACCAAACCCAGGTCGAGTGGCGGGCGCAGGCCCGCACGGTGCACGATCAACACGCCGAGCGGGCGATGCATCCGGGTGAAGCTTTCGCTTTCGAAGAAGGGGCCTGCGGTCGTCCTGTCCTGACGCGCGAGAAGGTCCAGGGTGGTCTGCCTGATTTTGCGCAAAAAGGCCCGGAGGCTGCCCGGTGGGTCCGGTCCCACGATCGCGTCAGGGATCGGGTGCAGATGGGCGAGCAGGTTCACCGTCTCGCGGCTTTGAACTTGGTGACGACCGGCGGTCGTCGTGAAGAAGGCAGCGCGGCGACGCAGGCCCACCAGACCGAAGGCAGATTGACACGCCGCGAAGATGAGACCAAAGGGCGACACGTCCCAGGCCACGCAACGGCTCTGCAAAGTTCGCGTCAGCTCAGGCGTCAGGTTCGAGTGCAAGAGGATATCCTCGGTCCGGGGCACGTTGGAGGCGGGTGTTCCGTGTATCGGAAGCGACGGGAATTGCTCGGCCGGTCCGGAAGCCCCCTGCGCCCTTCCGGAGTTTGCAGCGCGTCCCGCGACATCGCAAAGGTCCTCCCGATAGAGTTCGCCCAGATCCCTGACCAGGATGTCCTCGGCGTGGGCGTCGCAGATCAGTTGATGAACGCATAGTAACAACAGGGAGCGTCCGCGGTCGGTTTGCAGGAGTACAGCGCGAAAGAGAGCGACCTCCGGCTCAAGTGGCCGGCGGCACCATTCCCGGACCTGGGGAAATAGGCCCCCGCCGGACTCTGACCGCTCGAGGCGCGCTGGAGACGAGGCATGAAGCGACGGCGCGGCATCTGCGGCAGCCAACGTGGTGTGCGCGCGTTGCTCCGTCTGCGGGGGACGGACCAGCCGACAGGACAGGATCGGATGCCGGCGGCCCAGCGCCTCCACGGCTCTTGCGAGTCTTTCCCGATCCAGGCCGCGTCCCAGGAGGAAGCCCGCCGTCCTTTGATACTGCAAACTATTGGTAGCGTCTGTACAAAGAGAAGCGATGCGCATTTGGGCGGGCGTCAGCCGCAAAGCCCGACTCAGGCCTTCGCCCGACCGCGCCGTCTGTTCGGTCGACCTGCCGGGGTGCGGCCCCTGCACAGCGCGGGCATCCACCCGCTCCCGGCGACGGAGCGTGCGCAGGGCCGACCAGATGTCCGTAACTTCGGAGTTCACCTGTCCTCTTGCGCGGCGGGCAGTCTGGAGCGGGCGTCGGGACCGGAGTCCGCGCGGAAAGCGCGTGTCCTCATGCGATCCAGCATGCTTCCGTTCCAGTGGCGGATCCCGTCCGGTCCCTGGGCCGCGTCGAGCAATTCGGGACGCAGGCTGTTTTGGAGTTGGAGAGCTCGGAGCATATTCGTGCCCAACAACTCGTCCGTGTGCGCGCAGACCCAGGCGAGCGGCTCGGCCGCAGTCGCCCGGGAAAGCAAGCCCGACAGTGATTCGCGGAGCTCGCGCCCGTAGCGAGTCCAAAGCCGGCCCATGTCGACGAACTTGGCCAGGTTCACGTCCTGCTCCCACGCAACCCACCTGCTGAACCACGCTTCCCGATACAGGTGCAGCGCGGTGAAAAGAAACTGATGAGCCGGCGCGAAGCACGGAAGCCGTCCGCCTTCCGCTGTCTCGAACTCCACATGGGAGGTCAGTGCATCCTCCACAGGCACCTCCCACGGACTTTCGTGCCAGGTGAGGCTGTTGGCCACGTCCATGTGGACGCAGGGCACGACGGGATCGCCGGTGAGCCTGGCCACGATGGGTAGGTGATCGGGATGCGTTGCGTATATGATCTGCTCCTTCCGCGGATGAGGGACGACGGCGTGCACTTTCTCGTCGTAGAGGCCCGGCTGGTAGCCCAGGGATTCTTGTATTTCGCGAACGGTATTGCGGTCGTCGGCATGAACCAGGAAGTCCGCGTCGTTCATGTATCGCAGGCCAGGTTCGTAGATGGTCCCATCGAACGACACGCCTTTGGTGACCACGAAGCGTACACCGGACCCTGAGAGCGCTGCCCCGAATTCGCGGGCCGCGGCGCGCAGGAAATGATTGCGGTGGCGATTCACCGCCAGCGCGGTATGGAGGTGGGCGCGCACGAACTTGGGGCACGCGGATTCGGATGGTCCCTCGAGCAGGCGGGCCGCCACCAGCGGGAGCATCTTCTGTCTGAGGGCTTCTTCCATGAGAGCGCCCCACGGAAAATGGGCCGCGCGAAACGCATTCGGAGCGTCCCCCTCGGCGCCGCGCGCCACCTCCAGGAGAACGGACCAGACTGCATCCCCGGTGGCGGTGCTCATGCGGGGTCGTCGCCTCCTACGAGAGCTGCCACGGAATCAGCAAGGCTTTCGACAGTTCGGAAAACCTCCCCCGTCAGCAACTCGTCGGGAAAGGTGATGCCGAAAGCGGACTCGAGGTCGAGCAGCAGGTTCACAGCGCCCATCGAGTCCAGACCCAGTTCGCGGAGCGGTTTGTGCGGTTCGATACTTCCGTCGTGCAGTCGCGTGTGCCGAAGTACCAGCTCTTCCACCCTCTTTCGGCAATTCGTGGCGTTCATGGTGCCCGCCTGATTTTGCCCGTGTGCGTGCGTTCGAGTGTGCTGACGGCCCGGACGCGATCCGGAACGGCGTACTCGGGGAGCATACCCGCCAGGTACGAGCGGAAGTCCGATTCGTCGAGAGGTCCGCCCACCAATTCGAGCAGTAATTCCTGCTGCGGTTGGCTTCCTTCGAAGCGCGCGCGGCAATCGGAAACGAGCGGGTGCATGAGCGCGGCTCTTTCGATCAGTTCGGGTGCAAAGGTAAACCCGTGTCGCTTCAGGAGGCTGCCGCTGCGACCGAGGATGCGCAGAGTCCCGTCCGACTCGCGCTGCGCGATATCCCCGGTTGGGATTGGCCCGGTGGCGCCCGCGTGCTCCACCTCCAATTCTCCGCCGGCGGTCACGCCCACGCGCAGGTGGTCGCCGGCTGAACCGACGTTGTCCCAGTGCACCGCCGAATCGCCCGGGCCGACGCAACGCATGCTGATGGCCGAAGGGATGTCGGTGATTCCGTAGCGGTTGCTCACGGAAACGTCGGGAAGAGAACGACGCAGCGACTCCATGACTCCGGGATCGACCCGGTCTGCGCCGGTACCCAACCAGGCGAGGTTCGCAGCGCGGCAACGAGCCACCACCTTCTCCAAGGCCGCGAAGAAGTGCGGCACGCCGTCGATGGCCGTTACTTGCTGCGCGAGCGCCGGGTCAAAGAGCAGACCGAGCGGTCCGAAGGGCGTTTCCGGGTCGGGAAGGACGATGGCGGAACCCGCTGCAGCGTACTCGAGGGCCAGGGACAGTCCGTAGGAGTGCGCCAGGGGCATCGTCAGGAGTGCGACCTGATTCTCGTAACGGTGCGAGAACCGCTCGGCGTGGCGTGCCGTACACTCCAACAGGTGTTCGTGCGGCGTGTAGACCCAGCGGACCGCGCCGGTGGTCCCGCTGCTCAGATGTGCGAGCGTTGGTGGGGCGCCGCTCGCGACCTGGTTGCCTCCGGCCGGCCCGTCTGCGTCCGTAGTGGCTTTGCCGGCGCGCATCGATTCGGCTGACGAGAGATTTCTTATACCTCCGTCAAGTAACAGACGCGTGGCCCCGGCGATGCGCGCGAGGTGGGACGCCAGTTCCGCGCCCATCGTGGGAAGCAGAACGACGCTTCGCCTCTGCAAGATGGCGCTCCAGATGTGCAGGTAGGACTCCAGCGGATCGGAAAGCATCACCGCTTGGACGGTTCCATGCTCCACAGCTGCGCCGCGCGCGTGTGCTTCGAGCGCGATGTCGCCGAAAGTGAGGCCGCGGCCGCGAAAGTAGACGCAGGGCCTGCCTGCATGCTCTTCGAGGCGGTCCCGGAGCGCCCCAGAGCGAATCGTCGGCATTCCAATCGTGCGCCGGTCTGTCCGGGTCGCCGAACTCATCCTTCGACTCCGGAGAGGATCGAGCTCCACTGTGGCGTCAAACTGCGCGCTTTTCCGAATTCATCGATCCGCATTTCCGAGTATGGTGGCCGTCCATTGAACGCCAGTATGGCCGAGGTCATGCAGTACGCCCCCGAGTTGGCCACCGCGACCAGGTCGCCCGGGTGGAGCCGGGGTAGAAGAACATCGTGGGCCAGGACGTCGGCGGGCGTGCAAAGGCTGCCGACCAGGGTCACCGTTTCTCCCTCCGACTCCCGAACCGGATCCGCCGGGACGACGGCGATGTTGGGATTGGAGCGAAAGAAGCGACCGAGCGCCAGTCCGGGGTTGTGTACATGGAGACCGCCATCGACGAAAACAAACACCCGACCCGACATCTCTTTCCGATCCACGACGCGCGTCACATAGGTTCCGGCGCGCGCCACGAGTGCGCGGCCCGCCTCGGTCCACAGCTCGAAGCGATTCCACGGTGGGCCCGCCAGCAACTCGCCCATGCGTTGCGCGAGGAGTCCCCAGTTGAGTTCCGGGTCATCCGTGTTGTAGGGTACGCCGATCCCCAATCCCATCAGTAGAATCGATTTCGCCGAGTCGCGCAGCCGAACCTGATCGAGGACCGGTGTAAAAGATTGTATGTCATTGATTATCCGCTCTACGGATAGCTTCTGACCTCCGGAGTGGAAATGGAGTCCGGCCAGGCCGCCGCCGTCCTGACGCTGGCCGGCCGTGCCGTTCAGCAGTTCGAGGGCCCGCTGGGGAGGGAAACCGAACGGTACACGAGGATCCATGCTTACGCGCACGAGAACCTTGCGCGAATCCTCCAAAAGGGCGAGTTCCGCAAGCATGTCCCTTTCCGATTCGGAGTCGAGTACGAAGGCGGCCCCGGAAACTGCCCGCTCCAGAAGCTGGCGGGTTTTCGCTGGTCCGCCCACAATCAGGTCGCGCGGCGCAAGACCCGCCGCCGTGGCTGCTTCCCACTCGGCAGCGCTGCTCGTCTCGGCGCCGAAGCCGAGCCCATGCAATCGCGCGATCAGGGCGCCCTGGGCGTTTGCTTTCAGGGAATAGAAGTGACGCGTCCCAGGCGGAAATGACCTCCGATACATCTGCACGCTTTCGTCGAGCGCAGCGGTGTCATACACGTAAGCGGGAGTTTGCAGCGTGGCGTGCGCCGCCACAAGCATCTGCCGCGTTCTCTCCGAGAGGAGTGGGGGGGCTCCCTCTGCAACCGATGTGCCAACCATGTTTCTGTTGATCGGGAGCCGCGCGTGGGGAGGGTGTCCACCACGTGCGGGCCTCTGGTGCCCGGGCCATGCCGCGCCTCATCCGACACGATCCTCATGCCCACCAGTTCCAGACAGAAGTTGGGTTTCGTTGCGTTGTGTCAACTCCTCGTCGGGTCCGCCCTTTCGCCAACGGCGTTGCGAGCAGAACTCACACTGACCATGGGCACGGAGTTTCAAAGTGTGCGGCCGATCGAGAGCAGCATGGACGAAGCGAACGGTTCCCTTCTCGGCGTAGACCGCGCGTTGGGCGGCCCGGCGCTGATCCAGTTTACGGTTCCTGAGGATCGGTTTCGCTGCCCCGGGATGGAACGATTGGGCTGCTCCGGCCGTCCGCTGCTCGTGGAAGCGCGATTTGATTCTTCCATGGGCGCGTTCGCCTTCGCGCGCGAGCGTGTGCGGCCGAGGGTGAACTTCTACACGTCCGTACTGCTGCCTCCCCAGGAGACGCTGGGCTTGGGGTACAGCACGGCCTACACGCGCTACGTGTTCCGGGAGTCGCACGACGATCTGGGTCTGGGCTACCGAAAACAACTCGCCGCCTCCTGGAGTGTCGAGGCCAGCGTCTCCTGGCTTTCGCACGAGAAACGCTATCTCATCGGGCAGCACACCTGGTACGAGCGCACTTCCGGAGAAAGGGCCATCTTCGCAGGCGAGACGACACGCACGGATCGGGCGCGCGGGCCCGAGCTCACCCTGGACCTGACCAGGGAGGTCCTGCCCGGTCTGGATTTGGGGTTTGGTGTCACTGCAGGCGAAGCAGCCGGTCGGGGCCGTTGGCGGGGTGTTGGTGCGTGGTTGGATGCGGCGGATGCGCTCCTTGCTGAGTTGGGCCATCGCCCCCTCTATGCAGACGCAGGCGTGGAACGCTACCGAGTCGCCATGGGTTCCTTTCGCGTGCGCGGCACCCTGCGGCGGGGCCACCGCGTTTCGCTCCGCATGGAGTTGGGTCACGTGGTACAGACACGCTCCGTTTCCGATCACGACAGACTCTCGACGGACATGAGCGGGGAGTTGGCCGCAGTCAATCTGGCCGCGTTGGGCGAAGTGTTCGCGGCACGACGATATCGGCAGATCGAAAACTACGGTCTATTCGCGGTCTCGCTGCACCTCGGCGGGAAGTGACATGAGGCACGAGGTCTCCATCCGGTCCGCGCTCTTTGCTCTGAGTTTGGCCCTCTTCGCGCTGCTCGTGCTCCCGCGATTGACCAGCTACGGGATGTCCCTCGATGGCCTGCATTTTGCCAGCGTGGCCCGGAACATGGCCGAGGGCCGAGGAAGTCTGTGGAGCCCGCACTATACCGACACGCTCTACCCATTCGAATGGGAACATCCACCATTGTCCTTCTTTCTGCAGTCGCTCCTCTTTCGTGTGATGGGAGATCGTTTCGGTGTGGAGGTCATCTGGGCCACGTTGTGCGCAGGCCTGATACTCGCCCTGTTGCGTGAGTTCGCAGGGGCGCAAAGGCGACTTCCCGTTCCCCGAGCGAGGAGAACACCGGGAGCGTGGTGGGTCATCGCCCTATTGATTTGCGTGCCGTTGGTGTCGCGCTCCTTTGCCAACAATTTGATCGAATTGCCTCTGCTCGTGCTCGAATTGGGTGCAGCGGTCCTGCTCCTGCATGCGCTCATAAGCGGTTCGGCGGGTCGAGCCCTGTTCTTTGGCAGTGCGGCTGGTTTCGCGCTCTTTTTGTCCGTGCTGACCAAGGCACACGCAGGTCTGTTCGTGTTGGTGCTGCTCCCACTTTGGGCGCTTGTAAATCGCGGACTGCGTGGCTCCTCGGCTTGGGCCGGCTGCGGCGCTGTGGTGGCCCTGGCGGCATGTGTGGCGGCCTTCGCTGCGAACGACGAAGCTGTCACTTTTGCCCGCGGGTTCTTCGAGAAAAAGCGGGCGTACACACAAGCTTTTGCGCACCGAATCCGCCTGCGACCTGAAGTCATCGGCGTTGTCGTCGTCGAGTTGGCCCCGATGCTGATTCTTGCGGGCGGCGTTCTTCTGTGGGCGCGTCGAGGTTGGCCAAAGCGCAATCCAACTCATGCGGACGGGGTCATTCGGATTGCGACGAGTTGGACTCAGCGGATTCCGCCGCTCGTTTGGGTGAACCTCATCGCGGCTCTCTGCGCGATTGCGCCCTACCTGCTCACGGGCATGCCCCGCCGCTACCTGTTGCCCGCTCTACCGTTCTTCGCGATTGCCGTCGCCTCCGCCGGTGCAGCGCCCGCGCGCTGGCTGGAGTGGCGACTGCGCCATCAGAGTGGGCGTGTGCTATTGAGCGCCGGAGTCTTGATGCTCGGGGCCATTGGCGTGGCGGCCTTCGAGTCCGGGAAAATCCGCGGCGACGTCCTGTATCACGAGGACTTCACCCGCAAGGATGTCCGGTTCGAGCCGCGCCGTTTGGTTCAGGTGTGTCCGGCGTCCCTGCTCTTCGACTGGGGTCTGCACGCGCAGATGCAGCGCTTTCAGCGGGCCAGCCTGACCATCCACCCGGGCCGGTACTTTCTCACTCTTCGCCGTGCGCCGTGCCCGCCGCCCCCGGGCTGCGGGTCCGAGAAACGGGGACAAACCTACGTATGGTTCGAGTGCCCGCGAGAAAGCAACTCACCCCGTCGCTGAGCTAGACGCGGCGGCTGCCTTCCCACAGGGGCCACCTGTCGATGTCCGAGCGGCCCACGCGCCACATCACGATGAGCCCGGATCATGGCGTGTCCCGGATGATGGTCAGCTCAACGCGGCTATCAGCCTGATCTCCGGAGAAGCAATAGGCACCCTCGGGGCGGGAAAGGCACTCGTCCGTGCGTCCCAGGCGCACGAGAGAACCCAGCGAAGTCGGCCCGGCCAGGATCCGGCCATCGTCCGTAACCTGCATGGCCTGCGTGTCCGAGTAGGCCGACCCCCACTTCTCCCACAGGAGGAGCAGGCGACCGCCGGGTCGGCCCACGACTTTGAGGCGACTGACGTTCTCGGTCTTGGGATCACGGTAGCGCGTCAGTTGCACGACGCCGGCGTTGCGTTGTTTCGTCCAACGCCCACCGAAATCGTAGAAACCGCCCACTTCCGAGGGTCCGCGCGTGAGCATGGCTTCGTCCGGAATCTCCGATCCCCACCTGGGTCCGGTGGGAAAGTCCGGTCTCACGAGAACCAGGCCGATATTGCGTGAGTCGTTTGCGGTTTCCCCTGTGCGTGCACTGTCCAGCGCGCGCCCGGCGGGGGAGAATTCGCCCGCGAACACAACCGTATATCCGCGCTCGCCCGCAACGACTCCGCCCAATTCGGTGTAGGTCGCATTGTCGTTGGACCACCGGTAGAACTGTTTACCGGCACGGCTGATTTCGTCGTAGAGAGGATAGGTTCGACCGGCGGGGGAGCGGGCCTGCCGACCGTGCAGTGTCTTGAAGGTGAACACCAGCCGCGAACTCCGGCTGCGTTCGTGGAAGCGATGGAGGTGCACGCCGCGCGGATAGTTGTCTCCCAAGTCCAACGCCAGGAAATCGCCGGAAGCATCGACGTTTACATCATTGTCGAATGAGTGACCGGACGTCTGTCCTAAGTTTCGCACAACACGCAGCGTACGCGCATCGAGCACTACGGCGATGGCGCCCTGATGATTCAGGCCATCGCCTGATTTGTGCATGGTGCGGCCAATGACCAGCCCCAGCCGATCCCCCGAAACGGCCAGGCTGGCCACATTGCTCGTCCCGAAAGCAACCATATTCAGACCGGAGGGCCCGGCATCCAGAGAGGAGTGGGTCGGGTTGCGACCCGTAGCGTCCGACCGCGACAGAAGCACACGCCGTGCGGTCAGTGATGCAGCTCGTTCCTCAACTGTAAGGTAGTACAAATTGCCACGGCCGTCCGCCGTGGCCGCAGCGAGCGGTTGCCTCGTGGATTGGGGTAGCTCCACCGTTTGCGGTCGGGAGGGAACGCCAACCCAGGTCACGAAGACCGCCAGGGACTTTTGGTCCTGCCAGACGACGCCGGGACTTCCCTGGGCATCCACGACGGGAAAGTAGGTCTTCGTGCGACCGTAGATGTTGCTGTGGCTGGCGGGACCTGCCGTGTAGCCCAGGCGGGTGTCGAACGGTGTCCCGTTGACGCGCAGCCGGTAGCGGTCCACTGTACCGACAGCGGTTCGCCCGAGCCGCGCGCCTTCCACTCCTGGTCCGAGTTCCGCGAACGCGCTCAGGCGCGCGCCGGCGGGCACCATCAGAAGCACCGTGGAGCCGCCGAGCGCACTTACGTCGACCTCGCCAATCTTGACGAAGGCGCCGGGCGTGATGCGAGACTTGGGAATATCGGCCCGCTTGAAGAGCGAAGTGCCATCGAACAGGTAGGCCACGTGGTCGACGGCCGTAGGGAAGCGATAGAAGACGACGTGATGCGAAGCGAGAAACTTCGTGGCTTTGCGGGAGGGCTCGTGCAGCCTGTACGCTTTCCATCCGCCGGTGAACTCGCCTTGTTCCACGCGAAAATCGGCGTGGCTGTACGTTCCACCGGTGTAGCAGTTGTTCTGGTAGAACGTGGAGACGATGGCGAGGTCCCCTAACTGATCACCTGCGTCCATGCGTCCGCGGCAGCCGCGCACCGACTCCGTGCTGTTGCCGGGGAGCACGCGGCTTTCCAGCGCCCGGAACTCGAAGCGTTTCAGTTCGGGCAACTCGGCGGCGGTGACGGCCGTTGTCCGCGCAAATGCGACGGGTGGCGCGCTCCCGAGAACTACAACCAAACCTGCGGCGGCGCGGAGAACCCACGGCGCCGTCAGAGCGCGTGAGCCGTTCATGTGCCGCTCTGTGAAAACACGAATCCGGTGCCGGGGGTGAACTCTTTGAAGACGACCGGCGTGCCGATGCGCACCTGGTACGGTTCGCTCGATTCCACGATGGCCGAAACTCGCAGACCTTCCGAAGTCTCCACAACTGCGAGCACGTATGGGGCCTTGTCTTTGTGAGGACCTGCCGGAACGAAGTCCATCACCGTGTACGTGTACACGGTTCCCTTTCCCGAAGAGACAGATTCGCTCAGATCCTCCGAGCCGCAGCCGGAGCAGCAGGCGATTCCAACGGGCCCCTTCTTCCCGCAAGAATTGCAGGTGAGCATCTTGAGACTGGTTTCCACCGGTGAAGAAAGCATCAATTGTCCCTCCCGAGAATGTGCACCGTGCTCACCGCGCCGGGACCACCGAGAACGTGGGTGAGGGCATGCTTGGCGCCCTGCACCTGGCGCTTGTCCGCCTCATCGCGCAACTGATACGTCATCTCCACGATCTGGCCGGTCCCCGTGCAACCGATGGGGTGACCCTTGGCCGAAAGCCCGCCCGAAGTATTGACCGGCAGCTTTCCGCCCAAACGGGTGTGTCCCTCTTCGGTGAAAGGGCCTCCCTTTCCTTTCGGGACGAAGCCCAGGTCTTCGATGTTCATGATCTCGGTGAAACTGAAGCAGTCGTGGCATTCGAGGACGTCGACGTCCTCGCGCTTGATGCCGGACATGCGAAAGGCTTCGTTCGCGGCGTTGATGGTGGCCGGCATTTCGGTGTGGCTGGGACGATCGGCGATGTTGAAGTAGCCGCCGCCGTGCCCCGAACCCAACACCCGCACGGCCTTGGGTCCGCGCAGGCTTCGTGCACGCTCCCGCGTGGTCAGGATGACGGCCGCAGCACCGTCGGTCACGAGCGAGACTTCATGAGTGGAGAAAGGCGTGGCGATGATGCGCGCGGACAGAATCTTCTCGATGGGCACTTCCCGTTGTTTGTACGCGTCCGGGTTCAGCGAGCCGTGGTGCTTGTTCTTGGAAGAGACCATGGCCAGTTGCTCCCGCGTCGTGCCGTAGTCGTGCATGTGGCGATGCGCGCAGAACGCAAACATGGCCGACCCGTTGACGCCGATCCCGCTTTCGTAGTCGGCATCGACCCCAGCCTCAGCTGCGTGCAGTTGCTCTTCGAGAGGAACACGATCGGTCGGGATGTTCATCAGCTCGACGCCCATGACGAGAACTGTGTCGTAGACACCGGCCGCAACCGTGAGGAAGCCCTGACGAAAGGCGATGCCACCGGAAGCGCAGGCGCCTTCCACCCGCATGGTGGCCGCCTGAGGAATACCCAGAACGGTGGAGGCCAGCGCGGCCATGGTGTTCTGCCTGCTCAGGATGTTGCCGTTGTAGTTGCCCATGTACAGGGCCTGGATCTCCTTGCGGTCGATTCCGGCGTCGGCGATGGCGCGGTTGCCCGCCTCCGCGAGTACCTCACGGACCGTGCGATCCTTGAGGTTGCCGTGCTTGGTTTGGTAGGCTCCGATGATGCTGACTTCGCGCATGCGACCCTCCGATTCCGCGCGGGGCGGACCGGTCAAAGGATGAAACGGGCGGTGCCCATGACCACAACTAATTGGCGTTCAGGCGACCGTTGCCCCGTCTCCCGAACCGGAAACCCCTGAGCGGTTCTCTTTTTTTTCTTGCTGCCCTGCACGGTGGCAGGCTGGTTAGCGGCTGTTGCCCGCAACGGCAACCAAGCCAAACAGCGGAAGGACCCAACATGAACATCATTTCTATCCTGCTCGGCCTCATGGCATCGCCCATTGTTTTCTTGGGAATGATCCCGCTTTTGGGCTGGATGAACTGGCTGATGTTGCCGATCGCCCTGCTCGGCGCAATCATTGGAGCGTTCGCCAAGAACAAAGCTGGCCTGATCATCAACGTGATCGTCCTGGTGGTCGGCGGGTTGCGCCTCCTCATCGGTGGCGGGCTGATCTGAAGACAGCCGCCGCGTGAGTGGCGGCGGCGCGTTCAACTGTCTGAACTTCCTGATTTGGGGAGCGCCCTCCGTGCCGAGTCGGAGGGGATCGTGGGCGGGTTGCCCGTTGCAACCCTGCCCATCGCGTCAGAGTGTAGGTCGGAGGAAGCATCGCTATTGCGTGCTCCCCATGAAGGGCCGTCTCGCATCCCAACCTTTCCGTAGAAGGAACTGCTCCCTCGCACCTATCTCCACGGGGATCAACGAGCCATCTGCGCAAACCAAGTGGAAATCGTCCTGCAGGGATTCGAAGAGTTCGACGAACCTGCCCGGCTCTATGGCGACGGCGCGGTCTATCTTCGCGCGGCCAAGCCGAACGTAGGGCAGTCCTCGTTGAAGTCCTGGCAGACGCTCCATGAACTTGGCCCAAAGCCGCCCGCCACGGTCGTAGAAGATCTTCGCGCGCACACTCTGGTCTTCGTAGGCGATCATCATTTCGTCGGGCTTCCAGTTTGGAAGCGGAACAGGAACTCCTGACAACAGTGACTTCAGATTGAGCCCAAGCAACACAGGGGTACGAACTTCAAGGTTCCATTGCGTGTTGTGCGCTCCCATCGGTGATGGATGTAAGGGAGCGGAAAGGGTGCGCACCAGTGATGGGATGCCTGCATACGGCACTACCAAGTTCAGGATTGCCTGACCCCCGTCGCAAGTGCCGCAGAACTGAGCGAGTAGCACGGTCCCATTGATGCCCTCCATGTCCTCGATCTCGCGCGGATCGCGAACAACGGTGAAGGTCCCCCCCGAGAAGGGAAATTCAGAGAACCAAGGGCGGAGGGCGGCAGAGACGATTTCTTGCACTTGGCTTCCGAGGTCTGTTTCTGGCCTTGTGAACAAGACCGCGTCCGCCTCGGCCACCGCGACCGCTTGGCCCAATTGGTAGATGCAGATGACAGTGGGGTTCGGAACGGTCGAGATGAAGTGCCTCCACGTTACTTCATACAATCCTGCCAGAATGACCCCATTTATGGCATCCCCCAACCCACTTGCAATCGCGGCCGTCGATCGACGGAGGACTCGATGCAAGAACCGCCGTTCGAGCGGCGCCAGTCGCACGCGTGCCCGCAAATCCAGCTCATAGAGTTTTCGTGCTCTCGCGTAAGACACTCAATCGAAGTCCTTGTGGTAGCCTACGCGTCAGTACCACCTGCGGCGTCGAAAGCTGCGCCGGTAATCGAAGCGGTAGACGCCTTCCTGTTCGGCAGTCCGAAGCGCTTCCCGATACTCCTGCTCGTACACGGGGCGATTGATCTCGGAGTACCTGTCATGGTATACCCTGGCGTCGGGGTGGTATTGGTCCATGATGTTCACGTACACATGCGGCGAGACTTCGCGCACGAGGAATCGCATGATCTCTCTTGTGTCGGCCACTCCTTCCGGCATGACCAGGTGGCGCACCAACAGGCCGCGTTTGGCCAGTCCCTGTTCGTCGAAGGTCAGGTCCCCCACCTGCCTTTGCATCTCCACGATGGCCGCGCGCGCCGCTTCGGCATAGTCGGGCGCCTTGAGATAGCGGTGCGAATGCTCGCGCGACCACATCTTGAAGTCCGGCATGTAGATATCCACGATGCCGTCCATCAGCTCCAGGCTTGCGTGTGAGTCATACGCGCTCGTGTTGTAGACGATTGGCAGACGAAGTCCGCGCTTCACGGCTATCGGGAGGGCTTCCAGGATCTGCGGAACCACGTGTTCGGGCGTCACCAGGTTGATGTTGTGACAACCCAGACCCTGCAATTCCAACATGAAGGAGGCCAACCGGTCGGGGCTCACGACGCTCCCGGCGCGCAATTGGCTGATGTCGTGATTCTGGCAGAAAACGCAGCGGAGGTTACAGAGCGTGAAGAAGATGGTGCCGCTTCCCCGCGTACCGCGAAGACAATCCTCTTCTCCGAAATGCGCAAAGTGACTGGCCACGAGAGCCCGGCGCCCGATTCGACAGGAAGCCGCTCGGTTGGCCAGGCGATCGACGCCGCAATTGCGCGGACACAGCCGGCACTCCCGCAACATCTCGACCGCGGCTTCTGCTCGTCGCTCGAGCTCGCCGAGGCTGAGGCGAAGGTAAGCGGGAGTCCAATCCCGCGCGGTCCATCGAAAGGGCTCGTTCACGGCGGCTACCGTCGCCCAAGCCGAGCACGGCCGCCTGCCCCTGTCGAGGCGATTTCGAGCCGGGCAGTGGACTGGGTCTGCGTTGGCGTTCCCAGGGTCGCCACCGTTTTCGGGTTGCTTTCCTGCGCCGCTGTCGCTCTGATCCGACGATGAACTCCGACGAAAAGAAGCTCCGCCAGAGTCTTGGTTCTGCGCTCCGACTCCAGGGCGCTCACATTGCGCCGGAATCAATCGTAGCGGCCTTTCGCCCGGAAGAGCGTGGCGTGGTCCCGTCCGGTTTCACCTCCAGCGCCTACCAACTGCTCGCGCACCTTCGGCTTGCGCTTCAGGATCAGCGCGACTACTGCACAAAGCCCGACTACCGGCACGAATGGATTTGGCCGGATGACTACTGGCCCAAGTCCCGAGAACCGGCGTCCGGAGCCTGGGAGCAGGAATGGCAGAGCTATCAGTCGCTCGTGGAAGAATTTGCTGCCCTGGCCATGAGTGCGGACCTGCTCTCACCCGTGCCGCGCGCCGAGAAGCCCGATCACACGCTGCTTCGCGGTATTCTCATGATGGCCGACCACGGGGCCTACCATTTCGGCCAGATGGTAAGCTTGGGCAAAGCAATTGGAGTGGCGTTCGAGAAGGTGTAGAGGCACGGCCGCAAGCACCGCATGTCGTTTCTGCAAAACGCCGGACGGAGCCCCGGCCGGAGGAAGGCGATCACGCAGAGCGGTCACGCGCCGTCGTTTCTGGCAAGCCACGACCGGTACTCGGGCGTTTCGAAGTACGGATAGGGCCGACCGTCGCGCAGGCAGACGAAGGTCACCAGGCAGGTGATGACTTCGCGTTTGGCGCCGGTGCCCGGTTCATGCACAAAGGCCTTCGTTTCCATCGTGATCGAGGACCGGCCCGTCTTCACCGTGCGACAGTAGATGACCACTGCGTCGCCCCGACGCGCCGGAGTCCGGAAGTTTACGTTGTCCATGCTCACCGTGACGAAGTCGGCATATCCGATGCGTTCCATGACGTACAGCGCTGATCCTTCGTCCAGCCAGGCCAACATCACTCCGCCGAACAGGTTTCCGAAGGCGTTCAGGTCGCGCTCCATCACGATATGGCGAGTAACGATCTCGAAATCCGACATGGATGAGCTGTGCTCGGGTTCCGCCACGAATGCACCTAGGCGTTGGCCGCCAGAGCAGGCATCTGCGAGCGCGCAAAAGCGGCCAGCAATGGGAGGGAGTTTTCGGCGGAGCCGCGGTGGATCCGCAGGCCGACGGCCAATCCTCCTTCGTGCGGCTTGACCGAGCGCACCGTGGCCGTGAATTCGTGCGCGGCTCCGTTCAGAGCAAGTTGGAAGCGAACCTTGGACCCCTGCCTGAGGATGCGTTCCGCCTCGGTGCGAACGGTCAGGCGCGCCCCTCGCCCGTTCTCGCTGACGTCCAGGAGTTCCTCCGAATTTCCGATTCGGACCCACTGCTTGACGGAGAACATTTCCATCTGGAACACCAAATCTACGCATTGTTCGAACAAGAACTCCTCAAACAGAGCCAGGGTCCGACCGCGACTTTCGGCCGAACTGAGGGCCCGCTGGCCGAGCCCGGGCATCGTGCTGCGCAGGTCGACGTAGCCCATCACCGTGCCCACCTGATCGCGAAACGTGTACACGTAGTGAGAACGCACCTTGTCCCGAGAGTAGGAGGTGAAGAATGTCTCCCGGCGGTCCTCGCGCAGGTCGGTCACTGGATCGTAGTAGGCCGGACCGGCATGCACGGACTTGGAGAGGGCGTCGATGACGAAAAGATGCTTCCCGTTCTCCTCGAGATGCTGAAAGAGTTCGTTGTCACTGGCGTAGTAGAAGCCGATGGAGCAATCGGAAACCATGAACCCGCGCGAATTCAGATGGTTGATGAGGAACATCTTTCCCATCTGGCAGGTCTTGGCAATGCTCGACGTCTTTCCATAGAGCGCGATGCTGGAGGTGATATCCACCGGCGGCGCGGCGAGCACCTCGGAAACGCGCACGTTGGATTCCACGCGCGCCGAGTGCCGCGCCACCGGTTCGATGACGATGTCCTTTACCCGGTACGAAGTCTCGTCCAGGCCCTGGATGCGGATCTTCAGGAGGTTTTCCTTGAACGGATAGACGATGGCCTCGGTGGCTTTTGCGTTCGTGCGCAGGACGATCTCTTCTCCCACCGCCGCGTCCGTCTCAACCGCTTGTACAGTAACCGGCAGGCCCGCGCTGCGGCCCTCTTTTCCCTGTACGCGTTGCAGCGCGTGCAGCATGCTCTGGTGATCGGTGAGTCGGTAGTTCATTGGGTGGAATCAGCGCGCGTGGGTGCTTGGGACCATCTCCTCAAACGTCAGTGGAAATCGCCAATCAGAAAGTCGATGGCATCGATGATCTCGTGTCGTTTTTCGCGCAGTCTGCGCAGTCGGTCGCCGCCGAACAGGCGACGGAAGCCGTCCCACAAAAAGAGCAACGCCTGGCGCAGGCGTGCTCCGTAGCGGAGGGAGAAGCGCCACAGTCGGCCCATGAGGTAGACCGAGAAGATCATGGCCGTCCCAGCGAAGTATCCCGGATGCGCGCCGATCCAGGACCGCGCGATCTCGAAGGGCGTCTCGGGTGGGAGCGAGGCGGCCCATACCGAAACACGGCGCAGCAGGAAGTAGATGGCCGTTCCCAGGATCGGGTAGCTAACGAGCGCCGTGGCAAAGGCCGCGACGATGGCCTGCTCGTCCCCGTCCACCTTGGCGCGTTTTCGGACGTCGATGACCCAGTAGCGCATGAGACGCCCCGCCTGTCTCGGCAGGTAGTTCGTGATGTAGCCGTACAGCGTGAGCGGCGAAAGCAGGACTCCCTGCACGAGCGCCTTGATGTGGTAGCCCACGGACATCCACGTGAACTCCCGTCGCACGAGCGCGTCCGGGACCCGCGCAGCCGACAGCGCGCCACGATACTCGGCAAGCAGCCGCCGCAGTTCGGCCAAACGAGCGCGACCCTCGTCGGTCTTGTGCGCGGCCTGCACGGCTTCGGCGATCATCTTGCTCAGGATGTACTTCTCGCGCACATTTTGGTACGGACCCATGTACTTGAACGGTGTGAGCACGTACAGCGCGGTTGCGTCGTCGATGAGCGAAACCAGTGTTCGATCCGGAATGCTGATGATGAGGTTCTCGATGTCCGCCTGGAGCCTGGCTTTGCCCGCGAGCATGATCTTCTTTTCGAGTGCGGTCTGCTCCTTCGGTGAAAGGGACAGGAAGTCGACCGGAAGGTCGACCAGGTGACGGATCTTGAAGGGCCGTCCGAAGATCACGCACACCGAACTCTGGAATTTGTTGATGCGATCGTAGTAGTAGCCGTAGGGAACGATGCGCAGGTTCAGGCGATAGTTGAACTCGCGCTCCGCCTGCATGGCCAGGGCAATGAATCCCAGCTTGATCCGATTCAGGCTGCGCGAATCTGTGGAACGACCCTCGGCGTAGATGTTGAAAAGCCGGCCGTGCACGAGTTGTTCCACCGCGTCCTTCATCATCTGCTCGTTCGCGGCGGTGCGTGCCTCCTCGCTGACTCCGGTTTCCTCGCGATCCTGAGCGCGGGCCACAGGGATGAGCATCATGTGGTCGCGCAGAATGGGGCCGAGAAAGGGCAGCGACGTGATTGTATCTTTGGCCGCCGTGCCGACCGGACTGCGGATGACGGTGATGAGGTTGAAGTAGTCGAGAAAAGAGTTGGGATGGTTGCCCACCAAGAAAACGCATCCATCGGGTGGTACGTTCTCGATACCGATGGTTTCGATCTCGGCATGCTGCGTCCGGGCCACGGTGCGAAACAACGCGCGAATTGGATAATGTAGAAAGCCCGCCCGGCGACGCACCGAGTCGATCCCGTGGTACGCGCGCGCCGGGGTGTGGGCGGGGTCCAGCATGCGGCCGATCACGGGTATTTTTCGGATGAGGCTCACAATCTCCGTCCTTGCGCCAGTTCCTCGGGCGTCCGCCCCAGGTCGGCCAGGAGCGTCCGCAGGAACGGCCGGGTCAACAGGCCTGGATGAGGCAGCGTGAGTTCTGGAGTCTGGAGGACGGTGTTTTCGAAGGCAAGTATGTCCAGATCAATTTCGCGGGGCCCGTTGGGGAAAGTTTTGGTTCGACCCAACCGGCCTTCCACCTCCTTGAGAAAAGCGAGCAATTCGCGGGGTCCGAGACCCGTTCGAATGCGGGCCACCTGATTGAGGAAGCGCCCCTGTTCCTCAAACAGAAGCGGCGGGTTGTCCAGTTCGGGGGACGTCGCTTCGAGCTCAATAGATGGGTGGGCCGAGAGGTCCACGCGCGCCCGACGGAGGTAATCGGCCCGGTCGCCCAAGTTCGATCCCAGCCCGACATACGCGACCCGCCAATCGGACGGCCTCGGCATGCGTGGGCCTCAGTACGATCGGCTGGAACGCTGCCGGTAGTCGGGCGCGTCGAGGTGGATCTCGACGCAGAGTTCCTTGAGGCGACTGTACAATCTCCCTCCCGAGGTCTCCCGCAGGCGCTCCAGAGGCTCGTTGGAGGTGAGAATCGTGGGCAGGTTCCGTTCGTAGCGCGCGTCGATCAGGTCGTAGAGTACGCTGTTGACGAACTCTGTTTCTCGGTGCGCCCCGAAATCATCCATGACCAGCGCCGTCACTGAAGCTAATCGTTCCTCAATCTTACGTCCTTCCCCATAATATTCCGAATTGGGATTGAACGAGGCCTTGAGCTGGCCCAGAATATCGCGGCTGATTTTTGCGTAGAGCACCGGGATTTGATGCAGCCGGATCAGCTCGTTGAGGATGGCGCAGGACAACAGAGTCTTGCCGCAACCGGGAGGTCCGTACAGGTAGAGCCCTTGGGGGTCTCCTGCACCGAAGCGTCGCACCGTCTCGATGGCGTGGTCGACCGCGATGATGAGCGAATCATCCACCAGTTCGAGCGACGAGATGAACTTCCAGCGGTAGCGAGCCGGGATTCCGCTTTGGGCCTCGAGCGTCGTGGCCCGATCCACAGCCAGTTCCGCTTCACCCGCCGGGCATCTGCGCATGGAGTGCTGCTCGGGATCGAAGTAGTCGTAGGGAGGATTTCCGCCACAGCGACACAGACGGCGCATGCATTCGCACAGGACGAAACTGCCTTCGTTCTTGCCCGCGCCCAGCGGATCGAACAGGTAGCCGATGCCCGCGCACTGCGGACAGTCCGATGCCTCCGAGCGACGCGGGTGGTGGCGCAGAAGTTCGCGGTTGAGGTCGGCTCCCGAATCGGGCTGACCGCCACCGGGTTTTGCGGCCAGCGCTGGGCCGGAAAAAGCTGTTGGTTTCGTGCTCACAGGTTGGAGGTTCGCGCGGGAACCGGGCCCCGCGCGCCATACGGTTATGTCGCATTCCTAGGGAGCGTCGCGCCACTGGTTTGGGCAACTCTTTTATGCGAGGCCCCGTACGGGGAATCCAGACTTCCCCGAGGCCCCATTTGCCCGACCAGCGCACGCGTGACAACCAGATGTTCGCGGTGTAAGTTTGGGGCTTCTTCGCACGGCGGAACAGGGCTCGTGTGGCGCCAACGAAAACATTCGCATCGCGCCCGTCCGCTGTTGCTTTGGAATGGTTGCGAACGCATACTTGCCGAGGAGAGGGCCCGGCACGCGCGCCTTTTGCGAACGAACGCCTTCGAGTCTGCAAGGGGCGGTGTTCGGAACCCATGGGCGCGCGAAGAGGGCGGTCGTCGAATTCCAAGGAGGCAGTTCGTGCATCGTGGATGGTCCCCATTCCCGATTTGCCCGAAGCCGCTCACCGCGCCCTCGAGTTCCGGCAAGCCACAGTGATATGACCGTGCGCATTCCGTCGCTTAGGCGCGCCCGAAAGCGTTCACGGACTCGTCAGCATCCTTCATTTCCAAAGGGGCAGCGGATATTTCCGAATACGACCGCGTTCGTTGGGATCAAGGAAGCCGTGCCTGGTCAAGCGCACCGTCGGAGGGTGTAGAATGCAGAGAGTGTACGTGGTACCAACGAGCGCAGTCGCACCCGATGATCGATGATCCGCTGTTGCTTTGGAATGGTTGCGAACGCATACTTGCCGAGGAGAGGTCACGGCACGCGCGCCTTTTGCGAACGAACGGCCTCAAGTTTGCACGCGCCATTGTTCGGAACCCTTGGGCGCGCGGGGAGGGCTGGTTTTCGAATGAACAGCAAAGAGGGTCGCACAGATTCCGCTTCTTCCCGATTTGCCCGGAGCCGTTCACCGCGCCCTCGAGTTCCGGCAAGCGATCGTGAATGGACCGTGGGCGATCCGTCGCTTAGGCGCGCCCGAAACCGTTCAAGAGCCAGCCCCGCGTCCCCTATCTCCAAAGGGCAGCGGACATTCGGAAAACGATCGCGCACGTGGGAACCAAGTCCGCACTGGCGGCGCGGGGTCTTATACGGGCTCTTCCGAGGATCGGATCGCTCCACCCGAGGCCGGAGTAAGGACTCACCCAGATTCCAGTTAGTACGCGGAGTACAGTTGAGTGCGCCCTTTTCGTTTCTTGCACTCGTTGTAGGCGTACATGGCGAAAGCACAGGCTGGGAGAAAGAAATCCACTGTGACCTGCGCTTTGGCCGCGCTGGTTCTCCGGTCCCGTTCAAGGATCAGGAGGGGAAGACCACATTGTACCAGCAAAGCTTCGTTGGCGCCGGTGCTTTCGAAGTCACCATCATAGCAGATTTCCCGCTGTGATGGGTGCGGAATGCAGAAGGTAAGTGCAAGCAGGCAGGAAAGGGCAAAGATGAAAGTGATTTGTCGGGGCACAATAGAGCTTCGCGCTCGCAGCGGTCTCCCACAAGTAAGTAGGGGTGAACCGCAGCCCAATCGGGGCAGGAGACGCCCATGGCGCAACTTCCGCGAGCCTTGCGGATTCCAAGACCGGGGTTCGGAGCGCCAGCAATTCGCGTTGCCCTGTGCGCCTCCAACCCCGAAGACTCTTCCTTATGCTGGACCGGAAACCCTGCAGGGCCACATTGGTGGTGGCGATGGCCGATCGCGAAGACAACTCTACTCTCCTTGCCGACCTCGGTTGGACGACCAAGCGCGCCCGTGAGCTTGAGGATCTCGACCCCGAAGCGCGGCCCGCGCGGATCGTGAACCTTTCGCGCGGGCGCTACCTCGCGCTCTCGGAGTCCGGGTACCGCAGCGGCCCTCTTCCGCGAAGCGCCGATCCCTCCTCCTCCTGGATTGCCGTGGGCGATTGGGTCGCGCTCACTGCGCAGGGGCGCATCGCGGGTGTGCTCTCGCGGAGCACCTACCTGGCCCGGCGGGCCCCCGGAGCCGTGGAGGTCGAACAGTTGCTCGCTGCGAACATCGACTACGCCTTTGTCGTGCAGGGGCTCGACGGCGACTTCAATCCGCGGCGGATGGAGCGCACTCTGGCGATGATCCGCTCGGGTGGGGCCGTCCCGGTGATCCTGCTTACCAAAGAAGACCTGGCCACGGACCTCGCGACGCAGGTGGATACGACGCGCGCAATCGCGGCGGGCACGCTGCTCTTCACATTGTGCGTGCCGGAAGGTCGCGGAGTGGAACGGGTCGCCACCCTGATCGAACCGGGCATCACCGCGGTCTTCGTGGGCTCGTCGGGCGCGGGCAAGTCCACGCTCATCAATGCGCTCCTCGGCGGCTCCATCCAAAAGACACGCGCGGTTCGAGCCGATGACGCGCGCGGGCGACACACCACGACCTCGCGCATGATGTTCCACGTTCCCGGAGGGGGCTTCATCATCGACAGCCCCGGCATGCGTGAAATTCAACTTTGGGATGCGGGCGAAGGGCTGGCCGACTCGTTTCCCGAAATCGCTGAATTGGCCCATGGTTGCCGCTTTCGCGACTGCCGTCACCAGGGCGAACCTGGTTGTGCCGTCGCGCAGGCCTGCGCCACCGGTCAGCTGGACCCCGCGCGCCTCGAAAGCTACCTGAAGCTGACGCGGGAGGTGGAGTCCCAGGCCGCGCGTGAGCGACGTCGTGGTCGCGACTCCCCGGAAAACAAAGCCATCCATCGGGCCATTCGAGATGTTGGCAAGCGTAAACGATTGAGTGGACTCGATTGATGGGCCGCCTGACCCGCACCTTCGCACCGGGAGCCCGGATTCTTGCTCGCAACGGCGGTCGTCCCGTGAAAAGCCATCCCTGTGTACGAAAAACGCCTCAAGCCACGAAACCCTGACTTCGCAGCTACAGCCCATTCGATCTTCGAAAGCGCGCCATTCATCCGTGAGGTCGGCTATCAACTGGTGTCCATCGAACCGGGACGGGCGGAGACTTCCCTCGTCCTGGCTGAGAAGCACCTGCAACAGAACAACTTCGTGCACGCAGGAGTCGTGGCCACGATGGCCGATCATACGGCGGGCGGCTCCGCCGGGAGTCTCGTGGGAATTGGCGAAATTGTCCTCACCGTCGAGTACAAGATCAATCTGCTGCGCCCCGCCGTAGGCGACGGACTGCGCTGTGTGGCGGAGGTTCTCAAGAACGGGCGCACCATCATCGTTTCGGATGCGTACGTTTTCGCAAAGAAGGCCGGCCGCGAGAATCTGGTCGCGCGGGCGACGGTGACACTGGCCGTCGTCCGTGGCGGCCTCACCTGAACCTACTTTGCTCCCGGTCCGACCAGCAGACGTAGACAAAGGCCCACCAGTTGTAGCGGTGCAGTGATCACGTCAGCCGGCACCGTGCCGATGTAGCCCAACTGACGCAGCGTATATACACCGCGACTCCTCTCGACCCATCTCACTTTCATTCGCTCGCTTTCGTAAGGGCCCAGATCCAGCCAGGCCGCCGAAACGACGGCCGCTCCGCCTGCCGGCCGCTTCCACCGAATCGCATCGGCCGAATAAGTATAGTTGATAGAAAAGTTGATCTTGGCGAACATCACCGGGTACTCCAGGCCCCGGACTTCAGTGCGGAAGTGCTCGCGTAGGAGTTGCGCCGGATCCGAGGCCTCTCCGGCCTGAAGTCGTAGGACGGCATAGAACGAATCGAGATTTCGCGGTGCTACCGTCTCGAAGACCAGGTACGCCGGATGCTTGGATTCGATGCGCCGTGCTGCTTCCTCGATCCAAATGGGTCCCGATTTTCCGCCCGGCCCTTTCGGGGCGGTGCCTTCGCCGTCGACCACCGGCAGCAAAACATCCAGCACGCGGTCGGTCCCTTTCAGGATCCCATCGAACTGCAAATGGTAGTAGCTGCGGCCTTTTCTCTGAGTCGTGCCCACAAATCGGCCTGTGCGGGCGGCAGGCGCCGAGTCGGAGTCCATCTGGAACTCCCGGAAGACGTGCGCGTATTCCTGGTTGGCTTTCTTATAGTGACTCGTGATGCAGGCGGGCAGGGCCCAGAGCAGCAGGATCGCCGAGGCGAGCGAGACCCACAGCCGAAAGAGACTCGCGGGAAACCTCGGGCTCACCGCCCCTACTTCCCGTTCGCGCGCAGATTGCGGACGATTTCCACGCAGGTGGCCAGCGCAAGAAACGAACCCAACTCGGGAGCAAGCCCGAGATAGAGCCCCCGGATTTGACGCCCCTCGCGCGCGCCCAGCGCGAGACCCAAGAGCGCGGCCGACACATCTGCCTGCACGGGCTGGGGTGCATCCCGCAGCCAGCCGTAGCGGATCAGAAACAGCAGCGAGGGGCGACCCCGGCGCAGGCGCAGGATGCGCGCCACGATCCAGAATCCCGGCGCCCGCGTGCGTTGGACGGGCCGCAGATAGCCCACGCCAATGGCCGAAGCGGGTACGGCCAAGGCTGTTGCAGCGGAAAGGGCGACGTAGGGCCACATAGTTCGACCGTTAGACCCGCGGCACGGGAGGCCGGTTGCACCATTTTTTCAGACGACCGATCGCACGACCAGCACTTCGAGGGACTCCTCCTTGCCTTTGACCCGAATCGTGGCGCTGGCCGCATCAGGCAGACCGAAGGCCGCCCGTTCGGCCGTGGAGCGGGAGGCCACCAGAACAGCTTCCAGTGGCTTGGTGGCCTGCTCGAGGCGACTGGCCGTGTTGACCGTATCTCCGATGGCGGTCACCGAGACGGTCGATCGGTAGCCCATTTCACCCACGATGGCCGGTCCGGCGTGTACGCCCACGCCGATGCGCAGCGGCTCGGAAATGTGGGAGCGATTGTGTGAGTTCATGGACTCGACCGCCCGACACATGGCCAGACCAGCCCGCAATGCGCCACCGGCACCCGCGTCCGCGATGTGTCCGTCGCCCAGACCGAAGAGCGCCATGATCCCGTCCCCGATGAACTTGTCCACGCGACCCCCATGTTCCTCGACGATGGCGCCCATGGTATGAAAGTACTGGTTCAACAAGAAGACCACGTCGTAGGGCAGGTGACGCTCGGACAGCTTCGTGAACCCGCGCAGGTCCGCAAACAGGACGGTGATCTCGCGTTCCTGCCCGTGCATGCGCGGGCGACCGTGGGCCGCCACCACGCCGGCCGACGGAGGCAGCAGGAGCGAAATGGCCACGTCGGTCCGCGGCCGGGTCTGGCACGCCAGGCGAACGCGCCCCGTGGCGCCCACGCGCGTGAGGACTGTGGCCTCGGCATCGTCCATCTCGGGCAGTTGTTCGAAGCCGAGCTCAATCGAGACGCGACACGTGGAGCAACGGCCGCGCCCGCCGCAGACGTGCGCGTGCGGGATTCCGGCCGCTAGGCTCGCGTCGAGAATACTGTGTCCAATGGGCGCTTGGACACGTCGCCCGTCCGGATAGGATTGCGCGAAAGAACCGGCGCGACGGCGCCACGCCGCCCGAACCGGCCGCGCCGCGAAAGCGAGCGCGACGAGCAGCACGTAGACGCCGGTTGCCCCGCCGGTCGCGCGAAGGGACGCCTGCACGATGGCGTCGCTCGAGCCGCTGGTTCGCTCCACTCGCGCGGTGTACGTCGGATCGAGTCGTGCTTGGGCGAGCACCTCGGTGCGAGCGCGCAGTGATCCCGCTATGGCCAGCGTGGGAATCAGCACCGCCAGTGCGAAGAGCGGCAGCATCACGCGACCGAACCAGGGTTTGAGTCGCAGCCAGAACCACAGGCCCAGACAACCATGGAGCCAAACCACTGCGGCCGTCACCAGCATGGGGTAGAAGACGCCCAACTTGGTCATGCTCAACAATTCGTAGGCGTAGGTATCATCGACGCCAAAGCGCGCATGGGCGACGCGGGTGCTGAAGACATGGCCGATCAGCATCAGCGGAATCAGCAGGCCCGTTACCACCTGAAGCCACTCGCCCCGGCTCATGCGGAGTGTGGGACGCTGAGCAATCGCGAACAGGCCCAAAAGGAGATGCACCGTCAGGGCGGTCCCCGCGACCCACCCGATCCCGGGAAAGCGCCAGAAGGCCAAAAAGACCAGTCGGCCGCGCTCCATCGCCTCCAGATCGATGAGGCCCAGCGCGTGATTGAGGAAGTGCGTAACGGTATATAAGAAGACGGTGCACCCCGCGACCAGGCGGAGGCTCCTCGCTGTCAGAAGGCTCCGCAGGCGCCCGGGCATTGTTGCATGGGGAAGCCCAGTCGTCTCCGGGACAAGTCGGTTTTTGGGGCGGGGTGGGTGCCGCACGGCTCGGTGGAGGTGAGTGGTCGGGCAAAAAAATGCACAAAGGCCCGGGGCCAACCAAGAAGTGTTTTACAAAGGACCGGACCACGTGATTCTCCTTGGAGTGCCGTCTTTGCGGCCGCAAGGAGCCTTCATGGAAAAGAAACTGGAAGTGGGTGCAATCGTTTCCAATGGGATTGCGCTCGGACTCAAGAATTTCGTGCCTCTGCTGGTGAACGGGATATTGTGGATCCTTACCATTTGGATCCCGTACCTCAACGTGGGCACAACGATCGGACTGGTTACGATTGCCGCCAAAGTAGGTCGCGGCGAATCTGCTATCAGCAGTACCGAGATATTCAATCCGCAATACCGCAAGTACATGGGTGAGTTCTTTCTTGTCTTCGGCTTTCTGATCATCGGGAACTTGGCCGGAACAGCCCTCATGGTGTTGCCCGCCATCGTCATCGGAATTGCTTGGAGCTTGGCCCCGCTCCTCGTCCTGGACAAGGGCATGAGCCCCCTGGACGCCCTGAAGAAGAGCAACGACCTGACCTATGGATCGAAGTGGACCATCTTCCTCGGGCTGTTGGCGCTGGAGATCGTCATCGTTGTAGTTATGATGATCCTGGCCTTCATCGGGATGAAGATCCACCAGGTCGTGGGCGCCATTCTGATGCTCGGGGTTCTGGCACTCGTCGTTCCGGTCCTGATTGGTGCTCAGGGTTACATCTACAACCAACTGACCAAGTAGTCCCGCGCTCCGGACTTTTGGCTCGCACCGAAGCGTTCCCCGCTTCGGTGCGATCTGCTTGGCGAGGGGACGTAATGCCTTCCGGCCACGGAGCTGCGTCCCGGCCTTCGCTTCGCAAAATCTCGCGCCTGTGTGCCTCGGACCCGGTTGCGGTTCGAAATCCTGCGTCCAATAGACGAGCGCAATGGGTCCGGACAGGTGCCGCCGCCTATCGGTCCGATCGCGCGATTGCCGGGAAATTTTGTTGTATCCGGTTTATTCGGCGGGTTTCATGCCCGATAAAGTCCATGACAACTATACCCCTGTCTCCCAGCAGAAGGAAGGTGCGCAATATGAAACGATCCCTAGCATTCCTGGCCGGCATGTTCTTGGTCGTGGGCCTGCTCCAGGCGGCCCCCGCCAAAGAAGAACCGCCGGCCGGCGGCGGTGGCGGCGGCACGGATGTGAAGAACCCGGCCAACCCGACCCCGTTTGAACCGACCCCCGGTGAACTGGTCACCGAGGATATCAAAGAGTCCGAACTCACGGACGAAGAGCGCAAGATTCGCAAACGAAATCTCCGCGCCGAGGAACTCTGGAAGAACGCGGACTATCGCGACTACAACAAGGCCTTTGCCGAGTTGCATCAGCTTTCGCGGGCCTTTGCCAACAACAAGTACCGTTTGGCCCTGTCGTCGTATCAGTCCGGCGTGAACACCATCATCAAGATGCGTGACCGCGTGCAGCTCTTTCGGAAGGAAAGCTCCGAAGAGAAGCACCTGGACGAAAAGTGGTACTGGCAGATCGTGGACCGCAAGGCCCGCGAAGAACGCATCATCCAGCGGATGCAGGAGCAGGCCAAGTTGGAGGCCGTGACCTATTTCACACGCGCCATCAACCACTTGGACGAGATCCGCAACGCGGACCTGAGAGAGAAACCCGCGTTCAAGAAGCTGCTTTCGGCAGTCTACCGCAACTGGGTCATGTATCAATTCGACCTGGGCAACCTGCCGCAGTGTATCCCGATCCTCGAGCTCTACATCGAGATCGACGAGAACGAGAAGGAATACCCGGCGCACAAGTACCTGGCGCAGTGCTACGCCTTCCAGGAAAACATGGTCAAGAAGTACAAAGTGGGAACGGAAGACCAAATGTTCCGCTTCCGCTACAAGAAGAACGTGCACCTGCTCCGGGCGGCGGAACTCAAGTATGGAAAAGAGTCCGCGGAGTACAAGCACATCGTCAACCGTGTGAACCGGGACGAGATCATCTCGGTCCAGCCCTGACCTTACCGCACCTTCGCAGGGATGGGGGTAACCACCCCGGCCGCGGCCACAAGCCGCGGCCTTTCTGTTTTGTGACCTTAGAGTGCTTGACATCCTGTTTCTGAGCGCGCATCGTCTGTCCATGGGATACAATCACACGCAACGCGGGTGGGTCATCCTCGGCTTCTTGGCGTTTCTCGCCGCTCTGGTTGGCGTGATCGTTTTCACCGTGCCCCACGAAACGAGGCTGACCGTGGTCTCGGTGACGGCCCTGGCGGCCGTCATCATGGTCCTGTTCTCCTCGCTCACGGTGAAGGTCGATTCGCAGTCGATCGGGCTGGCGTTCGGACCCGGCCTCATTCGCCGGACGATTGCCATCGCCGATGTCGCCTCTGTGGAAGGCGTTCCCACCAAGTGGTGGTACGGCTACGGGATCCGGCTGACTCCGTTGGGTTGGATGTGGAACGTGAGCGGGCAGCAGGGCGTGAAACTCACCTACCGCAACGGTAAGAGCTTCATCATCGGCACCGATGATCCGGATGGTCTCGTGCGTGCCATTCGCCAGTACGTCCGGGCTTGAAGGCGTGCGGGAGCGGCCTTCCAACGGGCGATCCACTGTTCGTATTGTTCGAGTTGGCCGAAATTGTCCACCGCGCTTTCTATGTGTGTTCCTGAAGGAACTGCCGGGGGTTGAGGATCTTGGTGGCCTCAAACTGCGCCAAGGAAAGGAGGTCTTGGTCTCCTGTGACCAGCAAGTGAGCTCGGCATACTAAGGCGGCTTCCAGTACATGATTGTCGTCGGGGTCCCGACTGTGTGTCTTCAATTTCCCGGTTATCTTGACCTCTCTCGCTTTCAGCCTCAGAAAGTCGAGCTGCTCCCGCACAAGATCGGGCGGATACTTGAACTTCTTGCGGAAGGCACGCTCCACTTCCGCCAGAATCTCCTTGGTCAAAAAGACCTCGTGGTCTGTCAGAGCGCACGCGAGCACC
>CAZPFB010000028.1:0-54495 GCA_964585735.1 uncultured Leptospiraceae bacterium
ATTCCAGAGCAGGGCCGAAAGGCCCGCCGTGAGAAAGAGCGGACCGCGGCCCAATCGCGTGGCCAGAAGGAGCAGGGCGAAGAGGTAAAAGAGTGAAGGCGCCCAGTATCCCGTGAAGGGCAACATGAGCAAGTTCAGAACAGTGGCCGCGGCCGTTGCGGCAACGGCTGCGAGGTAGTCGCGCAGGGGCGACCGGGGACGCAGGTGGAAGGCAAACAGACGTCGGACCTCGGACTCGCGGTCCGGCACGACTACGATGTCGACGCCGGGGCAGGCATCCTGGAGTCTCTCGACAAGAGAAGGCCCGAGGAACAGGCGTCGCCACCAGGAGCGCGTCCGACGTTGACCGACCACGACCTGCGTGATGTGGCGACGGCGAACCAAGTCCGTGACGGTCTCGAGCAGATCACCGGTCGTCTGGATCAGTTCGGCACCCATCTCGCGCGCCAACTCCAGGTTCTGCTCGCGCGCGCGGGCCTCCTCCTTCGTGAGCGCCGCACCCGTGTTCACATGGAGCGCCACGACCTGCGCGCGCTCCGCGCGCGCGAGCCGACGCACGAGGCGCACGAGCCGCGCAGAAGGAGGCCGCGTACCCAAAGTCACAAGCATCCGCTCGCGCGACAGTTCCGACTGCGCGCGCTGCCCTGCGTCCTTCGCGGACGCGTCGCCGGAATGCTCCGACGAAACGTCCGCCTGCTTTGCGTCCGGCTCGTTCATGGGTCAACGACCTCCATCGTCAGCGCCGGTCCGTCGTCGGGTGAATGGCGTCCAGGTCCAGGTTGACGAGCAGCACGTTCACGACAGGTTCGCCCAGAAAGCCCAACAGTCTTCCGGTCGTATGTCTTTCTACAATTTCGCGAACCTGACCTTCCTGGATCCCGCGCACCCGGGCCACCCTGCTCACCTGAAACAGGGCTGAAGCCGGCGAAATGTGCGGGTCCAGCCCGCTGCCCGAAGCAGTCACCAGATCCACCGGAATCGGGGATTTGTTCCCCGGGTCCGCAGCACGTAATTCAGCTACGCGCCCGGCCACCGCCTTCGCGAGCGCTTCATTGGTGGGCCCCAGGTTGGAGCCGGAAGAAGCGGCCGCGTTGTAAGCAAAGGGCCCCGTAGCCGACAGCCGTCCCCAGAAGTACTTGGGTTCGGTGAACGGCTGCCCCACGAGGCGCGAGCCGACCGCGCGGCCTTCTTTCATCAAGAGCGAGCCGTTCGCCTGACTCGGGAACAGCACCAGGGAAAGGCCTGTGATGAGGAGCGGGTAGACGACACCCGTCAGAGCGCTCAACACCACGAGCATCAAAGCTGCGATTTTCATTTGTGTTACCATAGTATTTGCTCCTTTATTAGTAGGGCGTCCCGAGGCGGCCCTCCATGGCCGCCCCGGGCCGCCGAGTGGTTCCGATGCTGCGCATCGGCCGCGCATCCTTGCGCGGCTGAAATCGCTGCGCGATTTCAGATTTGGGCCCTTTGTCCGTTAGTTGGCTATCATGAACCATCGAAGTGTCTATTCTGAATTGCATCTCCAAAGTCCTTGCGCCCTCGTCATCAAGCGAACAGCCTGCCCACTCCGGACAATGCCATGTCGATGAGTTTGATCCCCACGAACGGCACGATGAGCCCGCCCAGGCCATAGATGAGCGCATGGTCGCGCAAAAGCCGGTGCGCGCCCACGGCGCGGTACTGAACCCCGCGCAGCGCGAGCGGTATCAGTGCGACGATGATGAGCGCGTTGAAGATCACTGCGCACAGAATCGCCGTCTTTGGCGAAAGGCCCATGATGTCCATCGCCCCCAAGACGGGATAGATGGACGCGAAAGCCGCGGGCACGATCGCGAAGTACTTGGCCACGTCGTTGGCGATGCTGAAGGTCGTCAGCGCGCCGCGTGTAATCAGCAATTGTTTGCCGATCTGAACTATCTCGATGAGCTTTGTCGGGTTGGAGTCCAGGTCCACCATGTTGCCCGCCTCCTTGGCAGCCTGGGTTCCGGTGTTCATGGCCACGGCCACGTCCGCCTGAGCGAGCGCCGGTGCGTCGTTCGTACCGTCGCCGGTCATGGCCACGAGCCTTCCTCCCGCCTGCATGTCCCGAATGAGCTTGAGCTTGTTTTCGGGCGTAGCCTGAGCGAGGAAGTCGTCGACGCCCGCCTCAGCGGCGATGGCCGCAGCGGTCACCGGGTTGTCGCCGGTGATCATCACGGTCTTGATGCCCATCCCGCGCAGCTCCGAGAAGCGTTCCTTTATGCCGCCCTTGACAATGTCCTTGAGGTGAATGACCCCCAGGGTTTGGGCCTCGGACGCCACGACCAGCGGAGTCCCGCCCTGTTTGGCAATCCTGTCGCAGGTGCGACCGACCTCCTCGGGCAGCGTTGCGCCGTTCGCCTTCACATACGCCTCGATGGCGTCCAGCGAACCCTTGCGAATCTGACGGCCGCCGGCAAAGTCCACGCCGCTCATGCGGGTTTGCGCGCTGAAATGGACGAACTTGGCGCCCAGTTCAGCCACGTTGCGACCGCGCAGACGGTACTTCTGCTTGGCCAGAACCACGATGCTGCGGCCTTCCGGCGTCTCATCGGCCAAAGAGGCGATTTGAGCAGCGTCCGCGAGCGCATCGACAGCGTAGTTGGAGACCGGGATGAACTCGACGGCCTGTCGGTTGCCGAGCGTGATCGTTCCGGTCTTGTCGAGGAGGAGCACGTCCACGTCACCCGCGGCCTCAATCGCGCGTCCGCTCATCGCAACCACGTTGAAGCGAATCATCCGGTCCATACCGGCGATGCCGATAGCGGGAAGGAGTCCGCCAATCGTAGTCGGGATGAGACACACGAGGAGCGCAATGAGCACCGTCATGGTCAGGGGAGACCCTTTGCCCGCCGCCGTGGCGCTGTAGACCGAGAAGGGCAGCAGCGTGGCGGTCGCGAGCAGGAAGATGATCGTCATCCCGGCAAGGAGCGCGTTGAGCGCGATCTCGTTGGGGGTCTTCTGGCGTTTGGCGCCTTCCACCATAGAGATCATCCGATCGAGGAACGTCTCGCCGGGATCGGCAGTGACGCGGACCACCAGCCAGTCGGAGAGAACCGTCGTACCGCCCGTGACGGCGCTGCGGTCGCCTCCGGATTCTCGAATGACGGGTGCGCTTTCACCGGTGATGGCCGCTTCGTTGACCGAAGCAACGCCGTCGATGACTTCGCCATCCATCGGGATGACTTCGCCCGCTTCTACCAGTACGACCGTGCCCTTCTTCAGCTCCGTCGCGGCGACGGTGAAGTACTCGTCGCCCTTGCGTCCACCGGGAAGGACCTTGGCTTTGGTATCACGCCGCGTGGCGCGCAGCGAGTTGGCCTGCGCCTGTCCCCGCCCCTCGGCCAGAGCCTCGGAGAAGTTGGCAAACAGGATGGTCAACCAGAGCCACACGCTCACACCGCCGACAAACCAGGCGGGCTCCGCCGTGTTGCCCAGGTAGAGAGCGCGCACCCACAGGAAAGATGTAATCAGCGCGCCCACTTCCACGACGAACATCACGGGACTCTTGACCTGATGCCTCGGGTCGAGCTTCCGAAGCGCGTCCGTGAGAGCCGGCACAATCAGCGCCGGATCGAAGATGCCGCCCCTTTTTCGTGTTACAGTAGCTGTATTCATTTTCATATTCTTATCCTTCAATCTGCCGCAGCCTCAGCGTGGAAGCTGAAGGTGCTCCACAATCGGACCCAGCGCCCACGCAGGCAGAAAGGTGAGCACTCCGACGAGCAGAACCACTCCGATCAGAAAGACCGTGAACAGCGGCGTGTGCGTCGGCAGCGTGCCTGGGCCAACAGGCACGATCTTCTTGGAAGCGAGCGCACCGGCAATGGCCAGCACGGGTACGGCAATCCAGTAGCGGGCAAAGAACATGGCCAGCCCGAGCAGTGTGTTGTAGAACGGCGTGTTCGCCGACAGCCCGGCGAAAGCGCTACCATTGTTGTTACCCGCCGAAGAGAAGGCGTACAGCACTTCACTGAAGCCGTGGGCCCCCGGGTTGGCCATACCCTTGACTCCGTCGGGCAGCACCACGGCCACCGCCGTTCCGACCAGCACTACCGCGAGCGGCACGAGAATCCCGATGGAGGCCATCTTCATTTCGAAGACCTCGATCTTCTTCCCCATGTACTCCGGCGTGCGGCCGACCATGAGCCCGGCGATGAACACCGCGATGATCACGAACAGCAGCATGCCGTACAGCCCCGAACCCACGCCTCCGTAGATGACCTCTCCGAACTGCATGAGCGCCATCGGTATGAGTCCACCCAGTGGCATGTAGGAGTCGTGCATCGAGTTCACCGAGCCGTTGGAGGCGGCCGTTGTGGCCGTGGCCCAAATCACGGACTGCGCGATGCCGAACCGCGCTTCTTTGCCTTCCATGTTTCCGCCGGAATGACCGCTGCCGTACGCACGCTCGACGCCCTGTTTGTCGAAGGTGGGGTTTCCACTCTGTTCGTTCACCAGGGCAAAGGCGAGGCAGCCCACAAAGACGATCGTCATGGCCGCATACAGCGACCAACCCTGGCGACGGTCTTTGACCATCTCCCCGTAGGTGAAGCAGAGGGCCCCGCCGATGAGGAGAATCGCGATCCCTTGGAAGAAGTTGGTCAGCATGGTCGGGTTTTCCAGCGGGTGCGACGAGTTCACGTTGAAGAACCCGCCGCCGTTGGTTCCGAGCTGTTTGATGGCCACCTGAGAAGCCGCCGGCCCGAGGGCGATGACCTGTTCGAGCACCGTAGTGGTTCTATTGTCCACGGTCTGCGTGGTGCTCTGCAGCAGTTGCACCTTGGCATAGGCTTCGAAGGTCTGCACGACGCCCTGGGAAACGAGAACCAGCGCCACAATCACCGAAAGGGGCAGCAGGATGTACAGCGTGCTGCGCGTGAGGTCCACCCAGAAGTTTCCGATGCCGGTGGTTTCCTTCCGGACCACGCCGCGAATGAAGGCCACGAGCACCGCCATTCCGGAGGCCGCAGAAACGAAGTTCTGAACACCCAGGCCCAACATCTGGGTCAGGTAGCTCATGGTCGTCTCACCACCGTAACCCTGCCAGTTCGTGTTGCTCGCAAAGCTCACGGCCGTGTTAAAGGAAGAGTCCGGCGTCACCCCTGCCATCGCCATTGGGTTGAGGGGCAGGGAGGCCTGCATCCGCTGGAGCGCGTAGACGACCAGAAGGCCCAGCACGTTGAAGAGCATGAAAGCCCAAGCGTAGGTCTTCCAATCCATCTCTCTTTCGGGACGCGCAAACGTCACCCGATAGAGGAACCTTTCGAACGGACCGAAAACCCGTTCCAGAACCGGCGCCGTCCCGGAATACACGCGGGCCATGTACAGACCCAACGGGTACGCCAGCGCAGTCAGCGCCACCAGGTAGAAAGTAGATTGTAGTATGTTGTTTATGTTCATATTCTCACCGCTGGCTTCAGAACCACTCCGCCTTCAGGAGCGCCGCCGTAAGATAGGCGAGCAGTCCGAGCGAGATCACCAAACCCAAAACGTATTCGACAGCCATATGCATTCCTCCTCAGCGCAGTTTCCCGAGCAGATGGGTCAGGCCCAGAGTGCCTGCGAGCAGCGCCAGTATCAATCCCACGAAAATCAGATCGCTCATCGTGTTCCTACCTCGGTGGGAGTGTAGCCGCCTGAATCGAGTCCTGTCAAGGTCGAGGGTGTTTGGCCGGGAGCGAGAATCGCTAAGGACGCGCTAAGTCGGAGGCGTAGCTTATCCGCGCCGCGGCGTCAGAAGTCGTCCGGGAGAAACGCTCCGCCAATCAGGTACAGGAAGGACCCGATGAAGAGGACCACCATGATGATCTTCAAGCACTCCATGATGGGAGTGTGCACCCGCGAAATGAGTGCAGTCAATGGAGGCCGAGGCACGAGGCCGCTAAGGGTGTGCGAAGGGCGCTAAGGATGCGCTAAGAGCAGCGCGCTGACCTCCCGCCGGCGGGATCCTACGAAAGCAGGTTGGAGAGGTACTTCCCTTTGAGAGTCCGGTAGATCGAGAAATCCGAGTCAATGCTGATAATGCGAGTCAGGGCATTTCTTTCCGCCACGCACATGAGCGAAGCATCGGCCAGGTCCATGGGAAGGTCCGCGTACTTGGCCATGCGCTGCCGCATGTATTTGATGTCATCGACGTCGAGATCGAGGAGTGCGAGGCCCCCGCGTTCCAACCATTGCAGCAGTTCGTCCTGCGCTCCGTGGGAAAAGTCGAGCAGATGAAGGGCTTCCGTGAGAACGGGCCAGGTTGTGACGAGGCGCCCCCGGTAGCGTCTCATGAATGAAAGCACGCGAGCATGGTGCCGGTCCGTGCCGTCAAAAAGAGCGATCAGCGGGCCCGCATCAATGAGAGCGGCGTTTCGCATGCTTGTCATGTGCACGTCTCAGCGCGTGGGCCTTCCGGTTCGCGGACCGGTCCGACTGACCACTGGAATGAAGTCCGAAGAGATCCTTGCCCAGGTCAAACGGCGTTTGGCCCGCGGGGTGAGCTTCCAGGTATTCCAGGATCGAGGCTTTGACGATGTCCGACTTGGTTCTTCCCTGCGACCGGGCCAGGGCGGTCAGACGTCGTTCGATCTCGACCGGCAGGCGGAGGCTGATCATGGGACGAACGTATTACAATTGTGTATTACGTCAAGCGAAAATGGGCCGCGATCTCGGGCGAGCCCGAGGGCTTGGTCCGGAGCCGTTCGGCTGCCGAAAGGCGCGTCCCACCCGCGCTCCTGAAACACGCGCGCTTTCACCACGTCCAAAGGAGGAGCTGCTGCGGCACCGAACGCTTTCTCGGGACAGGATGGCTTTCGTGGAGGGAGTCTTTTGGACGTGGGCGTGAGTGTACGTGTCGATTCAAGCAGCGGGGCCGCGCGCGGGGAGCATTTGTTCCCGATGGGTAGGGTCTGATTGGGTCCGCGTTTCGTCAGCCCAACCGGACTTCTTCCACCGAGCTGAACGTGAATCCCGCGAACAGCTTCTCGAGTGATTCAAGTTGATCGGTGATGTCGGTGACGAGAATCCGGACCGAGCCGCGCGCCGCCGGATCGGCGGACAGGCCGCGTTCCCCCAATAGCGCTCGCGTGGCCAGGGCGATCTCCACCGAGGAATCGATGAGCTGCACGCCGGGAAACTCCTGCTGGATGGCCTGTTTGAGGACAGGGTAGTGCGTGCAACCGAGAACGATTGTGTCCACGTCCTGGCGCACGAGTTCGGAAAGGTACTCCTGGATGATGAGCGACGTGACCTTCTTGTCGATCCAGCCTTCCTCCACGAGCGGCACGAACAGCGGGCAGGCGCGGGCGAAGACGCGCCGCGTTGGATCGCGCGCCACAATGGCCCGTTCGTAAGCCTGAGACTTGATGGTGGATCGCGTGCCGATGACGCCGACTCTTTGGTTGGTGGATCGTGCCAGCAGCGCTTCCACGCCCGGCGAGATGACTCCGATCACCGGCACGGGCAATTCGGATCGAAGCAGCTCCTCGGCGTGGGCCGTGGCCGTGTTGCAGGCGACCACCAGGAGCTTTATGTTTTCCTTGGAGAGATGCGCGGCGACTTCGCGGCTGTATCTCTGCACGATCCGCGGCGACCTCGGTCCGTAGGGCACGCGCGCCGTGTCTCCGAAGTAGATGAAGTCTTCGGCCGGCAGCGTGCGCACGAGTTCCGAGAGGACGGTCAGGCCGCCCAGACCGGAATCGAAAACACCAATCGGCCGCCCGTCCAAGGCGTCAGCCCGCTGTGCCCGGGGCCTTGTCCAGTTCGAACGCCTCGTGCACTGCTTCGAGGGCGGCGCGACCCTGGTCCGGGTGCACCACGACCGAAATCTTGATTTCCGAAGTGCTGATCATCTCGATGTTGATGTTCCGTGCCGCCAGGGCCCCGAACATCTTGGCCGCGATTCCGGAATGGGACTTCATGCCGACGCCCACGGCCGAAACGATGGCGATGCGTTCGTTCACGTCGATGGAACCAGAACCGATCTCCTTGAGCCAGCCTTCGACCACCTGGCGCGCCAGGAGAAGGGACCCCTCGGGAACCGTGAAAGCAATCGTGTTGCGCGCGTCCTTTCCGGTACTCTGCACGATGACGTCCACGTTCACGTTGGATTCGGCCAGACGTGTGAACAGCACGGCGGCGAGTCCCGGTCGATCCGGAATGTCCATGACCGAAACGCGCGCTTCGTCGGTTTTCAGGCTCACGCCGCGAACTACTACTTTCTCCATCACCTGTTCCTCCGGCAGGACGATCGTCCCGGGCGCGTTGTTGAAACTGGACCGCACGATGAGCGGCACGTTGTACTTGGAAGCCAGTTCCACGCTGCGACTGTGCAGCACGCCCGCGCCCAAACGGGCCAGCTCCAGCATCTCTTCGTACGAAATGCGCGGTATCTTACGCGCGCTGCGCACTTTGTTGGGGTCGGTCGTGTAGACGCCGTCCACATCAGTAAATATTTCACAACTATCTGCGGAAAGCGCTGCCGCGAGGGCCACGGCCGTCGTGTCGCTGCCGCCGCGTCCGAGCGTGGTGATCTCGTCGCCTTCGCTTACGCCCTGAAATCCGGCCACGATGCAGACGCGCCCGGCCCGCAGATCCGCGCGCAGTCGCGCCGTGTCGATCTCCTGAATGCGCGCTTCGGAGTGCCGTGCGTCCGTGCGAATGCGCACCTGTCCCCCGGTGAAACTCCGCGCCGGAACGCCGGAGTGCTCGAGCGCCATGGCCAGAAGTGCAATGGAGACCTGCTCCCCCGTGGAGAGCAACATGTCCATTTCCCTGTGGCTGGGCCGGGAATTCACGCGGCGCGCCAGTTCGATCAGATCGTCGGTCGACTTGCCCATGGCCGAAACCACGATCACCATCTGATGGCCTTCGTCGTAGCTGGACTTGATGCGGTTGGCCACGTTGCGGATGAGGTCTGTCGTGCCGACAGACGTGCCGCCGAATTTCTGGACCAGAAGCGCCATGTGGGGGGCACTTTCCGGGCGGGGGGGCACAGCGGCAACACTTCCTTTCGAAGGCGGTCGCCTGGCTTTCGTTTGACCCTTGCGGGGGCGCCCTGCACGAAGAGCGGGATGGACGTACGGGATCGAATGGAAGTCGTAGCAGGCGACATCACACGCCTGAACGTGGATGCGATCGTCAACGCCGCGAACAGTTCCCTTCTGGGTGGCGGCGGCGTGGACGGGGCCATCCACCGCGCAGCCGGTTCCGGATTGCTCGAAGAATGCAGTCGCCTCGGCGGATGTGCGACGGGGCAGGCCAAGATCACCGGTGGGCATCGGTTGACCGCGCGTCACGTGATACACACAGTCGGCCCCATTTGGCACGGGGGCCGAGATGGGGAGGACGAGCTCCTTGCATCCTGCTATCGCAACTCCCTGCAAATTGCGGCCGACCACGGACTGGAGACGGTCGCCTTTCCGGCCATCAGCACCGGAGTGTACGGCTATCCGAGCGACCGGGCCTGCCGCGTCGCCGTGGAGACCGTGCGTTCCTTTCTGCGCGCACACGACCTGCCCAGGCGCGTCACGTTCGTGGCTTTCGACGGGCGCACACGATCCGAGTACGAGAAGGTCCTGGGAGATGCTCCGGGTTGAGTTGCCGCGTGGTTGAGGCCATTTCCAGTCCATCGCCTTCGGCCTCGTTCCTCGCGCGTCTTTGCGGGCGCGTGTGTGCTGCGGTCGGATGCTTCGCGAGGAGGCCGTGTACTCCGGTCGCTTTGGTTCTGTGCGCGGTGTCCGCCTGCACAACGGTAGGGTTCCACGTTCCATCGGCCCGCAGGGCGACCGACTTCGGCCCGGCGCGGGAGCTGCGAGTCTGCATCTTTCGCGATCGCGGGCTGGCCGACGAGCAACTCGAACGTGTTCTGTCCGCGTGGCGAGCCGAGCTCGCATTGTATCGAATTGAGCTGAAGACCGCACACATGCTTCCGTACGACCGCACCGCCTTCGGGTGCCTGGGCATGGGGAGTGAGATGGATCGAATGGATCTGGAGGCGCCCTGCGATCGCGCGATGATCCTCCTGAAGCGCACGCCGACCGACCTGGTATGGGGCCTGTTCCTACCCACGGTCTTCGGCGCGGTGGACTCCCGAACAGGAACGCGCGGCTACGCTTTTGCTGACCTCTACCTGGCAGAGAACATGCTCTTCTTTCGCGGCGACGAGGCCACCCTGATACATGAGGGGTACCATCTGTTGGGTTGCGGTCACGGTCTGCTCATGGACGAATGCTACAGGAGAATCGCGCGGCTCAAGCGGGCGTCGGGCGAAAGCCAGGCTGATTTCTTTCCGGCTATGACGGAAGGCGGAAGAATCCTGAACTCGCGTGAGGAGGTGAATCGGGTGTTCTTTGGGCGTGCGGGGGAAAGGTAGGCCTGAGCGGCGGTGCGGAGGTCGTGGCGTGAACCTGCGAGGGATGTGATGAGGCGACGGAGATTGTGTCCTGGGGAAGCAGTATTCCTTGGTGCGTGCGCGGTTATGGCGACAGCGGTCGGAGCGGCACCGGGCGAGACAGGTGCGTTCGCAGTCCAACGGATCCGTCCGGAGCTCAACACTGTGACACTCCAGGGACCAAAACGCGATGCAGGAGGAGTTCACACCTGGTGGGCCCGACCTGGCCCCTGTCCGCGAGGGCGGAAGGTGGGCCCACCCACCGTCGGCAATCTGGTTCCCGATACTCCGGAAGGTCGCTGGTTCCCGGTGCCCGTTCCGGGAAACCTCTTGAAGCACGCCGATTTCGTGCGCGAGTGGGCCATCAAAGAGGAGCAGCAAACATTCTGCTATCGCAAAGCATTTGTTTTGCCTGCGCACCTGACTCACCAACCTGCCGTCAGGCTGGGCATCATCACCGATCGCGACCGCGTGTTTCTAAATGGGGACCTGATAGCGGAACACGGCGCCTTCGAATCCAGTCTCCCCGAAGCCTACGACCGGATTCGGTTGGTGGCACTGCCGCTACCCAAGGTGCTCCCGGGTGTCAATGTCCTCCACGTCGAGGTGAGGAGCTACTTTCCCCACGATGCAGGCATTCTCCAAGATCGGGTTGCCGTTGGGCGGGCCGAAGCTCTTCGCCAGGAATTGGATCGGGAGACCCTCCTTCAGATTGTCCCCCTCGCTTGCTATCTCGCCGTTGGGGGCTATTTCCTGTTCCTCTTTGCGCGTCGCCGTAGGGAGCGCGAAAATCTCTACTTCGGTCTCTTTTGTCTCGGCCTCGTGATCTACCAGATCCTGCGCACGCATCTCAAGTACGACCTCGCCCTCAGCTTTTTTCCATGGAAGCGGTTCGAGTACCTGGTGTTGCTTGTGCTGTCTCCGTTCTGGTATTACTTTGTGCGGGCCTTTTTCGAAGTCCCGGGGAGCAGGCTCGAGCGCCAAGTGGATCGGTTGGCACATCTGGGGACGCTCGCTTCGGGCTGCTTTGCCATCCTGATTTTGGCGATCCCGGATGTCGTACTTTGGAATTCTGTCAACCAGGGCCTCGTTCAGTTTTTCGTTTGGCCGGTGCACGTTCTGGGGACGGTGGCCATCATGGCGCGGCGGGCAATCCGTCCCAATCGGGACGCGCAGCTCATGCTTGGGGCCTTCGCCGTGGTGCTCGTCGCGCTGGGTCTTGACATCCTGGCGTCTCGCAACATCCTCAATCTGCCCCGCCTGCTTGGGTACGCTTTCCTAATCTTCATCCTGGCCCAGGCTGGCGTTCTGGCCAACCGATTCGTTCTCGTAAATGAGCAGGCCGAAGATCTCAGCGCAAATTTGGAGCGCAAGGTGTCCGAGCGGACCGATGAACTCCAGTCAGCCTACCAGAAGCTCCGCGAACTCGACCAGGTCAAAACGAACTTTTTTGCGAATGTCTCGCATGAGCTGCGCACGCCCCTCACGCTGATTCTCACGCCACTCGAATCGATGCAGAGCGGCGAACTCGGATCGCTCACACCGCTCCAGAAGGAGTTCCTCCAGTCCGCCCAAGGGAACGGTCAGAAGCTGCTGCGTCAGATCAACAACCTGTTGGATTTCAGCCGCATCGAGGCCGGTGGTTTGTCGCTGAATCTTCGGAGGTTGGACTTCGCGCAGTTCGTTGCGGAACTTGCATCCGCTCTGGAGAGCGCCGCGCGGTCCGCCGGCCTCAAATTGGTGGTCACTCTGCCCGGCGAACCGGTTCCGGCTTCATTTGATCCGGAGAAGATGGAGAAGGTTGTCTTGAATCTACTGTCGAATGCCTTTAAGTTCACCGAGCACGGTGAGATCAGGGTGGAAGTGATCGCGTATCCCGACCGTGTGGGCCTTCGGGTGCGGGACACCGGAATTGGGATTCCGCCGGAGCAGTTGGAGTCCGTGTTCGACCGATTCCATCAAGTCGATGCTTCGAGCAAGCGGCGCTTCGAAGGAACGGGAATCGGCTTGGCCCTGGCGCGCGAACTGGCCGTGGCCCATGGGGGTTTGCTCCGTGCAGAACACGTCGCCCAGGGTGCAAGCCTCTACCTGGAGTTCCCGCGTGGTTCTGTAGGCCAGCCCGCCACGACCATTCCTTCGGGTCCGCGGCAGTCCTCGTCGAGGGGCGCTCTGCTCGCAGATCTGCGCGGTCGCGCCTCTGCCTCCGAAGAGGAAGTGACCATGGAAGCCGACGATGCGGATGGAGAACGTTCGGAGGTTGGCCGCGCGCCGGCCGACGCTCCCAGCGTGCTCATCGTCGAAGACACACGCGACATGCGCAAGATGCTTCTCTTTCTGCTGCGTCCCCACTTCCGCGTTTCCACGGCACGCAACGGTCGCGCCGGCCTGGAAAGGGCCCGGCACATGAAACCGGACGTGATCGTCTCAGACGTGATGATGCCGGACATGAACGGATACGAACTGGTGCAGGCCATTCGCGCGGATACGGACCTGCGCACCACACCGGTGATCCTCCTGTCTGCCCGGGCAGACGTCACGATGCGCATCGAAGGGCTGGACCAGGGCGCCGACGACTACCTGGTCAAGCCCTTTCACGCCCGGGAACTCCTGGCCAGAGTCCGGGCACAGGTCCGTATGCATTCTCTTCAGGCTGAGGTCGCCGCCATGCGCGATCGATTGCAGACCTTGAACGATCAGTTGACTGGCCAACTCCAGGTCCAAGTCTCTGAGCTCCTTCGTTCCGAAAGGTTTCGTGACTACCTTCCTCCGCAATTGGTGAGCAGCATTCTCGGCAGAAGTGGAGGGGGCCTTCGTTCGGAACGAAAGCTGCTGACCATCTTCTTCTCCGACATCGTGGATTTTACACGAACGACCGACGAGCTGGAACCCGAAGCCCTTTCCGCGCTCCTCAACGACTACCTATCCGAAATGACGCGCATCGCCAAAGATCACGGCGCCTTCATCGACAAGTTCATTGGCGATGCCATCCTGTGTCACTTCGGCGCCTTTGAGTCGCGGGGGGAGTCCGAAGATGCCCGGGCCTGCGTCAGGATGGCCGTGGCCATGCAGCGACGCATGAAAGAACTCGGCGAAGAATGGATTGGGCGTGGGTATGAAGAGCCCCTGCGCATTCGGTGCGGAATCACCACCGGCTACGCTGCGGTCGGCAATTTCGGATCGAATGAGCGCCTTGACTTCACGGTGATCGGCACCCAGGTCAACCTGGCCAGCCGTATCCAGGCGGCGGCTGAACCCGGCGAGGTTCGCATCAGTCACGCAACCTGGGCCCTCGTTCGGAGAGACTTCGAGACGGAGCCCGCGGGGAGCATCGAGCCCAAGGGCCTCAAAAGGAGTTTCGCCACGTACCGCGTGCTGATGTAGCCGTCGAGTAGGCGCAACCTACAGTAACAGCCGCAGGCCGCGCCCACCGGATGCCGCGGGCCGTTGGGCTGCGGCGGTCCCCGTGAACAACCGAAACGCGGAACTCAGACTGACCGTGAGCCAATCGGGTTCGGTCACGGCCGTCTTCGGGGTCCATGTGCAAATCGTAGGAACTGAGCAGGTAGTTGTGAAGATCAGCCGGCTGTCCGGCACGCACAGCCTGCAGTGCACTGTGGTCCTGCACGCTCTGAATGCCGGGTTCGTCGGACTCTGGACCGGTATGTTCGGACCTGGTGGTCCTCAGGCGCTCGGAGTTGGCTATGGCTGGCGGGCTGGCGAAGATATCGTCGGAGTCACTGCGCCGACCACGTGCAACGGGTGGATCGGCAACAGCAGCTACATCCACGGTAGGGGAGGCGACCCAACCAACTCATCGGGTTCGTTTCTCGTTGGTGGCGGGGGCATCTGCGTGCTTTCGACGGGTGAGACGCCTTCACAGTTGCGGTTCCTTTGTGCGGAGCAGTAGTCCAAGCGGCGGCCAAACCGGGCGAGTTCGTATCAGTCATGCGCCGCTTCAGCCACCGCACGCGCTCGCTGCCTCCGCTATCAGCGGAGGCGCACGGCGGTCTGCGCTTCCTTGATTTGCATCAAAGCCTCGCGGAGATCTTAGGCAGCCCTGATTCATGTGTTCCGGGCCTGCCCTCCTTGACATCCACGCTTGGCGCGCGGATGGGAGCGTGGTGAGGAGGCCGGACGATCGTCTTGATCCGGTGCTCGTGGGTGTCGATGTCGGCTCCACGACCGTGAAGCTCGTGCTCCTCGAGTCGCGGACGCTGGCGACGGTACACTCCGCGTATGAGCGGCACCGAGCGGCACAGGCCGAGACGGTCTTGCGTCTGCTTGGGCACGCCCACGTTCGATTTCCAGACCGGCCGTTCCGCATGGCGCTTTGCGGCAGCGGCGCCCAGACGATCGCCGGGGTGCTCGGAGCCTTTTTCACGCAGGAGGTTGTTGCCAATGGCATCGCCGTCGCTGACCTGCACCCGCGCACGCGGACCGCAATCGAGATCGGGGGGCAGGACGCCAAGATTCTCTTCCTTGGCCCACCCCGCGGTCATGACAGCGCGGGCGCCGCGGACCGACCGATCGTACTGGACATGCGCATGAACGGTGTATGCGCCGGAGGGACCGGTGCATTCATCGATCAGGTTGCCGAACTCCTCGGTGTGTGCTCTGAAGAACTCGCCGGGCTTGCCGCGGAGGGGCGCAGTCTGCATGAGGTTTCCGGGCGCTGCGGCGTGTTTGCCCGCACCGACATCCAGCCGCTGCTGAACCAGGGTGTAGCGCGCGCGGATATCGCCCTGTCGGCTCTGCACGCCGTGGCCAAGCAGGTCATCGGCGGGCTTGCTCAAGGTGCTGAGCTGCGCGCGCCGGTGCTCCTGGAGGGCGGCCCCCTGTGCTTCAATCCGGTTTTGGCGCGCGCCTTTCAGGAGCGGCTCGGCCTTGAAGCGGAAGAGATTACGCGTCCGGAAAATGGTGCAGTGCTCGTCGCTCACGGCGCGGCCCTTTCGACGATTCGCCTCCACGGCGACCAGCCCTGTGAGTACGGACCCGAGCGGCTCTCTCGCCTGCGGTCGTATGTCTCCGGCATGCGCTCGACTCCTGGGGCGGGATCTTCCCGGAGCTTCTTCACATCGCCCACGGAGCTCCGAGCATACCGCGAGCGTCGGGCGCTTCCGGCCGTCCCGTTGCCCGCCATGCAGGCGCAGGCCGGGCGGCCTGCGTCGGGTAGATCTGGAGCCGCCAAGGCGGAGGGCGCGGAAGCAACTCGTGTCACCGAAGTCTTCTTGGGCATCGATGCCGGTTCCACAACAAGCAAGTTCGTGTTCCTGGACCGCAGTGGAGAACTCGTGGACCGCTTCTACAGCAACAACAACGGCGATCCGATCGGCACCGTGCAGCGGGGCCTTGCGGAAATGATGGAACGTTACGAAGGTTCCGGCCGCACGCTGAAGATTCTGGGCGCGGGGTCCACCGGTTACGGGGAGGCGCTGCTCTTCAGCGCCTTTCGGCTCGACTATCGGGCGGTGGAAACAATCGCCCACACTCGGGCCGCCCGTCACTACTGCCCCCAGGTGAGCTTCATCTTGGACATCGGCGGCCAGGACATGAAGGCCATCTTTGTGCGGGACGGAATCCCGGTGAACTTTGTCCTGAATGAGGCCTGCAGCGCGGGCTGCGGCTCGTTTCTGGAGAACTGTGCTGCGACGATGGGCGTTCCCGTGGAGCGTATCGCGGACCTGGCTTTTGCGGCCGGCAACCCCTCTGAGCTCGGGGCCCGCTGCACTGTGTTCATGAACTCCTCCATAGTAACAGAGCAGAAGAACGGGCGTACGGTCGAAGACATCATGGCCGGACTCTGCCGCGCCGTGATCGAAAATGCGATTACCAAGGTACTCCGCGTCTCCAATCCCGGCGTGTTCGGTCGCCACATCGTCGTCCAGGGCGGTACGTTTCGCAACGATGCTGTGCTGCGGGCTTTCGAAGAGCGGCTCGATGTGCAGGTTCTCCGCCCACCCTATCCCGGTGAAATGGGGGCCATCGGCGTCGGACTGCTGACCATCGAACACATGGCCCGCACCGGAGGCGAGTCCGGCTTCCGTCTGCCCGAGGCGCTCGACCTCAAACCCCGCTATCGCCCGGCCAGCGTCTGCTCCTACTGTCCCAACAGTTGTCGTCGGTCGGTGATTGAGTTTTCCGCAACGGCGCGCCATGTTGCCGGGAATCGCTGCGCGAAAGGGGAGGTGCTCGAGGAGGACGGTCCCGTTGTGGTCCGGGAGCGGCTGCGCGCGGCGCAGCAGATGCTGCGCGCCGTGCCGAACTTGGTCGAGTACAGACAAAAAGCGCTTCTGCGGGATCGGGTGGAGCGAGGTGGGGCCGGTGCCGGGCTGCGCGAAATCCGGGTCGGCTTCCCGCGGACTCTCGATTTCTGGGACAGCCTTCCGTTCTGGAAAGCGCTCTTCGATGCTTTGGGTTTTGAGACGGTTGTCTCCAAAGCCAGCTCGCCCGCTACGTTCGAGCGCGGCATGGCCTCCGTCTCATCGGACACGATCTGTCTGCCGGCCAAGCTTGTGCACGGGCACGTGGACGAACTCATCGAGCGTGGCGTCCACACCATCTTCAATCCCCTGATAATTGGTAAACCAAAAGAAAATCAGAAGGCGCAGGCGGGCTGGATGTGCCCCGTCATCCAGGGTTACAGCGAAGTGGTGCGGATTCACGACCGTCCCGAGGAGCGTCACGGGGTTGCCTATGTCGCAGACGCCTTCCAGTGGGATCATCCGCGGGCGCGCGACCGTCAGATCCGGCGCATGCTGGCAAACCGCTTCGCCATTCAGGGCCGCCCCGTTGTGCGGGCGCTCGCCCTCGCCGACGCGGCACAGCTTGCCTTCCAGAAAGATCTCGCCCAGGCGGGACGGGACTGTCTTGAACGCCTCGGACCCGACGACATGGCCGCGGTGGTGGCGGGTCGCCCGTACCACGCGGATTCCTATATCAATCACGGGGTCGCGACGCACTTCGTCGGCATGCGGATTCCGGTGCTTGAGATCGATAGTCTGCCGGGAGTGAGCAGCGTCGACCTTGGCGGCGTGCGGGCGGAAACCAACAACATGTTTCACACGCGTCTGTTCGGGGCGGGCATACTTGCCGCGCGGCATCCAAACTTGGAGCTGGTGCAGATCGTCAGCTTCGGCTGCGGCCACGACGCCATTCTGTCGGACGAACTCGCGCGCGTCATGCGCGCCGAGGGCGGCAAGCAGCCGCTGGTGCTAAAGCTGGATGAGGGTGAAAATCAGGGCCCGTTGTCCATTCGGGTGCGTTCGTTCGTGGAAAGCGTGCGCACACGCAGACGGGCCGCTGTGACCCGTCCGCGCGGGGGTTCACTCTGATCTCCGTAGTGCCGCGCTACCGTCGGGCCGATCGCCGTGCGCGCAAGATCCTCATCCCGAATCTCTCGCCCGAATTCTCCGAAATCATGCTGGTGGCCCTGGAGCGGACAGGCGCGCGTGCCGAGATCCTGCCGCTTGCGGGGGAAGAGGCATTGCGCCTCGGGAAGGATTTCGTGCACAACGACATTTGTTTTCCGGCTCAGATCAACGTCGGTGAGCTGCTGCACGCGCTGCGAAGCGGCAGGGCCGATCCCGAAACAAGCGCAGCCGGACTTTCCAAGAACTGCCGCGCGTGTCGGGCCGTCCAGTACCCCGCCCTTGCCAGGCGCGCGCTCGATCAAGCGGGGTATGCCGCCGTCCCGATCATCACGAGCGGCAGCGACCCGCTCGGGTGGCATCCGGGCTTTCGCGCGGGTCTTCGTTTTCGGCTGATTTCCCTGCAGGGCATGGCCTACATGGACGCTATCAATGACATGCGCCAGAAGGTTCTTCCTTACGAGTTGGAGGCCGGACAGACGGCGCTGACGCACGCGCGTTTCGTGCGGGAGGGCGCGCAGGCATTGCGCGGGGGATTCTCAACTGTCCGACGCACTCTGCGGCGCGCCGTGGCGGCCTTCAATGAGATTCGCATTGCGCGTGACCCACGCCGGCCGGTCGTCGCCGTCGTTGGCGAGATTCTTGTGAATTACCATCCATCGGCCAACCACGGGCTGGTGCCGTATCTGCTCGCGAACGGCATGGAGCCGTACCTGCCGCCGATGCTGGACTTCTTTCATATGGACGTGCAGATTCAGCGGGGCGAGGCGGAGCGCGGATTCCTACGCCGTCGATGGGTTGGCCACGTGGGGGCCGCGGTCAGCGAAGCTTTCTACCGGCACTACCTCGGGGGCGTGGAAAGAATCATGGCGGAATTCCGATTGTACGAGCCTCGGCCCTCCATCGCCGAACTGCACAAGGCCGGCGGCGAAATCATCAGCACCGCCTTCCCGTCCGGCGAGGCCTGGTTGCTGCCGGGAGAAATTGTGACGCTGGCCCGGCGGGGGGTTAGGGCCTTTGTTGTGGTCCAGCCGTTTGGCTGCCTGCCGAATCACATCACGGGACGCGGGGTCTTTCGCGCACTCAAAGAGCGTTACCCGGAGATCATGCTGCTTTCCTTGGACTACGATCCCGACGTGAGTCCCGCTAACATCGAAAATCGCCTACAGATGCTGATCATGAGCGTTCGACAGGCTGCGGCGCCCTCCCCGTAGTTCCGGACTTGACAGCCCGAGTTTTCTACGGTTTACTGTGCGTCTAATGTAGTTGGCGCGCCCGGCGAACCGGCCCGTTTGGAACTTCGAGGTGGGCTCAGACGCAGACACAACTGTTGACCCGCAGCGCACCCCGGCAAGCGCATCCGGCGCGGATCCCTACCGTGAGCTGTTCGAGCGTTCGACCGACGCCATCCTCATAATCGAAGGTGATATGTTCGTTGAGTGCAACGATGCCGCCGTGCGGATGCTTCGTTGCCACTCCCGGGCTGAGGTTCTGCGAACCCACCCTTCGCAGCTTTCGCCACCCCTCCAGAGCGACGGACGCGATTCCTTCGAAAAGGCCAACGAAATGATCGCCATTGCCTTCCGGGAAGGGAGCCACCGGTTCGAGTGGGATCACCGGCGTGCAGACGGAGAAGTCTTCCCGGTCGAAGTGCTCCTGACCGCCGTACAGGAAAGCGACCGGCGGATCCTGCACGTTGTCTGGCGCGACATCAGCGAGCGGCGGCAGTTGGAAGAACAGTTACGGCAGGCCCAGAAGTTGGAGGCGATCGGCAAGCTGGCCGGAGGCATCGCCCATGACTTCAATAATCTCTTGGTGGTCGTCCTCGGTCATGCCGAGCTCTTGCTGGAGCAACTCGCCGCGCGACCGACAGAGCAGGAACATGTCCGGAGCATCCAGCGGGCAGGGGCGGCGGCTGCCGACTTGGTGCGTCAGCTCCTCGCCTTCAGCCGTAAACAGCAACTCATTCCGACCACGGTTGAGCTCAACGAGCTTGCCCAGAGCGTTCATCATATGCTTGCACGATTGATCGAGGAGAACATTCTATTTCGGGTACGGCGTGCCGCGCAGCCCCTCTACGTGCGAGCGGATCGAACGCAACTCGAGCAGGTCCTGAACAACCTGGTGGTCAACGCACGTGATGCCATGCCTCTTGGAGGGACACTGACCATAGAACTCGACCGGTGCTCTGTCGCGGGGACTGAAGCGCCGGTCGAACCGGGGACGTACGCGTCCGTGGTCGTCAGCGATTCCGGAATCGGGATGGATGCCGAGACAAGTCGACGCGCCTTTGAGCCGTTCTTTACTACGAAGCCGCCGGGGCGGGGCACCGGCCTCGGTTTGGCGACCGCCTACGGCATCGTACGGCAGTCGGGCGGCGGCATGAATCTCGAAAGTTCACCCGGGAACGGGACAAAAGCACGGATCTGGCTGCCGCTGGCGTCTGCACCAGCGGAATCTCCAGGCTCCGGAGCGCAGGCGACGCCGCCGTCGGCCGCAGTTGGCGTTGGCGGCCCGGCAACCGTTCTGGTTGTCGAAGATGAGCCGGCCGTATCGGAGGTCGTGCGTGCCGCCCTGGAACGGCGCGGCTACCGGGTTCTGTCCGGGCGCACCGGACGTGAGGCTCTACAGTTGATCGAGGAAGCAGGTGCGGAGGTTCGCCTGGTGATAACCGATGTCATCATGCCGGGAATGGGCGGTCCGGAACTGGTCCGCTGCCTGCGACACCGTGGACACAAACCGCGCGTGCTGTTCATGTCCGGCTACACGGACGACGCTCTCTCATCGCTGCTCGACACCGAAGACCATGTGCATCTGCTCACAAAGCCGTTCGCCCTCGAGGAACTTCTGCGGCGGGTAGCAGAGATCCTGGGCAGGGCCTGACGCCGCGCGCTGATGTGCTGACAGAAGCGTGACCCTGCGTGACCGCGCGCACCCACGGCTGCAGACCGCGGGCGTACACAGAAGGGTGCAGCCTGACCTCCTTGATGTGCATCAAACCAGGCGGGTTCGTGGCGCCACGCGGTTGCACAGCGATCTGATCGTTCTCTGTTGACGCGCTCGGTCGTCGTCGGAGATTGAGAAGCGATGGTAGTGCATCCGTCGCGTAGTGCGGCTTCTGCGTTGGTCGCGTTGGTCGCCATCACCATTTCAGCCGTCTTCTGCCGGGCGGGCACGGCCGGCGGTTCAACGACGGCGGGGGCGGGGCTCTCCGATTGCGCGAAGTCGGTGCAAGCTTCACCGGGCAACCGCGCGTTCGTGCTGCTCGATGAATGCCCGCGGGGGATGCGCAGGGCCCCGGATGGATTGTGCTATCACGACAACCCGTATGTTCGGCGTGCCGACACGCGCAGCGGCCTCCGGCGTGCCCCGCGGATCTTGCACGGTGGCCTCGATCCAAAACGCATCGCCTTGGGCCGCCTTCTGTTTTTCGATCCGATTCTTTCGGGCGACGGTACCGTTTCCTGCGCGCATTGCCATCATCCCGACCTCGGACTCGCAGACGGGCGGCCGTTGAGCATGGGCCCGGGAGGTTGCGGTGTCGGCCCCGCGCGCGCCGGCGGAAGTATCGTTCCCAGGTCGGCGCCCAGCGTCTGGAACGTGGCCTTCTACGAACGTTACTTCTGGGACGGCAGATCCCTGACTTTGGAGGATCAGGCGCTCGGACCCCTGTTCTCTCCCGTAGAGATGAATGCCAATCCGGTCGGAATGGAGGCGGCCCTGAACGCGCTGCCTGCCTACCGGGCGCTCTTCGCCTCCGCTTTCGCGGGAGAGTTTCGCGGTCGGATTACAGCGGATCTGGTCGTGCGGGCCATCGCCGATTTTGAACGCACCCTGGTCAGTCTAAACAGCCCGTACGACCGCTTCGTCATGGGAGAATCCACGGCGCTCACCGTCGAGGAGCTCAGCGGGTTCAACGTTTTTCGTTCGTTCGTGTCACGCTGCACGGAATGCCACACACCGCCGCTGTTCACAAACCAGGAAGTCTCCACGATCGGCGCCCCCGACCCGCCCGGCCGTCCACTGGATGCGGGTAGGGAGAGTCTCACCGGGCATCCCTCCAACAGAGGCGAATTCAAGATACCGGGCCTGAGAAACATCGCGCGCACGGCGCCCTACATGCATTCGGGCGGACTTGCGAACCTGACTTCCGTGGTGGAGTTTTACAACGAGGGAGGTGGCCGTGCGCTGCCTGCGTACCGCGACCTGCCCATCAACTGGCATGTGCGCCGCATGGATATCACGCCCGCCGAGGTGCGCGCGGTCGTCGCCTTTCTGCACACACTCACTGATGAAAGCCTTTTGCCCGACGTGCCGCGCGCCGTTCCTTCCGGATTGCCGGTGGTCGCGCGGATGGAGACGCGCACCACGGTGGGCGGCCCTGCAAAGGCCATTCGACAGTAAGGAAATTCCCCGCGCACATAGAAACATAACAAGGAGTAGGGAGTATGAGACTCATCCGAGTGAAACGAATGCCGGCGGCAATCCGCTTTCTGTGGGGTCTCGGCCTGTTCATGGCAGCGTGGTCGCTGCAGGCGCGCGTCTGGGAGGTTAGGCCGGGCGCCAAGATCCAAGAGGCCATCGGTCGCGCCTCCCCCGGGGACGAGGTCCGCGTCTTTCCCGGAACCTACCACGAGTTTCTCTACGTGGACAAGCCGGACATTCGGCTGATTGGCGTGATCGAGAAGGGCAGATGGCCGCGCCTGGATGGTCAGGGTATTCTCAATGACGGGATCATCGCGTCAGGCTCCGGATTCCACGTGGAGAATTTTCACGTTTCGAACTACCGTGCCAACGGCGTCATGACTCAGGCGGCCAACGATGTGGTCATCCGGAGAATGATGATCGACCATACGGGCATCTACGGGATCTACCCCACGCTGGGTGCCAATATCCGGATCGAGGATACGGTGAGCTGGGGGATTGCGGACGCGGCAATCTATGTCGGCATGTGTACGCATACGGACGTGCGTCGCAACGAAGTGTACGGCAATGTCTCCGGGATCGAGATCGAGAATTCCTCTCACGTGCTCGTAGAGGAGAACGTAACCTACGACAATACGGCCGGTATTCTGGTCTTCACTCTGCCCGGCCTGCCCCTGAAGCGCAGCGACAACGTGATAGTGCGCAGAAACTTTATCTACGATAACAATCATCCCAACTTCGCCGCCCGCGGCGCGATTGTGGCCGCGGTTCCGCCGGGCGTGGGCATAATGGTGCTCTCCTCGGACGGCGTAACATTGGAGGGCAACATCATCCGCCGCAACAGTCTGGCCGGGATCGTGGTGGCGGACAAGTCTGCCCTGCCGCCTTCGCGCACGCCGGATCCCGACGCCGACCCGGAACCGGACGATCTGCGCATTCTCGAAAACGTGTTCTACCAGAACGGGAAGAGGAGTTTTCGTGATACCGTCACCTGGATTCGCTTCCTCTGGAAGACGTTGACGAGCGGCGGCGCTCCGCCGAGCGCGGAGGGCAAGTCGGAGATCTTTCCGGAAGGGGCCGATCTGGTCTTTGCGGGAAAGGGGCAGCGGCACTGTGCCAGCGGAGTGGAAACGACCACGCGCATCGGAGCCCTCAAACTGGCCGCCTGCGGCCCGAACCTGGGAACAGAGCACATTGCCACTATGATTGGCAGCCGGCGTCCGCTGCAGGCCACGCAGGATGTCGGTCGTCAGGTGTATGCGGCGATTTGCTCGGGCTGCCATGCCATGTCCATCACCCGCGTGGGTCCTCCGGTTATAGAACTCCAGCAGAAATACGCCTCGAATCCGGTAGGAATTGTCAAGTATGCCACGGACCCGAAGCCCGTGCGCGCGGGCTTCCCGCCCATGCCTTCGCAGAAGTATCTGGGCGTGGACAAGCTGCAGGCCACGGCAAAGTACATCCTGACTTTGAAGTGAACCTGACGATGTCTGCGAGAATGTTGAGTCGCCTGCGGGGTCTGTCCTCGGATCGCTTCAGCGGCACGCTGGCCGGCGGCGCGCTCCTGTTCGTGACGTACCGCTTTCGTGGTGGCGAAGAGAGTGTCTGGGAGCGCATGTTCGCGCACCTGATGACCGCGCTCGGCGCGGCCGTAGAGCGCGTGGATGTGCAGGGGGAGCAGAATTCACCAGATTCGTGCATGCCCCGTGGAGGCGTGCAACCGTGATGCGGTCATTCACGAATCGTTCGTGGTCAGGAAGGGCGATCCTCCCGGCCAACGACGCTCAGGCCTGATTCCTGCACGATCCGGCGTGCATGCTGCATCTGTGCGTCGGTGATAGTGGGCAGGCCGAGTCTTGGCTGCGGTCCATCAATCACAGCGATCTTCGACTCGCCCAGGTTATGGTAGCCGAGCAGATGCACCTCACTCAGGCCCAAGTCCGAAATGAAGGCGCAGGCGGCGAGCAGGTTTGCCTCTGTGTCCGTGATCCCGGGGACGAGCGGGATCCTGAATTCCACCGGCAGGTTACGCCGCATCAGTGTGCGTGCGTTGCTCAAGATCAGCGCATTGTCGGCACCGGTCCAGTCGCGATGAGCTTGCGATTCCATAAGCTTGAGGTCGAAGTAGATCATGGAGGCAGATTCGAGCGCACTTTGAGCCTGCTCAAACGCGAAGTGCCCGCAGGTTTCGATCAATCCCGGGAGCCCCACGGAGGCCGCCCGCCTGAGCAACTCGGCCATGAAGAGTGGATAGAGGAGCGGTTCGCCTCCGGATACGGTCAGACCTCCGCCGGTGACCGTCGTGTAGTCGGCATCCGCGCGCACGACGTCAAGCACTTCGGACACGGACATCGTGCGTCCCAGTTTCTCGAGCGCGCCGGTCGGGCAGGCGTCCACGCATTCCCCACATCCGGTGCAGAGGCTGTAGTCAATGCGATGGCCCTGCGCGCGAACGGCCCCATGGCGGCAGGCGTCGCGGCACTCAAGGAAGGCCCGGCAGCGATTGGCGTAGAATCCGATTGTGGGCAGGCGTTCTTGGGACTCCGGGTTCTGGCACCAGCGGCACCGCAACGGACATCCCTTGAGGAAAACGACCGTGCGAATTCCGGGACCGTCGTGCAGGCAGAAGCGTTGGATGTCCAGGACCGGCGCGGTCCGCTCCGACCGAAGCTGCGTTTGCATCAGGCGAGCACCTCGGGCTTGTCAGGAGGTCCCGCTCGTCGCGGTCCCCAGTCGGTGTGCCGTCCGCCCGGCGATCTCGCGCTGCATTTCAGGCGAAAGATCGGCAAAGTACGCGCAGTAGCCGGAAACGCGCACGAGCAGGTTGCGATGCCGCTCCGGATGCTGCAGAGCGTCCAACAGAATGTCCGGATCGAGCACGTTGAACTGCACCTGCATGCCACCCCGCGCGAAGTAGGAGCGGATCAGTCCCTCCAGCACAACCGGTCCGCCGTCCCGGAGGAGCCCGGCGTCGAAGCGGACGTTGAGATTGACACCGTTCGCAAAGCGGAACCCGGGGAGCCGGGCCGCCGAGTTGAAAAAGGCCGTCGGGCCGGTGCGGTCGCGGCCATCCACGCAGGAGATTCCATCGGCGAAGGGCTCGCCACGTCGGCGTCCGGATGGCAGCGCTCCGGTTCGTTCGCCGAAGGCGCGATGGCAGGTCATGGAATACAAACCGGGCAGCCAGGGACCGCCGCGGGTGTTGGTTTTTGCGGAAACTACGCGGTCGAAGATCTCGGCCACGCGCGCGGCAATGTCGTCGGCGTCGGCAACGTCATTGCCGTAGGCCGGGAGCGAAGCGGCACGCTCGCGCAGCATCTCAAGCCGACGCGATCCCTGGAAGTTGCAGCGCATCCCGTCCACGAAATCTGCCAGCGTGTGGCGACCTCGGCGAAAGACCAACTGGTCGATTGCGTAGACGGAGTCGGCCACATCCGCAAGGCCCGCGCCCTGGATGCCGGATGCATTGTGATCCGCCCCTCCCGCAGTGAGATCCCGCGCGCGCTCCAGGCATCCGCGCACCAGCAGGGACGAGATGGGAGTAGGGTGGAAGCGTGCGTGCGCCCGTTCGATGGCGCACAAGTCCTTGTGCAGGTCCTCGATGTGAACGCGCAGGGCCTGCTCGAACTCGCAAAGCAACGACTCCGAAGAACGAATGCGGCGGGCTGCGCCGCGTTTCCGGAGGACGCGTTCGAGAACCACGGGCAGGTTCACAATGGCCGCATCCGAAGAGGTGAAGCTCCGGCCCGGGAGTGCTGGCTCGACGCAGCCGACAGTCGCGTAGTCGTACAGGTTTGCTTCGGGAAACCCCCTTCGGCGGAGCGCCTCCGCAATGACCTCGTCATTGTACAGCGCAGGCGAGCCGCCGCCGCCGGACAGTACCCGCAACACTTGCCGGACGTACTCCGGGCGCGACCGCTCCGAAATGCGGGCGTGCCAGTTCGGCTGCCTGACCTTGAACCGGTCCATCACTTCCAGCATGATGAAGGTGAGATCGTTGGCGGCGCAGGCACCGTCGGCGGTGATGCCGCCGATGGTCACCGCCTGGCCGCTCGGCAGGCCGCCGTGGTAGCGCGTGATCCTTTGCGAGAGCAGCGGGACCACGCTCGAAAGTTTCAGGGAGAAATCGCAGAGCAGTTCCCTGAAATCGGTCGCGTCAAAGGCCCCGGTCCCCTGCTCCATTCGAAAGACCGGCAGAAGGATCTGGTCGAGGCGACCGAGGCTGATACCCTGGTCCAAGGACTCCATCTGCAGGAACATTTGAAAGAACCAGAGCGTCTGGAGCGCCTCATGCAGCGTGGTGGCCGGTTTGCGGGGTGAGCGTTCGAGTACGCGCACAATTCGCTCAAGGCCGCGCGACTGCGCGAGAGCAAGATAGCGGGCCGCGAAGGCTTCGATGGCATCCAGGGCGATCAAGCGTGCTTCGAGGAAGTCACGTTGCGCTGCCGTCAGATCCTGTCCCTCCGCCCGTGTGAGGGCAGCGGCGCGCAGACCCTCCGTCCCGACGGCAAGGAGGCCCGCATAGTCCGGCAGGAAATGCGCAATCCCTCCGGCTTCGTTGATGATGTAGCGAACGGCATTCAGTTGATCGATGCTGTAGCGCAGGCGCCCAAAGAGCCCGAAAGCCTGCATCACGAGGTTGCGCCGCAACCAGTACGGGATCACGCGGCGCAGCAGCTTCGAACGAACAGATGGTTCAAGCGCGAGCGGGTTGACCGAGCGCTTGTGAAATCGGAAGATATCTTCCAGCATGTGGCTTCCGGTCAGTTCGATGTGACAGATGGCGCCGACGCGGTGCTCCGTGTGCGTACCCACGATGAGTTCGTCTTCGTAGATTTCGATCGAGCGCCGCTGCAGATGATAGGCCAGGGCTCTGGCGAGTCGGATATCCGCAGAGGCGATTGCATCCGCCCGACTCCGGAAGAATTCCGTATAGTGGAAGGCTCGTTCGGCTCCGAGCCCCGGCGTCGTTTCACGGAGGCGAGTGTGGAGGCGCACGAGCCGTGGCGAGGGACTCCAAGCGGCGGACTCGCACGTTGTTGCAGTTCGTTCGGTGTTTCCGGCCATCCCTGAATACCGGCTGGGAACTCGGTTCTGTCAACGTGTTTTTATCTGACATTGCGCCATCTGCAGACTGCCTTTCCGTAGCTGCTTCGGCGCTTCCGCCATCACTCGCGTCGGTCTCGCAGGGGCAACGCCAGGATCATCTCGGTCCCGCCCTCCATCCTGGGTCCCACGTGGAGTGTGCCGCCGAGTTTGGCCGCACGTTCTGCGGCGATTGCCAGGCCCAGGCCCGCTCCCGGAACCTGCGACGCCGGGTCGTACCCCCGGCCGTTGTCGGCGATGTACAACGTGAAGTTCTCGGCATCCGTTCGCGCCCCGATCCAGACCGCGCTCGCTTGGCTGTGTCGGGCGACATTGATCAGACCCTCCTGCACCAGACGGTAGACGTCGATGTCCCACGACTCCGGAAAACAGCCTTCCGGCACTTCGAGCTCCAGTCGGATCGTGAGGCGGGGAGATTCAAAAGAGGAGGCCAGCTCACGGATGGCGCGGGCCAAACCCAAAGGCTTGAGCGCAGAAGGACTCAGGGAGACCCAAAGAGACCGGGCCACCTGGGCGGCTTCGCCGAGGTGGCCAACCACGCGGTCGATTGCCTCAGAACTACTTTCGGTGGACTCAGCTTCCGTGGGTTCGTGACGCAGGCTCTGGATGAGCAATTTCGTCGCAACCAGAGGTTGCGCGATGTGATCGTGGATTCGAGCTGATAGGAGGCGACGCTCCTCCTCCTGACCGGACATGACCTGGTGCAGCAAACGTCTCCGGCTCTGCTGCGCCACCAGAGTTTCGCGCAACAGGTGCTCCCGCTCGGACAGGGCCCGGCCGAAGGATATTATGGCCACGGGCGCGGCCAATGCCAGCCCGACGATGATCAGGTCGCCGAAGGTCTCGAACCACACGAAGCCGCTTCCCGTTCGCGTGGCGAGTTCGTAGGTCCGCAGGGCCGACATGCACAGGAACATGACGGTCGCAGCAACCAGTCGCCCGTCCCGAAATTGGATGGCCAGGCGGATGGAATGGACCATGGCCACGACAAGGAGCGCGAAGGAAGAGGCCACCGCCAAGTTCACAGTCCGATACCGCGAAACACAGGCGTTGCAGTCATCCAGTTGGAATGCAGGCTCCCTATGACATTCGTCATAGCGGCGGTCCCTGATCAGGCCTTCCCCTTCGGTGCCCTCGGTCCGGTTGCTTTCAGCCTACATCGTGAGCTGAAGGCCCAAATTGGCGACGCGCTCGACGGCCATCTGAGGACCATGCAGGTGCTGACGCAGCGGAGCTCCCAGCTCGAAAAGGATTAGGGCATGCCCGAGAAATTCCGGACCCATCACATTGAAGCCCAGAAACGAGTCGATCCGCCGCCCGCCCTGCAGCTTGGGATCGTTGGACGGGTCCATGGTCGGATCCAGGCCCGGATCCTGCCCGGAGTAATTGTCCCACTTCTGCTTCTGGACCCGCACAGAAAGGCTGAGCCACTTCTTCAAGAGCGCAAACGCGAACCAGATGCTTCCGCTGTAGCGGTTTCCGGCGCGGTAGTTGTTTTCGTTCTTGCCCATGCGCAGCATTCCGTCCAACTGTGCGCCCCACGAGGTCCACCTGAGGCGTCCGGTGTAGCCGGCCTGCGTCAGCACGCTGAACGTACCGACACCGGGCTGCATGCTGTAACCCATCAGGGAGTCGCCCATCTGCGGCATGGTTTCGGTTTCCTCCGTGGACCCGGTCGGCAGGGCCAACCCCGCGCCCAGAAAGAGTGAGTGCGCGCGACCGTGCTTCACGCGGTAGGTGGCCGAAAAGCTCGCGTCTCCCACGCCCCGTCCGAGCATGTTTGCCGTCTGGAAGTTGTTCGCGAGCATTCCCATTCGGTTCACTACGTACGGCAGCATGAACATGAGCATGGTGTCTTCCGAATATTGGTACATGGCCGAGAGCATATGCATCTCCATGGTCATTTCGGTCCCCACAGACATGTAGCGAAACTCGCCCTGTTCCAAATGCGCGGCAGGCAAGAACGGCGAAGGTGCGGCGAGCCCTGTCATGGGCATGATCACCCGCGGACGCCGATAGATTCCGAAGAGCACAGTCTCGGGAGCTACCTCGCGGCTGCCGTCCATCAGACCGTTCATGTTCATGTACATGTAGCGGTAGTCGAGCACCCAACGGCCCGGCTCATGCATGTGTGCGCCCATGACGCCGGCAGGGGGCAGCATGTCGGCCGAATAGTGCCCCGCGTGTCCGACGTGCCCACCGTGTTTCAGGCCCTGTCCGCTGCCGGTGCCGGTGTGAGCTTCGTGCCCGGTGCCGGGGTCGGCGTGGCCTTCGCGCCCGCCGTGTCCTGCGTGCGTCGCGCCCGGCCCGCGCACCGCAAACAACACGCGATCCGTGCGGCCGTCCGCATACACGAGCCGTATCTCGACCGAGTCCCCAACACGTGGCGCGGCCGTCAGGTCGATGAGCATGATATGCAGCCCGCCACTTTGCAGAACCACAGTCGAGCGGGGTGGAACATCGAGCCCGGGCAGCGGCTTCATTACCCAGACGCCGCCCTCGTTGACATGAGCGTGCACCTCCACCGTCCGCGCGGCCGCGCTCGTCGCGCCCACGATGCGCATGGACGTGTTGCTGTCGTTGCGTATGCTGACGAATGCGCTTGCGTTGCGCGCGCCGGGTGGCGGCGCGGGAATCATAGGGTCGATGTAGCGGGGGCCTGCCTGGGCAAAGGCGGCGGCCGGACCGCAGAGGCAGGCGGCCAGCAGGACGCCACGCCACGCGGTCGGGATTCTTCGTAATTGTTGCATGTACTGTATTGTCTGGTACGTCATATTGGTATCCGAAGAGAGCTGGGAATTATTGGTGGACCGGTGGCGACAAAACCCCTCGCAAAGCCGCAAGAATCTCTGCGGGGGACGCCGCGTGCGGCAGTACGCGCGCGAGCCGCCCGGCAGGGTCTATCACATAGAACCGGGACGTGTGCGCGACGGTATAGCCCAGGGCGCCCCCGGTCGCGACGCGGCGGTAACTCACGCCATAGCGTCGGGCCGTTTGCGCAAGCAGTGCTGCCGTCTGCGTACCTCCGCGCAGGAGCGGATGGAAATGGGAGGCATACCGGTCCGCGTTCTCGGGTCGGTCGCGCTCTGGATCGAGCGAGACGAACAGACCGGCGGCCCGCTTCCGCTCAGGCGGTGTCAGGCCGCGCAGCGCGTCGGCCACGCGCCGCAGGGAGTTCGGGCAGACGTCGGGGCAGGTCAGGTAGCCGAAGTAGAGCACGACCACCCTTCCCCGCAGATCCGAGAGCGCAAGACTCCCTGAGGTCGTCTGTATCCGGAAATCTCCGCCCGGCGGCAGCGGGCTCGCCGGGCTCGCGTCCAGCCGACCACCGGCGGTCGCGCCCGGGAGGATCGCCAGGCAGGCGGCCAGGAGGGCGACCCGGAAGGGGGCCAGGAGCGCAGCGAGGTGCGCTCTCCTGAACACGTCGGAGACGCACGAGCCACGCGCGTGGGGACCCGCGGCACGCGCGCACGGACGCGCTGCACGCGCGTGCCGGCGCGCGGTTCCGTCGCCTTCCGGTCCGGAAGGCTTTCGAGGGCGCAGGTCCACTCGGCTCACATCATGCTCGCGTAGATCGTGCTGCCGATCCGAAAGGATCGCAGTCGAACGCCGGAGTACGCAAACCCGATGGTCCCGCTCGTGCCGGGATTCATAGCGGGAAGGCTCATCATCTGCATGAGCTTCACGTCGGCCATCTGATCGCGATCGACCTGGGCCACGTCGGCGCAGGGACGCGACCAGGCGGCCAGCATGTTCGCAAAGCCGGTGTACGAACCACCGCTGCCGGTGCCCCGGTCGAATTCGAGACAGTAGGTGTACGTCTGAGCCGAAAGAATGGTCTGGGCATCGTCGCACTTGGAAACGTCCGCGATGGAGCCGCCGTTGTTTCGGAACTGGAGCAGCTTCGGACTCGAAGCGCTGCAGGCGGTGCCCAAATTCAGGCGCATCATGGGACTCGTCGACGTGAAGCCGCCGGTATTATCCTGTGAGCCGTAGGCCATGACATCGAGCGAGCCGGAGCTCGCCGTTGTTTCGAAGGTGACTTCGATGCTTGTGCCAAACCCACTTTCGGGGGACTGAGTTACGACGAGGCTCCGGGTCGAAGCAACGCTGCGGTCCACGCCGCCGTTGGCCGCGAAGCCGAGGTTGGTCCAGCCGGCAGCATCGCAGGTGCTGACTTCGTAGCGCGTCCGCAGTCCGCCTCCGGTGAAGAGCGGATTAGAGATGGCTGTGTCGCCGTAGGAGGCGCAGCCGCCGGCCGCAGCGCCCAAGAGCCCGATGAGGATGTTTCGCCCCTCATCGGATTGATTCTGTCCCTGGCAGTGGATGGTGAGGGAAACCAGGGTGATGGCGACCACCAGCGGCAGTCGCCGTGCGAATGTGCGTAATACGTAGTACATGGAGATTCTCCTTCTTGGTATCGTCTGTTGTGCCTCGCGGGAGGCGTTCGGGGCGACGTACTGCGGCAGAATCGGAGTTCCCCGATCCCGGCGGACGTCGTCAGACGGAAGGAGGGCCGCGTGCGGCAGGAAGGAAGCGTGCGGCCGCACTCGGCCGGTGCTGTGCATGCCAGGACGCGCGGCGCTCTCGGCGCAGTGCAGACTGCTCGGTCGGTCTTGGAGGAACAGCACAGACGGACGGGACGGTCAGGCGTTGGAGTTCAGCGCTTTGGACGACAGTCGGGGTTGTAGTGCGCGCACCGATGGCTCCGGTGGAGGGGAGCGGCGCGTTCGCGGTTGCATGCGTGCACCACTCGTCCCAGTCCGCAGCGCGCGGACCCGAAGCGTGCCATTGCAGGCCGAAAGCAAAACCGGCGGCAATCCACAGGGCCAGCGGTACGATGACCGTTCGCGCATGACGACGCAGAACCACACACCACCGGCCGCTACCGGCGTCCGGAGCGGCAAGCAAAATTCGCCTGAGGGCGGCGGCCGTGGTGCGCGCGCTTGGTTTGCGCATTGATGAAGGTCAAGGGAGTGGGCGGACAGTAACTGCGGTTCGAGTCCGAAAAGGCCGCAATCCTCGAACGGGCTTCTGCGCGCGTATGCTGAATCCTTCGGCGGTTGCCTCTCGGTCATTTGGCCCGGCCAAGTTCGCATTCGCGCAACTCATCTGATAGGACCCCGTCACTCCGACCGCAGGCCGCATCCGTACTTTGCCCCCGCCACACGGAGTCCGCCCGGGACGAAGCGCTGCCCCATCCGCGCACACCCCGTTCCCACTCCCAGCCGCTCCCGAGAAAAGCCGCGATAAACGGGCCATCCACGCACGAGGCAGGCAAGAGGATTCTTCTTGGTTGCGCGCCGGTCGCGGAGATCCTCACCATCCATAAATGTTGCGGCGAAACGGAAGACTGTCGGTCACGCTCTCCATCGCATTCGTGTCTTCCGGGTGCGTTTCGTGGTATGTCGACCCACCGCAAAAAACAACGCGGGATATGGAAGCCCACCGTGTTTCGGAAAGGAACATCTCGCTCGTTATGACAGGCGATCATCCGCAAGCTTACGGTGAGGTGTACACGAAGGCGCAGGAATTGGCCGGGGAAAGAGTGGCCGCTATGCTGGAACGCCAGGGCGGGTTCACGCAGGTGAAGTACCATGCGAACAAGGCTGTTTGCGCGAAGGCTCGTGCCTGTCATCGGCTGGTCCTTGAAATAAGGGAAAAGCCCATGCCCGAACGGCCGTCAGCTTGGTTTTACGTGACCATCGGGACACTGTCCCTTTTTCCCTATCGAATGACGGTTCGAGTCGACTATGAGATCACGCTGTCGAAAGGTGACGGAAACGGAAAGTACAACGATTTGTCGGGAAAGCGCTACCAGCTCAAACGCCGTATCCTTTTTGGACTCCTCGTGTTGCCTGTAGCTTGGCTCAACCTTTTCCAGCCCACCCCTCATGAGGTTCTCGAACGCTGCCTGGCAGACTTCCTCGTCAGGAATCACCATCACTTCGCGGCCGCCGCTCCACCATGAATCCAAGCAGGCGAAGGTTCTCTACGAAGTGCTCCGTCGCGGGGCTTCTGGTCTGGTCCAAGTTGCTCACCGGATGCATCGGCTTGTCGGTGATTTCCTATTTCGACTTTCCGCCTGAAACGGACGCCGAACTACTGAGTGGGGGATTGGTTTTCGGATCCTACACGACCGATTTCGTGAGAATGGGAACGGACGTAAGGTTCAATGCCCGCTGCGCCGCCTTAGATCAGAAGGAAATCAATGTCTCGGCGGCGGCAATGGTGATGCCGGGCCCGGAGCGCCGCTTGTTCTTGTTTCCCTTTCCCTTTGCGACTTGCGCGCTGAGCAAGGTCAGCATTGACGCCTACCACAGAACTTTTGCGGGGTCGTCCTTTCAGCCTGCCGGGAAGGAAGTCCTCTATGTCGGTCGCATTGCCTTCACACGTGTAACCATGAGAACCCTCCATGGGAACATATCCGATGAAGTGAAAGAAGATCATGCGCAGCTAGTGAAGAGCTTTCCCGCGCTCCGATACCATCGCGTTCGAAAAGCCCTCGAAGTATTGCGGTAAGTGCTGGGGCGGGGAGCGGACTCGGGGAGTCCCACTGTCGTGACCCCGAAAATCGGTCGACCTGGAAAGGGCGTCGATTCGTCGGGGCGCCGCCGGGGCAGGATGATGAGCCGGTTCGCACCTTCAGACCCGAAACGGAAATGCCTTTTCGAGCAGCGCGTCCGGACGCTCTCGACAGTCCACCGCGCTCGGAGAAGCGATCCGCTGCGCGCTCAACCAATGGCCGCGGCCTGTCGCAATTCTCGACCATGCGGATGCACTGCTCGACAACGACCTCACCGAGAACGCGATTCGGCCGTTCGTACTCGGACGCAAGGACTGGCGGAGGAGAACCGCAAGCTGAAGAGCCTGGGCGCGGACCTGAGCCTGGACAAGCAAGTGCTGCAGTAGTGTTGGCAAATTGCTCTGAAGCCCTCGCACCGACGTGCGCCGGCCGCGCATCTCAAGGTTGTGTACCGAAAATATTGCGAGGAAGGACTGAATCTGCGGCCCCGGAGCAAATGCACGCATGTGAGCCGTCAGTGCGCGCTGCCCGTCGGACCGACGGCACCAAACCAGAGCTGAGTGTATGGACCTCGTTCATGAGCGTGTGTAGAATGGCGGACCGCTTCGAATGCTCACGGTGCTGGATACATTTGCGCGCGAAGCTGTGCGCGACCGCGAACTCGTGGCGCAGCGTGCCAGCGAGTTGACCATAGTGTGACCCCGCGCTGAGCGGCAACAAGGTCGCACGGGCACTGGAAGTCCTCGCCGCGCACGCGGCCTCTGCCGGAATCCGTCACGGTAGACAACGGCAGCGAGTTATAGTCCATCGGCGATCGGGTGTTCCGACGCGTCGCCATGAGCTGGCCGAAACGCTGGCGGAGGACGCCCAGCGCACCAGGAGCTGACAACGCCGCAGCGCGGGATGACCTGATGCCTGCCGCGCCAAAGCGGCCCGATCACGACGCCGAACAGCGGCTCCCCTGGGTCGTGTCGCGTCGTTCGAGCTCACGAGTCACATAGAGGCCGACATCCGCGCTTCTGATTCCCCAATGCGGTGCGATGAGCATGTCCGTTGCGGTCTCTCCGGCCAGGCGTTCGATGATCAGGTCGGCTCTAAGGCGTTCCAAAAAGTCCGAGACCAGGTCAACATAGGCAGCATGCCCCAGCAGGCTGAACGCTTCCGGTGTGCGCTCGTACTCATTGGCCATCCGCGTGCCCCTGACGATCTGCAGTTGGTGCAGTTTGATCTTCAGGAGGGGCAGCGCGGAAAGTTCGTCGGCGTGCCCAAGCATGGCTTCCCGGCCCTCTCCGGGGAGTCCGAGGATCAGATGTGCCCCCAGCTCGATGCCTCTGTCCGCCGAGAAGCGCAGCGCGCGCTGCGAGTCCGCGAAGGTGTGCCCTCTGTGGATCCTGCGCAGGGTTGCATCGCAGCAGGATTCGACACCAAAATCCAGTGCGACGTATTTCTCCCGCGCAAGGCGCTCAAGCAGATCCAGGATCTCGGCCGACACGCAATCCGGGCGGGTGGAAATCGCAAGCCCGAGGATGCCATCGACTGCCAGCGCCTCGTGATACAGGCGTTCAAGAGTTTCAACGCTTTCGTATGTGTTGGTGTAGGATTGGAAGTAGGCAAGGTACCCAACGCTTGCCCGCCTGTTCCGCCGGGTGCGCAACTTTCCCTGCTCGAGTTGCTCCGTCACCGACAGATTCGGCGCGCAGTAGCGAGGGCTGAAGGACCGATTGTTGCAGTACGTGCAGCCGCCCCGCCCCTTGCTTCCATCGCGATTCGGGCAGGTGAAACCCGCATTGATGGACAGCTTCTGAACGAGTCCTCCGAACCGTCGGCGCATATGCGAGGCGTAGTCATTGTATCTGGGCGTCATAGGTCGAGACCTTGGATGGCGTATGGCAGGGGCGCGTCGCGGGGTATTCGAGAGAGCATCCGGCCGTGGAACTCGGCATCCTGCATTCGGCAGGACCGCGCCCGACGCGGGCAGGGTTCACAGTTTGTCATTCGTTTCCAGAGTTCGGCACGCTGTGTTCGGGATAGCGGGACGCAAAAGCGTGCAGGCACGCGGATCACGGCCCAGAAGGCCGCCCGGACGGTCAGGTGTCAAATGGGATTCGCCCGGCTTGCAGCGGGTCCAACACGAGAACGGACAGATGGCGGCGCGGCGATCACGAAGTTGCGGCGGAATCTGGAAGTCAGCCAGTCCGCCACTGTGCGCCCGGCAAAAGAAGGCCCCTCTGGAGTTCTTGCGGGGATGATTGAGGAATCACAAGTAAATGGCAGTATCCCCAATCCGATGAGTGGTCCAGAAACGGGGGTATGTCAGTCAGACGTCCTCCTCGTCCTCATTGAGCTGCAATTCCGCAACCATGGCTCGATCTTCGCCCGTCGTATGGACCCGCAACCATTTCACCAGGAAGGCGAGGATTTCTTCGGAGAGGTCGGCGGATCCCGAATTGTATTCGCGGATGAACTGCTCGACAGTTTCCTTGAACCCCTCGTGGGCCGCCAGGTGTTTCGCAGTGTGGGAGTACCCGTGGCGCAGCATGATCTCCCCTTCAACGGAGAAATGCGCAACCGTGTAAACCATGAGCCGATTCAGAATATCCGCAATGAACCTGCGACCGCCATTGTTGTGTTTTGCCCAATGCAGATCATTGATGATATCAAATAGTTTCTTGTGCTGGTCGTCAATCGCGCGAATTCCGACAGAATATTGCTCCTCCCACTCGAAGAAGCGATGCGGTTGAATGTTCACCAGGGAGTAGTTGGTGGCCAGAAAATGGGCCGTCCGGTGAAGGTAGAAGACCGCCACGCGGTCGTTCGGGTCATGCTTGATCACCTCCAGAAACTGGCGCGCCGCATCCTCATATTGTTTCTCATGAAAGCAATGGACACCCTGCTCGAACGCGACTCTCGTGTGGGCGCGCCTGCCGATCGCCTCCTTGGAGTAGTTGTCAAAGAATTCATACACCCGCGTAGTCGTATGCTTCCCTTTAGCCTGCACCATGTCCAGGAAGCGAAACTTGAAGGTTCTTCGCGAGGCCTTGTTCAGTTTGAGAAAAGTGGACTCGCTGATCAGAATATTGGAACCGTAGATCTTGTTGAGATCCTGCAGTCGCGAAGCCACATTTACGGAGTCGGAAATGACCGTTGCATCCATCCGCTTCCGCTCACCGAGAATTCCGATCATGATTTCTCCGGTGTGGATGCCTATGCCCAGAGCGATTTTCGGAAGCCTTATTTTCTGCAACCGCCGGTTGAATGGCTCGAGTCGCCGCTGGATCTCAATGGAACCAAGAATTGCCTGTTCCGGGTCATCGAAGACGGCCAGGATCGCATCGCCTATGTACTTGTCGACGATCCCGCCATGCATGCGAATGACAGGTGCTGACACTTTGAAGAAGGCGTTTAGATACCGAAAGACCATTTCAGGCGCCAGCCTCTCGGAGATAGAGGTGAAGGCCCGAATGTCAGAAAAGAAGATCGTCTTTTCTGCGCGCTTCATGCTGCCAAGAGTGAGCGGGACATGATCGTCCGCCAGCGACTGTAGCAATTCCTTGGGCGCGAAGCGACCAATCCCGTATTTCTCCTCTGTAATCACTGAATCTCCCGATGCTGTATTGCGCCAGATATCTGAACCCTGTCAAGTCATCCGTCAAGACTGCATGCGCGGTCACCGCCTGTCCGGTACGCCGCCTTGACCTGAATCAATTCGGCGGAGCGCCAAAGGTCCGAGCAGGCGGCGAAATTTCCCTGCCCGCCGTTTTTTTTGGCTCCGTTTCGGACTCGTTCGTGCTATGAGGTCTATGGGGCTCGGTTCAACCGAACCCGGAGGTACACAAGATGAGCTTTCTTCGACGACACTCGTCCGTGGTTCTCTCGTTTCTCGGGGGTGCCGCGGTCGCACTGCTTCTGAATTTTGGCGCCTGCAAAGAGAAGGAGGATGACCAGACCGGCCTGATGCTGCTTCTGATTGCGGCGCTGCGCGGCGGCAACGCGAGCACGTTTGTGACCATACCGCCCGGCGTGGCCAATTGAGGAGGGAAGCATGAAACTCACTGTTGCAGGAATCTCAGGATTCGTAATCACCCTCGTCATCCTTTTGGGCGTTTCCGTCCGCGTGAACGTGCACAATCCCACGCGCTTTGACCCGACGCCCGGTATCCAGCTGATCGTTGCGGGGACCCAACCGCTGTATGCGGCTTCTCCCAACGGCGCGTGGGGTTTCGTGCGGGGTATTGCCAAGTTCACCAAAGAGATCACCGAGGCCATAGACACAATGATCACGCAGATCAACAGTTCGGGATTGACCCGCGTGGATTCTTACACCGGGACGACCGGTACCTACAAGATCGAGTGGAAGGGCAACACCTCGGTGACCATCACGGCGGCAGCCACGGGTGCGCTCTTGGGAACCAAGACCTACACCAAGAGCCTGCGGGTGGCCGACACCACCGGCACGCAGCTCAAGCTGGAGATCTACTACAACGCGGACGGGGATGTGCTGGTCCGCTGGATGCCGTACCGAACCGGGACAGGTTTCAACAACAACAGCGGACTCGGTGAGTGCCAGGTTTCGGGGACGGCGGGCAGTCGCACCATGTACTGCTCGTTCTACGCGCCCACGACGGAGTTCACGACAGCGGCGAGCGGGCCGAACTGGGTCCGCGCGCTGATCAAGGTTCAAGAGTCCGCCGGCAAGTACCTGTTCTCGGCCATTTCGGACACGAAGGAGGCTGGCTACGATCCGGACGGCGGCGGAGCATGCGGCTCCGGCAGGTACGTGTTTCCGTTGGCCTTTGTCGCGAATGGCGCGAGCCCCTATCAGACTGTGGCCAAATTCGGATTCAACATAACGGACATGGTGGCGCAAACGGTTTGCGGCGTGGCCAACCCCTACAACTACGGGCTGTTCAGCGCCGACTCGAATCCATCCTCCACGGGCACGGACAAGTACTTTGTCAGCGAAGGGACCGCCTCCGGCAGCATTCCGGCTGGCTATCCCACGGCTTCCGAGGTGGATACTGTCTTCGGTACGGTCAGTGGCAGCATGTCGGCGAGTTGGGGGACCGGAACTGTGAGCTTGGGCAACCTCCAGAACCTGAGCCTGGCTTTCCACAATTCGGCCTCGTTCTAACAGGGGACGTACCCGCCGCAGACCGTGCCTCTGGCGGTCTGCGGTCAGGGCAAATCGCAGACCGCCCCAAACGGTCTGCTCTCGGCGCTGCATCCGCGGACCCGGTGCGCTACACGGCCTGCGGGTAGCCTTCCAGGTCCTTGAGGTACGCCTTCACTTCCGCGTCGCTCAGTTCGTGGTCTTTCAGCTTCCCGGACGCGTATTCCTCATACGCGCCGAGATCGAGATAGCCGTGGCCGCACAGGTTGAAGAGGATCGTGCGACTCTTGCCCTCCACCTTGGCTTGCCGGGCTTGGCGAAAGACCTCGGCGATGGCGTGAGTGGCTTCGGGGGCGGGCAGAATCCCTTCCGCCCTGGCAAAACCCAGTCCGGCCTCGAAGCACTCATTTTGCTGGATGGCTACGGCTTCGATCAGCCGGTCGCGCAGGAGCTGACTCACGATGGCGCCCGCGCCGTGGTAGCGCAGACCGCCCGCATGAATGGCCGCCGGAACGAAGGAGTGACCGAGCGTGTACATCGGGATGAGGGGCGTCATGCCGATGGAGTCGCCGAAATCGTAACGGAACTCACCGCGCGTGAGCTTGGGGCAGGAGGCAGGCTCTACCGCAATACAGCGCACATTCTTTCCATCTGCGAGTCTGTGGCGCAGGAATGGGAAGGCAATGCCAGCAAAGTTGGAACCGCCGCCAAATGGTGCGATGACCACATCCGGGAAATCGCCCGCCTTCTCCATCTGGATGAGCGCCTCCTGACCGACCACGGTCTGATGTAGAAGAACGTGATTCAGAACGCTGCCGAGGGCGTACTTGGTGTCTTCCGCCATAGCGGCCTTCTCCACTGCCTCGGAAATTGCAATGCCCAGGCTTCCCGGCGAGTGCGGGTCTTTGGCGAGGATCTGCTTGCCGGCCTCGGTTCGGTCGGAAGGAGACGCGAAGACCCTGGCACCCCAAGTATTCATCAGCGTCTTGCGGTACGGTTTTTGTTCGTAGCTGATCTTGACCATGTAGACCTCGAGATCGATACCGAACATGTTGCAGGCAAAAGCCAAGGCGCTGCCCCACTGACCCGCCCCGGTCTCAGTGGTGATCCGCCTGACCCCTTCCATCTTGTTGTAGTATGCTTGGGGTACAGCGGTGTTCGGCTTGTGCGAGCCGGCCGGGCTGACCCCTTCGTACTTGTAGTAGATCTTGGCCGGAGTATCGAGCATCTTCTCCAATCTCGATGCGCGGAACAGGGGAGTCGGCCTCCAGATCTTGTAGATATCCTGAACTTCTTCGGGGATATCGACGTAGCGCTCCTGCGTGACCTCCTGCTGGATCAGCGCCATAGGAAACAACGGCGCAAGGTCACCTGGCCCGACGGGTTGCCTGGTACCTGGATGCAGAGGCGGCAACATCGGGTTCGGCATGTCCGCGGTCACATTGTACCAGCGGGTGGGCATCTCAGATTCGGTCAGCAGGAACTTGTGCGGAGTCGACATCCGGACAGGTTGCGCTCGGCCGTCTGGGGGCGGAAGAAAAAATCGCGCGAACGCGGCGGCCTATGATGCGCGCACCTGGTTTTCGGCTTGATGAAGGTCAAGGAGGGCCCGCCCGCCCTCCTGATTTCACCGCTCGGGTTCGGAAACTCCCTGCCAATCTGCCGGTGGACCCTGCGCAACAAACCGTGACGCGCGTTCAAGCAACAATTGCGCGGCGGTATCGGAACGGTCCTGCTGGAGGACTGACTCAAAGCAGCGCACCGCGGACTCGAAGTCGCCCGACAAAAGCGCGCTCTGCCCCCGTTCGAAGTTCGGCTTCGTGGCCTCTTTGGCCTCGAACCGCTCGCGGGAATCCCCGTCGTAGATCTCGATTACCGAGACCGTTTCGCGCTTGCCTTTGACCCGCACGCGATCCAGCACACGAAAGTGAAACCGGCCCGGATCCGGCAGTCGAAACAGTGTCTGCTCGCTGATCAGGATGCAGGCGCCATAGGTCTTCGTGAGGCCTTCCATGCGACTCGCCAGGTTGACCGTATCGGCGATCACGGTACCCTCCATCCGCTCCGCTTCGCCGATGGTACCGAGCATGAGAGGGCCGCTGTGGATCCCGATTCCGATTTCTACCGGTTCGTACCCCTGCCGTCTCCTCTGCACATTGTAGGCGGCAAGGAGCTGCCGCGTGCGGACCGCGGCCTCAATCGCCGGTTCCGGCTCGTCAGGGAAAAGCGCCATGATCGCATCCCCTATGTACTTGTCGATGAAGCCGCCCTTTTCACGGATCACCGGGCCGGTTCTTTTGAGGAGGGCGTTGATGAAGGCGAAGTTTTCTTCGGGTGTCATGCCTTCCGAGATGCGCGTGAAGCCGCGAATGTCCAAGAAAAAGACGGTCATCTCCCGCCTAACGACGTCACCCAGGGCCACCTCGGTGATATCGGTTCGGCCCAAATGTTGCAGGAGCTGCGGGGGAACGAACCGCGCGTAGGCTTTGGTCAGGGCCGTTTGTCGCGCCAAAGACATTCTTTGGGCCTCTTCTTTCTCGAAGAGAGCCAAACGAAATCGATCTGCCAGCCCGACCATGATCAAGACGACTTCCGCGGCCGACCCCACCAGGACGGAGTACTTCGCCAGCAGCATGTTGCGAATGATTCCGCTGAACGAGAACACCAGTGCGATCGTGGAGACCAGAAGCACAATCCACGCCGCCAAAAAGATACGGGCAGGCCGACTTCCCCGCATGGCGCCCCGCACTCCTGCGCCAAGGAGAGCGGCCACCGTCAACAGCACGAGCACCTGTGCGACGAACTGAAAGGTCCTATAGGGTAAGAACAAACCAAGCGCCACCCACGCAAGCAGCACCGTTGCCGCACCAACGAGGAGGCGGTGCAGCGCGGGCACCTGGTGCCGCAGGCCCAGGTAGCTCGAAGCGAAGAGTGCGGCCCACGCGTAGCTCTGGGTTCCGAACCACACGAATGCCATGTTGTTCCACCAGGGAGCACCCGTGAAGCGCGCGCCGTATCCCTCCAGATACAGAGTACTCAACAGCAGACTACCGGTGTACAGCGCGTAGAAACCAAATGCCGATTCACGAAGGACACCGAACATGACAAGGTTCAGGGCCGCCACGATGAACAGCAGGCCGAAGTACCCGCCGAACAGGAGATTGCGCGTCATGAGCACGCTTGGAAGATCGTTGCCATTGCGCAGCTCGATGGGCACAAGGAGAGGGCCGTTGCTCTGGACTCGCACGTACATCTGCGATGCTGTTCCCATAGGAAGGCGTACGAGGTAATAGTTGGCGTCGAGTTGTTCGGGGGGCTTCTTCCTGATATCTCCCATGTGCACAGCACGCCAGGGTCGCTCCGGCGCCCGGTAAAAAACGTCGACCTGATCCAGCGGCGGGTAGCCCACCTCCAAGAAAGCATCGGCCCGGAAGGTACCGCCGTGCGGTGCTGTCAGGCGAAACCAGAGCGGTCCGGAACTATAGCCAAACGCGGGGATGCCGCCGGGAAGTGGCCGGAATTCGGCCCGGGCCGCCTCTTCCACGCCGGCCGTTGCCGGCAGGTCTTCTCGAACATCGAGACGGAACCCGTTCTCCCGGCCGGAGCACGCGCACCAGCCACAGGCCAAGACGGTCAGAACCAGGAAAGGGGGAAGGTGCCGGTACACTGTGAAGTTCATTTGTCTGGCGGTGTGTCAGTCTCGGGTGTCTGCCGGCCACCGCCTCAGGATGTCGCGGCTGATGATCCCCTCGATTCGATCGGCTTCATCCGGTTCGCAGTCTACACCCCGCCGCTTTCGGACGCCGAACCGGTTCAGCTCGAAATGCAGGTCCGGCTTGAGATTGTGCCTGGCCAGGCAGGAGTGCGCACAGCGCAGCGGGCACCCGTCCAGGACCACGATCGGACGGCCCGAGTGAGCTGTGCGTAACAGAGAAGGGACATCACCGCCGATCCCCACGATGCACGACATCTCGGCGATTCCACAGCGATCGAGGTTGATTGCGATGCGGTTGGTCAACTGCGCTGCGCTGGAGCAACCCGAGCAGGAATACACGAGCGGTCTTTGTGTCATGGCGGGCGGCTCCTTTCGATTTGCGACTTGAAGCGGGCCTCGGATGATGGCTGAGGCACATCAGTGCCCGCGCACAGCCAGCCACTGATCGAGCAGGGTATGTAGTACTTCGTAGGAAACGTGCAGAGCAGAGACTCCCAATGTAGACGCGGATTGCACGTAGGGTCCGGGCGCCAGATCCTCCGGGCATTCGCGCACCAGAGCGCTGACCGACTCCGGTGTAGCCTCAAGATGGAATTGCAGTCCGAGGGCGCTTGCCCCGAACAAGAAGGCCTGATTCTCGCAGGCCTTGGTGCGAGCCAGGTGCGTGGCACCCGCCGGAATGGCGAACGTGTCCCCATGCCAATGGAGTGCGGGCACGCGCACGTGATCACCGAACAGGCCGCTCTTTCGGCCGTCAGGAGTGATCTCCAGATCGAACCAACCGATCTCTTTGTGAGCGCTCTTCGTGACAGCCGCGCCCAGCACGTCGGCCAGTATCTGTGCGCCCAGGCAGATCCCGAGCACTGGTCGCTGCCCCGCGACCGCCGCTTCCAGGGCCTGTTTCTCCGTTCGGAGCCACGGGTAGCGCGCCTCGTCGCGGGCGCCCATTGGCCCTCCCATGGAAATCAGAGCCTCCGCAGCGGGGGGAATACTCTCGTGACGATAGAGGTGAACGGGGACCAATTCATGTCCGCGCGCGGCTGCCCAATCGGTGATGGCAGCGGGGCCTTCGAAGGGAACGTGTTGTGCTACGACGATGCGCACGGGGCGGCGACCTTCATGCCCTCGCGCCACCGTCCGCGCTCGCTGCCTGGAGGGCGTACGAGACAAGGTATAGGCCGAATCCTGCCAGGAACACCACGACGGAAATAGCGGCAACGAGCGCGAAGAGCTGCCCTTCTGCTGCGTGGTGAACCAGGGCGTAGCCGGCATAGCGCCGCGGGACTCCCATAACGCCGCCCAGGTAGAACATGGCGAGGAAACCGTAGCCGCCAATGACCATCGTGATCAGGGAGAACCGGGCGATTCTCTCCGCGGTGCGTTCTGCGATGTAGTACGCCGCGCCAAAAAGGATCAGTGCGTAGCCCATGAGGAAGTAGGTATGGAAGTGTGCCGGAACCCAGAGTGTGTTGTGAAGGATGAAGTTCACTGCAATAGTGGAATCGATGATGGCCGCGAAGCCCCCGATCACCCAGCCCACTATGCCGCAGTAGAGGGCCAGCGGGACGAACGACCAGCGGATACCGGAGCGGTACACCTGCGCAACAACCCCGAAGACCGTCACCACCGTCGCCGGAACGGCGCTCGCGTAAGAGAAGATTTGCCCCAGGAATTGCAGAAACTTGGGCTGCGCGAAGTCCATGTAGAGGTGGTGAAGGAAGGCACCCAAGACGAAGACCAGCACCAGATTCCAGGAAAGCGCCACGATCCGATTGGTGGGCCACGGGCGATTCGTGAAGCGCGGGAGCAAGTCGTACACGGCCACGAGACCCAGGTACATGGTGATGTTGACGATGGTGTGACCGAAGAGGAACACGATGTTCTTCATGAGCAGAGCATCCAGATTCAGCCCCGGTTCGATCCAGCGCGCGAGATAGAGTACAAGGAGTATGGCGCCCGCGATGGTCGTTACGATGCCTGCGAGCAGACTGACCACCGTGATGAGGACGGTCGGCGGGAGTGGCGTGGAGGGTGGTTTCGCGCGGAAGTACTGCCACCCGAGCAAGTTGCCCGCCCCATACCGGCCGGCTAAACCCCAGAGCAGCGCTATCTGCGCGAGGAGCCATCCGGTTCCCAATATTAGAAGCCCGATCACCGAAGTCCCGGTTGCCCAGGATGGCCAGGTGGCCTTCACGAACGGCAGCGGATAGAGCATGTACCATCCGGGAGCAAATCCTCCGATGAGCGTGCCCGCAAGGAGCAACACCACCCCCACGAGAATCAGGCCGTAGGAGGCCCACATGAGTCCGTCGATGGAACGAATGTCGCGCGCGACCATGTACCACGCAATGGCCAGGCCCGCCATGAAGGCGGCACCAGCCATACCCAGACCGTGGAGCGTCATCAATGCATAGAAATGACCGGGACCCAGCGGAAGTTTCCCCGACTGCGCGAGGCGCATGGTCAGCCCGATGAGGATCAGCACAAGGATCAGGGCGAGTGACGTTCCCAACCATGTAAGCACCTGGACTCGCGTTTTTCTGTCCAATCCGCCTGCCTGGTTCATCGTCTTGCCTCCGAGAGTGCGGCCGCCGATAGCGACTGCTGAGCGACCGCCCGCTACTCCGCCTTGATCTGTGCCTTCATGTTGTGATGCATCATGCCGCAGTACTCCATGCACAGAACATCATAGGTGCCGGCCTGCCGGAAGGTGTAGCGCAGGCGGTTCTCGTAGCCCGGCATGGCCTGCGTCTGCGCCAGCAAACGTCCTCGGTCGTCGTAAATGCCGAAGCCATGGCTTGCATCCTCCGCCGCCACGCGAAACTCGATGCTGCGTCCCACAGGGACCCTCAGCAGAGTACCGTCCGCGCGCACGGGACCACCCGAGTCCGCTTCGAACCTCCAGGCCCACATGGCGCCGGTGACGCGCACGAGAGCATCCGGTTGATCCGCCGCCCCCATTGCGCCGTAGGGATGTTTGGGAAGGGTCAGGACAAATGCTGCCGTCAAGAGAACCAACAGGCCCATGAAGTAACCAAACCTTGCGCGGTAGACTGCTGGTATGACCTGTTCCTTGGGTCGGGCTGGCCTCGCCGCCGATGCAATAAACGCCGCCATAGCAGCAATTACCAGCGTTCCACAAAGGGTCACGACCCCAACTGTTGCGGCGCTCATGCCCTCGGCTCTGGGCCTCTCCACGGAACTGTCCAGAAGTTTTTTCCAATTGTGAAATATTTTCAGACTCCGCTATCCTCAATTGGTGGCCCGTCGCCATTCGGCTTGGGGCCGGCCGCAAGCACGACCCGGAGCACGGTCGCAAGCGCGAGGAGCGCGGCGACAGGCAGTAGCAACATTCCAAGCAGTCTCTGATCGGCGAGTGCGTAGCTCGCACAGAGGCGTTGCGGGAGCGCGAGGTACAGCGCACCCATCGAACCACACATCGCGGCGGCGTTTGCCGAAAGGAAGGCCTGACCAGGAGTCCGGAGCCGTGACCAGCTCCAACCAAGCGGCACGCCCCCCAGGAGGACCAAACACGCGATCTTCGCGGCTTCCCACCGAGGCTCCTGTACGGCGGCATCCACGGAACTCGGCAGGATCCAGAACAGGACTGTGAAGGCAGCAAGCAGGGCCCCGGGCAAACCGACCAGGTTCCAAGAAGAAACACCTGCGTCCCAAGGGCTTCGGCGGAGGGCGCTGCCGAGGAGCGCTCCGGCCAGGAGCAGCAGCACGACTTGCAGCAGGTGCGTGTGCAATCGCGCCTCAAGAAGGGGACGCAGAGGCGTTACAGCGAGGGTGCCCCACAGAATCAGGCCTGCCAGAGCACGGATCATGGTGGCATGCTTCATGGGCGTCGTTCTTCAGGCGATCGACTTGGACCTTCCACGAAAGGCCACCTGCTATCGGCTCCCAGGTCGGTCCAGTCTCTGAGCTCCGTGATGCGAAGGTTCGCGTCCGTGATGTAGAGGATGGCATTGTGCGTGAGTTCGCCGTCGCGTTCGACGATTACGATCACGCCGAGGATGCGCAGGAGCTCTCTGAGTTGCCCGCGATCCGGCACGCGGACCACGAGCCAGCGATCCCGTCCCTTCGCGAAGTGGTCCGTGTACCCCGAAAGTCCGGCCCGATCCTCATTTGGGTCCAGGCTGATACTCAATAGACGCACCCGCTCTGTGCCCTGCGTCAGGTTCTGATTCAGTTTTGCCATCTCCCATCCGATGTAGTTGCATACGGTTCGGCAGCGAGTGTACATGAATGTCACGACGGATGGCCGGCCCCTCAGATTCGCGGTGCGAAAACGTCTCCCGAGATGATCCTCAAACACGACCTCGGGCAGAGTGTGCGGTCGCGAAAGGAGTCGCGCGCGCGTGACCGAGTCGAAGGTGAAGGCGCGAAATGCATGTGTGCGCCAGCTGAGGACTCCCGTGCCTGCCAGGGCGATGGCCACCGATGCGGTCAGTGTGCGCATGCGTGGGGACATGGTATCGGCCCGGACTACCGCGCAAACCAATGCCGCACCGTGGCCCAAATCCCCTGCGCACGTCCCGTGGAAGCAAAAGCACGATACCCCGCTTCAAGGCCCAAATCAACGGTGCGACTCAGGTGGCGCTCGTTGGTGGTCACCATTCCGGCCGGAAGGGTAGAGCGTGGGCTGATGATCGTAAGCTCCACATCCGAAGCGGGGCCATTGAGGATCTCCATTGCCCGATTGTAACGCAGGTGGTATTCCCGTCTCAGCTTTTCTCCCACAGCGCGATGTCGCGGGAAGGAGATCCAGGTTACCAGCCGCGAAATCGCAGGCATTCGGAAGGTGAGCGGGTTGTTCAGCACGACAGTCAATCGGCGATAGCCCGCGCGTAACACTGCTTCGACCGGGAGCGGGTCAAGCACACCGCCGTCGGTATAACGCGTCTCGTTGAACCATTGCCTTCCACGAGTAGCAATCGGGAGCGATGTGGCCGTGCGCAGGAGCTTGAAGATGTTCGCCTTGGTAGCTCGAATATACTCGGGCAGTTGGGTTCGCATGTTACTCAGGACGACAAACAACGGAACCGCACCCGGCCGGTCGAGATTCTCCGCTCGCAGCCTGTACTTCCCTCCCAGTAGCTTATCGATCAGGTACTCCTGATCGAGAATCCCGCGGCCCCGAAAGAGGTTGAACACCGAAATGAGTCGGCTCCCGGAAAGTTCATGCCTCCAGACATTCAGTTGTGCGGCGATATGCGAGCCGCTTGCCTCGGTTTCCGTCACGTAGTAAGCTGCATCACAGGAACCGGCCGAAACAGCGACCACCAGATCGAAGTTGTTGGCCGGCCGACACCCGCGCATGGCCGCAAGGACGCCTCCGGCAAAACTCCCGCGCATCCCGCCCCCCTCGACGATCAGAGCGCGGTCCTTCTTTCCGGTGGCATTAGGCAGGTTCAATGCAGAGAGTCCGAACCCGGAAGGGAGCGGGGCGTTGCAAAAAAATCGCGGCGTTCTCGGCAACGAGGCGGTGCGAACGGCTCGCCCGTGCCGATAACTTCTGGCTACGAGGCCTTCGGGTAGCCTTCCAGATCCTTGACCCGAACACGCCAGATTCCCGCACCGCTTTCACTCGTACGGGCGACCGCAGAGTTGCCACGCTTCCTCCTCGATGACGCCGGTTGCAAACCGGAGGGCGTCACCCGAACGAAGTCACGAACCGCGTCCCGAGTAAATTCGCGCAGAGATGGGCCGGGGTTCCACTTGAGTAGGAGCCGCTGACGACGCGCCCACGTGAGGCGCGGGCGGCATGCGGAATGGGCGTCGACGTTGCCCAGAACAGTGCCTATGGGAATTCACATTCGGGCTGTCGCACACCGACGCTTTTCCCATCTGGGATGCTTGTGATCGGACCGCTGCCGTACGCGTTCGTGCGCACGAACATCCGCGCTCTGACAGCGTCGGTGCCTGAAACGCGCACCGTCGTGCTTTTTTCGATCGATGCTCATTCGCTCGGACCGTCCGGAACGCAGATTGAGCATCTGGAATGATGTCGCCGACGTGGCCGAACACCTCGCGCCGGGGTTCGACAAGAATCTCTACGACGGTTCGTTCCGAAACGTTGCAAACAATCCGTACAACACGAATATCAAGAAGTAGCCCAGAATGGCCACGGCGCCGAGGGCACCGCCCGCCAGGCGCGCGTCGACGAGTGGCATGAGATCACCGACGATGCGAACGCCCAGAGAAGCATGCAGAAGTACGAGCGGCAGGTACAGAAGCGGCGAATAGCGAAGCTGGATCTGGAGCACCGCCGGCAGGATGATCGGGGCGTGCCCGAATATCATGGAGAAGACAAAACCCAGAAAGAAGGCGTGGAGGATGGCGTCGTACAGCAGTCCGGCCGGGGGCAGACCGAACACAGCAAGCAGACCGCCCGCGACGCCCAGCCAACCGTAGCCCCCGAGCAGACACACCGCAATGAAGCGCACGAGTGCTTTCTGTCGGACCGTGCGTCGCGCGATATCATACAGAAGCAACCAGCACGCGAGCGCGACCATCCCCACTCCGGCGACGCGCACGAACACTGATTCTGCACTCGGGCTGGCGGCGACTGGCACGCCGAGCGCCGCCACGGCAAACCCCAAGGTCGCGGCGTAGAAGACGAACAGGCGGGAGCCAGAATGCGCGAACAACCGCCCGAGTTCGAGTCGTTCGCCGGCAATCGTCAGGAGCAGAAACCCGACCCAGAGGAGGACCACCGCGGGTGGCCGACTTCCATGGAGAGTCCACAGCGCAGCCGCAAGCCAGAGCACACTCCCGCCCAACATGGTAACGCTGAACGGCTGGGGCTGCAGGAGGACGACGTACGCGCTGGATACCACCAGGAAGACGCCACCGAGGCCGAGAAGAACGAGCCCCGCCTCGCTCTGACCCGCGAGCAGCAGGATCCCTCCAGCCGCAAAGAAGCCGGGCGCACCGTATGTCCACGGTCGACCCAGGGCCACTGCCCGCTCGAGAGAAATGAGTGTACCCAGAAAGCCGCCGACCATGAGCGTGCCATGGAATGGTACGGCGGGAGAGAGAGGGGCCGGGAGTGGAAACACCCAGCCCAAGCGCACAAGGCCCGCCCCCATGCCCGTCAGGAGTGCGAGCGCCCCCGGGATCAGGAACAGGAGGCGCCCGGCAGGGAATCCCCGAGTAACCGGTTCAGTCGTTATTTGCGTGTGATCCGAACGCGCCATTCTTCCGGTCCACGTGCTTCGTAGCCCCACTCGAACGTCCCCGCGTGCTCTGCTTCGAACTGATAGTACAGGGGTTTGGGGTCATGATCGTTGACGAGCACAAACTGCTCGCCGGCGTTCAGATTCAGGAAGGTCTGAAAGATGAGCGGGTGGCGGTCTCGCGGTTGTAGATTCCGGACATCCACTATGTTGTCAGGGACTGTATTCATCGAAGGTCTCCTTGTGTGTTGCAGTTTGCTGAAATCAAAGGACTCGGACTTGGGGGACTCGTAGGTGCGAGCGGCGGTTCCGAACCAGGGGGCCTGCGAACCGGGCTTTCGCCTGACGTGCGCTCATGGCGTGGCCATTCCCAGCTCAGCCCGGCCGGATGCGGAAACCATGTTCGGATTCCAAGCAATGTCGTTCCTCAGGCGGACGACCGACCTGATATGTGGTAGACGCAGCTTCAATTGCCGCTCCGCATCCGACACGATGTAGGAGCCCAGGGGACAGGCCGGCGTGGTCATGATCAGCTCAACGTCCAGCCCTTCGCCATCCCGCTCCAGGCGGCGCACCAGACCGAGATCCAAGATGTTCAGCCCGAGTTCGGGATCGATCACGGCGCGCAGCGCTTCGCGGGCACAGGAAAGTACGGGGTCCTCGGTTTTGTCCTCTTCTATGGGCTGTCGTGATTCCATGCTCCCTTCTCCTGCGGGCCATTGCGTCCTCAGGCGCGGTTTGGCTGCGGCTTTGGTCCTCCGTGGTCCGGTTTTGCGCTGGCGGTTCCGGCAGCCGGCTCTCTTGCCCTACGGCCCCTTCGTGGACAGTGGCGCAGCAGGATTCCGGCCATGGCTGTTTTCCGGAGGCCGTAGACCCGCTCCACGACCTCAACGGTCTCGAAGGCTGCCATCGGGCAGCCAACACACGCCATTCCACGATCCACGAGTTCCTGACATACCGCCGGCCACCGCTCCATCACCGTCTGGAGTTTGATGCGGGCGAGAAGCTGTGATGCAAAGGCAGTCGCCATTTACGTTCCCTTCGAGCGACCCCCCAAGGGCCCGGTCGTGTGAGCAAACCATAGCTCATCTCGTGGCGCGGGGCATTGCTCCAGGACAACCCGCCTCCTGTTTTTACACCGGTTCATCCGCGCGGTCCCTGCCGGTCAGGCCGTACGCGATTTGGGCGAGGCGATGCGGTTCGAGGATGGCCACCGCCTCCGGTGACGATCGCAGCCAACCGCTTTTCTCCCACCGGCTCAACAGGCGACTCGCGGTGAAAAGAGTCGTCCCGGCCATCTCCGCCAGCATCTGTCGCGTCAGGCGCAGGTTGATGCGCACGCCGCAGTCCTCCGTTTCGACGCCCATCTGCCCGGCCAGTCGCATCAGGGTAAGAGCCAGCCGTTGCTCGGTTCGTTCGTATGCCATCTCGCGCAGCCTTGACTGGGCCTCGTTCAGGCGAGCGAAGACCAAACGCAGGAGCGCATAGGTCAGCGAGGCTTCCCGTTGGGCCAGCGACCGCAGAAAGCCTGCGTCCCACGAGAGCGTGCCCGTGCGCTCGAGTGCTTCGGCGCCGGCCGGATAGACGGCACCCGGCAATGCGGCGATGCCGGCCATGATTTCGCCGCGGCCGAGTATGCGCAGCACGGTCTGGCGGCCATCCTCACCGCCCTGCCCGAGGGCGACCTGCCCGGACACAATGAGGTGCATCCTGTCGGCTGCTTCCCCCTGACGAAAGAGGAGAGTGCGTGCTTCGAAGTACTCCAACCGCGCGTGCGCAGCCATGTCCCTGAGGACCGCAGGCTCTACGTCCGCAAAGAAGGGCGACGCGCGCATCTCGTCCAGAACGTAGCGTGAATCCATTGCTGGTCCGCTAGCCTGCGTCGAACCGAAGGGACAGGTTTTCGAAACCGCCCGCCGGATAGAGGGCGGGAATGGGGCGCTTTCCGGGAGGCAAGCGCACGCCAAACCATCTGCGAAGGAACTCCTCGACAAGGACGCGTAGTTCCAGCCTGGCGAGCGGAGCGCCCGGACAGGCGTGAACGCCCGTGCCGTAGAGCAGATTCATGGATTGATCGCGGCGTGGGTCGAACGTGGTCGGATCTGCAAAAGCACGCGCATCCCTATTGGCTGCGATCCAGATCAGGGAAACGCGATCCCCGTCGTCGATTTGTCGGCCCTCAATCTCCACCGCGCGGGTCGCGACCCGCCGGTTCGCCGGCAGCGGGCCGTGGATGCGCAGGATCTCGTCTGATACTCCGGCGACGAGTTCCGAGTGTTTTCGGAGAAGTCCGACGGCCTCGGGGTGGACGGCGAAGAAATGCAGAATGATCGCGAACGAAGCGGCTATCGTGCCGATCTCTCCCACCGTCCAGTTGCGGACGATGGCCACGATTTCGGATTCGGTGAGCCTGCGGCCGTGCACCTCCTCCTGCGCGAGGCGGGTCATCAGGCCTCGTTCGTATGCGCCGCGTTTCGTGTGGAGCATCGACACGACGAAGTCGGCGAATTTCTGCGCGGTGCGATCCAGAGTCGGGCGGTCACCGACTCGGGTGGCAGCTTGGCTTCGACCGGCCCAATCGACCAGATGGCGTTCGCTTTCGGGGGGCCAGCCCATGAAGGCGCATTGCAGGCGGGCCGCGCATGGTTGGGCGAACTCGGCGCAAAGTTCGACTTCGTCGCGCCCGCGCATCGCATCGAAGCTGCTGACGATGACCTCCCGGCAGAGCGGTTCAAACGCGCGCATTTCGGCCTGGCCGAAATACGACTCGATGATCCGACGATAGACCGTGTGCTCGGGCGGATCCTGGCCGTTGGGAATTGCCACGTGTTGCGACACCACGTTGCTGAAGGTGGCGTGGTCGCCCGCGGCACGCAGAACGTCAGCATGTCGGAACAAGGACCAGCCCAGCTTCTCATGGTAGGCGACCGGTCGGTTCTCGCGGATCCAATCGAAATAGCCGAGCGGATCCTCCCGAGCTTCCGCCGACAGTGGGTCCCATTCGTTTGCGCGCTTCATGGGGTCAGGTACTTGTGCCGCCTTCACCCGACTTTGACAGGGGCACCAGCATACCCGACTCGCCAAAACCAGCAGGGCCAGCCAGCGTCCGCCCGCGCGCGGGTCAAGAGAAATTCGCGCCGTCCTCTGACGTGGACACTTCCTCCTTATGCGCTCCGTACTCGACTTTGATTTGCCTAAAATATCGTTATTTCCAGATATGACAATATTTTCAGTTTCGAAGGAGCACAAAACATGAAAATGAAGAAGAAGGTCTTACCGTGGGTATCGATCGTTGCGGCGTCCACGGCCGTGGTATTCTTCGCTGCAGCACCGGGGCTGGTAGAGAACCGGCTCAACAGAATCGACAGGGCGCCGACTCACCCGATTGCGGACAGGGCGCGGGCCCTGCACGGGCGTCTTCCGGTAGCCGATATGCACGCCGATTCTCTGCTGTGGGGCCGGGATCTTGCGGTGCGATTCAACCGCGGTCATGTCGATATCCCACGACTCATCGAGGGAAACGTGGCCCTGCAGACCTTTTCGGTCGTGACCAAGACGCCGCGCGGACGCAATATTGACAGCAACGAAGGGGACAGCGACAACATCCTGCCGCTTGCGCTCATCCAGGGCTGGCCCGTTGCTTCCTGGCGCAGCCTCACGCGGCGGGCGCTGTATCAGGCCCGTCGTCTTGAAGAGACGGCAGCACGTTCCGCAGGTAGATTGACATTGATCAGAAGCCGGGCCGATCTTGCCGCGTACATGGCGCGCCGTGCGCGAGAGCCGCGAATCACGGCCGGCCTCCTGGCAATCGAGGGCGCACATGCTCTGGGTGGTAGTCTCGCCAACATCGACGTGCTCTTTGACGCGGGCTTCCGCATGATGTCGCCGACGCACTTCGCCGACAATGAATGGGGAGGATCGGCCGCCGGCGTGGATAGGCATGGCCTCACGACGGCCGGACGAGAGATGATCCGGCGGATGGAAGCCAAAGGGATGATCGTCGACCTGGCCCATGCGGCTCCAAGAACCATCGACGATGTTCTGCAGATGGCGACCAGACCCACGGTCGTTTCGCACACGGGCGTCTTAGGCACATGCGCCAACAACCGCAACATCAGTGATGATCACATCAGAAAGATCGCTGCAAGGGGCGGTCTCGTCGGTATCGGCTTTTTCGTGGCCGCGACATGCGACCCGGGGATCCCTGGGATCGTCGGCGCGTTACTGCATACCGTCCGCGTGGCCGGTGTGGATCATGTCGCTCTTGGCTCGGATTTTGACGGTGCGATTGCCGCTCCGTTCGACGCCACCGGATTGGTCAGGATCACAGCCGCTCTCATGGAACAGGGCTTCGATGAGGATCAAATCGGCAAGATCATGGGCCGGAATTTCCTGCGGTACCTACAGGATAATCTCCCGCGCGAATGACTCACGGCCGACTCCTCCAGCGCCAGGCTCGCGCCGGGGGCGACACCTGTTTGGGGCCGGCTGAACCGTGCCAGTGCGAGGGGGACGTTTCCGCTTGACGCTCGGTTTCGCGCGGGGTGGGGCTTGGCCATGTCCGAACCCAAGGCTTCCGACCTCTCCACGCGCAGTATTCACGGGCACAGTCTAGACCCAAATCCAGTACTGCGGAGGGCCTGTAGGTTCTGAATAAGGCTTGAAA
>CAZPFB010000029.1:0-50742 GCA_964585735.1 uncultured Leptospiraceae bacterium
CCGAAGTCCGTCGGCTCAAGCATCTGAGAAAACGTTTTCCGAACAATCGCCTCCTGCCGCGGGCCCGCACGGCCGAAGACCAGACGCGGGAGGCCGAAGAGCAAGCGCGTCTGAAGCGCATCGAGGCTGCCCTCGCGCGCAGGCAGGCCTCGGGCCAGGAAATTCAGGAGTACTACAATGTAAAAGCGCAGGCGCTGCGCGATTGGAAGGAGCTTCTGGAATACGTCGTCCACGAAGAGAATTGGTCGCCGGCCGTGCGCGAGAAGTACGAGCGAATGCTCAAGGAAACCGCGCGGATCGAGAAGCGGATCGAAACACAACGTCAGCGCACACTGGCCCTGCACGGGGGCGCTCGTTGAAGCTTCCTCCGCGCGGCCTGCCGCGCGACGACGTGCTGCAGACTCTTCGGGAATACAGGAGCGGTGATTTGGATTGGGGCTCGGGCAGAGCCTTCGGCTACGTGTTCGATCCCGGTAAAGACGTCGTGGACCTGGGTAAGCAGGTCTACTCCATGTTTCTGTCCGAGAGCGGCCTGGACTTCAGTGTCTACCCGAGTCTGTTACGGCTCGAAAACGATCTGGTGGCGCTAATGGCTGCGCACCTCGGCGGAGATCGCAACGTGGTCGGCAACTTCACGAGCGGCGGAACCGAGAGCATCATGCTGGCCGTGAAGGCCGCGCGGGATTTTGCGCGCGCCACGCGACCGAACATTCAGCGGCCCGAGATGGTCTTGCCTGAAACGGGCCACGCAGCGTTTCACAAGGCTGCGCATTACTTGGGTCTCAGCGTCGTTCCCACTGCGGTGGACCCGAAGACCTTCCGCGCGGACGTGGGCGCGGTCCGAAAGGCCATCACGGAGAACACGATTCTCATCGTTGGCTCTGCGCCTTCCTACGCGCACGGGGTGATCGATCCCATTGAGGAGATGGCGGCGGTGGCGCAGGAGCGGGGGATTCTCTTCCATTGTGATTGCTGCATGGGCGGTTTCCTCCTGCCGTACTTTCGGCGGCTGGGTGAGCCCGTGCCCCCGTTCGATTTCTCCGTGCCCGGCGTCACGTCCATTTCCGTGGATCTGCACAAGTACGCCTACACACCCAAAGGAGCTTCGCTGGTCCTCTACCGTGACCGTCAGCTGCGCCGCTTTCAGATGTTCACCTGCGCGCGGTGGGCCGGCTATACCGTGATCAATCCCACCGTGCAGAGCACGAAGACCGGCGGGCCGCTTGCGGCGGCGTGGGCCGTACTGCATCACGTCGGCGACGACGGGTACCTCGAGATTGCCAGGCGCAAGCTGGATGCCACGAAGCGCATCGTGGCCGGAATCGAATCCATCCCGGGTCTGCGCCTCTTGGCCCGCCCGCAGATGTCGCTGGTGGCATTCACATCGGATGAAGTGAACGTGTTTCACATCGTCGACGAAGTGAATGCGCGCGGTTGGTATATCCAGCCGCAGTTGGCCGTCGGTCCGTCGCCTGCCAATATTCACCTTTCCATCAACCTGTCCAACGTGGATCGGGCGGACGAGTTTCTGAAAGACCTTCGCGAGTGCGTCCAGATTGCGCGGGGCCTGCCCTCGGGAGTTCTGCTGGCTCAGGCCGCCGCGCTCTTTGGGCCGGAAGCGGGTCCCCCCACCGCCCAAACGATGGCCGAGTTTGCGCGGCTCATCGGTTTTGATGGACGAAGCATTCCAAAACGGCTTGCACCGGTGAACGAGGTCTTCAACGTTCTCTCACCCGAGGTGCGCGAAGCTTTTTTGTTGGAGTTTGCTAACGAAGTCTTCGCGCAGACTCCGGGTGAGTAGACCGCGTTCTTGCTCAGGAGGTCCGCATGAGCAGCCCATTTCCCTTCGACTCGGTGCTGATCTTCTGCTTTCTGTCCGTGATGCTGCTCGTGGGCATTGCTCTGCGGGCCTACGTGCCCTTTCTCCAGCGCTATCTCTTCCCCAGTTGCCTGATCGGCGGTGTCCTGGCCACGGTGCTCATGAATACGGGTCTGGTGAAGCTCCCCTTTGACCAGATGGAGTCCTTCGCGTACCACTTCTTCAATGTTTCCTTCATTTCCGTTGGTCTGACAGAGGGCGAACGCTCCCAACCGGATGAGGGTCGCACGCAACTGCAGGGCTCGCTCTGGATGGCGCTCGTTCAGGGCGTGAGCTTCCCGCTTCAGGCGGTTGTGGGTGGAGTGTGCGTGATTGCGTTCGGCCTGGCCGGTGTGAAGCTCTTCCCCACGTTTGGTTTCCTGGCACCGCTCGGTTTCAACGAAGGACCGGGCCAGGCCCTGGCCATCGGCAAGGTATGGGAAGGCTACGGTTTTCAGAACGCCGCCACGATTGGGCTCTCGTTTGCCACGTTCGGTTTTCTGTTCGCCTTTTTTGCGGGCGTGCCTTTGGTGAACGCGGGTCTGCGTCGCCGCGGCGGCGGGGCAGGTATCGGCCTGACTCCTGACTTTCTCCGAGGCATCCTGGCTCGCCATGCCCCGCCCGAGTCTGCAGGCAAACTCACGACGCATTCAGCGAACGTGGAGACTCTCGCGCTGCACGTGGCGCTCGTCGGATTCGTCTACCTGCTCACGTACGGAACGGTCTTCGGCTTGGGAATGGTGCTCCCCGAAGAAGTGGGGCGCATCCTGTGGGGATTCGCCTTCCTCGTAGGCATGGTGCTCGCCCTGTTGCTCCGCGAAGCGGCCAAACGCATCGGCCTCGATCACCTGGTCGATCACCGATTGCAGAGTCGTATCACGGGTCTTGCTGTCGATTACCTGATCGTGACGACCGGAGCGGCGGTGCAGATCCTGGTCGTCTGGCAGTTCGCGCTGCCCATTCTGATAATCTCTTTGCTCTGTGGCGTTCTCACGACGGCCGCCATCCTCTTTTTCGGCGGACGACTTCCGGGCTACAACCTGGAGCGTACCGCCGCCATCTATGGAACGGTGACCGGGACGGTTTCGTGTGGCCTGCTTCTCTTACGCATCGTCGACCCGCAATTCAAGACTCCCGTGGCGCGGGAGGTGGGCTTCATGAGCATATTTGCCGTACCGTTGATCGGCGGACTCACGCTCATGGTGAACGCGCCCTTGTGGTGGAGTTGGTCGGTTGCGCAAACCGTGCTCTTCTTCGCGATCGTTTTGGTGCTCTCGCCCGTAGTTCTGTTCGCGCTGGGGCTCGCGCGACGCGCTCGAACCACGTGAACCATGCGCCTGATGGCCCAACCAAGTGCTTCTGGCCGGCGGTTCGCGTTCCTCGGTTTTCTGGCGGTGTGCCTCCTCTCGCATTGTGGCGAGGTTTCTTTCCTGCAAACTGAAGGTTGGCTGGCACATAGTATCGAGCGCGGCCCAGCAGCCAAGTCGCCGGCCCCCGTGGACCTCAACCGCGATCTGCGCGAGCAACTCAAACTCCCCGCCGGTCCGGCCGCGATCGTGCTCCTCCGCGACATCACAAGAGAGCTGAGAGCGTCCCCGGGTTCCGTGCACGCCGTGGACTGGGACGGCCTCTTCGAGAATTCGCGAGTCTCCTTCAACGGAGTCGAACTCGGCGGCGTTGGCAGCGTGAAGGAAGGTGCCCCGGATCATCATCTGCTGACCGTCCTGCCCCCGACGCTTGTGCGTCCGGACGGTCCGAACGAGTTGCGATTGGAGCTGAGCTCGACCGGCCCTCAACTGCGCGTGCGCGGACCTCTGCGCTTCGGCCCGGCCGACCAGGTTGTGCGCGGCCTCCAGTTTCGAACCGGCATCGCCTTCGGTCTGGTGGCGCTGTACTTTGGCGTGGGCGCGTACCACCTTCTGCTCTCGGCGCGCCGCCGCAGCGAAAGACACTACCTCTACTTCGGTTTGTTCTGCGTTGCCTACGGAGTATTCTGGACCGCGAACAACGAGTGTCGCGAACTGGTGTACTCGAATTTCCTGGTAGCAACGCTGGCCGACCAGGTCTCGCTCTTCGTGCTGCTCCCGCTCTTCTTGTTGTTCGTGTCCTACCTCTTCGCCTCCCGGCCGTCGCGCGTGGCGCTGGCTTATGGGGCGCTCTGCGCGGCGCTTGTGGTCGCGGCCGTTCTCGGTGATGCGTTTGTGCGACGCCACTGCCTCTCTGTGTGGATGTACACCGCGGTGTTTCCGCTTGGCTACGTGGTCTTCTTCATCGGACGCGAGGCCAGACGTGGGCGAATCGAGGCTATCTATCTTTCGGCGGGCGCGCTCGTGGCCGCGCTGGGCGCCGTGCACGACATCCTCGTCCAGGAAGGGCTCATCGGCCGCGCTTTCGTCTCTTCGTACACCTTTCTCCTTTTCGTGCTGGGTGTGGCCGCCGTCCTCGCCGATCGTTTTGCGCGCGTACACAACGAAGTAGAGGCGCTCAATCGCAACCTGGAGGTTCGTGTGGAAGAGCGGACGCGTCAGGTGCAGAGCACGCTTGCGGAAGTGCAGGAACTCAAGACGGCTCAGGACGGCGACTACTATCTCACATCTCTGCTGCTCAAGCCCCTGGCGCAGAACAGCGTGACGGGCGGCCCCACGCGAGTGGAGACCTTCCTCTCGCAGAAGAAGAAGTTCCGCTTCCGGCACTGGGACGCCGAAATCGGCGGCGACCTGAGCTCGGCGGGAAGAATTCAACTGCGCGGCCGCGCCTACACGGTCATCATCAACGGCGACGCGATGGGCAAGTCCATGCAGGGCGCCGGCGGGGCTCTCGTTCTGGGAACCGTGTTCAAGGCCAACGTGACCCGCACGCAGTACTCGGCGGCGCAGCAGGCCAAGCATCCGGAGTTCTGGTTGCGGGACTGCTTCTACGAGTTGCAGAACGTTTTCGTGTCGTTCGAGGGCTCCATGCTCACCTCGGCCGTCCTCGCGTTGGTCTCGGACGACGGAGTCCTGTACCTGATCAACGCCGAGCACCCCTCCACCGTTCTCTACCGGGATGGGCACGCCGTTTTTTTGGATGCCGGTTTCCAGGTGCGCAAGATCGGTGTGGCCGATGCGGAGTTGGACTTGCGCGTTCTGTGCATGCGTCTGCGACCGAACGACGTGGTCTTCACCGGGTCGGACGGCCGCGACGACATCCGTATTGGCAAATCGGAGGATGGGCACCGTCGCTTCAACGAAGACGAGCGGCGTTTTCTTTCGCTCGTCGAACAGGCCCGCGGCGAGCTGCCGCCATTGGTCGAACTGCTGTTTCGTTCCGGAGAGCTCACCGACGATCTTTCTCTCTTGCGCTTGGCATACCTGGAGGACGGGCCGCCCGCGTCGCCCGTCGAGTCCGCCTCCCCGAGCCGTCGGGAGTATCGTGTGCTGGCGCAGGCCGGTCGTTTCGCCGAGGCGCAGGCTTTGTGTGCGGAGGTTCTCGAACGAAACCCGGAACGCACGGAGTTCCTGTACTACGCGGCTTTCAGCGCGCGGCGGGCTGGCAACTTTGATGACGCTATCGCTTTTGGCGAACGCTGTCGCCTGAGGGACAGAACCCTGCTTCCGAATTTGCGGAACCTGGTCATCGTCTACGAGCAGCTTGGTCGCTCGGAGCGCTTGCCGATACTGCGCGCGGACCTGGAGGCCGCCACGGCGGGTCCGATCTGACTACTTGGCCGAGCTCGGTCGGACACGATCTGCGTACTTCTGAAACTCCCGATCTCCCGAACTCCGACTGCTCTCGATGATTTCGAGCGCCTTGCGGCGGACGGTTTCGTCGGGTTGGTTGAGTAAGATGTCGCCTGCTTTGATACGCAGAGACGTTTCCCGATCGGTACGCACGATCCGCGAGAGGGCATCGAAGTAGAAGGGGCGAAAGGTGTGCATCGACAGAGCTTCGATGGCCGCGGAACGCCCGGCTCCGTCGGAGCCGGAAAGGACGCCCACGAGGTGGCGACCGGCTTGCTCGTTATCGATGAAGCGCATGGAGTACAGGGCCAGGTTGCGCACCTCCGGGCTTTCGCCATTCGCGTGCACCTCCTGAAGCAATTCCAGGAAAGCGCCGTCCCCGCTGTTGCCGATCATCTCCAGGACGCGGAGGCGCCTGGCAGTCGTCGTGGCCTGACGCCATTCCTGCTCCAGGCGTTTGCGGATGGTCTTGGCGGTAGATGGATCACCCTCGTTGCGGCTGTTGCGCAGGGAGGACCCCAGCGCGAGACCCACATTGTCCCGGATGTCGGAACTGCGCGGGTCATCGAACGACGAAAGCAGGTAGCCGTTGACCTCTTCGGTGAAAGCCGCGGACATCATGGTGAAGGCCTGCACAGCGTCCAGGCGTTCCTGTAGTGAAGCGTCCGCAGAGCGGGCGTGCGCGACGAGTCCGCGCTGCACGGCAGGCGCGCCGCTGTAAGTAAGCGCGCCCATCAGCATTTCGTACTGCTCCGAGCCGGGGCGGTAGGCACGCACTTCGGAGACGACCTGCTCTGCCATGGTCGGGTTGCTCTTGAGGGAAGTGGCCAGGGAGTTGAACAACTCGTTCTTCTCCTGTCGGGAGGCACCCGCTCGCAGTGCGGCCAACAGCTTCTTGAGCTCTTTCCACGGACGGACCGGCGTGCCGGGAAGGTCGCGCATGTGCGTCGACCGCCCGGCCTCGGACAGAGCGAGGGCCTTCTGGAAGAAGGAGAGGTCGGCCGGTCCGAACCGGGCTGTATTCCTGCCACGGAAATCGAACCGAAACGTCTGGCGGGACTCGGCTCCCATAGAGCTCTCACCGAAACCCAACTCCTCGGAACCGTCGACCAACTGAAAGAAGCCGCCCTCCTGGTTCCAGACGTGGTTGGTCTCCGAGCGGAGGATGCGAATGAGCGTTGGGCTGCGTGTGTACCGCAACTTGCGGGCCTCCACACGGATGTCATCTCGACTCTGACTTGCCCTGAACAGCGCCGCGAATTCCCCCTGCGCATCCAGTGCCTCCAACTCGAGCGGCCCCACGTCGCGCTGACCGGCCAAACGTTCGAAGGCACGCTCGACGCCGGTCTTGGACTTCGCTTCGTGCTCACGGGACTTGCGGAGCTGATCCTCGGTCGGCAGACTGACCAACCACTTCGCGACGATGTCCGCAATCACAGCCGCTTCGTCAGGCCCGTTGACCTCCCGAGGGTACTTCGTTTCCAGGACACGGCCGTGCCGATCGATGGCAAGGTGCACGCTGTGGGTGCGATCCCGTTCATCGTCGGTGGCGCGGGTGGCCGATGGCGCCTCCATTCCACGGACCTTCTGAAAGTCCAGGTCCAATACGATGTCCAAACGCTCGGAAGTCACACGGACAGCGTGCGCGTTGAGGAGGCCCGATAGTTCCAGGTCCAAAACCTCTTTGCCCTGCATGGTGAGCCGTATCGACCGTCGAAAGGCGTAGCTGTAAGCCTGGCCCACGGCAAAACGGTAACTCAGCACGTCCGAAAGCAGATCGACGTCGAGCTTGGCCAGGTCCAGGCCCGGCTGCGCGAGCAGAACAGCGATGTCCGTGTCTTTACGGCCGATGGTCGGCGTCTCGCGCAGGCCGTACAGCAGAAGCCCTCCGATCGTGGCCAATGTTGCCAGCAGGATGACGACGAGCTTTCGGTTCACGTTCTCTCTCCCGTGCTTTTGCTGTGGGTCACCGCGGGTGAACCTCCACGACGCAGAACGCCGTGGAGGATTTCCTCGGTTCAGATCTGGGTGCGGATCCAATCCATGAGCTGGTAGTAGTCGTAGAGCTGAGTCGACCAGAGTTCGGTCTCGCCAGCCTGACCCATCCAGGCGAACTTCTCCTTCTTCCAGGACTTGAAGAGCTCGAACTTGTAGACAGTCGAGCCCATGCCGCGAACGTCAGCAGGCATGGAATCGTAGAACCCTTCGTACACGTACGTCTGGTTCTGCGAATCCCACTTGGCGTTGTCCACCGTGCGTTTGATGTCGTACTCCAGAAGGAAACCGCGCCGGCCTTTGCCGATGTAGCGCCAGGCATCCTCTTCCTGAGCAAACGAGCGGGCCTTTTGACCCAACCAGCTGAAGAGGTCAGCCGTCAGGGCCCTCTTCCACGATTTCTTGAAGCAGCACTTGATGGCAATCCGGTCGACGAATGCGTAGACCTTGCCTTTGAGCATGTCCATGCCGTAGATGAGGTACACGCCAGCGCTTCCCGGAAACAGATCCAGGTTGAACGAAAGGCCACCGTACCCTTCAATTAGTGAAAGGCTCGCGCCGATGCCGCCACGGATCAGAGCCAGGTTCACGGCACCCTCCACGTAGGCGCCCAGTCCAGCCTGCGGGGCGGCCGTCAGCACCAGAGACGTGATTCCGTACAGGGTGATCTTGGGTTTGAACTCGATGTAACCCATGACGCCAGCCGAAACCTGAATCGTGACGATGCCCAGAGGAATGGGGAACGTGAGTATGGTCTGTTTGTAGTACTTGCCCCATTTGTAGATCTCCCAGCCTTTCTGGAGGTCGCCCTTCTTGCTGATGAAGTTATTGTCTCCGAAGCCCACGGTGATGCCGAACGGGCGCACGGCTCCGTAGTACTTCCACTTGCTGATGTTCGTGTGATGAAACTTCTGGTTCTGCTGCGTGGCGTTCCAGTCCGTACTCCCGTAGTTGCCCAGTTTCGCATCCAGGCCCAGCACGGTGAACGTGCGCCCGAATACCTTCCCCTTCAGGTAGGGTGAAGCGCTGGCCGCAACTTTGGCGTTCTTGATACTGGCGTTGACGACGTAGTCACTGCCCACGCCCACGCCGAAGTCTCCTTTTCCGAACCACTTCACGCCGCTACCCGAAGCCGCCGCAAGCGACGGTGCCACGCCGGTGGCCAGGGCGCCTGCCAGCAGAAGGCACGCAGGGAAGCGCCACCCCCTCTTTCGCTGCCTATTATAGGAAGTCATAGATTCACTCCTCCCGAGGTCATTTGTGAAACTTTAGCAAGTACCGTGCCGGCGTGCTCATGCGTGCGTGGGGCGCGCGGGGCCGCGAAACGGCCGCGTTGAGCGGTTTTCGCGGGAGTCGACGGTCGCGAGGACAGGGACTGACAGAATCCCAGCGTCAACTTTCGATCACTGACGTCCGAAAGTCGAAATAGCGAAAAGAACACCACCTGCGGCTGTCCGTGGATGCTCTCCACAGAATTGTGTTGTGCCCTTACGCCTTGGGTTCCCGGACGGTCGGGCGATGAGCTGGGCGAACGTTGTACTCGTCAGTGACGGCCTGGCCGCTCTGATTGTTTCGACCCTGCTCGTGGCGGCGTTGCGTCGGCCGGCGCGCAGCACAGCCGAGCGGGCGCTGCGATCGCTTTTCGTAGCTCAGTTGGGGTGGATCCTCTCGGATGGCTCGTCGGTCATACTGGCAGTCCACTTTGGCTTCATCAGCGAAGTCCACGGAGGGATCACCGGCCTTTGCATCGTGGGCCTCGTGTTGTCCGCTTACGTCTTCTGTGAAACATATCCGGAACCGGGTAGCGCCCCGCGCGGGCGCCTGCTTCGACTCCTGCTCGTGGGCCTGCCCGCGCCCGTTTTCGCCGCGCTCTCGTTCACGCCGCTCTGGGTGGCCAACCGCCGCGTCGTGCAGGGCGTGAAGCTGGGAGATCCGGGGCCAGCGTTCCTGTGGTTCGGGATTTGGGCGGCCGTCGTGGTCTTTGTGGGCATCGGGCTTCTGCTGTGGCGCTACGCTCGTCATCGGGACGCTCGGGTGCGGGCGAATCTGCGCATCCTGGCAGGCGCGCTGCTCCTGAACCTCGCGCTCAGCCTTTTGACGAGCTTCGTGCTGCCGCTCGTGGGCGTGCCGGAGTACGACTTCATCGGACCGGTGGCCGCGCTCGTTTTCGTCTCCCTGGTTCTGTACGCCATCAACTACCATGCGCTCTTCGATCTGGAAACTGCCGTCCAGAGCTTCGTGGTTCACACGGTCGTGGCGTCGCTCCTCTCCGTTTTGGTTTTCGCCGTTCTCCACGGTCCGTTGCACGCAGGTTTGCCGGCCCCCGCTGCGATGTTTCTTCTGGGGGCCGTCTTCCTGGCCGGTGTCGGCTATGCCCTGTATCTGCGACCGCGCCTCTACAGTCTCTTTCGGAGGCGACCCCGGCGGCCCGATGAGTTGTTGCTCCGTCTCGTGTCCGGTCGCGCCGCTGACCTTCGCGCGCTCTCATTCCGGCAGCTTTTGGGCGAGGTCCTCGAAGCGGTTGGCGCCGGGCTGGATGTGAGTTCGGGTTCGCTTCTCGCGGTCGGCGCGGAGGGCCGCGCGATCACGGCCGAGATCGGGAATGGCGGTCCGCAGCTCTCGGCCGACACGCGCAGGGCCCTGCAATTGCTCCAGCGGGTGCGCTTGGGCGAACAGGTCCTCGCCTTTCTGGACCGGCCCGTCCTCCTGGAGAGTCAGAATCAACAGTACCAGCGAGTCTGGGCAGACCTGACCGCGCGCCATCCGCGACTCGGACGCGCGCTCCTGGACACGCTCGACCGCTGCCGCCACACCAATACGCGGGTCTTTGCGCCGCTCATCCTGGACAGGCAGGTACTCGGCTTTCTGTTTCTCGGTCCTCCGCGCGGCGGCCGACCCTACTACCAGAAGGACCTGGAACTCGTCGACGTTGTGCGACTCTCGGCCGCGCCGGTGATCCGCAATTTCCTCTATCTCCAGGAGCTGAACGCTCTGCGCGCGCGCGCCGAGGCTGAGGCCGAACGGCTCACCGAATTCATCGTCGCCAGCGATCCGGTGCGCACCACCATCCATGGCCGCACGATGGTACACCGCAGCCCGCTCATGGAACGCGCCATCGCCACCGCGCGGCAGCAGGCCTCCGGCGACCGACCGCTGCTCATCCTCGGAGAAACGGGCACCGGCAAAGAACTGATTGCGCGTCTGACGCACGAGGAACGGGGCGCAGACCGACCCTTCGTGGCCGTGAACTGCGCGGCCGTTCCCGCTTCCCTTTGGGAGAGCGAGGTTTTCGGGCATGCGCGCGGCGCTTTCACGGACGCGCGATCCGATCGACAGGGCAGCGTGGCGCTGGCCGGCAACGGAACTCTCTTTTTCGACGAGATCGGCGAAACTCCGCTGGAGATGCAGGCCAAGCTGTTGCGGCTCCTGCAGGAGCGGTCTTACACGCCGCTCGGCAGCACGAAGGAGCTTCCGGCGAAATGCCGGTTCGTGTTCGCGACGAACCAGGACCTCGAAGAGCGTGTGGCGGCGGGCGCCTTTCGAAGTGATCTCTACTATCGGATCAATGTGTTTCGAGTCACCCTGCCTCCGCTGCGCGAGCGTCGCGAGGATATCGTTCCGCTCGCGGAGTACTTCGTGCAGCACTTCAGCAAGGAACTGGGTTTGCCCGCGAGGAGCTTTGCGCCTGCGGCGCGCGAGGCGCTGCTCACGTACGGGTGGCCCGGAAACATTCGCGAGCTGGAAAATGCAATCGTACGCGCGCTCGCCGCGGGCTCCGGCGATTCCATCCAGGCTACCGACCTGCCCTCGTTTCAGGAGGGTGCGTCCCCCCGTGGCAGCCGGGCGGCGGTGGCGACGCCCGTTTCGGCTGACGAACTCCAGGGAAACTACCGCGGCCTTCTCGATGACTATCGCCGTCGCCTGATCCGGATGGCTCTCCGTCGCACGAAGGGCAATAAGACGCAGGCCGCCGAGTACCTCGGCATCAAGCGCACGACGCTCAACAGCCAGATGGCCGAGCTGGGGATCGACGAGGGCTGACGAGAGAATGGCGACGAAATTTCGTCATTTTCGCTCGGTGACGAAGTTTCGACACGGGAATTCCGGCTTCGTGCCGAACCAACTGCCGGTCGCTTCGGGAGGCGCAAAGCGGTGCTCCACGGAAGGTCAACACAATGGGACCGCGGGACCGATTCAGGGCATTCTGTCGGGATCCCCAATCGCCGCCACCGGTTCCTGTGCCTCTTGGAGTTCCTACAGCCGGGCGCAGCTTGCCGGGTCCTTGGCACCGTTCTTGCAATCCTGTTTGCCGAAGCGATGGGTTTGCCTCGACAGATGACCTGCCGGGTGCGACCCAACCAAGAGTCAAGACACAGCGACTTCCGAGGAGAGAGTGTATGTTGAAATCGATACGAGCTGCCTTCGTTCTGCTGGCAGCAGCCGTCAGCCTTCCGCTGGCCGCGCAGACCACGCCGCTGCCGTTCCCGCTGGGACCGGTGTACGGCTTCGGTGATTACCACGCCCACCAGATGGGGCAATTGGGCTTTGGCGGTCGCCTGATGTACGGCAGCCACGACGGCGCCGAGAGCACGGCGCTCCGGAGTTGCACCGGCTACGATCACGCGGCCTCCTGGTTGCCGGTTGCCGGCACGCTGATGCACCAGCCGGACCTGGGGCAGCACCCGCTCAACAACCATGGCTACGGGACGTCGAGTTCCAACCGCTATCGCGACTGGCCGACCTGGATCAATACGACGCACCAGGGCTACTGGAAGGGTCATCTCTACAAAGCGTACCAAGATGGGCTGCGCCTGTTCGTGATGTCGGCGGTCAACTTCGACATGTTCTGCTCCATCCTTCCGCAGAAGAACACGAACGCCGAGGTGCTCGCTGACCTGTTGCGCAATCCGGCCGATCAGGCCAAACAGTGCGACGACATGGTGAACATTGCCCGCCAGGTGCGCGCCGCCAAGGAGTTTGCCGCGGCGAACAGCAGTTGGTACGAGATCGCCTACACGCCTCAAGATGCGCGGCGTATCATGAACCAGGGCAAGATGGCCGTGGTGCTTGCGGTGGAGTCCAGCAAGATCTGGGGCGACCGCACCGACGGCTGGACCGAAGTACTCAACCGGCTCAACAAGCTGGAAGCCATGGGTGTACGTTCCTTTCAGCTCGTACACCAGATCGACAACAACATTGCCGGTCCGGCCTTTTTCCAGTTCATCTTCGACATCTTCAACTTCATCGACAGCACGCTGGCGGGCCAGGGCCTGCACGGCTTCCAGAAGGACAGCTACAAGCACAACATGCTCGGCATGACGGCGGTCGGCGAACAGCTGGTTCGCGAGATGATGAAGCGGAAGCTCATCGTGGACGGTGCGCACCTCTCGGAGCGTTCGCTGGAGAAACTGTACAACATTTCCAGCACCGTCAGCTACTACCCGATCTTCATTTCCCACGCGCACTACCGCGACATGTTCAACGACAAGCATGCCGACGAGAAGAAGCTGCCGTGGTACGCCATTCGCTACATCAAGGCTACGGGCGGCGTCATCGGGCTGCGCACGGGCGCCGAGCGGGTCAAGTCGTACACCAAAGGCGGCGTGGCCAACAACTGCGACGGCTCTTCGCGGTCATTCGCGCAGAGCTACCTGCTTGGAGCGCTGGGCTACGGCATCAAGCAGGGCTTCGGCGTGGACATGACGGGTATGATCGCCCAGATGCGGCCGCGGTTCTATGACAAGACCAGCAAGTGGACCGGGAACATCCTTTACGGCGGGTTGCCCGGCATCAACAGCCCGGCTACCTGGGCCTGCGGCGCGGACAACGAAAACGGCGACATGGACGATCAGCGCGCGGCGCAGGGCAGTCGTTCCTCGTCCGGTCTGAACAAAGACTTCGACCTGATCGGCTTTGGCAACATCAGCCAGATCAAGGACGTAATCCGCGACATGAACAAAGTCGGCGCGGACACGACTTCGATCGAGAACTCGGCCGAGCATTTCGTTCAGATGTGGGAGCGCATTTACGCTGCTTCGCGCACCAAGCTGGCCGATACGGTCGACGTAACCGGCATCGATCACAAGAGCTATACGGATCGCTGCCCTGGACTGCTGCGACGGGATCAGGTGGAAGCGTACGCCGCGGGGGTCGTGCCGCAGCCGAAGGGCGGTGGAATTCCCAAGTTCGCGCCGGTGTGCAAGGCCATGCCGCACTTCGACATCCAGGACCACAACTGCTCCGAGTACGGCTTCAAGTACAACGGCTGGTGCATCCAGAGTCGCGACAGCGGCAAATGGTACAGTGCCCGCAAGCTGACCGAGGACCTCTGTCCCGTGCCGCACAGCAAGGTCAGCGGTCAGAAGTACAACGGCAAGATCGTCTGCAAAAGCGGCTGGGACGGCACCATCCAGCGCCACAACTGTCAGGAAGGCGGGAATCCAGTGTGGGGCAACTGGTGTATCGTCGGTCAGGACAGCTACTGGATTCGCGTCCGGGAAGTGGTGCGCGATCTGTGTCCGCTTCCGCTGAAGTACGACCGCGACTACAGCGGCAAGATCACCTGCAAGCATCCGTTGGATCCGCGCATCAAGAGCAAGAACTGCGGCGGTTTCATCTGGGGCAACTACTGCCTGAAGCAGAAGGCCTCCTGGTGGTACCAGATCTGGGAACTTAAGTAGGAACTAACTTTCCCCCAACTGCGGGTCAGGCCCGCGCAGGGGCAGGTCGAGAGGCCTGCCCCTTTTTGTTGGTCGCCTACCGCCCGCCTGTTGCGGCGCGTTTCGGCGTGCGGCTTCGCCTCAGTCGGAACTCAGGCGGTCGGCGTACAGCTTCAAGGCGTACTCGCGCCGCAGTCGCTCGCGCAGGCGATCGATGAGGACGTGCTGTTTGCGATGGCGGATGTCTTCGCGCAGCGCTTCGGAAACGCGTCCGAGCCCCGGGTCCGTGCCCAGCGCGCGACGGTGAGATTCGTAGAGCCTGCGCACCTCGCTGTCGCGCGCGCTCGCACCGCTCGCCTCCTTTTCGTGAAGCAGAAGGGCCAACCATTCTGCTTCACGAATTTCTCTGCGGATCCGCCCACCGGGACTGCGGCGCGCTTTTTCCAGAGCCGGGTCTGCTGCCCAAGCGCGATGCATCACCGCCTGCCGTTCGGAAGGCGCCGGGGGCCAGAGCAGACCCGCCTTCTCCAGCCGCTCGAAGGTGAGAGCGAGAAAAGAGAAGAGGTCCGGATTCTTGCGATGCAGGCCCCGCACGAAGGCCGCGTATTCCTTCTGGGCCTTGGCGATCTCCTCGGGCGAAAGCGGGATACCGGGAGGGCGGTCGCCGCGGGCGCGCACCCGATCGGCCTGCGCCTGATAGAAGGGCCGCAGTGTCGATTCGAGTTCCGAGTCCTGAACCGTTTTGCGCGAGAGGGAGCGCACGAACCAGACTCCCTCCGCTACCACGCCGGGCACGCGGGCAAAGCGGCGGGCGCGCGCGCCCAAGGCCGTCTCCAGGAGGAATTCGTGCGTTCGGTTTCCGCACGAAGCGCACAGGGGTAACTGGCGACCGGCCGTGGCGCCGAATCCGGGCAACTCTGTGGTCTTGGAGACGAACGCGTCCAGTTCGCCCTCCGGCAGCTCGTTGAGTCGCGCGAGCAGCGCCGCCGCCTGTGAATCTGATAGCCCACGTTTGTACACATGCTGGAGCTCGACGAAGTGATACCGGGCTTCAGGGAAGATCTCGTGGACCTGGACCATGATGGACTCGAGATCCACCCGCCGTTCCAACGCCGCTCGCTCGGCCTGGTAGGTCTTGGCCTCGTGCAAACCCAGACGGCGGGCCTCGGCGGCCGCCAGCCGGATGTCCGCCAGTCGCAGCAGTGTCTGTTCGGGCTTGGCAGTGGTCTTGTCGTGGTCGTGCTGGTGAGGGTCTTCCTGTCCCGCGCTCTCCGCCTGAACCATGCGCTGGAATTCTACGAACTCGCTGCGCACGATGCGACCGTCCCGAAACTCCGCGACCACGGTGCTGCCCGACGGGCCGCACGCGCAAAGCATCAGCAGAAGCGCGACGATCGCCTTGGCTGCCAGGCGATGCTCGGACCGGGTTCTGCGAGCGAGCTGCGGTTCTCCGCATGTGGCGGGATTGGTGAGAACGTGGTTGGGACAGCGGTGCATGCACCACAAAGCGCCCGCCGCTCACCGGCCGCGACAAAAACATCAACGGCCACAAAAACACCAGAGGGCGCGGAAAGTGATTGCTCGTCGTCGTCAGGACCCGCGCTCTATCTCCATGAAGGAACGTTGGATCTACGCGGGCGTGCTGGGAGTCGTGCTTTTGCTCGCCGCCATCTTCTTCGTGCTGGCGCCCGAGGATGCCGGACGGAGCCAGCGCGCGGGCCGCTCCGTGTTCGACTCCGAGTTCTGGCGTGGACCTTCCGGCAGCACCACCCTCACAGAATCGGATCCGTACCTGGCGCTTCAGGAGAAGCTGAATCCGAGCACCGGCAGCAACTACACCATCGAGGAGATCAAGCGCATCAAGTATCTGTCCACGAAGTTCCCGGACAACCGTTTGATTCCGCGCGTGGAGTCGGCGGAGGAGGAGCAGAAGCGCCTGGCTCTGGAAAAGGAATTGGAAGACATCAGCCTGAGCATGACCGCGGGTACGGCCGCCGAAGAGGACATCCATCGATACTATGAGGATCGAAAACGGCTCATGCTGGACCGCCTGCAACTCGTGCGCTTCGTGCTCGAAGAAGAAAGCGGCCGGTGGGGTCCGGACGTGCGCAAACAGTACAGCGCCATGATCGACCACGGGCAGAAGGTGCTCGATGAACTGGAAGACCGGCGCAAGCGCTCGATCGAGGCATTGCGCGTGAGACGCAGCGCGCAGCGTTGATCAGGCCATTCTCACGGATACGGCAGGCACGGTCCCGAAGGGCATTCCTTCCTGAAGACACGCCAGCTGCTGCTCCCGTACCAGTACTTCTTGCAGCCCGCCACGCACTCGTCGATGTTCTTTGCGCCCGCAATCTGGGCCAGATGGCCGTTCTTGCACACGGCCACGCAGCGCGTTAGCGAGTGACAGTCCCGACAGTACGACATCTGCTTCGCGAAGGGCGCCAGGCAGCGGTACACGGTAGGCATCCTGCGATCGTCGAGCACCGCCTGAGCCGGGAGCCACACGTTCTTCGGATTGGGATTGTACCAGTACATGCCCGGCGGGCATTCCTGAACGCCGATCACCCCGTAGTGGTAGTTCAGGATGCAGTTGTGGAGGCTCTCGATGCACTGGGGCAGACAGGTCTTCTGCTGGTCCGCCCCGGAGCGCGCGCACTGCTGTTCGCACGTGAGCGTAGTACGACCGCGACAGGATTGGTAGATGTTGTACATGCGCGGGTCGTCCTCACGCCAGGGGTCCACCGTGGGTTGTCCGTCAGGAGTCGTCTGCATGCGCATGGGGGCCCAGCCCTTGCGGCGAATCACCTTTGTGCCAGCTTTGTCCGGAATGCACTTGTTGAGCCAGGCCTGCATCTTCTCGGTGGTATTCAGGTTCTCGACCGCCTCGGTCAGGCACTGGTCCGCGTATTTGTCGTAGTGTTCCTTTGTGTAGTGCTCGTTGCTCGTCTGCACTTCCTGGGCAGGCAGCGCGAAAACCGCCAGCGATGCGCCTACGGCAAGTGTGATGATGGACAGGAGTTTCGTCTTCATGGAGGGCCCCCGATCGACTATGACCGGCCTCGCCGCGGCCGGCAAGGAGGAAACACCGGCTGGCTGCTGATGAACCAGCCTTCCAGATCTAGAACCGAAGACTCCACCCGACCAGGAGACCATCTTCGTGCGGGGCCAGGAAAGCGCCTGGTGGGCGTGCGGAATGCAGAAAAGCATCGGCACACGAAAGCATCCAGATGAACGCCGTCGCTCCGGACAGCAGGCGCGCACGGGTGCCGCGCCTCTCAACATCGCGACGCGCTGTTTCGATGGACTGGGACTGCAAGAAGAAGAGCAGCTCTTGGCCGGCCGGCAATGCGGACCCGGAGGCCAGAATCGCGCGCGTCGAAAAGAGCGCGTACACCAGCGAAGCTTCGCCGTAGCTCTGCTTGGCCGTACTCCACGCGTTGTGCGACGAGCCCCAGGCCACTGCCGAAGCCGTGAACAGAATGGCAAGGCCCCCGCCGACAATGAGGCGGTTCTGCCGCCATTGCCCCCAACCGGGGACGAGCATCGGCGCTTCGAAGGTCCGTGCCGAATCACGCGAGGGCCGCGCCGTTTTCGGATCGGGTTGGACCACTTCGGTCTTGCCTGGACGCATCGGTGCCGCCTTCTTCGGTTGCACTACATTGTCATACAGTTTGTTGAAGCGAACCGACCTGAGCTCCAGTTTCTGGATGCGGATGGTTTTTCCGTCGATGCGCACCACCATTTCCGTACGGGATTGGCTCAGCACACGCCCGTTCACGACGCGACCATCGAGAAAGTAGAAGGTGTCGCCCCGCAGCGGCGCTGCAACAGACACCACCGTCAGTACGGCCAAAGAACGCCATACCCAACGCCGAGGTAGCGGCCGGAGGTCCCGCACGGGTGAGGTGAATCCGAACAGTATCATTGCGGGATTTGTCCGAAGGCCACCGAGTTGAGCGCCTCGGTGGGAAGGCCACCTGTGACCTGTGTCCACGAACCGCCCGCGTCCGCGGTCAATTGGATGATGGCCGTGCCGACGGGTCCGCCGACGGCGACCATGCGGTTCGCGTCCAGCACCGCGGCATCCTTGATGTTCCCGTTGGAGAGAGCCGCGCCCGCGGACCAGGTGCTGCCGTCACTGGTCTGGTAGGTGTTGACGTCGTCTCCGAACGCAATCAGCTTACTGCCAATCGTGCGCAGGGCGCGCCTTCCGGTGCCGGGCCCGCCGGCCGGAGCGTTCCAGTTCACGCCGGCGTCGTCGGAGTAGTAGGAAAAGAGGCCTCCCGCGGAGGCAATCACCAGGCGACTTCCCAGGCAGCCGCCCTTTCCCGCGGGAAAGGCCGGGTAGGTCGTGGAGAGCGTAAAGGTGATTCCGTCGCTCGAGTGGGCAGTCTCAGCATTTGAGGACATCAGGAACCGATTGCAGACGAAGTCCGCCATGTTCTTCACCGCGGCGATGGTCGTAGACCCGGCCGACCAGTTGACCCCTCGATCCGCGGAGGTCCAGATGGCCGTCACGGTGCCGACAGCAACCACCCTGCCATTGCCGAAGGCCATGGTCTGATGGTTCACGCCGCCCGTGCTTTTGGTCGTGGCCGAGGTCCAGGTCTTACCGCCGTCGTCCGAGTAGATCATCGTGTCGCTCGCGCCCACCGCCACAAAGCGACCGTTTCCCACGAAAGCCACGCCTGTCAGAGCCTGTGTCGTGCCGCTTGCGCCGACCTGCCAGCTTGCGCCCCGGTCCGAAGAGTAGATGACCGCGCCCGCGTTGCCGACGGCGACGAGCCAGTCCACCATGGGCCTGGTCGCAAACGGTGCATACAGGAGCAGGCCGACTCCCGGTCGGCACTGGCCGTCCAGTTGCTCGCATTCCGTGGCGTAGGCGCAGCCGGAGCCGGCCGTCGCGCAACCCAGGGCCACAATGCAGAGAGTCCGCGAAAACCTCCCGGCAACGAGCTTCAGATCCCTTCCTTCTTCAGATCGCGTCCCATCAGGTCGGCGGCCACGCGGAGCGGATCCTTATCTTCATACAATAGTTTGTACACCTCTGCTGTGATGGCCATTTCCACGTTGAGTTTCTTCGAAAGAGCGTAGGCTGACTCGGCCGTCACCACGCCTTCGGCCACCTGGTTCATCTCGGCAAGAATCTCCTTGAGCTTCTTGCCTTTGCCAAGGTTGAAGCCTACAGTACGATTGCGACTGAGCTCAGCCGTGCAGGTCAGGACCAGGTCTCCCATCCCGGCCAAACCCAGAAACGTGATGGGGTCGGCGCCTTTGGCCACACCGAGGCGCGTGATCTCGGCAAGGCCCCGCGTGATGATGGCGGCGCGCGTGTTGTAGCCCATGCCCAGGCCGTCGGCCACGCCCGCCGCGATCGCGATCACGTTCTTGAGCGCGCCGCCGACTTCGACGCCAACGACATCGGGAGTCCAGTAGGTGCGAAAGTACGTGTGATAGAAGTCTTTCTGGACCTGGCGCGCGGTTTCTTCCGACTTCGAGGCGATGCTGACCACCGTGGGAACGCGCTGTACCATCTCTTTGGCGAAGCTCGGGCCGGAAAGATAGGCGAGGCTCGAGTGATACTCTTTGGGGAGCTCATCCTCCAAGATTTCGTTCACGAGGCGCAGGCTGTCGCGCTCGACTCCTTTGGCCGCGCCCACCAGGGGAACGCCTTTCGGCAGCCGCGCTCGGTGCTCCTGGAGTACGGAGGAAAGCGACTGCGTCGGAATGGCCAGGACGACCAACTCCACGCCGGACAGCACTTCGTCGATGTCCTCGGCCGCCGTCAGGGTGTCCGGCAGCCGCAGGCCCGGAAGGTAGCGGTTGTTCTCGTGGTGCCGATTGATGCTCTCCAGGAGTTCGTGCCGGCGCGTCCAGAGCACGACATCGTTGCCCTTGTCGGCGAGGATGGCGCCCAGAGCGGTGCCAAAGGATCCGGAACCCAGTACTGCGGCTTTCATGGACGCTTCTTCCATTGGAGGGCTTTCGCCTCCCACTCTTTTTTGGCCTGCTCGCTGGGCGACCGGACGCCGCACTTGACGGACTTCAGGGGTGCGCCAGAATCTGGCCGGTTTTTGAGAATGCTCTGGTTTCAGAGACTCGCCAAGATTGCCACCCCGTTCGCGGAGAACCTCTATCGGGTGGTGCTGTTGTTGGATTCACTGAATCCGGCCCTGGAGACGCACGTCGTGCGACCGGCCACCTATCTCAAGCGGTTGCGGGTTTCCTCCATAGATGACCGGATCCTCTTGGAAGGGGACTATCGCCTGCGAGAAGACAGCATGGCGCGATCTTTCGGTTACGACATGGTGACGTTCCGCGTCGAGCTGATCGTGACGGGAACCGAGGGCAACAACGTGATCCTGCGCGTAGTCAAGCTGCGCGTGCAGGACCTGGGGAGCGGACCGTTCGACATGTTGCGGTTGGTCTCCAAGTTCGTGAAACGCGCCCAGCGCGAGATCATCCGGACCTTCGCCGAGCGCATCCCGCACATCGTGAGCCCCCGTCGCGACTTCTCCGAGATTCTGTTTCACACCGACTACTTTCTGGCAAAGGTGCCGTCCTTCTCTGGCTCTCTCGGCGAAGTTCGGGTCCTCACGGTGCGGCCCGTGGCCGGAAACCGTGTGCACTTCTTCGTGCACAGCAACCTGATCTTGATGAACCTCGTGCAGACCTTCGGCCCCGAGTATCTTCAGCTCGAAGAGGTGCATCCGGAGCAGGAACAGGAGAGTCAGGCGTTTCTCTGGGACCTTTTTCGCTGATCCGGCGGGCCGGGCCAATCCTTGACAGGTGTCGGGTCGGGGGTCAACCATGACACCCATGAAGGCGTCGGGCTACGCGGAGCTTCTCGAAAACCTGCCCGAAGCGGCCTGCCTGCTGGATCGCAAGGGGAAGGCAGTCTACTCGAACGGACGCGGGTCGCTCCAGAATGGGGGCAAGGTCCCCGCGGAGGTTCGCGAACTCGCCCAGCGCTTTTCGCAGCGCGCGGCCGTGCATTTCGAAAGTATGGTAACGCTGCCGGAGCCGCACCGCGTCCTGGACGTTCGCCTTTCGCGCGTGGCCGGGACGCCGGACCCGCTCACGCTCGTGCGCTTCCGCGATGTGACGAGCGAAGTCCTGCTCGAAGAGAAGATGCTGCATCGCAGCGAAGAGTTGTCGATTCTATATGAGATCTCCGCGCTCGAAACCGAAAGGCAGAGTATGGACTCCATCGTGGCCAGAGTGGCCGACAAGCTGCTGGAACTCACCGCGCTCGAGGACTGGCTCTTTCTGGAGCTGGAGGCGGGCAACGGTCAGCGATTTCGCATCCGCGAGTCGATGGTCTCGGGTTCCCCCGTCTGGGCGGAGTCGCTGGTCGAAGATGCAGAGTTTGGACGGGAGCTCTTGGGAATCCGGGCCGCGCTCTGGCAGACCGGTCGCGAGTTGCCGGCCGCAGTGGGCGCGGCCATGGCGCGCGCAGGTATCGGGACCTTCGTCAAGATCCCCATCGTCGTGCGCGAAGGTCAACAGGGTGTGTTGCTCCTCGGTTCTTCCGCCGCTGCTCCCGTGCGTGTCCACGATAACATTCGTTTTTTCGAGATGATCCGCAGGCAACTGGGCAGCGCTCTGGAACGCGCGGAACTGTTCTACGCCCTGGAGGAATCCTTCCGCGAGATCGACAGGAAGAATCGTCAATTGGCCGGCCAACTGCAGTTGGCCCAGAAGCTGCAGACGGGCATCCTCGAGATTCAGTTCCCTCACAAACCGGAGCTGGAGTTCGCCGTGAAGTACATCCCCAGCTATCACCTGGGTGGAGACTTCTATGACGTGTTCGAACTGCCCGAGAATCGCGTGGGCGTGCTCATTGCCGACGTTTGCGGCCACGGTGTCTCCAGCGCACTCATCACGACCTTCCTGAAGGCCGCGGCCAAAGACCTTTCGCAGAACCTGGGCGACGCCGCTCAGTTGCTCAATCGCCTGAATCAGAAGTTGCTGCCCGTGCTTCCCCTCGGCATGTTCGTGAGCGCCTTCTACCTGGTCATCGACACCGGCGGCCGCAAGCTGCATTTTTCCAACGGGGGACATCCGCTGCCGCTCTACTACGACGCGGCCGCCGATCACGTGCACGACCTGGAGGTGGAGGGCCGGCTTCTTTCGGTGACCAGGGACAGCGTGTACGAAACGCGCTCGCTCGACTACAAGCCGGGAGACAAGGTCTTCCTGTTCACGGACGGCCTCTATGAGATTGAGGATCCCAACGGTCAGTTCCTGGGCGAGGGCCACGTGCGCAAAATCGTGCAGCAGTACCGCACGCTGCCCGCCAGGCTCGTGGTCGAAAAGCTGATGGAGTCGGTGTACGCCTTTACGGGCAGTCAGGAGCTGCGCGATGACGTGAACCTGATCGGGATTGACCTGAAGGGGTGAGGCGTGGTGGGCGCGGTTCTCGCGCGGGAAACGACGGGGCAGGGGTTGATAGTGCCGGCGGCTGCAAGGGCGCGGCGTTGTCCGTGTTTGACAGCGTTCGCCGCGGTGGCGCGACCTCATCTTCTACCAAAGCCAATCGACTCCAGCAGTTCGAGCCCCCCCAATTCTCTTGCCCAATGTTGGAGATAGGCGGAGTCCAGGGCTCCACCTTGGACCTCCAAAACGCGCCTTGCGTCGTAGAGTTGCCGTTCACTCGCGCCCGTACGCTTTGCCCAGGATAGCTTCATGAGGATTGTATCCTCCGGTGTTGAAACAAAGACCCGGCCTTCGTCTTGTGACACGCGATCTTTTCCAGACGAATCTTTTCGGCCAACTCCTCTTCGGAAATTCCGGGTGTTGTTTGCCTTAGATACGCTCTGCGGAGGGCCCCGCGCGTCGCGGTGCCTACGCCCGCGCCACCTCGAGAAACGCGGCGAGAACGCCCGCCGGGTCTTCCATCTGCGGGTAGTGACCGATCTCTTCGAGCAGCACGACATCCGGATTGGAAATCAGCTCACCAAAGCGTTCGGCCATGTGGCGTCCCGAGATTGGATCGACCTCGCCGACGACGAAGCGCAGCGGAGAAGGACACTTCTGTAGAGCGCCCACCCAGCGCTCGCGGTTCTGTTTGCGCTGCGTGATGTACCGAATCAGGCGATGGTAGTTGCGCGTTCCGTTTTCGTAGGCGACCAGTTGCCACGAATCGGAAAGGACTTCGTCACTCGGCTGTGTGCGCGGCCCGAAGATTTCGGAAAAACTCCGGCGAAACTTCTGTTCGGTCAGAAGTTTCACGACCAGAGGTCCCGTCGGCCAGAGCAGGAGTTTCTGAATCAAACGGGGCCTGTGCACCTCGGGGAAGAGCCCCCCGTTGAGCAGGCAGACGAACGCCGGCGCGCGCGCCCTGCCTTCGAGACTTCGCGCGATCAGTTCCTGAACGACGGTATCGCCGTAGTCGTGCGCGAGAATCCCGTAGCCGTCGATTCCCAAGGAGGCGAGCAGGCCCTGAACCTGATCCGCGTGGTCGAAGACGTGATACGCATGATTCGTCGGCTTGGCCGAGAAGCCGTAGCCCAAAAAGTCTGGAGCGATCACGCGAAAGCGTCGCGTAAGCTCGGCCCACAGTGGGGCCCAATCCCAAGACGCGGTCGGGAAACCGTGGAGCAGCAAGAGCGTCGGCCCGCTTCCTTCGTCGCGGAAGAAGGTCTCGAAGCCCGCGTGCCGGTACGTTTTCCCGGCGCGAAGCCAAGCCTGTAGTCGTGGCGAAAGCTGCATGCCGGATGGTCCGCGCCCGCGCCTGTGGTGTCACTCATTAATGACGACCCCTGCACTGCGGGGCCTCCCGGGGCCCGCTACCTGAGCGGCAGTGGCAGGAGCGAGGCCTACATAAGCTGCGCAGGCGATTGGACTGCGGGCGGGGGATGGTCGGTCACAGATACGCTCGATGTTGTCCTCTGCCGCGACAGGTCGGCCCTTCGGGACCTGCCCACGTCTTTTCGGGCCGCAAATTGCGGACCCCACAATAAGCCCCAAGGTTCCCCTATCGCGAAAATTGCGAAAAAAAATTGAGACTTTCGAACAACCTGGCAAGTAAGTCCATCAGACTCTGTTACATAGATATCCGATATCCCGATGGAGTCGGCGGACCGTTCGCCGTCCGGGTGGCGAGGGGGGAGTGATGAGACTACGTAAGACGACGGTCGCCTTGTTGGCGGGCGTGCTGCTATTGCATTCGGCCTGTCTCTTGAACGCCCTTCAGCCGGAAGAGGAGCAGGATCTTTCGTTCCTCGCACTGCTCGGGCTGGCCGCGGCGGCTGGCTCGGGGGGCAGTTCGCCGGACGGACCTCAGTACGAGTTCATGGAAACGTCGGGGACCCCCACTTTGCTCAGTAGCAACTTCTATACCACTGGCGTGGCCGGCTACTCCATCTACACCAACACGACGGTTGGGCCATCGAACCCTGCCGTGATCGTCCAGGGAGAGCAGGCCCATGTAAACGCAACCTACTATGTTGACTTCTTGGTGGATGGCATTTCCCCCAATACCGCCGCTTTTTTCACGCGAAATTCGGCCTCAGCGGGAGCCAAGAAGGGAAGCATGATGCACCCGTACGGCGCGGACAGCTCGATCTATACGAGCGCGTCCACGAGCACTTCCTACGCGTCCACGCAGTCCTTTTTCTTCGACGCCGTCGGCCCGGCCAGTGGCGTCACCATCACCTACCGCCGCGTCCGTTCGAAGATTGCGGCCACCACCGAGGAGACAAACTTCTCACCGGACAGCACGACGTCGGATCACAAATTGCGCGGCATGAGCAAGACGTGGGGTACCGAGAAGCGGATGAAGTTCCACCTGATCTTCGTCAGCGGCGCCAATCCGGCGGCCTCCGAAGCCGGTATCTCCACAGCCATCGAGAAGCTCAAGACTGTCTACACGCAGAACACGGTGCGCATACGACCGATCATCACATCGACCACCATCAGTGCTCCGGACTACGTCACGCTTACCAGTCTCAGCCAGGACGTCACTACGGCCGGTTCGCTGGGCGGGCTGTTCGTGAACACGGCCTCGGCTCAGAACGCGGACGCTGTGAACGTTATCTTCGTGAAAAGCGAAACGGCCGTGGGGGGAGTGCTGGGTGTTGCCGGAGGCATTCCGGGCCTGCCCGGGAAAACCGGCACGCGCTCTTCGGCCATGGTTGTGATCTTCGATTCGCACCTGGGCACGCCGGGAACGGCGCCGAATACCTCGGAGCAAAATCTCATGGGTGAGACGATCGCGCACGAAGCCGGTCACTGGTTGGGGCTGTTCCATCTTGTGGAAAGCAACTACAGCACGACGCAGAACATCTGGACCCGGGACCCCATCACGGAGACGCCGCGCTGCACGCAGTCGCCCCTCAACCTGGCCAACTGCGACAGTACTTCCGAAAACAACTCGGGCGCGCGCAACGTCATGTTCTATACGGGTACCTCTGGCTTCAACCAACCGGACCTCACCGGCGAACAGGGTTGGCTGCGCCGTCGCAATCCCTTGGCCTACTGATGCCGCGCAGGAGAATCGATATGCAAACACATAGCAAATGCAAAGGGCGCCTCTTCGCGTGGGCGCTGTTCGCGACCCTGGTGGCTGTCCCCGGCACGGGACTGTGGAGTCAGCCGGTAGACCCGGTCGTCCTCGGCCAGATCCGGGAACACATCGCCCAGATTCGCCATCCCGATCAAGTGGACATGCTTGCGCAGATTCGCGTCTTCGCCCCCGGCAACCCGGAAGCCTACATCATGGCCATTGCCGACCAACCGACTTCCGTACCGGGGTTGCGGTTGCGTGCGTACGGCCTGCTGGCCCGCTTCGATCAGAGCACGCCGGTGCGGAATTTCCTGGAGGCGCGCGTGGAGAACGCGGGGCTGAACGAAACGTTCCGCCAGATGGCCATCACGAGTTTCGTGCGCGCTTTCTACGTACGGGATCCGGCGGGGGTCGAGCGCGTTCTCAACCGCGTGTCCGGGGATCGTTCCCGTGTCGTGCGCTCGCACGCATTGCGGGTACTGGAGAACATGCGACGCGGTGTCCGGCATCCAGCCGGCCGCTGAGATACTACTCAGGCGAATCCGTCTTGTTGAAACGAGATGGAAAGAACCTCCGCATGCCCAAAGTCCTCCAGAAGGACCTTGCGGAAATCCTCCTCGCTGAGATCGCGATCCGCGGTCACGCTGCCGATGACCGTCCAGCAGGTCAGGTAGCGAAAGCAATCCTTTTCGCGTGTGTAGGTGTAGAACCAAGCTTCGCTCTGCAGCGGGTCCTCGTCTCCAAAGCCCATGCCCGCCTTCATTCGGGCGATGATGTCGGCGGCTTCGTCGGTGGTCATGGGCCTGGCTCAATCGCTATGCTTTCGCATGGGTTTTCCGGCCCGCGCTGCTTTCGCGCGTTCGAAGTGCTTCTCCGGTCTTGGGGCCAAGGCCCGTCACTGTGGTTTCGGCAGAGCAGACTCGCCTCCCGCGCCGGCCAGATCCAGCACGCAGTCGCTCATGCTCTTGGCCAACTCGTGCTCCCCGATGAAGACGAACTGTACGTGTTCGGCTTGCAAGCGCGCCGCGTCTTCGTCGGTGTGCGTGCGCGCCACGATCTTGATCTTCGGATTCAGAGTCCTGGCGATTTCGAGGATCTTGGTCACGGCGAAAGGGTCCGGCACGGCGAGTACGAGCGCGGAGGCCCGCATGACGTGCGCCTGCACGAGGGCATTTGGATCCGCCGGGTCCCCGGCAATCGCATGAATTCCCTGACCGCGCAGCGAGTCGACCAACTCCCGGTCGTACTCCACTACAACGAAGGTCTTTCCAGCCGCCGTCAGAGCCGCACCGATGCGACTTCCCACGCGACCGTAGCCAACAATCACCGCGTGCCCGGTCAACGTCGCCGAAGGAACCGAACCGGGAAGTTCACCGAGCCGGTCCTCCGAATGCTGAAAGCGACGGGCCACCCGCGACTTCGCCAGTATCCAGTCATGCGCGGGTCGCACGACCGCAAACAGAAACGGGTTGAGCGCGATGGAGAGGATCGCGCCCGCGAGCACCAGGTTCTGGCCTTCCTGGGAAACCAGGCCCAACGACTTTCCGAGGGCTATCAATATGAAGGAAAACTCCCCGATTTGCGCCAGGCCCACGGCCACCGTTAGCGCCGTGTTGAGCGGGTAGCGCAGGAGCAGGACGAGCACAAAGGCGGCCAGTGACTTCCCGAGAACGATGATAGCCGTGACCACGGCCACGCGCAGCGGCTCCTGGAACAGGACGCGCGGATCAAACAGCATTCCCGCCGCTACGAAGAAGAGAACGGCGAAAGCGTCGCGAAAGGGGAGGGACTCCTCCGCGGCCCGGTAGCTGAGGCTCGATTCGCGCAGGACCATGCCCGCAAAAAAAGCACCGAGCGCGAAAGAAACGCCGAACAGCTGTGTGGAAAGGAGCGCCACTCCCACAGCAAATGTGAACACAGCGAGCGTGAACAGTTCGCGTGAGGCCGTGCTCGCAATCTGCCACAAGAGCCATGGAAAGAAGCGGCGACCGGCAACGAGCATCAGCGCAATGAACAGTCCGACCTTGCCGACTGTCAGAAGCAGCGCGTAGTGGAGCGGCTGCCCTGTCGCGCTCGAGGCCGTCCCTCCGAAGAGCGCCGCAGCGGGTGGCAGCAGGACGAGCACGAGAACCATCACGAGGTCCTCGACGATCAGCCATCCAATCGCAATTCGGCCGTTGAGGGAGTCGACCAGACCCCGGCCCTCCAGGGCGCGCAGGAGCACGACGGTGCTCGCGACTGACAGCGCCAGACCGAACACGATTCCCTGCGCATGAGGCCAGCCCCAGAGGGAGGCAACACCCCAGCCCAGTGATGTGGCCACGACAATTTGGAGAACGGCCCCCGGGAGAGAAACCCGTCGCAGGGAAAGCAGGTCGTCCACGGAGAAGTGGAGGCCGACCCCGAACATCAGAAGAATCACGCCGATCTCGGACAGCTGTGAGGCCAGGTCGGCGTCGGCAACGAATCCCGGCGTGTACGGCCCCACGAGGATCCCAGCGCACAGATAGCCAATGAGCGGTGGCATGCGCAGTCGCACGGCCACGAAACCGAAGATCAGGGCCAGGCCGATACCTGCCGCAAGTATGCTGATCAGCGCGATGCTGTGCGGCATACCGACCCGCCTTGCTGCTTACGAACGAACGCGTGGCTCTTCGGCGTGCAGGATCCGTTCGGCAGCGTCCGAGGGCGCGGCCGGCGCAAAGTCGGGGGCCGCACTGCCCGCCGGTTTGCCTACGAAGATCTTCTTGGTCTTTCGCAGCGCGGCGCCGGCCGCCAGGCCCGTGAAGTGCTTCGCGTTGAAGGCCGTGTTGCAGTGAACGTTGCACTCGTGCGTGCAGAAACACTTTGTGTCCACAATCCAATCGGCGATTTCGCGGTTGCGCTCGCTGAACCACAGCTTGCGGAAATCCAACCCGAAGTCCCGGATGTTGCCGATCATCTTACTCTTGTCCAAAAGCTCGCAGGGGTAGACATCCCCGTTCGGATAGAGGACCGCGGCAATCTTCGAAGCGTAGCAGAGGCTCTGGAAGGTGTTTTCCTCGAAGGTCTTGATGACCATGTCGTACTTCTTGTGGCTCATGGCCGCGAGGAACTCGTCGTAGCCAGGTAGCGCCACGTTTTCGATGTCGGCCTGCACGCGGCGCGTGAGCGATTTGAACTTCTCGATTTGAATGTTCTTGACGCGCGGATCCTTGGGGGTGCCGCGAATCAGATTCACGGAGATGTTGTCCGGGCCCTGATCCTTGAGAAACTCATACAGATTCTCGATGGTGTCCTGGTTGGTCTGGGTGAAGGTGACCACGAATCCCGTGCGCAGATTGGGGTATTCCTTGCGGTACTCCTTCATCTTGCCGAAAGTCTTGAGCACATTGTCGAAAGACTTGTTGCTCCCGCGAATGCGGTTGTGTTCCTCTTTGAGGCCGTCGACGGAAAAGTTCAGGACGATGGTGGTATCCGGGCACAGCTCCAGCATGCGCGTGGCGATTTCCTCGGTGGGCTTGAGGAACGTGCCGTTCGTCGGGATGCTCAGGTACTTGATCTTGCAGTTGCGCGCAAACGCGTGGGTGACCTCGGCCAGGTCCTTGCGCATGAAGGGCTCCCCGCCGCTGTACAGCAGGACCGGGAACGGCGATAGCGTCCGGGTCATCTGCTCGACCTCGTCCAGGGTCAGCTCCTGAGTGGGCTGGTTGAGTTCCGCTGAGTAAAAGCAATGCTCGCAGAAAAGGTTGCAGCGATTCGTCACGAACCACGTGATGTAGAGCGGCATGCTGTTTCGCTTCCAGACGAGCTTGGGCAGGTAGCGAATCATTTCGGCTTTGGACATTTGCTTCCCCTAATTGGACTCGGCGCAGCGGACTTGGGCCGGGGTCGGTTGGCTGGTCCAAGATACTCAGGCCGGGTGCGGCCGTCCAGCAAAGCCCGAGCGTTACCACGAAGAGGGATCGGCAATTCCGTCCCAGTCGCTCGGCACGCCCAGTCGCGCCAGAGTCCTCGAGCGATGGAGATAGATGGCCGCCGGGCGATCGGCGGGATTGGCGGCCAGAACGCGCTCGAACTGAGCGCCCGCCGCGTCGAAGTCCCGGTTCTGGTAATACTGGACGCCGTGCTCGAAGTCGCCCTGGGTCTCGCGCTTGCTGGCCAGCAGGTCGGCTTCGTCTCCGTCGAAGACCTCGAAGATGGAAACCGGTTCGTTGACTCCTTTCACGCGGACACGATCGATCAGGCGGAATGCGTACGCCGTGGGATCCAGAAGGCGCACCAGGGTCTGCTGCGTCATAAGGATCGTCGTCTCGTAGAACTTGGTGAGGCCTTCCGTTCGTTCTGCCAGGTTAACCGCCTTGGAGATGCAGGTTCCGTCCATGCGGTTGGGTTCGCCGACGGTGCCGAGCATGACATCACCCGTGTTGATGCCGATACCGATCCGGATGGGCTCGAACCCTCTGGTGCGACGGTGCCCGTTGTAGTCGGCCAGCATCTGCTTGATGCGCACCGCGGCCTGAACCGCGTCGTCGGCCTGGCGTGGAAACAGCGCCATGATGGCGTCCCCGATGTACTTGTCCACGTAGCCGCCGTGCTCGCGGATGAGAGGGCCGGTGCGACGCGTCAGCCCGTTCAGGAAGTCGAAGTTCTCCTTCGGACTCATGGACTCCGCTATCGTCGTGAACGAACGCACGTCCGAGAAGAGAACCGACATCTCAATCTGAACCGCGTCGCCGAGCGCCACGTCGGTCACGTGGCTCTTCTTGAGGAGATGGAGAAATTGCGCGGGGAGAAAGCGCGCGTACGAGTCGGTCAGAATGATCTGATGGTCCAAGAGCTGTCGTTGCGCCGACTCCTTTTCCTTCTTGATGATGTTGATACGATCGGCCAGCGCAAACGAAAGCAGGATCCCTTCGACGGCCGAACCGATTTGGAGCGCATAGTCGGCAAAGCCGTAGTCAGGCAGGAGGCCGACCGTGCGCATCGAGTAGGTGGCAGCGCCGAAGAGGATGGCGACGAAGGCCAGCAGGTAGAAGTAAGCCGGTCGATAGCCCGAAAAGGCGGACCAAATGCCAATGCCCAGAAGGGTCGTGGACATGAGGCCGGCCAGCACCGTGACGATGCGGTTCAGCGGCGCGATAGGAAGGAAGGCGATCGAAATGATGAGGCCCGCAAAGAAGGCTATCATCCCGAGCAGCACATAGTCCAGGCGTCGGTGTTTGGCGTGCGTGTCCAGGAACTGGCGCGTGAACAGGATCAGGAAAATGCCCGTGCCGCCTATGAGCAGCACACGCGCCACGCCCCAGAACTCCGGCCAGTCCGAAAAGAGATACTCGCTCCCCATGCCGTTCAGGGCCGCAAAGAAGGCCGCGAAACACACGATGTAAGCCGAGTAGTAGAGGTAGGACAACTCACGCAGCGTGAGGAACAAGAACAGGTTGTAGCCCACCAGGACGAACATGATCCCGAAGTACAATCCCTGAGAATAGTTGGATGTGTTCACGTAATCGAGGAACGCGTCCGCCCGCCAAAGGGTGATGGGCAATGTGAGAGAGCTGTCGCTCTTGATGCGCAGGTACAGGTCCGTACTTTGGCCCGGTGCCAGGTTGACGCGGAAGACGTGATTGCGGTGGCGAACCGACTTGTGAGCAAAGGGGAAGGCCCGCCCGCCACGCTGCTCTGCGAGTTGTCCGGGGCTTCCGATCCAGAGCGTGATGTCGTCGAGTGGCGGATAGGCCAACTCCAGGTACCAATCCGCGTGCGGCGAGCGGTTGACGAGAGTTGTGCGCAACCAGACCGTTTGGGCGCTGAAGCCCAGGTTGAGCAGGTCCCGCTCACCGAGCCGCCAGTCCGCGGTCGCCGATGCCTGTGTATGATTCGCGTTCGGGTCGACCTCCAGCCGAAAGAGCAGGTGTTTCCCCAACGGGAGGCTGCGCGTTTGGTCGGAAATTTGCGCCGTGGCCCGAGCCCCCTGGCCCACGAGGCCTACGGGCAGGATGACGCAGGCTGCCAGCAGGGTGTGGACGGCCATGCTGTGCCAATTCCGCAGTTCGCTTCCCCTCATGAAACCCTCGACCGGGTTGCGTTGCCGAATCAGCTGCGTTTGAAGATCGAAAGGATCTTTGCAATGATTCCTTTCTTCTCTTCCTTTTTCGGGCCTCTGGGCCGCGACCTGCGCCGTCCTCCGCGCTCACCGGAGTCCCGGCGCTGCGCACCTTCGCGGGGTCGTTCGCCTTCTCCCTGGCCGCGTCCGCCGCGTCTGCGTCGGCGGCGACGTCGTCCACCTTCGGTCGTGGCGGTTTGCGTCTGGGGCTGCGGCTGACCCGGACGTCGGGAAAGAAGTGCTGCGCGATCGGCGTTGCGAATGGACTCGCTGTCCGCAGAACCGCGTCCAGGGATAGGGCTTTCCGTCTGCTCCAGCCGACGCGGCGCACCTGCCGCCTGCGAACGTTGGTCTTCGCCTCCGGTTCCGCCTGCGCCGGCACCGCCGCCCCGACCGCCGCGTCGTCGGCGGCGCCGCCTGCGGCCATCACCGCCTGCTCCTTCTCCGCCTGTTCCCTCTCCACCGGCTCCTTCTGCGGCGCCCTCGAGCGTGGCCACCGCGACCGGTACGATTTCCCGATCCCGTTCCACTGCGGGACGTGGCCTTCGTTCGCGCCCTCTGTCGTGGCGACCACCGGGGCCCCGGCGACGTCCATCCCGCTCGCGGTCCCGTTGTCCGGTACCGTCGCGCATGGGTTCTCCAAATGGAACGAACTCCCCGGGGGGACGCCCGAGCATGGTTTCATCGAGCGGGATCACCGGGATCTTCTGTCCGAGGTAGCGCTCTATCTTCGGCAGAGCTTCGTAGTCCGACTCGGAGCAGTACGAAATGCTGATGCCCGATTTCCCAGCGCGGGCGGTCCGGCCGATGCGGTGAACGTAACTCTCTCCGTCCATGGGGAGGTCGTAGTTGAAGACGTGCGTCACGTCGTCCACGTCCAGTCCGCGACTGGCCACATCCGTGGCCACGAGCACCGAGAACTTCCCGAGCTTGAACTCCTTGAGGAGTCGCACGCGCTTCTTTTGATCCAGAAGCGAGGAGATGCCGACGGCGGCGATGCCGAAAGCGCGGAGGTTGTTCACGATGTTCGGAACCATGATCTTGAGGTTCGTGAATACGATGGCCCGTGGATTCTCGGCGCGCAGGATCTGGTTGGCCAGGTAGTTGCGCTTTTCGTCACGCCCGAGGTGCAGGAGTTGCTGCTCGATCTTGTCGATGGCGACGGTCTCGGCCTCGATGCGCACTTCCTCCGGGTCCTTCATGTACTCGCCTGCCAGGCGAATCACGTAGTAGGAGAGGGTGGCGGAGTAGAGCATGGTCTGCACGCCTTCCGGCGCGCGCTTCATGATGAAGCGGATGTCCCGGATGAAGCCCATGTCGAACATGCGGTCTGCTTCGTCGAGGACGAGAAACTTGAGGTTTCCCATGTTCAGCTTGCCCTGACGGATGTAGTCGATCAGACGACCGGGCGTGGCCGCGATCACCGCCGGGTTTTCGCGCAGCCGCGCCTCCTGGCGTTCGTAGCCTTCTCCGCCGTAAACGGCGCACACCGAAATCGGATGATGCTTCGTGAGGTGCTCCGCCTCTTCGGAAATCTGTAAGCAGAGTTCACGCGTGGGCGCGATGATGAGCGCTGCGGGAGCCGCCAGGTCTTCGGTCATGATCCGGTGAAGGATCGGCAGCAGAAAGGCGACCGTCTTTCCCGTACCGGTCTGCGAGATGCCGGCAATGTCCCGACCGTCCAGAGCGGGTTTGAGTGATTTTTCCTGTATGGGTGTGAGATCCGTGAAGCCAAGTTCGTCGATGGCGCGCATCAGATCCGGGTGGATTTCGAGTTCGGTGAATTTCATTCGTTGGTAGGTTCCTGTGCCGGGGCCGGGCTTCGAGCCGCCCGGGGCCAAGGTCCTGGGGAGCGCAAAAGGAGAGCGCCGAGCTACCTCTCACCGCGGGCGGGCGGGCCGCACCTGCCGTCGTGAGTGGGTCGTCTGGGAGGTTCCCGGAAGGTGGTCGCCGGTGTCAATTCCGAACAGGCCCGAGGGGGCTCGGGGACGGGAAAAATCGTTGGACCGCCTGGGCTGTCGGACCAAGCTATTTGCCGAATGGAAGCGCGCGTTGCGATTCTCGGTGGCGGGCCCATGGGTCTCATCCTGACCGACCTTGTCACCCGCCGAGGCATTCCGGCCGTCCTCTGGACCGGGGACAAGCGGTCGGCCGAGCGCATGGGCAGGACGCGGCAGGCCCTGGTTCTGGACCGACCCCTGCGTCTGGCGGACAACGTAGAGGTCATTTCCTCGTACTCTCCCTTCGAGCAGGGCGATTGGCATGTGCTGGCGGCCCTTTCCTCCCGGCAGTTCGAGGAGACCATGGAGCGCCTGCTCTCCCACTTCCGTAAAGATGGCCAACATAGAGTTTCTGTATTTACAAAGGGATTGGTGTCCGCCTCCGTGCGCAAGAAGAGCGGCGTCCTTCTCTTCACGGACTACCTCGATCGCGTGGCCGATCGGGAAGGTCTCACCCGATTCAGCGCGGCGGCCGTGAACGGGCCGAGTCTGCTCCAGGAGTTGGCCGAGTCGCAGTTCAGTTTCTTCAACGTGGGGGCCGTTGACCTGGACCACGCGCGCGCCGTCCGTACTCTCTTGGAGAGCGAGGCCCTGCACGTCCGAGCCTCGCGCGATCGGCTGGGCGTCGAGGTCGCGGGGGTCCTCAAGAACCCCATTGCCATTGCCTGCGGCATCGCTTCGGCGCTCCCGGACTGCGGCAGCAACTTCATGGGAGAGTTGGTCAGCGTGGGCTTTCGCGAGATGATGCGGTTTGCTGTGGGCCTCGGCGCGAACACCACCACGCTGCTCGGCCGTTCCGGCCTGGCGGATGTCTTCACGACGAGCGTCAGCCCTCACAGTCGCAACCGCGCGTACGGCTTCAGCTTCGTGGAGGAGTTGTTCAGCGGCGAAAACGAGCCCGGCATCCGGGAACGTCTGCAGCTCCTCGTGAATCCGGCGCGGGTGATCGAGCAGCAGGTTCTGCGCAGTCGCAACCTGGTCGAGGGCGCGTTTGCACTGCACGACATCCTCGAAGTGGCGCGGGAAAAGAAGATCGAACTGCCGTTGTACAGTCTGCTGTTCGACATCCTCTCGCGACGGGAACACCCGCAGGCGCTCGTCCGGCTCCTCGGGCGCGAGCCCCGGGAGGCCCAGAAGGCGCTGCCCGCGCGCGAGAAGCTGCCCGGTCTCGAATTCGTCAAGGGCCACGACTTCACGTCCATGCTGGAGCAGCGCATTCAGCGGATGATCGCGGGCACGCCCGGCATGCGCAGTCGCGTGCGCAGGCAGGCCAGGCAAATCGTAAGCAATCTCGAAAAGCGTGTGATGCGCGCGCAGAAAACAAAAAACCGTCGCGAACTCGAGAAGCTCCCCCAAGAAGTGGATCTGTGGCGCGACCTCGATCAGGCGGATCACGACGCCGAAGCTGCGGTCCTCGACGAGTTGGTTTCGTTCTACGTGGACGAGATCGCCGACGATTTTCGCGCTGCCATGCGCGGCACGCTCATTCGGTCTTTGATTCCCGCGCGCTTCGTGGTCGGCGGGATGCGACCGGGCGCCGCGCTGCCGTACATCGGGGGGTTCGTGGACGAAGTGCGGCAACTCGCCGAACGCTACAACGTCCTGTACGCACCCACGCATCGCTCGCACCTGGACTCGGTCGAGGTCGCCTTCGGCCTGCAATGGTTGGGGTTGCCGGTTCCGCGTTACGCCGCCGGGATCAACTTGATGACGGGGCCCTTTTGGTCGTGGATTCTCAAGTCTCTGGGCGCCTACGCGGTGGACCGCGAAAAGACGCGTAACATCCTGTATTTGGAATCCCTCACGGCGTATTCGGTATTGCTTCTGGAATCAGGTATTCCGTCCCTCGTGTATCCAGAGGGAACGCGCAGCCGCTCGGGGGCGATCGAACCGGTCAAGACCGGTCTTCTGTCCACGGCGCTTCAGGCGTATCGCTTCAGCGGTCGCGAAGTGATCATCGTACCGCTCGCACTCTCTTATGAAGCGATTCCCGAAGAGGTCTTCTTCTGCGGCGGCAAACGTCAACCGTCGTTCTCGGAGTTCCTGAGCGTGCGCCGGAAGGTCTACATGGATCTCGGTCAGCCCATTCGTGTTTCCGAACATGCGGGAGACTCCGAGCCGGCCGGGACGCTCGGTCGCGCTATCGAAGACGCCTGGTACGAAGCGCAGCGAGTGCTGCCGAATCAGATCCTCGCGCGCATCCTTACCGAGAACGAACTCGCGGTGGAGAGCAAGGATCTCCGGGCCCTCGTGGACGACTTCGTTTCGAAGCACCCCGCCAACTACCTGACGCGCGACTCGGGAGAAATACTGTCGCGCGGTCTGAAGCTTCTCAAGCAGAGAAAGCTCGTGGAGGAATCGCGCGGTCGCATCGTCGGTAAAGAGGGCGCGTATTTGGAGTACTACGGGAACATGGCGCTGCGGCGGTCCGAGGGCTCGCGCTACCTCGGCGTCGCCCCAAGCGCTCCGGAGGAGGATGCACCGGCGCTGCAGGACGCTGCTCCGGGCGGAAGCTGAGGTTCAGGCCGACATACTTCCTTGCTTCGGTGCGTCCACCGTGCGGACGTGTCGCATGCGTGGAACCGTGGAAGCGATCGATCGACGTGTATCCGATTGGATGGAGCGCTACGGTCACGTGGCGCATCGCATCGCGCTGGGGGCCTTCTTCCTCTGGTCCGGGATTCTCAAGTCTGCGGGAATACCGACGGCCACGTCCGTGCTCAGCCACGTCATCTATGCGGGTTCGCCGGAAGTGATCGTGCCCGTGCTCGGCGTTTGGGAGGCCTTGATCGGCCTGTGCCTTGTCTTTCGATTCCTGAATCGCGTCGCGATACTCCTGCTGGCCGTCCGGCTTCCGTTTACCGCGGCGGCGCTCGTCGTCCTACCCGACGTTTGCTTCGCGCACGTACCTTGGGAGCCCACCGTGGAGGGCCAGTATCTTGTAAAAGACATACTACTCTTCACTGCGGCTATGGTGATCGGTGGGACCGTACGCAAACCAACGCACCCGCGCGTGATTCACTGATCGGGTGAGCGCGCCCGGTGACTTGAATCGCCACTGGCACGTTCACATCCCTTCGAAAGGGTCTTCTCTCTCGGAGGCGCCGGGGTGCAGGATTGCATTCATAGTCCGATCAGCCTTCCCTTTTGAAACACGGCGAATGCGTTCGTGCTCATGATCGCGTGCGGCACGTGCGCTTACAGCGGCCGCATGGTGAAGGACCAAGTAGGCCCGCTCGCCCGGACCTTGGGACCGCGCGGTGAGAGTTTGTGTTGTTCTGCCATGGCAGTCCCGCACACACACCTGCGGCCGCCACATTCCCCGCGCCCTCGAGTTGCGTCAGGTGGCCGGAGTCCCGGCCACGGCGCTCCGTCGTTTGGGCGCGGCCCACCGGCTTGAATCGCCACCGACCCATTCACCCCTTTCAAAGGGCTCTTCTCTCGAAAGTGATCGGGTACAGGATCGTGTTCGTTGTCCGATCAGCCTTCCCTTTTGAAACACGGCGAATGCGCACGTGCTCATGAACGCGAGCGGCACGCGCGCTTTCAGCGGCCGAACAGTGCCGGACCAACAACGCGTTCTCGCCCGGAACCTTGCGAGCGCGCGGTGATTGTCCGTGTCCTGCTGCGCCGAGAGTATCCAAATCCCTGCGGCCACGACCGTCCCCCGCGCCCATGGTACGCGGCAAGTAAGCGTCACGATGTCACGATGACGAAGCCCTTCCGGCGTTTCGGCGCGGGCCGGTGACTTGAATCGCCACCACCGTTCTCACCCCTTTCCCCTTTCCCCTTTCGAAAGATTCTTCTTGCTCAAGTGATCGGGTACAGGATCGCGTTCATAGTCCGATCAGCCTTTCCTTTGGGTAGCGGCGAATGCGCTCTTGTTTCGGGAGCGCGTCGGTCACGCGCGCTCTCAGCGGCCGAATGGTGAAGGACCAACCGTGCTCTCTCGCCGGACCTTGGGACCGCGCGGTGAGAGTTTGTGTTCTTCTGCGATGGCGTCCCGCACACACACCTGCGGCCGCCATCATTCTCCGCGCCCTCGAGTTGCGGCAATTGGCCGGAGTCCCGGCCACGGCGCTCCGGCGTTTGGGCGCGGCCCACAGACTTGAATCGCCACCGGCGCACTCACCCCTTTCGAAAGGCTCATCTCTCGGAGACGATTGGGTACAGGATCGTGTTCGTTGTCCGATCAGCCTTCCCTTTTGAAACACGGCGAATGCGCACGTGCTCATGAACGCGAGCGGCACGCGCGCTCTCAGCGGCCGCATGGTGAAGGACCAAGTACGCCCGCTCGCCCGGAACCTCGGGACCGCGCGATGAGAGTTTGTGTCCTGCTGCGACAGGGACGACACCTGCGGCCGCAGGCAATCCCCGCGCCCTCGAGTTGCGTCAGGTGGCCGGAGTCCCGGCCACGGCGCTCCGTCGTTTCGGCGCGGCCCGATGACTTGAATCGCCACTTGCGCTCTCACCTCATTCGAAAGACTCTTCTCTCCAATGCGCTCGGGTGCAGGATCGCTTTCGTTGTCCAGTCGAACCGATCGATCGTGTACAGGATCACCTTCGTTTCCGGATCGGCTTTTCCTTGGATAGTGACGAATGCGCACGTGCTCATGAACGCGAGCGGCACGCGCGCTTTCAGCGGCCGATAGCGACGGGACCAACCGCGCTGTCTCGCCCGGAACCTTGCGAGCGCGCGGTGATTGTTCGTGTCCTGCTGCGCCAGGACTCCTGCGGCCACGACCGTTCCTCGCGCCCATGGTACGCGGCAAGTCAGCGTCACGATGACGAAGCCTTTCCGGCGTTTCGGCGCGGCCCGCTTACTTGAATCGCCACCAACGCGCTCACCCCCATTTCGAAAGATTCTTCGGCCGAAGGCGATCCGGTTTCCGGAGCGCGTTTTTTGCCCGGGTAGCTTTTCCTTCTGGCCTTCTGGAGCATGGCGAATGCGTTCGTATCCAGGAGCGCGACCGTGATGCGCGCTTTCAGCGGGCGAACAGTGAGGGACTGATGCGGCCGGAAGAGCAATGACACTCTTTTCAGGCCGAGATGCGTTTGCGACGACACTCAGCCAGGTAGTAGGCCACCGCGCCGTCGTCCTGATTGTTGCGTTGCAGCTCTTCGAAGCCGCGCGTGGCCAGCGGGAAGTCTTCGGCGTAGTAGGCGAACACGGCGCGTTCAAACTCGGTGCGGCTCGCCATGCGGGCGGTCTTGGGTTCGTCTTCCAGGCCGTCGAGGAGTTCGTAAATGGAGACCGGCTCGTCTCTGTGCTTCATGGCGAGCTTCCCCAAGAATCGAATCTGGTAGCGGGTTGGGTCCGACAGTCGCTGGAGCGTGGCCACGGAGAAGATGACCGGCGCGCCCATCAGCTTGGTGGTGTCCTCGAGGCGGAAGGCCAGGTTGACATCATCCGAGATCACGGTGCCTTCCATCCTTTCGGCTTCGCCGATGGTTCCGAGGACTAATTGTCCGGTGTGAACACCGATGCCCACGTCGATGGCCGGATAGCCCAACCGGGTGCGATGCTCGTTGTACGAAAACAAGCTGCGCCGCATTTCGATGGCCGCCCGGATGGCATCCTCCGGTTGCTGGAACAGGGCCATGATCGCGTCCCCGATGTACTTGTCGATGAACCCGTTGTGGCGGCGGATCTGCGGTCCGACTCGCGAGAGGTACGCGTTGAGAAACTTGAAGTTGTCGCTGGGACTCATTTTCTCGGCCAGAAGTCCGAACTGACGGATGTCGGCCACGAGAATCGTCAGTTCCCTTTCGGTGTGGTCCCCGAGGCGGACGCTCGTAATCGAAGTCCGATCCAACAGATCGAGGAACTCCCGCGGCACGAAGCGGGCAAAGGCGTTGCGCTGATCCGTGAGCTCGAGGTTCAGCCTTTCCGAGGCCGAGTGGACGTCCAAGAAACGCTGCGCGAGCACGGTGACGAGCGAAAGGATCACGAGCAGATGCGCGTACTCGGTGAGGCGCACCTGCGTGTTGAAGGTGAGCGTATCGAGCATGTCCCAGACGACGAACAGGATCCCGAAGAGGAGTCCCGCTGCCGTTCGGCGTGCGTAGCGCATCCGCCGGGCCAACACGACAACGAGTACGTAGCCCATGTAGCCCAACTGCGGCGCCGCCACCACGTACCACGCCGGGAGGATCGACTGGAGCAGCGGCGCGGGCGAAAGCAGCATGGCTCCTGCGAACAAAGCATTGGCCGAGGATGTCAGGATGAGAAAGGTGCGATGTGTACCGGGCGGGAAGAAGAACGAATTCAGAAACAGCAGAAACAACCCCATGGCCATGGGCTGCGTCGGATAGGAAACGCGCTGTTGCAGAGTGAAGTCGGGAATCAGTTGGAAGGAACGCTCCGAAAAACCCAGGAGGTACAGGGAGAGCGCAACTGAGAAGAGCCCGAAGTACAGGTGGTAGCGCTCGCGTGTCCGATGCACGAAGAACAGAAGATGGTACAGGCCGAAGAAGAGGTACGCGCCGTAGAGCACCATCTTGAGGCTCTCGTCAGCGCGGTCCTGAAGCCACTCGAGGCCTCCCAGGAAGACGCCCTGAGCCGACGTGAGGCCGAATACGAAGTTGTGGGACAGGAAGCTGCGCGGGGCCTGACCGCGAAGCCGGACTACGAGTATGTTTGTATCCCTGATGACGTCGCGCGGCACGGGCACGACCAGGTTGCGACGGTAGCGGGACTGCACGCGCAGTCCGCCCGCCTGCTCGCCCCAGGCGTCATGGATCAATTGTCCGTTCAGGAAGATTTGGTAGAACTCACCGATGCCAGGGAAGAGCAGCGCGGGTCGGGCGAACTGTCTGGGCCGCGGGAAACGCGTTTCGAGCGTGCACTCCACGAGACCGCCGCCGATAGGTTCACGGAGGGCCACATTCGGAAAAATCGGATGTTTTTCGACATTGCGGCCGGTTCCAACAGGGAGCCCGGCGCGAAAGGTCGTCTCGAATCCACGCGCGATCTTCCAGACATGAAGCCCCAGGTTCTCGGGCGGCTCGCGTCCACCGGCGGAAGCCGCGCCTCGCGAGCAAGCCCACGCCGCGGCCAGCAGGACGAACAGGACGCCCATCCGCCACCAGGGCCCGGACTGCGCTGTGTTTTTGGCACCGACCACGGCGCACCTTCGCCCTGCGGCCTACAGTACCAATCGCTTTTCGAGCGCGGCACGCCGGGCTCCGTCCAGGCTGGCGAGGAGTTCCTCGTGCACCAGTCCGTTCGAGGCGACCACCGAGCGACCGAACGGATCGTACGGTGCTCCCAGCAGATTCGACAGACGGCCGCCGGCTTCCTGGACCAGCACCGCGCCGCCCGCACTGTCCCAGACATTGAGGTTGAGTTCGTACAGCCCGGCGAAACGGCCGTGCGCCAACCAGCACAGGTCCAGCGCCGCCGAACCCGTGCGGCGCAAGCCCCGCGCGTCCGTGAGGATGCCCTGCACACCGGCGAGCAGGACGTCCATGATCTCGGTTCGATTGTACGGGAAGCCGGTCACCACGAGCCCGTTTCGGAACACGTTCTCCGGTGAAACCCGAATCGGCTGGTCGTTGCAGAAGGCGCCCTGCCCGGTAACCGCCCGGTACTCGGTTGCGAGTGCGGGTTGGGTTACGAGTGCAGCCACCGGGGCACCCTTGTTCAGAATGGCAACGGAGACAGAATAGAGCGGGAGGCCGTGCGCGTAGTTGATGGTTCCATCCACGGGATCGATGGCCCAGGTGAACTCGGCCCGGTCCGCAAGCGCAGGGTCTCCACCGGACTCCTCGGCGAGGATGGCATCTTCCGGGAAACGGCTGCGGATGACGCCGAGTATTTCGGCCTCGGAAGCAACGTCCGCGCGCGTGACCAGATCCATGTGGTTGGTCTTGGTCCGAATCTCCAGGTCCTCCGACTGGAGCTTCTGGAGCATGACGCCGACGGAGCGGACCGTGGGCAGGATAGCCAAGATGCGTTCTCCGGCGGCGCGCAGCACATCCGGGGAAGGCGACGGCCGTTCGAGCCCGATCAATGGAAGCAACCGCAAGAGGGACCGCAGGGTGCCGAAGGTCGGGCCGCGGGCACAGGGCTGCCCTGTGTGCCCGTGGAACCGGAAACGAACGGCACGGCTTTAAAGACCTGCTCCATGTCCTCGGAGGCGCACTCCGGGCAGACCACCTGGAGCCCGCGCTCTTTCTCGCTGATTCCGGCCTTCACTTCGACCATCGTGTTGCAGTGCGAGCAACGAAAATCGTAGAATGGCATACGGCAAAGCACGCGCCCGGAGGGCCTATCGTCAACCGGAATTGCCGCTTTCGACTTGTCGTCGGGTTGGGCGTGTCGGAGGAGAACCGGTGCCCACTCCAGCGCCATCCGTCCCGCAGATCTTCGGGATTGTCAACGTCACCCGGGATTCGTTTTCGGATGGCGGGCTCGCGTTCGAACCGCAGCGCGCCATCGAGCGGGCGTTGTTTCTGATGAATCAGGGGGCTCACGCGATCGATCTCGGCGCAGCCTCGAGCCATCCCGACGCGGAAAACGTTGCGCCTGCCGAAGAGATCCGCCGCCTGCAGCCGGTCCTACCGCCGCTCCTGCAGCGCGGCATCCCGGTCTCCCTGGACAGCTACGCGCCGGAGGTTCAGGCTTGGGGAGCAGGGCAGGGTGTGTCCTATCTCAATGACATTCACGGTTTTCCCGACGCGGCCACATATCCTCTGCTGTCGCGATTTGCGGGCAGGCTGATCGTGATGCACTCGATTCAGGCGTCCGGGAAAGCCACGCGCGTTGCCACGGATCCGAGGGAAATGGTCCGTCGTATAACGGACTTCTTTTCGGAGCGCGTGAGGGCGCTCGTTGCTGCTGGCGTTGCCCGCGAGCGATTGATCCTCGATCCCGGCATGGGCTTCTTTCTGGGAACGGATCCCGAAGCGTCGCTTGCCGTGCTCCGCGCGCTGCCCGAATTGAGGGCGACTTTCCGCCTGCCGCTTCTGGTTTCCGTTTCGCGCAAGTCATTCATCGGCGCGCTCACCGGGAAAGAGCCCAAAGAACGGGGCGCAGGCACGCTTGCCGCAGAGCTCTTCGCCACCGAGCAGGGCGTCGACTTCATCCGCACGCACGACGTGGGTGCTCTGCGGGATGCGCTGCGCGTATGGCGAGCGGCCGGTGGCACGCACGGTGCGTTACCCGGTCAGCCCTAGCCCTGGCCCGGCGGGCCAGGCGCGCGGCCCCGGTGGGCGGCAAGCCGGACCGGTTTTGGTTCTCGGCGTTCAGAAACCGCCATAGCCCAGAAGGGCGGACGCCTTCACAACGTCGTAGGTGTCGGTTCCGCCGCTGACCGTGTGCGTGATGGTCTGCTTGGAACCTTGGAACAGGCTGAGCGACTTGCACGAACCGGTGCCGTTTTGATCTTTCACGCCGACCGACGTGCCGTCGATGCACAGGGAAGTCGAAGCGCCATTGTTCAACGCCGAACTCGTGGCCAGGGTGCTCCCTGTGCAGTTGGTCTGCGCGTAGAAGATGTAGACGTTCGAGGATCTACCGCTCGAGTTCACCAGCACCGCGTCGGGAGCGCCACCCGCGCAGCTCGACGAGGCTGCCGCAATGGAAGCCAATCCCAACAGGGTGAGTTCCTGGCTCTGCTTGTCTTTGCCACAGTTTGCCGAAACGCCCGCGGTTACAATTGCCAAAACTGCCCAACCGGCCCACTTCATGTACCTTCTCCCGCGCGGGCGCGACTGCCCGCTTCAATGCCTATTGGACGAATCGACGCAATCGAATCCGCCCTGAAGCGCCAAAAACCTCACAGCTTAAGCTTCCGCGCGCGCGACAGATCCCGGCCGAGCTGCTCGATGAGTGCGTCTGGAGACGGGAATTTCTGCTCGTCGCGGTAACGTTGCGCAAAGTACAACCGCAGGCGTTTCCCGTAGAGGTCACCGCTGAAGTCCAGCAGGTGGGCCTCCACCGAAAGCAGGTTGTTCCCAAAAGTGGGATTGGTGCCGATGTTGACCATGGCGCGGTAGCGCTGGGACCCGTACTCCGCAACGGCCCCGTACACACCCTCGCGCGGCAGGATTTTGGTCTCGGGAATTTCCAGGTTGGCAGTCGGGAAGCCAAGGGCGGCCCCACGCTGCGAACCGCGCACCACCGTCCCCGTCACAAAGAAGTGGTGCCCGAGGAGTGAGTTGGCGCGGGCAAGCTCGCCTTCGGCCACGAGCTGTCGGATCAGAGAAGTAGAAACCGTTCTCCCCCTGGACCGGATGGCTGAAAGCCGCTCGACCGCGTACCCGTAACGCCTGCTCATCTGACGCAGGAACTGGTAGTTCCCTTTGCGACCGCGGCCGAAGCACTGGTCGTAGCCGATGATGATGTGATTGGCGCGCAGGCGACCGAGCAGAATTTCCTTGAGGTAGCGCAGCGCCGTCATGCGCGCCAGTTCCGGTGTGAAGGGCAGGAACACGGTCGCGTCCAGGTCGAAGCGTTGGAACAACGCGAGCTTCTCTTCATAGGTATACAATTCCACGCCGACGTTGGACTTGCGCTTCCCCAGAACCAGGTCGGGGTGGGGATGGTAGGTCACGAGCACTCGGGCCCGGTCGCCACGGCGGCTGCGCTTCTGGAGGCGACGGATCAGCGCCTGGTGACCGCTGTGCATTCCATCGAAGACACCCAGGGTCAGGACCGACGAGGTCCATGGCGCCTCGAAGTCTTCGAGATTGTGGATGATGTGCACAGAAGAGACCCGACGGATCGATTCGCGCGCCGACAATGAAAATATGCGGTACCCGGAACATTCTCTGTTCGCTTCCCTCTTCGTCTGCGCGCTTCTGGTTCTCGGGGCGCTCGTCGCTCCCCGGGCTCCCCTGCGGGCGGAGAGCCGCTACGAGTTGCCGTCCGACACCGTTCCTCCCGAGAGCATTCAGTTCCCGCGCCAACCGGTGCTGCCCGCGGCCCGTTTTGTGACGGCGGGGGAACTGGCCGTGTGGGCACGCAACCGTAACCTGGTGCTGGTCGACGATTGCGGTTTGGGCGACCTGCGTGACGGCGTGGCCGAGCTGATACCTTCGACGGGTCTGCGCTTCACGCTTTCGGCGCCCGGGAAGAGTCGCGCGTTTCTGTACCTGGACCTGGTGAGCTTCCGACCCCTGCCGGGCTTTCGTCCGCACCTGACCCCGATGTGCGACACCACGCGCGATCAGGTAACCATCCCCGACTCGGGCAACGTGCAATTGCGTCAACCGCTGTGGCTCGAGGTGATCGTGAACGGCCGTGTCGTGCGAACACTGTACCAGGGCGGTGGCACCTATCTCCAATCACCTGTGCGCATCGCAGTGGATCGGGAACTGCTTCGCAAGCGGCGGCTGAATGTGGAACTGCGCCCGTCGCCGGGAGAAGCCTTCTTTGCGATTTGGGATGTGGTCGTCAGCGACTCGGCGGAGATGCCGCCGGACGGCACCGGGGATCAGGAAGAAGACATGCTTCCTTGAATCGGAACGACCGGAGGCGACAGTGCGACCGACCGGATCGGCACGGTGCGAGCGAAACGGCGCGCCTCAGGGTTCGGGCTTGGCTGCCTGGTAGAGCCTGTGTAACCGACGCAGGGCTTCTGGTTCGCCGAGGATGGTCAGCCTGTCTCCCGGGTGGATCGCCGTGCTCCCGCGCGGGATGATCACCCGGCCGCCTCGGTTGATCAAGGCCACGAGTGCGCCTTCGGGCCACCGAATCTCACGCAGCTCTCGGCCCAGCAGCGGTTCGTGCGCGGGCACGTTCTGCACGCGCAACGTCAGGAATCGCTCTTCCCGGAGGAGCGTCTCTTTGAGCTCGGATTCCGATTCGGCCGCGAGCCAACTCTCGATGAATCCTTCGACGTCGCTGATCTCGGCAAGCTGCGCGAGGATCCTCAGGTGGCGCTTGGGTTCATTGTCGGGTCCGGCCATGAAGAACAACGCGTGAACCTTCTCTTCGGGAGCATGTTCGCCCCAGAACTCCTGAAGCATGTCGATGCGCACGCCGGGCCGACTGCGCACCAGCACCATGAAGGGCTCCGCGATGTGCGATACGCGAATATGGGGTAAGGCGCTGCCGCGCGAGACGGGGGTGGCGCCACGTTGCGTCCCCTGTTGGAAGAGCTCCGCAATCTGCCTGCTGTCCAGGCCGATCCGTTTGGAAAGACATTCCGCCGCTGCCCGCACGACTCCGTCGAAAGGCATGTCCTCCGCCAGGTCCACCACGTCGGCGCGCGCAATCATCTCGTCGAAAGGATCTCCGGCCCGCAGTCCCTTCTCTTTGAGGATGCCCCGAAGCTCGCGGTCGAGGTGGGCGTAGCGCTGCTCCCCCCACCTGGCGAAGACATGGAAGATGGCGCCGCTGCGCTCCACTCTTTTGTGTCCGTATATGCGATGCCATACGATGCCCAGGAGGACGAGACCACCCGCAAACAGGAGGGGGAACGGGCCCATCATCAGGATCACGGCGATGGGCGCGCAAAAGCCGATCAGATGGAGCCACGGATATCCGGGAGAACGATAGCCCGGGTCGTAGCTTTCGATTTGGGACTCCCGCATCACGATTACGGCAACGCACACGAACGCAAACATGAGGAGCTGGAAAGCGCCCGCCAGTTTCGCGGTGCGCAGCGCATCCAGCACGAGGAGGCTCGCCACGATGAGCGCCACGGTGACGGCAATTCCGTTCGTTGGTATGCCGCGGGTCGAGATGCGCCCGAACCACTCGGGCAGGAGGCGATCGCGAGCCATGGCCATGGGGTATCGCGATGCCGACATGATGCCCGCGTTCGCCACCGACGAAAAGGCAAAGACGGCGGCCCCCGTCACCACCAAGAGTCCCGTCCGACCGCCGAGCAATTCGGCCGTGCGGGCCACCGGCACCAGGCTGCCCCGCAGCTCATCCGGCGGCACGACGCCCACCATGACGGTCGTGCCGACAGCATAGATCAACAGGGCGCTGCCGAGCGCCACGAACAGACCCAGCGGCAGATTTCGCTCGGGGTCTTCCACTTCTTCGGCCAGAGCCGCCACCTTGACAAAACCCACGTAGCTCACGCAGATGAAGCCGGCTGCCGCGACGAGAGACCCCACATCGCGGTCGAAGAAGCCCTCGAAGTTGCGTTTGTCCAGTTGGGTGAGGCCCGTTCCGGTGAACCAGCCGAGCACTCCCAGCACGCCGACGACCAGGACTATCTGAAAGAGGCCGGTCTTCTTCGTGCCGAACAGATTGAGCAGGCCGAAGAACAAGGTCACTCCGCAGGCGACACCCGTGCCCGAGATGTTGGGCCAGACCAGCTCGACGTACGCGGCCAGGCCGATCAAAGCGAAGACCGTCTTGAGGACGAGCACGAGCCAGACGCCCAGACCACCGATGGTTCCGAACAAAGGACCCAGGCTGCGGTCCAGGAAGTAGTAGAGACCACCCGCGCGCGGCATGGCCGTGGCAAGCTCGGTCTGCGCAAAGATACCTGGAACGAGCGGCAGAACCGCAAGGAAGTAGGCCGCCACCATGGTCGGCCCGGCGATCGCATGCGCGAGCCCGGGCAAAACAAAGAAGCCGCCCGCCATCGTAGATCCAAGGGCGAGCGCATAGATGTCGAAGAAACGCAGGACCTTCTTGAGTTTGGGAGGAGGAGACATCAGCAGGGGACCGCGCGAGCAGGGCCGACCATCGTCTGGAAGGCCTGGGGAGACTCAAGACAAATCCAAGGGCTATGGGCTTGCGCACGTCAGTCGCAGAGCCTGATGCGCGAAACGTCGCTTGGCTTCCGATTCAGTCCAGGGACTCAAGGGCGCACTCATTGCCGATATCGCGCGCAATCTCACCGGCCCGGCGCTGCCACCCGGCCGCTGCAAAACGGCAACGCGCCCGAGCCCGCCAACAAATCACCGCCACGGACTCGCGTCCCCCCTTGGAAGGGCGGACCCCCGAGCCTACTTCCCGTAGCGCTCTTTGAACTCGTCCTGGTTGAGGATCTCGAAATAGGAGGTCAGGCCGCTCACCTTGAAGACCTTTTCGATGGCAGGCTTCAGGTTGGCCACGCAGAGCTTTCCATTCAATCCCTGGACATAATTCAGTGCCTTGATGAGGATGCCGATTCCGCTCGAATCGATGTAGGTGAGCTTTGACATGTCTATGACAATGTCCGGGTTCTCGCTCTTGACGTGGTCTTCGAGGGCGGCTTTCAGATCCAGGGAGGTGTAGATGTCCAAGCTGCCCTCCAGTTCGAACAGAATGTGGCTGCCTTTGGCGGTTACATTGATTTCCATACGAATCCGTTTGGCTCTTTTTGGTGAGGCTCTTTGTGCGCTCGGACCCCGGAAACACTTGCGTTTTCGAAGGGCCCAAGGGCTAAATAACTGTTTGGGGAGCGTGGGCCAAAAAAGACAACTGAAAAACTCGCCGGTAATTTTGACCTGCTCCGACTCCGACAATCAAAACCGGAAGCATCGACTTTTCTCGGGAATTGCCATGAAAACGTACCTGATTCGCGTATCTGCCAGCCTGTTCATCTGCCTGCTCGGCCTTGAGGCGGGCCGGCTCGGCGCCGACGCCAACGAATTCTGGGAGATCCGGGACCCGTCGCCGGAGCAACAATGTGTGCTCCTGGGCATCGAGCGGGAGATCGGCGCGGCCCAGAAGGCGATTCAGGCCTACTACAAGGATCTGCTCGACGACCCGTGTTCGGGGGCCGAAGGCGGGGACCCCACCCTCATCGACTGCCGGTTCTACCACATCAACAAGCGGGAAGTCTCGATCATACCGCTGACCTCCGAGCGTGAAACCACCTACGGCCGACGGGAACGATGGTTCATCGCCGAGCACGGGGCCATCCAGTGGCAGAAGGAGAAGATTGCCAGCTTCCGGCTGACCACGCGCAGGTCCTTGATCGGGCACGGGAACAGCAGCGTGAAGACGATTGCGGCCGCAGCCAAGGTCCCGGAGGCGGACCCGGGCAGCCTGGATGTGGAGGACTGCCTCAAGCTTCCCCCGGAGCAGCGAGTCACTCCCGACATGCCGCTCGACCTGATTGTGCGCGAAGTGTTTTCGAGCGGGCGGGGCGGAACGTACACCTTCCGATTCCCCACCAAGCAGAATATGGAGATCCGCAAGGAGAGTCGCCTGATCGAGGGCAAGCGCGCCGAGGTGGATATTGCGTACGTTCGCGATACGCAGGAGAAGATGGAGATCGACGGGGCTACGGAACTGGTGAACGTGATCTACGTCCGTGAGTTCGGGCAACGAATCGAAATTGCGCGCGAGTACCTACGATTGCTCAAACTGATGCTCAGAAGGGTTGACTGGAACACGCGCGCGGCCAATGCCCGCCGTGTGGCCGAGATTCAACGGGTCATGACGCGCGCTGCCGGACAGTAAGGGCCGCGCGCCCCGGGTCGTGGGTGCAAACGCAGGTCTACAGCGACGGTTCGATCTTCATCGACCACTATGCGGTTCTGGGCGTGGATCTTTCCGCGCCCCGGAGCCACATCCAGCGCAGCTTTCGGCGCCTGGCAAAAGTCCTGCACCCCGACGTGGCGGGCGGAGACGGACTGAAGTTCCTCGAATTGTACGCGGCCTACCGCGTCCTCTCTGACGACAGTCTGCGCAATCACTACAACATTCAGTACGTCGAGCATGCGCAGCGCAAGCAGCAGGTTCCGCAAGAAGCAGCCGGAGGAGCCGGCCGCGCAGGCCCGTCGCCTGGGTCCGAGCGGGCTCTCTCTACGGAGGAGGTCGTGCTGCCGCCGGGTCGACTCGTCTTTCCCGGGAACGTGGCCGTGCTTGCGCGCCGCGGTCTGTTGCGCCGGAAGTTCCGTCGCCTGCACCGCAGGTGGATCTGGAACATCAACTACGACGTGGAACTGCCCTTGCTCCCGCGCGAACTCATGTCTACGCTGGTCGTTTCCATTCCCGTGGTGGCGCGCACGCTCTGCCCGGACTGCCGGGGCTCGAATCTACATTGTCCGGCCTGCAACGGCCGCGGTTCCTACAAGAACACCCGCATTGTCCGGTTGCGTCTGAACGGGGGACTCGTGGACGGTCAGATCATCGAAGTGCCGCTCGAGAGGCTGCGTTTGGAGTCGCTTTCCTATTTCAAGAAGAAGCGCCTGCGCATGAGGATTCGACTCGAACATGCTCAGCCCGCTTGAAAAGTGGCTGCCCGAGTTCGACCTGCACGAGTACCACGAATGCGTGCTGAGTTGCACGCCGGAGGAGGCCATCGCGGCCCTGGGTGAGGTGCCGGTTGCTCCCGATCCGATCGTGAGGACGCTGTTTCTGCTGCGGGGTCTGGGAGCGGGAGGCGCGTCCCTCGCATCGTTCGGTCGCAAGGCGCCCTTTCTGTCCCTCGAAGTCGGACCCCGCGCGTTCGTATTCGGTATAGCCGGTCGCATCTGGGGCGACCGGGCCTTTGCCAAGAATGCGGATGAATGGAAGTCGTGGTCCGAAAAGGGAATCCGCGTGGCCGCCGATTTCTGGGCCAGACCAACCGACAATGGTCGAACCATTCTTTCGACCGAAACGCGCATTCGCCTGCTCGATGCCAAGTCGGGGCGAGTCTTTCGGGCGTATTGGTTCTTCGTGGGGCCGTTCTCTGCCTGGATTCGTCGCCGGTGGTTGCGCGCCATCTCGCGTCACCTGGAAGGAACCGGCGCGCGTCGCGTGGGCTCATGAGCGATGGCGCATTCGCCATCATCCCGAGGAGAAGCTGATCTGGAAGCGACCGCGATCCTCGATCCGATCGCTGGCGAGAGAAGAGTCTTTGGAAATCGGTGAGTTTGTTCGTTGTGGCGATTCAAGTTGGCGCGCCGCGCCGAAACGCCGGAAATGTTTCGGAAGCCGGACGCGACCTTGCCGCGTACCATGGGCGCGGTGCGTCCGGGAAGTTGTGTGTGTCTGGTCGGGTGAAAGTCCCGTCGGGGTAAGGT
>CAZPFB010000030.1:0-50413 GCA_964585735.1 uncultured Leptospiraceae bacterium
CGCCGCCGCCTCACAGAAAGCCAGGAAAATTCGACTTTTTCAGCACCCTGCTAGAGTCAGGCGACCCAGCCCAAGCGCCGAAAGGCGAGGTGCGAACCAGCGATGAGCGCGCCGTACGCCGCGTGCAGACCCATAGTGGCCAGGATCCGAATAACGCGCGCAGCACTATCAAAGTCGAAGAGGTACAACCGCTGCACCTGGGGATGCGCGAGAACAAAGAGGAGGAAGGTGATCTCCCCGAAACCCGCAACCCATTTCCAGGTCTGTCGCGGGGCGGGAAGGGGACGCAGGTACGCGAATGAAACGGTCGGCACCAGCAGGTGGGAAACCAGTGACGTCATGCGAAACTCGTCCGGGACAAAGCACAAGAAGATCGCCCAAACGATACCGCCGTACGCGGTCCAAAAAAACACTGCCGCGTTCGCCGCCTGGTGAAATCGAATCAGGAGCAGGAAGACCTCCACCAGGCTCATGGAGTTGCAGATCCAGGTGAGGTCGACGAGCCCCGGTTCGGTTTGGGACATGGTCCAGACGTGAGCCCCGAACAGGATCAGCACCACAAAACCCCACAACCTCATCGATGAGGAAGGTCCGCGCCATGCGACCGCGAAGGGCTCAGTCGTTCTCACGGTCCAGGTCGGCCAGTTCCTGGACAAAAGCCCCCGAAAGGATCGGAAAGCGGTACCAGGTTCTGGGATCCAAGTTTTCGTCATCCAGGTGAAAGGACGGCGCGTAGCGCTCCCGCTTCCATTGGTTCTGAGCCCAGAGCGTGTAGAAACGTCGAATGTGGGCGCGCAGAGCGGCTGCGGGCCAAGTCGACCTCAGGATTCGAAAGACCTCCGCGGGCGGCTTGCGATCCCGGATGGCGAGCTTCTCGATCTGGTCGAGGAGGGCGTAGGGCATGAGATCGGCTTCGTCCGTCTGTCCCTGCTCGGGTGGACGCAACTCCGCCGTCGGCGCCTGCCGATTGACGGCCTCCAGTTCCGGGATACACCCACACAGTTCGTCGCCTTCGGTTTGCATCCACGACAACCACCGTCGTAAGAAATCTTTGTCGATACCGGACAACGGGGCCAGGCCGCCGCTGGTATCGCCGTCCATCGTGCAGTAGCCCACCGCTGCTTCCGACCGATTGCTCGTTGTGAGCAGGAGGCTACCTGTCGTGTTTGCCAGCAGCCAGGCCAGCGGCGAACGCACGCGAGCCTGGATGTTCTGGAGCGCGAGGTCATCCTGCTCCCAGGTCAGAGTGCGACCCAGGGCAGGCTCGATGCGCTTGCGGTACCCGAGCACGAGTTCCTCCACGTCCGCTTCGACGTGAGCCGCGCCCAGGGCCCGCGCAAGCCCCGCGGCTGCATCGCGCGTTACCGGTCCGCTTTGAGCGGTGGCTTGGTAGATGGTGTGGAGCATGCGACCGGCCGCGAGACGTGTGGCCTCGAGGAGCCCTACATCGCTACGGCAGGACGCGATGGAATGACCGCGCGCCTCGAGCGAAGTCGAGAGGGGCGCGATCTCGTGCTTCAGGCCCAGGCGTTCGAGCGCGCGTTCCGGTCCCAGCTCAGCAAACGAGTATGCAAGGGTGCGATGGGCCAGTACCGCGCAGGCCGCCGAATCCACACCGCCGGACAGCGAGACCACCAAACCTCGGACGTGCGCCTTCCGCCAGTAGTCGAACAGGCCCAGCGTCACGGCCCGCAAGAACTCTATTTCCTGCTTTTCGCTGATACAGATGGTGCCTCCGGAACGTGCCGGCCTCTCTGCAGCGCGAGTGGTGTCTCGACCCCGGCCCTCGCCAAGGAGGACCGTCCGGACCTGGGACGCTCGCCGCGCGGAGCGATAGCTCTGCATGGAATACGTTCGAGCCCGCAGGACGCGGTCGCGATCGAGATCAATCTCGAACGCCGAGACAACCCGATCCGAGAACGAAAAGGGGCGCGCCTCATGACACACTTCTCCGGCAGAAGCGGCGACGGCGTCTCCATCGTAGATCATCCGGCCGGCCTCGTTGCCCAAAAGGTTGACCAGGACGTAAGCCATCCCGAACGCGCGCGACGATTCCAGAACAATGCGTCGACGCACCGCGTGCTTTCCAAATGCGAAATGGGAAGCCGACGGGTTGAGGATGAGCTCACAACCGGCAGCAGCGTAGTCCAGCGCCGGGCGGTTGGCCACCCAGGCATCCTCACAGATCTCGATTGCGAACTGCGCGCCCCGCAGGCCAAAGAGCAGGCGACCGAACGGAATCCGCCTGCCTTCCCATTCCACCTCCCGAGCGCCCGTGGCGCGGTGCGAGAAGGCGGCGAACCACCGCGGCTCGTAGTGAACGCCGTCGCCCGCCAGACGGCTCTTCGGAACGATACCGACAACCTGTCCGCCAAAGAGCACGGCGGCACAGTTGTAGACCTGTCCGTCGACTTCCAGGGGCAGCCCCACCACCACGGCGCCATCGGGGAGCCATTCTCCGATCGTACGCGCGAGTTCGGTGACCGTCGTGCGCGCGCGAAAGAGCAGGTCCGGACTGGAGAACATGTCCTCGCAACCGTAGCCAGTCACACACAGTTCAGGAAAGAGCAGAAGATCCAGGTCGGGTCGGCGGGTGGCTGCCTCCTCGCAGGCTCCCACTATACGCGCCTTATTCCCCCGCCAATCGAGGGGAGTTTGGTTCACGGAAGCGGTGCCGACGACGAGTCCCACGGGCTATACCGTCTGCAAAACAGGGAACGCGCGTAGGATGTCCGCGCCGTCCGTTCCACCGGTCAGAGGATCCGCGGCTCGCTCGGGATGAGGCATCAGCCCCAGCACATTTCCCATAGGATTGACGATTCCGGCAATATCATTGACCGAGCCATTGGGATTGTCCACGTACCGGAATGCTACCTGGCCTTCGCCCTCGAGCCTCTTGAGCGTGTCCCCGTCTGCGCGGAAGTTACCGTCTCCATGCGAAATCGGCAGAACGTAGCGTCGCTTCGGGTCCAGGCCACGCGTGAAGGGGGTGCCCGTTTCGGCCACAATGGCCACATCGCGGCAAACGTGCTTCAGGCTCACGTTGCGAATGAGCGCGCCGGGAAGGAGATGACTTTCGCACAGAACCTGGAAGCCATTGCAGATGCCAACAACGGGGCGACCCGTCCGTGCGTGGGCCGTCACGTCCTCCATGCACCGGGAAAATCGCGCGATGGCTCCCGCTCGCAAATAGTCGCCGTAAGAGAATCCGCCCGGGACCACGATTAGATCAAAGCTCTCTTGGAATCGATCCGCATGCCACAGGAGGCGCACGTCGGCGCCGAAGAACTGCTCCAGGACATGCACGATGTCCCGGTCGCAGTTCGAACCTGGGAAAGTGACGACCCCCGCTTTCAGCGAACTGCCTCCACGCGGGCCAACTCGAACGAGGCCGTCTCGATGACGGGATTGGCAAGCAGGGAACTGACGTACCCCGACACGAGGCCGCGCGCGGTAGACTCGTCAGGGGCTGACAGTTGCACTTCGATCAGCTTGCCGATGCGAACATCCGTCACCTCGCGATGCCCCATGGAGTGCAGGGCCTCGGTGACCGCCTGTCCCTGAGGGTCGAGCACCGACTCCTTCAAGCGCACATGAACGCGGGCCAGGTACATGTGGGCCAGACTCCGCCGCCCGCGTTGGTCTAAAAGCAGTTTTTGCGACCGGCGAGTCCGGCCAGAGGTCGGTTTCGGCACCGTTTCCTGTGAAACTGATTATGTCGCCGAAGGCTGGCCCAAACTGCTCGAAAAGGCCTCCAGGAGCCCCTTAGGCACGTGGGCCAAAAACCTTATGTCGTATGGTGACTATCCGACCGCCCGCCTGACCCGGTCTTCCAACTCTCGGTAGCGTTCCATGGCTCGCGCCACGACGGCTTCCGGCAATTCCGGAGCCGGCGGCCGCTTGTCCCAATCCAGGGTCTCCAGATAATCACGAACAATCTGCTTATCGAAGCTGGGCGGACTGACACCTGGTTCGTACTCCGCGATGTCCCAGTAACGGCTCGAGTCCGGCGTCAGAGCCTCGTCAATGAGGTAGATCTCGGAGCCCACGAGACCGAACTCGAACTTGGTGTCGGCCAGAAGGATGCCGACCGGTTCGAGTCGTTCGCAGGCGAAGCGATAGATGCCCAGGGAGATGTCCCGCAGACGATCGGTGAGCGAGGCGCCGAGCCGTTCACGCATGGCGTCGAGGTCGATGTTCTCGTCATGCTCACCGAGCGGCGCTTTGGTGGCCGGCGTGAAGATGGGTTCGGGCAGCCGGTCGGCCAACCGCAGGCCCGACGGCAAGGCATGACCACAGATGCGTCCGGTGGCTTTGTAGTCCTTCCAGCCCGAACCCACCACGTAGCCGCGGACCACGCATTCGAAGTCCACGCGCTTGGTTCGTCGGACCAGCATGGAGCGGCCCCGGAATTCGTCGCGGCCGCGAAATGGTTCCGGGAAATCATCTACATCGTCAGAAATCAGGTGATCGCGAAAGCCCAGTTTTTCCGGCAGGCCGGCCGTCCGCAGGGCGCGGAACCACAAGCCGGAGACGGAGTTCAGCACGATGCCCTTACCCGGGAAGGGCCGGTCAAAGATCACATCGAATGCCGAAATGCGATCGCTGGCGCAGATGACCATTCGTTCGGCATCTACCTCGTAGAGGTCCCGCACCTTTCCGCGATAAAATGGCTCCAGGGCTACGGTCATTTCAGGCCTCCATGTCCCTACAATCGAATCGGGCTGCTCCGGTCCCGCTGCTCGGACAGGAACGCCTTCTCGGTGGCACCGATTCGCCTGAGCGTCTGCAGCAAAGTGTATTTCGTCCCACGACCCGAGCGGACGCCCGGACACTCGGACTTGAGGAAATCGAAATCCTCCACGGTCTCGAAGAAGCTTGCCCAGAACGGGAAAGTCCGGCATTGCATGGGACGCACGGGGTAGATAGTGCAGCGATTCTGGCCGTCGAGGAGGCGACACGACTTGGGTGTGTTGTGAACCAGATAGCCGTTCTCCTCGGTTTGAATGATGCGGGAGCGCAGTTTCTTGGCACCGGCCGCATCCAGGCCCAGGTGCCGCACGGCCGCTTCGAACTCGCCCGGCGTAAAATAGACACTCCCCGGTCCCCGGCAGCAGTTACCGCAGCGGGTGCACGAGAAGGCGAAGGTATCCTTACCCAAGACCTCGCGCAATTGCCGAACCCGCAGTTTCTCCACGGCCTGCCAATCGAACCACTCCGGGCAACGGGTCAACCCCGAAACCAGCCCCGAAAGCGGCGGTTCTCCCTGGCAAAATCCGCTCATGGCGCCCGCGTCTTTGGGCGAAGGATCCTTTGATGGAATTGTCCGTACTCCTTCCGACTCCGGGCGACAGTCGACCTACGACGGATCTGCCCGGCGTGTCTCCAAGTCCGGAAGCGTCTTCTGATAGGGATGCGTTTCAGCGCATGCTCGAGGCCCATCAGGACCTTGAACCACGTGAGAATCCGACTGCGCGGCCCGAAAGGACCGAGAAAACAACGACCGCAGAAACCGGAAGTGGCAACGAGACGCGCAGCGACCCGCAGCGTGACCGGGATGAGGGCCGAACAAGCCTCGACGGGGAAGAACGATCCTTCGCCGACACCGATTCTCTGAGAGAGAAGGGAACCAACGAAAAGACCGGCCTCCGTGACGATCACCAGCATGCAACCGGCACCGAAGACCAGGAAACACGGGCCCGCCCGCGTTCCGGTCGAGGGCACGAAAGCCACAGCCCCGAATTTCTCCTCTTCGGTTCTTCCCTGGGCAACGCCCTGCGATTCGTCGAGGAACGGACCACCGACCGCAAGAACTCAAGGACCGCTGGCGAACCCACGCTCCCCGATCCGAAAGCCCGATTGCAGCATCAGCACGTGGCTGATCACCTGATGGACGTCCAACAACCCCAGGACACGAACAAATCCCGGCGGACTGCGACCGAACAGGGTTCCACTTTCCAGATACCGGCGCGGAAGCACGAGGCAACTGGCGAAGTGCGACCGACAGCGGAGATCCTCACGGCCCTGGAAACGCGCGCCGAGATCAAGCGCGATGAAAGAAGGGGGGAGCCCTCAGTAGAAGTGGACGCTCGGCGTTGGAAGGTCCACGCGGAGCCCGGTTCGGATAACCCCCGACAAGAAACGCGTTCCGATGAACGCGGTCAGTCTCAGAATCAACATCAGCACCTGACGGAGGATCTCCGTCGCCGGCAGGCGGTGAAACTCGAAAGCACAGGGGAAGAACAACCCGCTGCCGCCTTGGGTCCCCTGAACAAGCGCCACACGGTGACCGAACTGATGGCGGAAATGCGGCCCACGCATCGTACGGCAACGGATACGGAGGCTTCGCGACAGCTCTTTTCCGACCTCGTCGACCGTGCGCGCGTCAACCTCGGGCCGGACGGTCGCTCCACCGCTTCCATTCAGCTCAAACCCGAGCACCTGGGGCGCATGACGCTCAACCTGGAACTCCAGGAAGGTCGGCTTCAGGCCAAGCTGCTCGTCGACAATCCGGAGGCCGAGCGGCTCCTGCGCCAGGATGTGGACACCCTCCGACGCGAACTCAAAGCGCAGGGAATCCAGTTGGAGACGTTCGCTGTCCGACTGCGGGAGCCTACCGCAACATTCGAGGCCAAGACGGGGCAGGATGGCACTGGCAACTTCTTCACAGGAATGGGGTTCGAAGGCGAGGCGCGCCGCGGCTCGGACCGCGAGGATGGGCAGAGGCCCGGAGCATCGCACCGCGGAGCCGCGTCGTTCGAGGATTCGGCATCTGCCTACGCCGAACTGTCGGTCACGTCCACCCTCGAACAGGGAACACTGAACGTAAGCGCATAACCATAAGGAGTCATGGCCATGCCCGAGCCAATCACAGCCAACGCAAACCGCCAGGAGTACATCGCGCAGGACCGGACCGTCAACATCCGCAAGGCCCTCCATGAGCAAGATGAGCTCAAGAAGTCGGGCCTGGATGGGATCGAAATCCGCAAGACCCTGAAGAGTCTGGGGAAAGACGACTTCCTGAAACTGCTCGTGACGCAGCTCACCCACCAGGACCCGACCGAACCCATGAAGGATCAGCAGTTCGTCGCTCAGATGGCCCAATTCTCGAGCCTCGAGCAGATGCAGAACATCGCCTCCGCCACACAGAGCACCGCGGATGCCATGCGCACAATGCGCGACATCAGCGGTTCGCAACTGGTCGGCAAGTTCGTGCGCGGGCGCGACGTCAACGGACAGGTCGCCATGGGGACCGCCGAAGCCTACTTCGTAAACGAAAAGGGCGAAGGCTTCCTGAAAGTGGGCCAGGCTGCCGTACCGACGAGTTCCGTGGATTTGATCGGACTGCCACAGGCCTTCCGGCCGGAGTCCGGGGCCAGGACCGCTCCGCAGGGGAAACCGGAGGCCATCGCGCCGGGGCCATCGAAAACTTCCGGCGCACACGCGTCCGGGTCAGGAGCCAAGGCCGACACATCGCCTGCCGTGAACCCCGCGCCTGCAGGCGGGGCGCCGAACCCGGCCGGCGAGGGCTACCGAAAGAGTCTGGAGTCGCCCGCCGTTCCCGGAGCCGATTTTTCCAAGAAGGGCTGAAGGCTTTCCCTCAGGGAAAGCGTGCAGTCGCCGAAACACTAGCAGTAGCTTCAAAAAGACAAGGGGAGTTGGTACAAATATATGATGCGTTCTCTCTATTCCGGTGTGGCGGGCCTCAAGAATCACCAGATCCGCATGGATGTGGTGGGCAACAACGTGGCCAACGTGAATACGTACGGCTTCAAGTACGAGCGCGCAACGTTCATGGACATGATCAGCCAGGAACTGTCAGGCGCCGCAGAGCCCCGTGACAACATCGGGGGCATCAATCCCCAACAGGTAGGCCTCGGCGTGATGATGGCGTCCATCGACAAGATCATGACTCAGGGCAGCCTCCAGAACACCGGAAAGAATACGGACGTTGCCGTATCCGGAGATGGTTTCTTCATCATCAAGGACGGCGACAAGCAGTTCTACACGCGCGCGGGAATGTTCAACATCGATCGCGATGGTTTCTACGTGCACCCGGGAACCGGCCTGCGTGTTCAGGGGTGGAACGCGCGCCAGGACGAGAATGGCAACGCTTACGTGAACTCCTCGGCAACCATCGAAGACATTCGCATTCCGATCTACTCCAAGAAGCCCGCCAAGGCGACTACCGAAGTGGTCTACGAGTCCAATCTCAACCAGGCCGTACTCGCGGTGCCGCCGGATGCGACTCCCGACCAAATCCAGGCTTTTCTCCGTGCCGAAGGCGAGAACAAGCGCGGTCACGTGACCACGATCAACGTTTTTGACGACCAGGGCAAAGAACGCGAGATGCGTCTCGAATTCTGGAAGATCGGTGACAACCGCTGGCGCACGCGCGTGAGCATGGGCGACTCGTCCAATCTCACGGCAAACGTAGTTGGCCCGGGTGGCCAGGATACGGCGGTCGGTGGTTCCGATACATTCGAAGTGAGCTTCACCTCGGATGGGCGCATCCAGGCAGTGTCTGACGGTGTCGACACGCTGAACTCGGGCACGCTCAACGTGAACCTGAGTTTTCGCATCCCGGGTAACCCGGCCCCCCAGAACATCCGCCTCAACCTCGGTGAAGCGGGCGCCGTGAAGGGCATCACCCAGTACGCCTCGAACTTCACCACGCGGGCCAAGGAGCAGGACGGCTATCCCATGGGATACATGGAGTCCTTTGCCATCGACAACACCGGGACGATTGTCGGCACCTACAGCAACGGCAAGAAGGAGCCGATCGCAAGAATCGCCATGGCCATCTTCACCAACCCGGGAGGCCTCACGAAGGAAGGCGAGACCAAGTACAGCGTGAGCATGAACTCGGGTGACCCGAACATCGGCGAGTCAGGCATCGGCGGACGCGGCAAGATCAATGCCGGGCTCCTGGAGATGTCCAACGTCGACCTGGCCGAACAATTCACGGATATGATCGTTACGCAGAGGGGCTTTCAGGCCAACTCGCGCACCATCACCACCAGCGATCAGATGATCCAGGAAGTGCTGGGGCTCAAGCGGTAACGAGTGACCACAAGCAGCTGACTGGAAGTGGGGGTTCCGGATGATCGGAGCCCCCACTTTTTTTTGGGCCACCGCACGCCCACCGGCTTGCCATACTTTGGGTGCGGAGGCATGGTTGCCATCGTGGTCCCCCGGACGCGCACATTCATCGAGGAGCTCCGGCAGGCCCGGGACAACATTGCCCAAAGCTTTCAGCAAAAACATGTGCCGCTGTCCGAAGTTCGGCGGCTCATCCGCTTCACAGCCGAGATCACGAACAACCAACTCGGTCTGATCCTGAAGGTGAACGCCGCAGCCTTCCTGACGCTTGCCATTGTTCACTTCTGCATGATGTTCGTGGCTTTTCGGATCACCTACATCCGTCTGTACCAAGATTTGATACTTGTCTCCTTGAGCATGCCTTTCACGGTCTACGTTTTCTGTGCTCTCTTGCGTTTCTACATTACCATCTACAGACGGAACCCGCAGCGGCTGCGGTTACACTTCCCGGGCCTGCGAGCATACATGAACATCATCGTGTACTGTCTGCTGTACTATGTGCTGTACGTTCTCCTGCTCAAAGTGATAGCGGACTTTCGTGACTACAACGAAGTCATCCAGGCGCGCATGTTGCTGGGTCTGATCGTGTTCTTGTGGCTGCATTCGCGTTTGATGTTCGTGCCCATCCTCATCCTGAGACAGGATCTGCCGATCCGCGACGCGATCCGCGAGTCCTTCTCCATGACCAGCAAGCGCACGACGCGCACGCTCATTCTGTTCTTTGTTTTCTCGCTTGTGCTCCTCTTCGGCCTCCTGTCTCTCGGGGTGGGGGTGCTCTACACCTTCTCCATGGCCGTGCTCGGCTACATTGCCGTTTTCAACCAGTATCTGAATCCGCAGCACGCCACTCCCTATTGGGAAGCCCCGCTCCGACTCGGGCAGCCGGATGAAACTCCCGCGCCGTCACCCTGACTTGAGCAGCTTGCGGTAGGTTTCGAAGCGCTCGAGGATCTCTATGACGTACCGATACGGCTCTTCTCCGCGGCAGTAGCCGTGCTTGACTCCATAGTGGTTGTAGTACTCCGGATCTTGGAGCTTCAAGATGTATTCAGCCGTGTGTCCGGTCCAGATGTCCGGATCTTTCCCGAAACGGCGCGCGAGCAACCGCGCGTCCTCTACGTGCCCAAAACCGGCATTGTAGGAGGCCAACACGAACTTCAGGCGCTCCTGCTCGTCGGGTATTTCCTTCCACCGAGTGTTCAGCTCGACGAGGTAGGCCACTGAGGCCCGGATGCTCTCTCCCGGGTCGTTCGGATCCCTGACCCCAAGGAGGCGAGCCGTGTCCGGCATGATCTGCATCAGACCCATAGCGCCCGCCCAAGACTTGGCCTTGGGATCGAAGCGCGATTCCTGATACGCCAGCGACGCAAGCAACCTCCAATCCCAACCCAGGGCCGGTGCGTGCTTGCGAAACAAATCATCGAAGAGCGACAGCTTTCCGCCGGTGATGGAGAAGTATTCTGAATCCACGCGCGTGGCAAAGCCGCGCGGGTCGCGGTAGTAACGGCGGTGCAGGGCGGTCAGCGTGCCGTCGCTCCGAATGCGGTTCAGCCACCGATTCACCGCTTCGAGCAGTTCGGGCGAGTTGCGTCGTACCACCCAGGCGATACGCTGCGGAAAACTGATGGCCACGCTCACGTCGAGGTCCTTGTAGTACGCGCGGTTGATCAAAGCGGTCGGTTCGTCTGCAACGGTGTAGTCGATCGCCCCGGTATGGACCATGTGGATCAGCGTTTCGGTGGCCACGTGACCAGGAACGGTTTCGAGTTCGATACGACCTCCGATTTCCTGCTCCAGATTGCGCAGGCGTTGGTAGAAGGGAGAGCCGCCGCGCACATGGATCCGCCTTCCGATGAGACCGATCGGGTCCTCTATGAAAGCAGTCTGGCGCTGTGGGAGAACCCCGGGGCTCCGCTGGACCAGTACCTGTCGGGTCAACATGAGGTGGTCGGTGAACTGAACCTCCTGAGTTCGTTTGAGGGTCACGGCGAGGCTTGCAGCCACCAGATCGCCGCGACCGCTCCCGAGCATGTAGATGATGTTGTCCATGTCCGAAGCCAGGATGACTTCGAGCCCCACACCGAGGTCTTTTGCCAAACCCTGAACCAGTTCGTACTCGAAGCCCATCGGTTGACCACGATAGATGAAGTAGCTGTTTGCGTTGTACGAAGTGACGACCTGGAGGCGTCCGCGCTTGCGAATGTCCGCCAGGTCCACTCCGGTCAGGGTCTCGTAGACCCGAATGCATCCGAACCAGCAGGGGGAGATCGCGATGACCAACAGAATGCCTGCGAGGGCCGCCCACGGCGTTTGGCGGCAGGTCGTACGAGAGACACGGATTTCCGACCTGTAGGGAACCGCCGGCGGAGCGAATTGCATGTCCCAGTGGATGCGCCTCGGTCGCAACAAGCAACCAGTTCTTGGCCGGGTCAGGCCGCCCTAGGCCCGAGCATCCCGGCCCCGCCGACGAAACCGGTTCGGGTGAATCCGATCGAGCAGCGGCCGCGCAATTGGTGCCGGTTCGCCGGTGCACAGCGAAGCAAGCACCTCGGCCCCGAGGGGCGCGGTGAGCAGCCCCCGGGACCCGAACCCGGTCAGCACAGCACACGGCCGGTCCGCAGCTGTTTGCACCATGCCCACCACCGGCAATCGGTCCGGCGTCGTGACGCGCACTCCCGTCCAACCGCGAAGGTTCGCCGCCGAAGCCGGAAGCGACCCGACCCACGCGTCATCGGGAAAGGCAGCAGTGAACCGCGAGAGCAGGTTCGTGCTTACCTCAGCCCGTGGCGGAGGACACGGTTGAATGCGCTCATACGTGGACCCAAGAACGATACCCTCAGGGAGGGGCAGGGCGTAGCCGTCGAAGCAGGCCGCCATGCGAAGGCGAGAGGTTCCGGGAGGGGCCGGGAGCAGCGCGACCTGTCCCGAAAGCGGGTGTAGAGGAATCCAGCCGACCCCCAAGCCTGCCAGTAGGCCCGCGGAACCTGCGCCCGCTGCAATCACGTCGAGCCCCGCGTCCGCCTCGCTCGGTGAGGAAGGGAGCAGCACGGAGAGCTCCCCGGGACGAACTGCGAGCGCCGATGGCACAAAGAGGGCCTTTCCGCTGACTCGGATGCCAAGGAGGTCCGATGCTTCGTGCGCATCAATGATGCGGGCCAGCATAGGCGGCACGCGATTGAGCTCGAGAGCTCGCGCTGTGCGCTTCTGCTCTCGTGCATGGGGCAGAAGCCGCACAGAACCCCGACAGACAACCGCCTGCTCGCCCTTGGGGAATGCGCGAAGCCATCCGGTCAAATACTGGAGGGATTGCCAGGAGAGCATAGCCTCCGGCAGGTCGGCAGCCATGAGTCTCGGATGCGTGAGCAGAGCCGGGTTCTGCGGCAGCACCGTTGCATCCCTGGTTGTCGGAGGATCATCGGGACCGGACACGACCTGCACCCCAATTCCTCGCCTCGCGAACGCTTCGGCCGCAAAGGTACCTGCAAGCCCCGCGCCGAAAATGCGGACCGATGTGGGGCGCCACGAAGGTTGCAGCCGGCCACCCCGCGTCAATCGTCCCACGAGCATTTCCCGTTTGCGTCCAAACCCCGTCCGCCTCTCGACGGAAAACCCCGCGGCTTCCAGGTTGCGACGCACCGCACCGGCCACGCTGAACGTGGCCAGAGTGGCGGAGGCGGCGGAGAGTCCTGCGAGCGCGGACATCACACCCGCCGACCACATATCACGATTCTTGGCCGGCGCGAACCCGTCCAGGAACCACGCCTCGATTCCGTGGCCCGGTTCGAGCTCAGCGACAAACCGGTCCACCGTGCCGAGGAAAAGGGTGAGACTGACCCGACCAATATCGAAGATGAGTCTGGTGAAGCCGGGCAGCGGTGCGGGCATCCGCTCGATGAGGTCCGCGGCCCCGGGTACGCCTCCTCCCAACCGAGCGTACACCGCCCACAAATCGTGGGCGGCGATGGGACAGAGCTCACAAGCGACGTAGCAGAGGCGCGCCCCGGGCGCCGCGTTGCGCAAGAACAGGTCCCGCGTCAGCAGAAAGTTCAGGCCCGTGCCGAAGCCAAGCTCGCCCACGAGGAAGGGCCCACGTTCAGCGCGCTCGAAGCGCAACGCCAGGTCATTTCCGTCCAGGAAGACGTGGCGCGACTCCGCCGGTCCGTCCTCGGGGTGGAAGTAGATGTCACCGAATCGGCGCGAAACGGGAGCACGCCCGTTCCAATCCAGTTCCGCGGGTCCGACCACTACTCGGATCGAATCGCCTCAACCGGATCGAGCGCCGCGGCCATCCGCGCCGGGACGTAGCCGGCCAGCCCCGAAAGGACCATGGTCAGCACCGCCACGCCGAACACGACGGTGAGGTCCGCCGAAACGGGCAGATAGTCGAAGTAGTAGATGTTCTCGGGAAGGATCTGGAAGGGCGTGCAACTGCCATAGACGGCGGTGCAGGCGCTGTTCACGACCGACTCGATCAGCTTGATTCCACCCTCGAGGTTCTGAGAAAAGAAGATCCCGAGTATTCCTCCGCATATGGCCGAAACCAGGCCAATGAGGAGCGCATTGAGGGTGAACACCAGGCTGATACCCGTACCGGAGAGCCCCATGCTTCGCAGCATGCCGATGCTTTTGCGTTTTTCATTCACCCGCAGGTGCACCGTGATCCAGATTCCGGCGGCACCCGCAAGCAACAGCAGCACAAGCACGGTGGACATCAGTGTCTTTTCGAGACGTACGGCCGCCAGGAAGTTCCCCTTTTCATCCCGGATGGTGCTGAAGGAGTACATGTATTGGTTGCCGGGGATGGTTTCGCGGATCGTCCCGAGCACGCGGTCGAGATAGCCGATCTGGCGCAGTTGCACCACAACCTCGCCGACGGAGCGCCCGAAGCCTGCGCTCCGTTGCGCGGTTTGCAGGGACATGTAGATGACGTTCAGGTCGAACTCGTTGAAGCCCGTGCGAATGAAACCGGCGATGGTGTACGAACCCTGAGCGACCTGCATGTTGCCGCTGAGTCGGCCGCCCGCGGGAATGAGGAGGGACACCCGGTCGCCGACTTTCCAGTTGAACTGTCGCGCCAATCGCCGGCCAACGAGAATGAAGGGGCCGCCCGAAAAGCCCTTGAGCAAATCTTCCTCGTAGTGTACGATGCGCGGAAAGTCGGGAAACCGGGCCTGAAGAGTGGCGCCCTGCTCGACGGGAAGTGCCCGCAGTAGTTTGCCCTCGAACCGATCCCCAACGGCGATGAGCGCGTTCACGGAAATTCCTGCGTGGGCGCGCCGAATGCGGCCGCGGAGTTCGGGGGTGTCGCGCAGCGTCGCCAGGATCTCCGCATGGTTTTCCAACGGTATCCTCTGATTGCCTCGAACAATCGTAATGTGGTTCCCCGATTCCAAGAGCAACCGATGGATCTCCCGCTCGAAACCGTTGAAAACGGACACCACCACGATCATAATGAAAACCATGGTGGACATGAATACGAAGGAAAGCCGAATCCCGGAACCGAAGAGGACCGTACGGCCCGTACCACGCAGGAAGCGGGCTGCCAGAAAGGCCTCGAGGAGAAAAGGGCGGCTCATGGCGTGATGTCCCTCCGGCTGAAGCCAGTCCGGAGGTGCAACGTCCGGCTCGCTCGCCCTGTCAGAGCCGCGGACCGTAGCCGGAGAAGTCGAACTCCCGCCCTGCGTCGGTGTACTGCTTGAAGTTCTCGATGAACATACCCGCGAGCTTCCGGCGCTGTGCGTCGTACGCAGTCCGGTCCGTCCAAGATTCCCAGGGAAGGAGGACCAGGTGATCGTATTCACCCAGCCGGTTGGGAATCGAGAGGTTCAGGATGTCATCGTGCGTGTAGTCGTCATGGTTGATACTGCCATCGAAGATCCCGTCGATGATCCGGCGCGTGAGTTTGATTTTCATCCGACTGCCCACACCGTACGGCCCGCCGGCCCAGCCGGTGTTGATCAGGAACGCGCGCACGTTGTGCTTCTTCATTTTTTCGCCGAGGAGTTTGGCGTACCTGGTAGGATGGAGTGTCATGAAGGCGGCGCCGAAGCATGCCGAAAAAGTGGCCTGCGGCTCGGTCACGCCGCGTTCCGTCCCCGCCACCTTAGCCGTGTAGCCTGACAGGAAGTGGTACATGGCCTGCTCGGGCGTCAGCCGCGCCACGGGCGGCAGCACGCCAAAGGCGTCGCAGGTGAGGAAGATGATGTTCTCCGGATGTCCCGCCACCCCTGATTCCACGCGATTCGGAATGTGCGTGATGGGGTACGAGACGCGCGTGTTCTCGGTCTTGCTGTTGTCCGCGTAGTCAACGGTACCGTCTGCCCGCACGACCACGTTTTCCAGCAGGGCGTCCTTCTTGATGGCTGCGTAGATGTCGGGTTCATCGTCCGGGTTCAGGTTGATGGCCTTGGCATAACAACCGCCCTCCAGGTTCCACACTCCCTCATTGTCCCAGCCATGCTCGTCATCTCCGATGAGCGGTCGTTTGGGGTCGGTGGAGAGGGTGGTCTTACCGGTCCCGGAAAGGCCGAAGAACAGAGCCGTATCCTGCCGCTGCTTGCCGACGTTGGCAGAGCAGTGCATGGTCAGAATTCCTTCGAGCGGTTTGAAGTAGTTCATCACCGAGAAGATGCCCTTCTTCATTTCACCGCCGTACTCCGTACCACCAATGATGGCGAGCTTGCGACCCAGGTGAAAAATGACGAAGACTTCGGAATTGAGCCCGTGTCGTTTGAAATCGGGATTCTTCAGGCCCGAGGCGTTGATGATCGTGAATTCGGGATTGATGGTGGCCAACTCGGCTTCAGTCGGCCGGATGAACATGTTGGCACAGAAATGATGCTGCCAGACCTTCTCCGTGACGACGCGCAGGCTCAGTCTCGTGCTGGCGCGCGCCCCGGCGAAACCGTCGAACACATAGAGCGGCTTGCCGTTCATGTAGTTGAGCACCCGCGCGTGCAACTCGTTGAAGATGTCTTCCGAGACTTTCTTGTTCACATGACCCCACCAGAGTTCAGCGCGGCTGGATGGCTCATCGACGAAATACTTATCTTTTGGTGAGCGCCCCGTATAAACGCCCGTGTCGACGGTCATGGCACCCTGAGATGTCAGCACGGTTTCCCCATTCTTCCGCTCGTGTTCGAAGATCTCGTCGTAGCTGAGATTCCGGTAGATGACCGGTGTGTTCTCGATGCCATGGATCTTTTCCATCGTTTTCATGGAGTCAGCCTCTGCGCCAGGTGCGATTACGGGGGGTCCTGGATTTGAAGATACAGCCATCGTGGCGATGGGGCAAGGCCGGTCAAGAGGGATTGTGGCGAAGCCGTCTCGTTCGCCGCCTTCGCGACAGATTGTCAGAAACGCGGTGGCGGAGCCGCGGGCACCGCGGACTGAATTTGCTCCGGGCAGGATTCGAACCTGCGACACCTGGATTCGAAGTCCAGTACTCTATCCAGCTGAGCTACCGGAGCGATCAGTCTTCCAGTCCAGAGGCCACTTTTGTGGGCTGCCCGGCAAGACATTTCGCGGAGCCGGGAGCACGGCGTAGGCCGGCGGCGCGGCCATAGCAGAGACGCACCGCGCGCTTTAGTTGCGCAGGTCGACCTGAACTGCCGACAGAACGTTGTCGAGTTTGGCCAACTGAGCAAGGGCCCCCCGGTCCAGAACATCGTCAACGGCGATCACGCACCGGGCGGTGCCGCCGCGCTGATCGCGGCTGAGTTCGAGGGACGCGATGTTGACATTGCGGTCTCCCAGGAACATCCCCGTCTGGCCGACCACGCGGGGCACATCCTTGTTCTCGATGATGAGGAGAATGCCCTCCGGTTTGAACTCAATCGGCATCGAGAACATGGAGACCACCATGGGACTGCGGTTCATGGCCGCAAAGGTCACTTCGACTTCGCGACCCGAGCCCGTGCGCACGACGGCCTGGACGGAGCTGACCAGACCCGCCCGGCCCTCCGGCTGTTTCTCTTCGCTCACGCGAATTCCGCGGTCCCGAGCGAGAACCGGAGCGTTCACGTAGTTGACTTCCTCACCCATTGCCATACGCAGGACGCCGCGCAGCAGGGCCGTGGTCACCGGTTGCGTCATGTAGTCGGCGATCTCGCCGCGGTAGTTGATCTCCAGGGAAGTCACGTCCCCACCGGCCGCCTCCGCCAAGATCCGCCCAACGCGTTCGCCACCCTCGAAGTAGGGCTTCAGGAAGTCGAGGGTCGTGGGATCCAGCGTGGGGAAGTTCAGCGCGTTGCGGGCCACGCCCGTACGGAAGAAGTCCACAAGCTCATCCACAGTCTCCATGGCTACAGCGAACTCGGCGTCATCGGTGGAGGCGCCCAGGTGCGGGGTCATGATGCAATTCTCGAAGCGCCGCAGCGGGAAACCGGCCGGTATGGGTTCCTGGGTGAACACGTCCAGGGCCACGCTGGCAATGTGCCCGGATTCGAGGCCGGCCGCCAGGGCTTCCTCGTTGTAGATGCCGCCCCGCGCGCAGTTCACGAGGCGAACGCCCTTCTTGAAGGAGGTCAGATTATCTTTGGAGAGGAAGTCCTGCGTTTCCGAGGTCAGCGGTGTGTGGACCGTGATGAAATCGGACCGGGCCACCAGTGCTTCCTTCGAGACGATCTCAATCTCGAGATCCGCGAGGTTCTTCTCCGGGATGAACGGGTCGAAACCGATCACCTCCATACCCAGACCACGCGCCTTGCGCACGACCTCTTTGCCGATGCGCCCCAGTCCCATGACGCCCAACACCTTTCCTTTCAGTTCTACACCCTTGAACTTCTTCTTCTCCCATTGGCCGGCCTTCATAGAAGCGTCAGCCTGAGCCACATGCCGAGCGGAAGCCATCATCAGGGCGATGGCGTGTTCGGCCGTGGAAACCGAATTGCCGCCCGGCGCATTCATGACGATTACGCCCAAGCGCGATGCGGCGGGAATGTCGATGTTGTCCACTCCGACGCCGGCGCGCACGACGAGCTTCAGGTCCGTGGCTTTCTGTAGGACTTCGACGTCGACCTTCGTTGCCGACCGAATGATCAAACCATGGACACCGGACAGGCTTGCGAGAAGTTCTTCGCGACTGTGGCCGCCCTTGTAGACCACATCGAGATTGGATTCCTTCTTCAGTCGGGCAATTCCCTCGTCGTCGAACTTGTCCGAAATCAACACGCGGTGTTTCACGTGGCCACGCTTCGGATCGGGGATCCGTTTGGCAAGTGCAACCCGGCGGTCAGGATGAACCCGTCAGGTTCTGCACCCTGCGCTCGGCTCCAACGAGGCGACGCAGTCGAACCGAGAGGCTTTCGGTTTCCGCGGCGGCCTCCCTCCGGTTCGCATCAATCTGTTCGAGCACATCATGCACGAAGGCCGCAACGTACCCCAGCACTCTTTTGCTGGCCCGCTCGTGCGTCAGCAGGCTGTGCATGGTCGAGACATCTGAGGGAAGGGTGAACATGTGCGCGCGCTTTTCCCTGCTTTGAATGCTGCGGTAAACGTATACTTGATTCTCAGAGGAAACGGTGCGATCGTTTGCCGCCATGATGCTACAGTAGGGAGCCCCGATTCTCGGCAGTCCCCGGCGCACTCCGGCGAAGGCCCGCTTGAAGCTGTGGAGGGCGTGGAGCGCGATGTCCGTGCGGTAGCCCACCCACGGGTTCATTCGATCCAGGCTGCCCGTTCGCGTATCCGCCCTGCGCGCCACCGGGCGGAGGATCTTGTACAGCCCGGTCAGCGCGGTTGCGGGTTGATGCAGCACCAACCGGCCGTTGAAGTAGCCGTTGAAGAAGACCGGAGTCGAAATGGTCACAATCCCGGCGGGCCGGAAGGTGTCCGCGTTGCGCGCGGCGATATCCAGACTCAGCGTGCCGCCCATCGAAAATCCGACCAAGAACAGATGCCGGTACCGGCCGCGCTCCTCCAGATAGATCCGCTCGAGGTGCTCTCTCCAATGGATGTAGCGGGAGTTGTTCATGTCTTCGATGGAGGTTCCATGGCCCGGGAGACGGACCCCAATCACGCTGTGCCCGAGGCCGTGGAGGAAGTCGCCCAGGGGACGCGTGTTGAAGGGCGAGCCGCCGTAACCGTGGCAGATGACGAAGCCGATGCCGGTCCGGCCTTCCATGCGATACGGTTCTGCTCCCGGCATGACAACCGGATGAGCTTCGGGTTGTGGGGGTGTTTTCTCAGGAAGTCCGAAATGCCCCAACGCCAGCACTCCCAGAAGCACGAGACCGACGAGCACGAGCGCTGACACGCGCGCATCGCCTCTCCCCCCGCCGAAGCGGGCAACCAAATTGCCTGGCGCCCGAGAGTTCTGCTTTACCGCCTGATTCGGAGCCTTTGCCTCGTCTTGTGCGAGAACTGTCGGAGCGCCTGCACATCCTGATCTCTCCTGAACAGGCGGCAGAACTGAGGCGACTGGCGGCCGCGTCGGGGCGACCGGTTGGGCAGTTGGTGCGGGAGGCGCTCGATCTGGCGTACGGGGGAGCCCGGACGGTGCATGCCCGCGCCGCACTGCGGCGGGTCGCCTCCACCGATTATATAATGGAAGGAAGCTGGGATTCCATCCGCCACACGCTGGATGGCGGAAGCGCATGACTCCTTGATGCAAGCAACGCATGCCTATCTCGACGAGGGCGCCCTCCTCATGCTCGCCGCAGGGCCACCCGCGTCTGAATCGTGGGCGGCATTGTGCGGCTCTCTCATGGATCGAACGGGGAGGGGCCTTGCCACATCGGAGCACGCGCTGGCCTTTGCCTGCCGTTATCTTTGGGAGTCCGCCTCTCCGGCTGTCGTTCGCAGTTTCCTGAGTGACAGTGAACCATTCCTGGAGGAGATTACCGCCGTGCGCCCGGCCGATCTGATCCGCGCAGCCGACCTGGGAGAGCAGTACGGGCTCAGATTCCGAATGGCAGTGAACGCGGCCGTCTTCTTCCGGCGCGGGTACGCCGGTTTTGTCAGTCCTGAGTCTGAGTACGATCGCCTGCCGGACTTCGGGAGGCTCCAACCGTGAAATCCGACGGCGCCACCGCTGCCCAGTTTGAGGATGTCCTTCCGCTCACGGATGCGGAGTTGGGCGCGCGAGATCTTACCCGCTCGATCGCCGAATCCGAATTGGCCCCGGTAGCTGACGAGCTGGACCGCCACGAAACCTTTGCCACGGGCGTCTTCGAGACGCTGGGCCGCGCCGGCCTCTTGGGGGTGGTCATACCCGAGGCTTACGGCGGCGCCGGGATGAGTCTCCTTTCGGGCGTCCTCGTAATGGAGGAACTGGCGCGTCACTGCGGGGGAACCGCGCTCTCGTTTGGGGCGCACGCGTTCATCGGCGCCTACAACATCTTCAAGGGCGCGGATGAAAACCAGCGCCAACGCTTTCTACCCGACCTCTGCTCCGGCCACAGGCTCGCTGCTTTTGCGCTGACCGAACCGGAGTCCGGTTCGGACGCCATGGCCATGCGCACCCGAGCCGTCAGAAAGTCCGACCGGTATGTCCTCAACGGTTCGAAGACATTCATCACCAACGGGAGCGTGGCCGATGTGCTGCTCGTTTTCGCGCGTACCGGCCCCGAACCCGGTGCACGGGGCGTTTCGGCCTTTGTGGTGGAGCGTTCCGCCAAGGGATTCTCGAGCGGCAGACCCATGGAGAAGATGGGCATGCGCGCGAGCCCCACGACGGAATTGTACTTCGAGGATTGTGAAGTCCCCCTGGAAAACCGCCTCGGCGAAGAAGGCCAAGGAGGCTATCTCGCCCTGCAGGGGCTGGACATGGAGCGAACGCTGTTTGCGGGTCTGCCCATTGGCCTGATGCAGGGGGCGCTGGACGTCGCGCTGAGGTACTCCGCGCAACGCCGCCAGTTCAACCAGAAGATAGCGGGCTTCCAACTGGTTCAGGCGATGATTGCCGACATGACAATGCAACTCTACATTGCGCGATTGCTGACCTACACGGCCGCGCGCAAGTTGGAGGACGGGCAACGGGTCACTATGAACGCGTCGTTTGCGAAGCTGTTCTCATCCGAGGCCTCGGTCCGGACGACGTTGGACGCCATCCAAATACTCGGTGGCTACGGCTACATGCGCGAGTTTAAGGTGGAGCGGTTGATGCGGGACGCGAAGCTCGTGGAGATCGGCGGCGGCACATCGCAAATACAGCGGCTGATCATCGCGCGTGAGACCTACCGCCAGGCAGGGCTGGATATCAACGGATGAAGTCGAGTGGTTCGAGACGATGAAGGTGAAATCGCATTCCTTGATGCTTGGCTACCGTGAGTACGCTGCCGCCGTGGAACGGGGTCCGGATGGGCGGGCGCTCTTGATCGTGGACGGTCTCGGTCCCGTATCGTCCCTCGAATACATCAAGCATGGCTTCAAAGTGCTGGAGGCTTCGCCACGAGAGATAGCGCTTCTCCAGCAGGCCGAGTACCCGATTCGCTGAGGATCCCATGGACCCGTCCCGACTCGCGAGGCTCGATCAGGAAAAGGCGCGCATCCGAGCCATGGGCGGGCAGCCCGCTGTCGAGCGGCAGCACGAGCGCGGGCGGCTGACTGTCCGCGAACGCATCGACCTCCTCTTCGATCGCGGCAGCTTTGTTGAGATTGGGATGCATGCGGATCATGCCGGGGTTTCGGCAGACCTCGCCGATCGCTCTGCGCCGGCCGATGGCGTTGTAACTGGATGGGGAGCCATTGCCGGCCGACAGGTCTTTGTCATCGCCTACGACTTCACGGTTCTCGCCGGGACGATGGGCCGCACCGGAGAGGTCAAGTGCGCTCGGATTCGGGAGCTCGCCGTGCTGCATAGACGGCCCGTCGTCTGGTTGATCGACTCCGCCGGTGCGCGCGTTCAGGAGTTGGGCGGCAGCTTCTTTGCTTCCACGGGCTACCTCTTCCGAGAGCAGGTGACGCTGTCCGGCGTCGTTCCTCAGGTAAGCGTCATCATGGGTACCGGAGCGGCCGGAACCGCGTATATCCCGGCCCTCAGCGATTGTGTGATCATGGTTCGCCACAGCGGCACTCTGGCCCTCGGCGGGCCGCCGCTCGTCGAGGCTGTGCTGGGAGAGAAGGTAACCGAGCAGGAACTCGGCGGCGCCGAAGTCCACATGACGCGTTCGGGAGTTGCGCACATGGCCACCGAATCGGATGAGCAGGCGCTGGACCTCGTGAAGCGCTACCTCGCCTTTTTTCCTTCCCACAGCGGCGAACGGCCGCCGGTAGTCAGCGCCGCGGTGCCAAAGCGCGCGCCGGACCGGATTGTGGAACTGGTCCCCGATGATCCGGGCACCCCCTTTGACATGGGCGAGATCGTGCAGCTCCTCGCCGATTCTGGCACGCCCCTGTTGAACTACATGCCGGACTTCGGCCGATCGGTTCTCACGACGTTCGGACGCGTAGGAGGTTTCCCCGTCGGTTTTGTCGCCAGTCAGAGCCTCCATCTGGGCGGCGTACTCGAGAACGACTCTTCGGTAAAAGCTGCCCGCTTCGTGACTCTTTGCGACGCCTTTGGCATTCCGCTCGTCTTCCTCCAGGACGTCCCCGGTTTCTTGGTCGGAGGTCGCGTGGAGCGCGCGGGAATCATCCGGCACGGCGCAAAGCTTCTGTTCGCCGTCAGTCGCGCGACCGTGCCGAAGGTGACGATCATCGTTCGCAAGGCCTACGGGGCGGGATACTTCGTCATGTGTGGCCGCGCGTACGAACCGGACTATATAGCAGCCTGGCCTTCAGCCGAAATCGCCCTCATGGGGGCCGAAGGCGCCGTCAACATCCTGCACGGGCGCAAACTCGCGGCCCTTCCAGAAGAGGAGCGTGGTCGCAGACGCGCCGAACTCGAGGAGGCCTACCGTTCGGACGTCACGCCCGAAAAGGCTGCCGCCGTCTTCGGCGTAGACGACATCATCGACCCGCGGGACACGGCGACGTTGGTATTCCGCGTCCTGGAATTGGCCTGGTCGAAGGAAGTCCTTCGTCCACCGCGGAAACACGGGATCTTCCCGGTTTAGCTTGGGCTTCCACGCGGCCAAGTCCGGCGGCCGAGATGGCTTGACGCCTGGGGCGCAGTAGCGCGACCTGACCAAACCCGATGGGGAAACGCTCCATCAGCTTCATTGTGTTGGTGCTGGTGCTGGGACTCTTCATCGGGGCCGTGGCGGGGTCCCTCCTCAGCCGGGTGTTCGGTCTGGATTTTCTGAACCACTCGCTGTTTGGCACACTGACCATTGCACGAGATTTCTATCTCATCAAAAACTTGGAGCTCCAGCTCACTCCTGCAGGCCTCGCGGGGCTTGTCATTGCTGGTTGGCTCTTGTATAGGAAAAAGGAGCAAGGATAATGTCGACTATTTCAATGAAGAACCTGCTGGAAGCAGGTGTGCATTTCGGACATCAAACGCGAAAGTGGAATCCCCGCATGGCGCCGTTCATCTTCACGGCGCGCAATGGCATCCACATCATCGATCTACAGAAGACGGTGCAGATGGCCAAGGCCGCCTACGAGGCCCTGCGCGAGCTGACCGCCCGCGGAGAGAAAGTGCTCTTCGTCGGGACCAAGAAACAGGCCCGCGGCGCCGTGGAGCGTGAAGCACAACGCTGCGGTATGTACCACATCAACAACCGCTGGCTGGGTGGCCTGCTCACCAACTGGACCACGGTGAAGAAATCCATCGCCCGCCTCAAGCGACTGGAATCGATGGAAGAGAACAACTCCTTCGACCAGGAAGCGCGGACAAAGAAAGAGGCTTTGGAACTGCAACGGGAGCTCGCCAAGCTGCGCAAGAACCTGGCGGGCATCAAGGACATGCAGAACCTGCCCGACATCCTGTTCGTCATCGATCCGGGCAAAGAGGCAATCGCAGTAAAAGAGGCGCGCAAGTTGGGCATCAAAGTGTTCGCGGTGGTCGACTCCAACTGCAACCCGGACCTCATCGACTATCCGATTCCGGGCAATGATGACGCGATTCGCGCCATCTCCCTTTTCCTCCAAACGATGGCGGACGCCGTTCTGGAAGGGACGCAGGGCCTTGCCGGAGCGTCCCAGTTCTCGGACGTGGACGAGGAAATGGATCCGGATGCCATCAACATCGATTCCATGCAGTACAAAGGGGAATACGACGAGTCGGGCGAGTTCATCGTCGACGAAGCTCTGCGCAACCCACAGGCCAAGGAAGCCGAGGCCCCGGCTGCGGCTGCGGCTGCGGCCGCGGTCGTGACCGAACCGGCCCCCCCGGCCTGAAGGACCGTCCTTTCGAACAACAGAGGAACCAACATGGCAGAAGTGACGACCGACGACATCAAGAAACTGCGAGACATGACCGGCGCGGGCATGATGGACTGCAAGAAGGCACTCGCGGAATTCAAGAACGACTTCGAAAAGGCCGCCGATGCGCTCCGGGCCAAAGGCCTGGCCAAAGCAGCCAAGCGCATGGACCGGGACACGGCGCAGGGCAGGGTGGTGGCTTACATTCACGGCGACGGGAACATCGGTGTGCTCGTCCAGCTCAACTGCGAAACCGACTTCGTCGCCAAGAACACCGCGTTCGAGGCCTTGGGACGGGACATCTGCATGCAGATTGCCGCTGCCAGCCCCGTTTGCGTTTCCGCCGATCAGCTGGATCCTGCCCTCATAGAGCGCGAGAGCGCTGTATACCGCGAGCAGCTCAAGGAGCAGGGCAAAACCGACGCCCAGATCGACAAGATTCTCCCCGGAAAGGTCAAGAAGTACCAAAGTGAAGTCTGCCTCCTCGAGCAGGCGTTCATCAAGGAACCCAAGCTCACCGTGCAGGATCACATCAAAGAGCATATCTCCAAGTTCGGTGAGAACATCACGGTCGCGCGCTTCTCCCGCTACCAGGTCGGGTGAAATAGTCCCGGCGCGGGAGGCAACATGGAGGGAGGGTTTCCATACCGGCGGGTTCTCCTGAAACTCTCCGGTGAGTCCTTCAACGCGGAAGGGCGGACCGGTATCGATCCCGCTCGGGTCAAGAAGATCGCCGAACAGGTCAAGGTGTGCCATCGCGCGGGCATCCGAGTCGCGGTCGTGATCGGCGGTGGCAACATCATTCGCGGTATGACTGCGGCAGAAAGCGGTATGGATCGCGCCACGGCCGACTACATGGGGATGCTCGCCACCATCATCAATGCGCTGGCCCTCCAGGAAGCGTGTGAGCGTATCGATCTCATCACCCGGGTCCAATCCGCCATCGAAATGAAAGCTGTGTGCGAAACTTACATTCGACGCAAGGCCATGCGCCACCTGGAAAAGAACCGCATCGTGATCTTCGCCGGAGGGACCGGCAACCCGTATTTTACGACGGACACGACGGCCTCCCTACGGGCAGTCGAAGTGGGATGCCAGGTCATCCTCAAGGCCACCAAGGTGGACGGCGTGTACGACGCTGACCCCAAACGCGTACCGGACGCGCGTCGCTTCAAGCGAGTCTCGTTCATGGAATCCATGCAGCGCAGACTACGGGTAATGGACGCCACGGCCATCTCCCTTTGCATGGAGAACAATCTGCCCGTCATCGTTTTCGACATCTTCAGAGATGACAACCTCGCACGACTCGTGGACGGTGAAAACGTGGGGACCCTGATTTCCGGGGCCGAGGGATTGGAGTATGCCTGACACTGACAGTTCATTCGAGGAGATTGAGCTCGAAACGGAAGACCGCATGGACAAGAGCATCGAGGCGCTCCAGCGGGATGTGGCCAACATCCGGTCCGGGCGCGCGGCAACTTCCATGGTCGAACACCTGCAGGTCGATTACTACGGCGCTTCCACGCCCCTCATCCAACTGGCCTCACTATCGGTGCCGGAAGCCCGCACGATCCTCATCAACCCCTACGACAAGGGCGCCATGAGCGACATCGAGAAAGCGATTCTGAAATCGGACCTGAACCTGACCCCTCAGAACGACGGCAGCGTGATCCGCCTGGTGCTGCCCGATCTGTCCATGGATCGCCGAAAGGAGTTGGTCAAGCAGTTGAAAGTGCGCGCCGAAGAAGCCCGCGTGTCCATCCGCAACGTTCGGCGGGACGGGAACGAACACATCAAGAAGCTTTCCGGAAAGAGCGAGGATGAGCTCAAGGCATCTCAGGAGCGCATCCAGAAGCTGACCGACCAGCACATCCACCGGATCGACCAAATCGTCGAAAAGAAGGAGAAAGACATCCTCACGGTTTGAGCGCCACCGACCATACGGCGCTGCTCGGCCGGCTGCGCCGCAGGCCGATGCCCAAACACGTCGCGATCATTTTGGATGGCAACGGCCGGTGGGCGCGGGCGCGCGGGCTCAGTCGGACCGAAGGCCACCGTGCGGGGGGCGAGAACCTCGATCGCCTCCTCGACTTCATCTTGCTGTTGCGGATACCGGCCGTTTCCCTGTACGCTTTCAGCACGGAAAACTGGAAGCGCCCCCGAGCGGAAGTGGCGGCCATCTGGTCGTTGCTCGACGAATTCTTCCAAACCCGCCTGCACCGCTGCCTGGAGAACGGGATTCGCATCATGGCCTCCGGGGACCTGGCCCGGCTCCCCGCGCGGGCACGCCGACGCATCGAGGACGTCCAGGAAAAGACCAGGGCAAACAAACGGCTGATCGCAAATTTCTGCGTCAACTATGGCTCCCAGGCAGAAATACTGGCCGCCTGCACGAACATCGTGCAGCACCGGATCGCGATGTCCCGCGAAGGAGGGCGACGCGCCGACCGTGCCGTCACCGCGAAGGAGTTCGAGAAGGAGCTGTACACCCACCCTCTGCCGCCCGTGGATCTTCTCGTTCGACCGGGAGGAGAGAGCCGCATTTCCAACTTCCTGCTGTGGCAGTGTGCCTATGCCGAGATCTACGTCACCCCGACCCTGTTTCCCGATTTCGATGCCGAGCAAATGGTGAAAGCGCTCGAATGGTTTCAGAAGCGGGACCGGCGCTTCGGCGGACTCTGACGGCCGGTCGCCAGCAGCGCCGCGGGGCGACGGCCGATGGCTCTTTTTCGAACCGCGCTCGGAAAATTCTTTCCACCGGGCTCCGCGCGGCCTAAACCGCTCCTGCCTATGGGAGAAACCGGAAACCGTATTCTGTTCGGAGTCCTGATCGGGGGTCTGGTGATCTGCGCCCTCGTCTTTGACTTCGGTCACCGCGCCCTGGCCTTCTTCATGATCTCTACCATAGCCTTCCTTGGCGTGAATGAATTCTATCGCCTTACGGACCGCGGCTACGAAGGGCGCGCGCTCCGCGGCGTCGGGTACTTCTTCGGCCTGCTGATTGTTCTTTCGTTCTACGCACAGTACCTGGTGTGGGCCGGTGCGGGAAGAACGCCGGAGGCGGCCGTCCCGGCGCTGATTGTCTCCGTCTTTCATCCGGGCTCCACGGTCACGCCCTTCGTTCTCCTGTCGTTCGTAGTCGTGACACTCACGGTTCAACTCATCTTCCGCCCCCTCGATGGAACGATCTACAGCGTGAGCGTGACCCTGTTCGGGGTTCTCTACGCGTGCCTGTCCATTTCGTTTGTATTTCTATATCTTTCGCTCGCGTCGGGGGTATTCTACATCGTCTACTTCGTGCTCGCTTCGGAGATGACGGACGCGGGCGCCTACTTCGCCGGACGGTGGTTCGGCCGCCACAACGCCGGTCTGCAGGCCAGCCCCAAGAAGACCTACGAGGGCTACGTGGGCGGCATCCTCTTTGCCAATCTGGTGACGGCCGGCCTCATCTTCGGCTGGAATCGTTGGTCCGGCAGTACGGCGCCTTTTGGCCACGTTGAGTCATTTGCGGTAACACTCGTCGTCTCGTTCGTGACCATTTTCGGAGACCTGGCCGAGAGCGCGCTGAAGCGGGATGCCAAGATCAAGGACAGCGCCTCCATTATCCCGGGCCACGGCGGAATCCTGGACCTCGTGGACGCGCTCCTGTTCGTCCTCCCACTGGGGTACTACTATCTGCACTTCAAGCGCGCCCTGGGCTTTCCGGTGTGAGATGGTATACTCCGGGATCACAAACCCGGCTGCCTGTCGACCGACGAGGCGACTGATTCTCCTGGGGGCGTCGGGCTCCGTCGGTACGACGACAGCGGCGTACCTCAGACAGAGGCCCGACATCCAGCTCGATGCCCTCTCGGTTCATTCGAACATCGAGCGGTTGGAGCGCCTGCTGCTTCAGTATCCCTCGGTGCGTTTCGCCGGGATCACCGACGAGCACGCCTTCGATGGGGCAGTGCGTGCAGGCATAGAACAACGCTACCCTGACGTGCAGTTCTTCCGCGGGGATTCTGGAATCGTGCAGCTCACCCAGGCAGCGGCCGCGGCGGGTGCGGACACGGCCCTCACCGCCGTCGTCGGAGCAAGCGGCATTGCGGCGACCATGGAAGCGCTTCGCTGCTCCCTCAAGGTGGCCTTGGCCAACAAGGAAACCCTCGTGACCGCCGGCCCGGCCATTCGCGCGACCCTGAACCGGGGCTCCGGTGCGAGCATCCTCCCCGTGGATTCGGAGCACAATGCCATCTTCCAGCTTCTTCAGGGCCTGCCGCCGCGGCACCTACGCGGGATCGTGCTGACGGCCTCCGGCGGCCCGTTTCGAGACCTCCCGCCCTCCGCGCTGCGAAAGGTCACGCGCTCTGAGGTCCTCGAACATCCAACTTGGAGCATGGGTCCCAAGATCACGGTGGACTCGGCCGGCATGATGAACAAAGGCTTGGAGATCATTGAAGCGCACTTTCTCTTCTCGGTGCCGTACGAAATGCTCAGCGCGTGCATCCACCGCCGCAGCGTGGTGCACGGGATGATTGAAACCGCCGATGGCGGCTTCCTGCTGGCGGCCTCCTCACCCGACATGGTCTTTCCCGTTGCGCACGCCCTCTCTTTTCCCGAGGCCGTGCCCGAGCCGCACCCCGTGGCGCAGCGGCCCACCACCTGGCCGGAGCTTTCCTTCGAAGCCGTGGACATGGAGCGCTATCCCGGCTTTGGGATCTGCTTGGCCGCCGGCCGTACGGGCGGCACCGCTCCGGCAGTGCTGAATGCGGCCAACGAGGTGGCCGTGGAGTTGTTTCTTGCGGACGAACTGCATTTCGCCGACATCGCGCCCTTCGTCTCCTCGGTGCTGGACCGCATCCCGATCGAGCACGGAACGGACCTGGGTCTTTTCTTGGAAGCCGACCGGAGGGCCAGGGTCGCGGCCCGCGAGATTTCGCGGGTGGCCCGGTAGACTCCCGACCCAAAAGCTGCTTTACTGGACAGGGAATCGGCTGAACTCACAGGTGGAGGTTGAAGCCTCCCCAAGGAGAAATGGAGTAGCTCATGGTTTTGTTCTGGCTCGGTGGCGCGTTTCTCTTGGGCGTCTGCATCTTCATTCACGAACTCGGCCATTTCCTCTTGGGCCGAGCTGTCGGCATCCGCGCGGAGATCTTCTCTATTGGGTACGGCCGGGGGATCTGGAAGCGCAAGATCGGGGACACCACCTGGCAAATCACGGCCATACCGCTCGGCGGCTACGTGAAGTTTTACGAGGACGACTACCGGGACGGCACGCCGACACCAGGTGGTTTTCTCAGCGCACATCCATTGCGGCGCATCATTCCCGTTCTCGGTGGACCGTTGTTCAACCTGATTCTGGGCTTCCTCGTGTTCATCGTGATCCACCTTCTGTCAGGACCGCTCGCCCCCCGCGTGCAAATTGCTGAGGACCGCGCGGATCAGTCCCCCGCGTATCAGGGAGGCCTGCGCAACGGCGATTGGGTGGTCGCCATTGGCTCGGAGCCGGTCCACAGTTTCACCGATATCCAGAAGCAGGTCGCACTCTCCAGCGGCAACCCGCTGACGTTCGAGGTGGACCGCGAGGGAAAACGGATCCGACACGAAGTGCGGCCGGCGGTGAGTTCTTCGGGGATTGCGTACATTGGGCTCCGCCCGCCGGGCGCGCGCTACCTCGAAGTCAGCTACCCGAACGGGGCCGTCTGGGAGTACCGCTTCCGGCGCATCTTTGGAAATCCGGAGCCTCCACCGAACCTTGTGGCCCTGCGTTACCTCAACGATGGTGACATCATCCTTGCCGTGAATGACCGCCCGATCCACTCCATCAGCCAGTTGAAGCGCACACTCGGCGAGTTCCACGATCAGAATGTGCGCGTTCGCGTCAGACGCCAGGTACTTCCACTCATCACGGCCGGTTACACCCGCGAGGTCGAAGTGACGATGCCTTCCAAGGGGCGTTACGAACTCGCGCTGAACAATATCGTGGACCTCAAGTACGGAGGGCGGCTGCCGGACCGGTCCCTCGAGTCGCATGTTCCCGAACACCAGCGCGGTCTGTCCGAATTGCGCTTCGATGGTTCGCATGCGCTTTCCTTCGAACACCTGTTCAAAAAGTTCGGAGTGGCCAAAGACGTGGAGCTAACTGTCGGTGATCGGCGCTACCGGGCCACCGTTCAGGCCCATCGGATTGGTCTGTTGGGATTCTCGGCGGCGGATCGCTTCGAAAGCGAGTACACCGCCCGACAGGAATCGGCACTGGCCGTCTTCGCTCTCGCCTGGCGTGACACAAAAGACAATATCGCGCTCTACCCGGCGTTCTTCCAGAAACTGTTCTCCGGCCGGATGTCCTTCATCGACAATGCCATTGGCCCCGTGGGGATGTTCGCCGTGGCCGGTCAGTTCGTTTCGGCGGGATGGGTGCAGTACCTCCAACTCATGGCTGTCATCAGCATTGCCCTCATGGTGATGAACCTCCTACCAATCCCCATCGTGGATGGAGGCCACATTGTCTTCTTCCTGTACGAGTGGGTGGCAGGCCGTCCGGTGTCGGTCAAAGTGATGGACGTCATTCACCGCGTTGCGTTTTCCGGTCTTCTGTTCCTCGGGCTCTGGATCATGTATCGGGACATTCTCCGATTCGTGATTCAGTAGGTCCCCGGGGAGAATGCCGCGAAACGGCCCCGGCCTCCAAAACATGCTGCAAGAAGACTATTCCGCACTTCCGGTGCCGGCGGGGCCGGATGCCGCCGGTTTCTTTGGTCCCTTTGGTGGTCGCTACAGTCCGGAGGTGCTCATCGGCGCGCTGGAGGAGCTCGAAAGCACCTACGCGAAGGCCCGGCAATCGAAGAAATTCCGCCGCCGACTCAAAGATGAGCTGCGTACGTTTGCGGGTCGCCCCTCGCTTCTCACGCACGCCCGCGCGCTTTCGGAGGCGTGGGGCGCGGAGATCTACCTCAAGCGGGAGGACATGAACCACACCGGTTCCCACAAGATCAACAACACCATCGGCCAGGCGCTGCTCGCCAAGGAAATGCACAAGCGCCGCATCATCGCCGAGACCGGCGCCGGGCAACATGGCGTAGCTACAGCCACTGTGGCCGCTCGCTATGGATTTGCCTGTACGGTGTACATGGGATCCGAGGATGTTCGCCGGCAGAAGCTCAATGTGTTTCGGATGCAACTCCTGGGCGCGGAGGTGGTGCCCGTTACCTCGGGCACGGCCACCCTCAAGGACGCAACGAACGAAGCCATGCGCGACTGGTCCAAGAATGTCGGCGATACGCACTACATCATCGGTTCGGTTGTCGGTCCACACCCGTTCCCCACGATCGTCCGCGACTTCCAGGCAGTGGTGGGCAGGGAGGCGCGCAAGCAGATGCGGAAGCTGGCCGGAGGCCTTCCGCACGCCGTCGTGGCCTGCGTGGGCGGTGGTTCCAATGCCATTGGCATCTTCCACGGGTTCTTGGACGACCGCAAGGTAAGGCTCTTCGGTGTGGAGGCGGGGGGCCGCGGGGATTCTCCGGGGGAAAACTCGGCCACGGTCAACTTCGGCGGCGTCGGCTACTTTCACGGAAGCCGCTCCCTCTACATCCAGGCCGGGTCCGGCCAGATCCAGGAAGTACACAGTGTGTCGGCGGGCCTGGACTATCCCGGCGTCGGCCCGGAGCACGCGTACCTGGCTTCTACGGGGAGGGCGCAGTATCTGCGGATCTCGGACGACCAGGCGCTCGAGGCGTTCTCCGAAGTTGCCCGCCTGGAAGGGATCCTGCCCGCCCTAGAGACGGCGCATGCCTTCGCGTGCGCACGACAACTGGCTCAGGAAATGCGCGGTCGGCGGATTCTGATCAGCGTTTCGGGTCGTGGGGACAAAGACGTGGCCGAAGTGGCACGGCTGCGGGGAGTGGAACTTTGAGGGAGCCGCGCCATGCATTCTGAACGCGCCATCGTGGACCGGCGGCCGGACCTGGCTGCCTTCATCCGCGGGCGAGGTCGCCCCGCGTACATGCCGTACCTTACGGTTGGAGATCCGAACTTCGCCGCCACAGTCGACTTTGCTGTGCGCATGATCGACGCGGGCGCGGACTTGATGGAACTGGGAATCCCGTTTTCTGATCCAACGGCGGATGGTCCGGTCATCCAGGCCGCCATGCAACGCGCCCTCCGGCAGCCCGACTTCTCCATCGAGCGCGTCTTCGAAGTCGCCAGGGCGATTCACGAAGCGCGTCCAAACATACCCCTCATTCTACTTACCTACCTGAACCCGGTGCTGACCGGCTTTCTCGTACGCCGCGGCGCAAATCAGGCCACCCGAAACGCTTTCGATCCGGCCAGCAACCTCCGGCGCTTCTTGCAAGAGTGCGCCTCGAGCGGGGTAGCGGGTCTGGTCATACCGGACCTTCCGCACGACCAGCCGGAGGCACAACTCTTGCGGCGGCTGGGCCCCGACCACGGCGTTCACCAAATTCTGATGGTGGCGCCCAACACTTCGGAGCGCCGCTTCCGGGGCATCTGCCGAAACGCATCGGGCTTCATCTATTATGTGACCAGCCTCGGCGTGACCGGCGAGCGCAGTGGTTTGCCGGATGATCTGGCCCAGAACGTGGAGCGGGTTCGCCGGGAATCGGGTCTTCCGGTCCTCGCGGGTTTTGGCATTTCCAAGCCCGAGCAGGCCCGGACGCTGCGCGGAATTCTCGACGGTGTGATTGTCGGGAGCCTCCATCATCGCCTCATCGAGGAGCAGGGCACTCAGGCGGGTGATGCACTTGCGCAGGCCACAGCGGCCTTTGTCTCCGCCCTGGGCGGCTGAACGCCTCCGGCGCGGGAAAAAGTGTTGTCTGCTCCCTCGGCTCCGCCAGAGGGTATTTCTATGCAGGGCAGACTCAAACAGATCACTTTCGGACTCGCGGGCGTCGCGCTGGTAATCGCCATCGTCAATCGATTCCTACCGGCGGGTCCCGCGTCCCTGACCCTCTCCATTCTCTACCTGCTCCTTGGACTCGCTGTGCCCGTTCTGGTCTTTTACCTGGTCCTGCCCGGCGCTTCCAGGCTCCACCGGACGGCGCTGATCTTCTTGGTGGGCTCTCTGGCGCTCCTGAACCTGTTCCCGGCCTTCCACCTGGCCATTCCGCCGCTTGCGGCGCAACTCCCGGCCGGCCTTGGGAAAGCACTCTCGACAGCGCACGAAATTGTCCGAGATCTGTTCCCTGACATCTACTTCTCGATGCTGCCCGGCCTCCTTGTCGTCGGCGTGGCGCTGTTCTTCTACGAACGACTGGCCGAAGAGACCAAGCGCAAGGAGTTTGGACTGTCTGACCTTGCATGGGCAACGGTGGGCGTCCTCGCTTTGGCCCTGTTTGTTCTGGCCTACTCGGCCTCTTCCGACAGTATCTTCTACGAAATCCACCTCCTGTTCTACTTCCTGGAGGTGATCGTTCCCGGGCTTGGTCGCCTTTCACCCAACCTGCACACGTTCACCCTCTGGTTCTCCCTTTTCTTGGCGATCACCGCCGTGATCTTCCTGTACGATGCATTTGGGCGGCTGGGCTACGACAAACAGAAGGTGGGAGCCCTGCTCATTGGAACGATGATGGCTTTTCTCTTCGCGGCCTTCTCCAGCCGCCTGCCGATCTTCGCGCAGATGGAAGAGTTCTTCATTGCCGGCCTGTTTACAGGGAACCGCAACCCTGGAACTCAAAGACACCAGGCTTCTGGCCAGCCGTACTGCCCGGCACCGTACGACGCCCAGGGGAAAAAGGTGGACACGCGGGCGCCCACGCCTCCTGGCATACGTGACGACATCGTCATCGTCGGCATCTCCAAGGAGACCATCGAAAAAGTTCACGGCAACTGGCCTTTGGACTGGCAGCACTATGCCGACCTGACCGAACGGATGAGCGGTGCGGCCAACAGCATCGTCCTGTTCGACATCAGCTTCCTGGATGAGAAGGGCGTGTACGGCGGCAACTATTGCGGCACCAAGTTCGACTGCGTGCCCAAGCCGGGCCAGCGCCTGCTCAATCAGGTGGACGTGCTTTCGTCCAGCATGGGCCGCGCCAAGAATATCGTCGTCACTGACTACCCGATGGAAACGACGGACGAAGCGCGTAACAGCATCGTGAAATACGACCAGCGCCTGGAGGCCATGCGCAAGAAGGCGCGCTTGAACCCGGCCAACATCAAGAACGGCGAATACGCGCGCGTCTGGGCCAACCTTCCGCAGCCGCCGGTCGAGGCGGTAACCAAAGCTGTGGCCAACATGGGCTTTGCAAACGTGGTCAAGAACCGGTGGGGGATGAACCGGCGCATGCCCATCGTCAACCGGATCGTCAACCGGGAGAAACACGGGAAGCCGGGATACGATGCCAACAAGGACGACGAGTACTATCCGGGGATCGACCTGGTCATTGCCGTGCACTATTACGGCGTGGACATGGCCAAGGACGTGGAGGTGGACTTCCTCCGGGGCTACGTCAAGATCAAGAACATCCCGGAGAAGAAGAAAACGATCATCGATAGAGCCACCTTCGAACCCAAGGTCATCGACGTCATGGCCAAACCCAATGCCGAGCGGACCGTCACGATTCCGATCGACGAAGACGGTTTCATGAACATCAACTTCCGCGGTGGCTTCTACTGCTTCAGGTTCTTCGAACTCCTGGACATCGCCAGCATGGATCCGGCTGACGCAGCGGGCAACTTCAAGGACAAGATCGCTTTGGTTGCCATGTACTACGCCACGGGCGTGGGGACCGCCAAGGACATGCACCTTTCCCCCTATGGAGACATGGCCGGTATCGAGCATCACGCGTACGCGCTGAACACCATTCTCAATCAGGACTTCTTGCGCAACGCGCCGAATGCGGCCAACCTGCTGATACTGCTCATCATCGGTGTCATCATGGGGCTCTATCAACCACGCGTGCCTACGTGGATGTCCTTCGTACTCTTGGTCGTCATCGCGGCCGTATTTGTGGCAATCACGTCGTTCATCACTTTCCAGCAGTACAGTCTGCTGCACATCTTTCCGACCGTGATCATACTCCAGTTCGTCATCGCAATCGGGTTCATCGGGTTCCGCGCCCTGACCGAGGAAGAGAACGTGAAGTTCATTCGGAACACGTTCTCCAAGTTCGTCTCCCAGGACGTTGTGGAAGAGCTGTTGAGCAATCCGGAGGCCATTGCGCTGGGCGGCGCCAAGAAGGAAGTGAGCGTTTTCTTTTCGGACGTGCGTGGCTTCACGACCATCTCCGAGAAGCTGGGTCCGGAGGATCTGGTTCAACTTCTCAACGAATACCTATCGGTGATGACCGAACTCATCATTGACTATCGGGGCACCATCGACAAGTACATGGGTGACGCCATCATGGCCTTCTGGGGGGCGCCGGCTAAGAACGACGATCATGCTTACTACGCCTGTGTGGCGGCCATCGCCCAGATTGAGGCCCTGCACAAGCTTCAGGAGCAATGGGCGGTCCGGCAGATCCCGGTTCTCGACATTGGCATCGGCGTAAATTCCGGGCAGGCCGTCGTCGGAAACATGGGCTCCAGTCACCGCATGGACTATACTCTCATGGGAGACACGGTGAACTTGGGCTCCAGGCTCGAAGGCATTACCAAGACGTACGGAGTCAAAGCCTGCATCTCCGAGTTCACCTACGAGCGCGTGAAGGACCGCGTCTACGCCAGGGAACTGGACCTGGTCCGCGTGAAAGGGAAACTAGAACCGGTCCGCATCTACGAACTGATGGGTATTCGGAAGGATAGCGACCTTCAGGCGCTCAAGCGCTCCGCCGGTGGCGCTCCGGGAGCCGCGGCCTGACGGTCGGGAAACCGGAAAGGCAAAACCATGTCGGGGTATCCCCTGCTCGAACAGATCGACGACCCGCACGCGCTTCGGCGGCTGTCGCCGCAGGCACTCCCGGAACTGTGCGCAGAGCTGCGGGACTACCTCATCGACACGGTGGCGGGCGTCGGCGGTCATTTCGCCTCCAACCTGGGCACGGTCGAATTGACGGTTGCTCTTCACTATGTCTACGAGACTCCGCGGGATCGGCTGATCTGGGACGTCGGACATCAGATCTATCCGCACAAGATCCTGACCGGTCGCCGGGAGAGACTCCGGAGCGTGCGGCGCTTGGGCGGGCTCTCGGGTTTCCCCAAACGTGAGGAGTCCGAGTACGACCTGTACAACACGGGCCATGCGGGAACATCCATCTCTCAGCTCCTGGGAGAAGCGGCGGCTCGCGATCGTTTGGGACTGGATCATCGCGTCGTGTGCGTGATCGGGGATGCCTCCGCGGCCAGCGGCATGGCCTTCGAAGCCCTGAATCACGGTGGGGAGCTACAGACAGACTGCACGGTCGTCCTCAACGACAACGACATGTCCATCTCCCACAATGTGGGCGCGCTGAACCAGTACCTCAATCGCCTCATCACCTCGCCTTTGTACAACCGGTGGCGTCGCTTCTGGCTCAAACTCCTGCTGTGGATTCCCGTACTCGGGCCGGCGGCGCAGTTGCTGTTCCGACGTCTGGAGAAGTCGTTCAAAGACCTGTTCACGCCCGGGAGCCTCTTTCTCGACTTCGGGTTTCGCTACTTCGGTCCGGTGGACGGTCATGACGTGGGCGAACTGGTGCGGACGTTTCAGCGGGTGCGCAAGCTCAAGGGACCCACGCTCGTCCACGTCTACACACAGAAGGGCCGGGGATACAAGCCCGCGGAGGAAAACCCGATCCGCTACCACGGTGTGCCTGCATTCAGCCGACATGATGGTTCTTTCAAGGAGGGGGGCGGATCGGCGGACCGGATCTCGTACAGCGAGATCGTCGGCGAGACGCTCCTCGAGATCGCTTCGCGCAACCCGCGTGTGGTCGCGGTAACACCCGCCATGATCGAAGGAAGCGGCCTGCGCCCCCTGTACGACAGAATGCCGGAGCGGGTGTACGACGTGGGCATCGCCGAGCAGCATTCGATGGCTTTTGCGGGTGGCCTCGCTTCCGGCGGTGTCATCCCCTACATGTGCATCTACTCCACGTTCCTTAATCGCGCGATCGATCAGCTCATCCAGGACGTGGCTCTCATGAACCTGCCCGTGCGGCTCGTCATCGATCGTGCCGGTTGTGTGGGTCCCGACGGCGAGACGCACCAGGGCCTCTACGACCTGGGTATGCTCTTGGCCATTCCCAACATCCGGGTGTACGCGCCGGCCACCGGCGGGGAACTCAAGGCAATCCTCCTGGCCATGGAGGTCGATTCGGCGGGTCCTTTGGCCGTTCGCTTCCCCAAGGCCACCTGCGACCGGGACACGCTCCTGCCGGAGCGCCTCCCGGATATCCGATCGTTTGCCCCTGCTGTGTTCGGAACAGGAACGGATTTGGCCATCGTTACCGTGGGGGTGATGCAGGACACCGGCCTGGAGCTGGAGAAGGAACTGCGCAACGCGCACGGAATTCTGTCCCGGGTCATCGCGGTACGCTGGGTTCGCCCCTTGGACTTCGATGCGCTTCAGACCGATTTGGAAGCGTGTGAGCGCTTCATTATCATCGAGGACTCCTACATCCATTGCAGCGCGGCAGCCTACATCCGCAGCCAACTGCGTCCGGAAATTGGCAGCCGTCACCTGAAGACCTTTGCCTTTCCCGAGGAGTCCATTGAGCACGGAGGCCGGGACGAGATTCTGCACCGCCATGGCCTGAGCACATCAGCCATCACCGAGCAACTCACCTCCTTGGGCCTTTCGGGAAAAGTGTACGCCTCCCTGCGCCGTCCGTCCGAAATTTGAACCGTGGCTCCGGGAGGGCCACGGTGTCATGGAGCAACCGGTACTTCGCGCACAGAAACGTGCGGTGGAAATGGCTTATGACGGCCGCCTGGAGGCTGCTGAGTATCTCTTTCTGCAGGCCCTCGAACTCGATGGAGGACAGGCAGGCTACTCGGGGCTTGGCTGGTTCTACGGATTTACCGGGAACGACCGTGACGCGCTGCGGGCGTTCCGCCGTGGCCTGGCGTGCGGTGGCGAAAGCGGGGATCTCTGCAATGAAATCGGAGTCTTTCTGCTGAGAAGGGGAAAGGTACAGCGTGCCATTCGCTGGTTGAATCGCGCTCTGCGCGCTCCGTCGTGCCGCAATCGCCATCTTGCGCTCTACAATCTGGCCCTCGCGTTTCGCAGACTGAATCGGCCTGAACGCAGTCGAAGATATCTGCGCCTGGCCCTCCGCGAGCGACCGGAATTCCCGGAAGCGCTCGACTTTCTGACAGAGCTGGATGCCGTGGCCTGATGCTGGATGCGGTGCTCTGGCTTTCTGCGGCCACGCTGGGCATTCTCGGAATGGCGAGCGTCCACTTCGGAAACGAGAAACTCGGCCTGCGGCTCATCGCCGCGGCGGTGGTGTGCGCCTTCGTCTATTCCGCCGGCCGCTTCCTGTACGTAATCCTCCCGGTCGTGGTTCTGGCGCTCGGTTGGGCTCTGCGCGGGGACCGGGGGCCCGCGGCGGAGGAGCAGACCAGCACAGGCGCGCGCGCCATTGTCCTGGCTCTGGTTGCGAGCGCGGGCGGCCTCTGGCTGTTTTGGGTTCTGCCAAGTGCACGCGAGTCTTTTCGCTTTCGACCGTTCGACGCCTGGCCGCTGCCCGCAGGTTTCGAGGACGCGCTACACGACTTCACCCATCACCCGGAAGCCATCGGCATCCTGGTTGTGCAGCTTCTCGCGGCCGCGTTCCTGGTGGCGCTCCCGCGCTGGACACGCCGGGGGCAACGGTGATGCTCGAGTCCGCCCAGAACACCTACACGCTTCCTTCTCTGGGTTTGGTCATGGTTCTGGCCGCGCTCGCGGCGGAGTTTTTGGGGCGCAGCCGTGTTGGGCCCCTTCTGGCCACGGCCGGACTCTTGTTTCTTTTTGCGTCGGTGCACCGCTACGGAAGTGGACCGGGTTCTGCGTCCCCGGCACTCCACGTCCTGATCGGTCTAAATATCGTTGGACCGGCCGCTGTTGGACTATTTAACACTCGCGTCGCACCTTCCGTCGTACATCCTTGGTCCGGCCTGGCCCTCACGCTGCCCATGGCCCTCCTGCTCCCCATACCGAGGCCCGAGTGGGTGAGCGCGGAATGGTCGGCTCTACCGGTTCAATATCTCGTCGCTTCGGTCCAGCTCTCGGTTCTGGCAGCGTGTGTACCCCAAGCAAACCTGCCGCGCTACATCGTCGGTGCCGGTCTGCTTCAGTTCGGTTGGCTGCTGGCCTTCGGCACGGGGAGCATGGGTGGTCAGGCTCCCGTATCCGCGGCCGTCCCCACGGCCTCTGCCTTGCTTTGGGGCGTGGGATTGAACCTGGTCTGGAATCCCGGAACGGGCACGGTGTGGCGCAGCCTGGCCGCCAGCCTGCCTGCCACCATTCTCGTGGCGGCGCTCCTCCTGCGCGGTCCGGCCGTGGCGTGGCTCGCCTTTGTGCCCGCGGCGGTGGGAGGGTGGTACCTGGCCAGGGAAGTGCGAAGGGCTTGACCGGCAGGTCCCGGAAACCCGGAGGTTGGCCTGTGGGAAAGACGTTCTCGACTCGCGCCGCAATCGTTCTTCTCGTTGTCCAGACCACGACGGCCTGCGTCACGGCATCCGGCGGCCTTGCGGTTTCCAATGTTCCGGTCGATGGTCGCCCGTACACAGTCATTGGACCGGGCGAAGCCACTCTCTACTGGTGGAGCTTCGACAGCGGTCTATTCAGTTCTCCGTTTGGCCCACCGCCGATTGCGCGGGCCATCGACACCGTCATGGCCAGGCAAAAAGGGGAAGCGCTTCTGAACATTCGCTACTCCGTGGACCGATTCCTTCTGCCGCTCTTCACACTGCACCGGCTGCACATGCGCGCTGACGTGATCCGCTTCGGATCACCCACCGATGAGTCGAAGCGCTAGAACCGCCGTTCTCGCAGCGTCCGCTTGCGCGTTCTTGATATCGCCTGCCGCCGCTTGGGCCGACTTCGCGGTCCGAGGGCTGGTTCGGTACTCCAACGGTCGACCCGCCGCGGATGCGCGGGTCTCCATTCCAGAGTTGCGGAAGGCTGTCCTTTCGGACGAAGGTGGCCGTTTTGTCATCGCCGTTCCCCGCGAAGGCTTCTACACTTTGCGCATCGACGCCGATGAGCGCACGTGGTATCTCCGCAAGCGGCTGGACACCGGAAGTCCCGTCGAACTGATGCTCGTTGGGCGCGAAGAGGAGTCGGAACCGGAGGCATCCTTCACCGTCGAAGGATTGATGGACCGCACGCGGCTTTCTCGCTACCGTCTCAGTCGCGACGAGATCCGTCGCCTTCCGGGCGCCTACGGCGACTCCCTGCGCGCGGTGGCGGCGCTGCCGGGCGTCACGGCCACCCTGCCGCCCGGTTCGTTTCCCAGCGTCAACATCCTCGGTGGAGCGCAGGCGGGCGGGGGCATCGGCCTGGGACCGCCGTACCGCAACAACTTCGTCAACGGCTTCCTGGTCATTCGCGGCGCGGGTCCGCTTTCCAACTCGTTTCTGTTCGACGGGTTTCGCATGCACTACCCCTTCCACCTGGGCGATCAATCCAGCGTTCTCAACAATGAGATGATCCGCAGCCTGGACGTTTACACTGGCACTTTCCCCGCGCGCTACGGCGACGCCGCGGGAGGCGTGATTGCCGTCACTGGTCCTACCGAAGTGAAGCGACCGGCCGGTCACGTGAACCTGGCCCTCTTTCTCGCTGATGCCTACCTCGAGTCTCCGATTCCAGGAGGCTTCGTGGCGGGCGCCGGCCGACGATCGTATCCCAACTACACCCTGCTACGGGCCTACCCGGATGGGATCCCGGCCGACGCGAAGTACGCGTCCTACCGCGACGGCCAGCTCAAGCTCGCGTGGGACCTGGCACGCGGACACCGGCTGAGCGTGGTTCATTTCGGGACTCGGGACATTCAGCGCTACACGAGGGCCGTGGGTGAGTCCACGGGTTCAGCGTCCGGTTTCTCAGCCGACCTTTCGGTAGCGGGAGCGCTGGACACGAACAGCGACACGCGACCGCCCATTGACCTCGACCGCGGCTTCACGACGTCGGGACTCCGCTACGACGCGCGCCTGGGTTCGGCCGCGCACAACAGCCTGCTCGTCGAGGTGTCTGACTTTCGTGAGGACTTCAAACTGGACTTCCGCTCTCCTCTCACGGGCGAGGTGATTTTTGGTTTCCAGGTTCTCAACGCCAAGCACGAACTCCACCTGCGCGACGAACTCGCCGGGGTGCTCATCGAGAATCGACTCCTGGCCCGCGTGGGCGGCGAATGGACGCGCAGACGCTGGGAGCTGTCCCTCGCAAACCTGTCTCCGAGGCAGAGCACGAACCCCAACACGCCGGGATTCATCGAGACCATCAACCGACTCGTGGACGAAAACCGCACCTTCCGGGCCCTCTACGACGGCGACCGAACCGAGTACGATCTGCAGAGTGGCTACGCGGAGCTCGAGGTGCAATGGGGCAGGCTCCGGCTCCTGCCCGGGATTCGTAGCGACTACTTCTCGTTGTCGGGTTCTACCGGAGTGGGCCCGAGGCTCGCGGGTGAACTGCCCATCGGCGATTCCCATTGGACCCTGGTGGCCGGTGCCGGGCGCCACTTCAACGTGCCGCCGTCTCTGGAACAGGTCAGCGTCGAATCGGGGAACCCCTTTCTGGCCATGGAACAGGCTGACCGGGCGGCGGGAGGCGTCGAGTGGAAGAGAGGCACCTGGCTGCTCAAGGTGGAGTACTTTGCGAACCAGTACGAAAACCTCGTCGTCGAGGATGGCTTTGCCTATCGAGCGCTTTCGCCTCGCCTGAACCGACGGGACCTGGTCGAAAAGGAAGCGGACCTTCGCGCGCGGCCCGTCGAAGCCCGACCGCTCTTCTACTCGAACGACGGGACCGGTTGGAGCCGCGGGGCCGAACTTCACGTCAAGAAGGTCCGTCGCCCGGACGACGACGGCTGGTTCGGTTGGATCAGCTACACGTACTCCATCAGCAAACGCAACAACCACCAGCCGCGGCTGACCGACGACGAGCGCAACCGCCTTTCCGTCCGCAACCGGAACCGCAACGTGTTGGCAGCCGTGCGCGCACCTCCGTTCGACCTCATCTACTATGATAGCGCTGAAGTCGAACTGGTCTACGACAACGACCGGGAGGAGCTCTACGACCTGGACAGGACCCATCAGGTCACTCTGGTCTTCAACTACCGCTTCAACGCGCGCCACCAGTTGGGAGCCCGCTGGCGCTACGCCGACAATGTTCCGGTCACGCCCGTCGTGGGATCGGAGACAGTGGGCGGAGGAGGTGTGTTGAATCGGCCAACGTTCATTCCGCGCTACTCGGCCGCGTACAATTCCGAGCGACTTCCGCCCACCCATCAACTGGACGTGCGCTACGACTACTTCCTGCGTTATTCATTTGGATACGCAAACTATTTCGTGGAATTTATCAACTTATACGCGCGCCGAAATGAAGAGCCGCAGCAGTTCTCTTCGTTCAACTTTCTGTACCCGTACAACCGAGGCACGAATCCCGCGCCGGGCTACGAGTCCACCTACATCGAGACTCCTATCGGACGAGGCCGCATCCTGAGGCTCCCTCTGATCAACATCGGGCTGGAGGTGAAGTTCTGATGTGTGCGGTCCTGCTCGCTTTCGGAAGGGTATTCGCGCGCGGCCCCTGGGTGCGTCTTTTCGCGGGCTGCATGCTCCTCGTCCTTTCCTTTGGGTGCCGTCCGGATCAGGGCGAAGGCGATCGGCAGGCCGATGAGTTCAGGTTGAACGTTCTGCTCATCGCGTACGTGGAGTCCGGCGAATGCCTTCACAGTCGCCGGCAGGCGGCAGACCTGGGCGTGCTGCGGTGTGTTCCGGCTCCCCGCGCGGCCTGTCGCGACGACATTCTCCAGGACACTACCGGGAACCTCATCGTTTCCTCGGCCACCTCCGACCGGGCTCGGGCAGAACTCGCGCGGATCGCCACCGATGCGCCTGCCTGTCAGGAGGAGGTCGCGACTGTGCTTGCCCTGCCAACCTTTCGGGCCACGTCCCAGAGCAACTACGAATCCATTCGTGCAGGCAACCGCCTCGAAATAGTGGGGGCGTGCCGAGATCTCGGAACCGACGAGACAGCAAAGCTCGCTTCCCGTTGGGCCTACGGTTTTCTCACGTCGGCGCGGGGTCACGTAGCTCGACACGCCAAGACCGCCGGCGATACGACCTGCATCACGCAGCTCGGCCTGCTCCCGGAACAGGAGCAGCAGGTGCAGGCCGCGCATTCCGGCAGCGTGCTTCTGGAGAGCTTCTGCTACTATGGCACCGGCGCCCTCAGCCTTCCGTTTTCGAACGACCGCTGCTCCGCCGCGGAACGCGACGCGGCCCATGTCTTCGATTTCTCGACGAAATGATGGGGCGGAAGGCCGAAGCGCGAGGCGACCGAACCAGTCTTCCGGAACGGGCGGCCTTTCGAACGGAGGGCCAAACCACCGCGACTCCGGCGACTACAGCGGCCCATCCTGATCTTCGGGCGCCTGCCGGAACAGGAGGAGCAGGCATGCCGGAGGCGACGCGACAAAAGGACACGGCCCGGCCAGAAGCTCGGCCTCACAGGCCAGCAGATCACCGCGCCGGACCGGGTGCGGGATCGGGAAGACAAAAGGCGTGCTTTCCGCACGGCACTTCACACGGCGTGCCTCGATAGAGGCGGCCATACGCTTCTGCGCGCTCCAAGCATCGATGAACTCGTCCGAGACGCAACCCGCACCGGCCGACGCAATCCAAAGCGCGCATCCCAACAGTCCCAGAGGTTGGATTCTCCTCATCCTGAATCGGAGGCGCCCGATAAGTGTACTGTGACCAAGCGCCATTTGTTTGCCTGCGTCCTGCTGGCTCCCGTGACAACCGCCGTTTCGGCAGCGGCCGTGCTCGCCCTGCGTGATTCCCGCGGAGACATCCTGGTTCGACCTTCCCCGACCACACGCATCAACTGGACGGCCGGCTATGCGTCTGCGCTTTCCTCGGTACCTCTGCCCCGGATCGTCAATGACCGCGCGGACGCGGATTTCGGGCAACCCGGAACTGCACGGAGCCTTTCGGAAGCACGCGCGGTCGCGCTGGCCTCCGCCCGACAGCGCGCCGAACGCGAACTGGTCCAGCTGATCGGGGGGCTTCGCGTCAATTCGGACTTCACGCTCCTGGAACGCCTCCGACGGGACCGCTCGCTGCGGCAGCGGTTCGGCTCGATCGCTGCGCGATTCAGCCTGCGTTCGACCCGCACGGGAGAAGGAAAGGTTTCCGTCGAGGTTGCCGTACCCTTCCGCGGCCAGCTCGGGCTGTACTCCGTGCTGGTGGACGATCGCTACTCGACCGAACCCGTGCCCGAGGGCACAGGCGAAGATCTCGAAGACAAAATGACCGGTATCATCATCGATGCCTCCGAACTGCCACGTTTCGAACCGTCGCTCGAACTGCGCCTGTACACGGATAGCGGCAGACGCATCTACGGTCCGGAAACGATCGGCCGCCACTGCGCCGTTTCCCGTGGCGCGGTAGTGTACGCGCGCAGCCGCGAGAACGCGGCGCGGACGGCATTTTTGGGTCTGCATCCTTACTACACGCTGGCAGCCGGTCTGCTCGGACCCGGTCGCAGCGACCTGTTCCTCTCAGCTGAGGACGCCCGGCGGATACTCGCGTCCTCGGGCGGCCGGAGGGCTTTGCGTTCCTGTGCGGTGGCGGTTGTGATCGCCCGTCGATAGAAACTTGTCGGGCCGCAGTTCAACGACACCGATAGGTTCCCCGTGTACGAACTCGAGCCGACTTCGTTGCGCCCGGAACGACTTCGGGCGCCTTCCACGGAGGACTTCTTCGATCTGGATCGACTTCTGGACGAAGCCCTGACGGAAGGCGCCCTCCAACTCGGACCCTCCCTGCGCTCCATCCTCGTGCGCACTGTGATTGCGGCCGAAACCAGAGACCGGGCCATGACGTGCTCCGTTCCTCCGGAGCAGAAACTCCACGAATCCGGCTACCTGGGACTGTGCTACTCGCGCTTCTTCGAAGTGGCTCCGCAGATTGCGGCGCCTCCGGGCCCTCACCCCCGAGCAAGTATGACGCGCCCGGAACTGATCCGCCGCCATGGTATCCTCTTTCGGCGCTCCGAGACTGATCTGGTCGAACTTCTCCAGCACTACGTCTCTCACTTCATGGATACCGAACTTCTCGGCTGGATCGCTCCGGACCGCACCGACCACGTCTCGGGAATTCGGATCGTCAGCCACCCGGAGGGGACGCGACTCCTTGCGGTGCACGAAGTGCAGGAGTCGCACCTCTTCCGTGGCAGAGCCCGGATCGGCGTTGACCTGTTCGAGCGCAGTCAGAGGGATGCCCGGTATTGGCCCGGTTCGACGGGAATGGCGTCCGCAGGCGAACTCCTCTGTTTTCGCAGACGCGAACGTCGCTGCCTCCTGAACCGATACGTGGCCGTGCGGGCTCTTCTCTCATAGAAATGAAAGACATCCTCGATCGTTTCCCGGAGTGCCCGGTTCTCGTCTTTGGGGATTTCATGCTGGACGAGTACGTCTACGGCGCAGTCGAAAGAATCTCACCCGAAGCGCCGGTCCCCGTGGTCACGGAACAACGACGCTCGCTGGTTCCCGGAGGGGCCGGAAACGTTGTGCGCAACCTGCGCGCGCTCGGAGCGCCCGTGATTCCGGTGGGGCTCCTCGGAAAGGACGAACCGGCTCTGGGCCTGCGCCGCATGTTCGCCGAGCTCGGCCAGGTCGAGCTGGAGGGCCTGCTCGAAGTACCCGAACGCCCCACGACCCGCAAAACTCGGATTCTGGCCGGTAACCAACAGGTTTGCCGACTCGACCGCGAGACTACGGACCCCATATCTGCTGACCTCGAAGAGCGCTTGCTTCGGGTGGCGCTCGAACATATGGAGACGGCGCGCGCGATCATCTTCTCCGATTACGACAAGGGAGTCGTCCTGCCGGGTCTGATTGCCCGGATCACAACGGAAGCGCGGCGACGGGGGCTGTTCGTGGCGGTAGACCCGCAGGTGGGGCATTTCGAGAGCTACGTCGACGCAGACGTCCTTACGCCGAACCACCACGAAGCGGGTCGCTTCATCGGCCGCACCCTGCGCGATGACGGCGCGGTCGTGGAAGCAGGCTGGGAGATCCTCGACCGACTGCGCGCGCGCATGCTGCTCATTACACGGGGGGAAAAAGGCATGTCCCTGTTCGTCGGTTCGGAGCGCGTCTGCCGACACTTCCCGACCAGGGCCATCGAGGTCTTTGATGTCACCGGGGCGGGGGACACGGTCATATCCGTTTTCACGCTTGCCATGGCCGCCGGCGCGGATGCGGCCACCGCAGTCGAGCTCAGCAACCGCGGCGCGGGGATTGTGGTTGGCCATGTCGGGGCCGCCGTCGTAGGGCGGGAGGAGCTACTCGGTCCGTGACCGGCCCCTGGCCAACAACGAACAAGGTCTTTTCCTCCAGAGAGGACCTCGCGCGTCACTTGGAATCCATCCGCGCGGGGCGGCGCTTCGTTTTCACCAACGGGTGCTTCGACATACTCCACGTCGGACATGTGACGTACCTGGAGCAAGCCCGCGAGCTCGGTGATGGCCTGATCGTCGCGGTGAATTCGGACGCCTCTGTCCGACGTCTGGGGAAGGAACCCGGCCGACCCATCAATTCGCAACGGGACCGGTGCCGCATACTCGCCGCACTTGCCTGTGTCGACCTCGTCCTCACCTTTGACGAGGATACGCCCCGGGAAACGCTGCTCATTATCAGACCCGACATCCATTGCAAGGGGGGCGACTACAAGCCTGATACGCTGCCCGAAGCCGACGCCGTCCGGAGCTACGGTGGTCGCATCGTCATTCTCCCCTTCGTCTCGGGCTACTCCACGACCGCTCTGCTCGCCCGGGCAAAAAGCACGCCACCTGGAAAAAAGGAGTTCAAACCAGGAAGCGCGTGATTTCCCTGCCCGCATCGGAGGCCGACTGGGACTCCGAAGGGAGAACGAGGACGTGACCCGCTACGTTTTCATCACGGGGGGCGTTTGCTCCTCACTCGGCAAGGGCGTGACTGTTGCTGGATTGGGCTGCCTGCTCGAAAGTCGCGGCTTTCGGGTGACGCTCCAGAAGATGGACCCCTACATCAACATCGATCCGGGAACGATGAGCCCGTTTCAGCACGGGGAAGTGTACGTTACGGACGATGGTGCGGAAACGGACCTGGACTTGGGGTACTACGAGCGCTTCACGAGCAATACGACGTTGAGCCGCGCCAACTCCGTGACTACGGGACAGATCTACAACGCGGTCATTCAGCGCGAGCGTCGCGGAGACTACCTCGGTCGTACGGTGCAGGTCATCCCGCACATCACCAACGAGATCAAGAATCGCATCACCGCCCTGACGCGGGAAGACGACGTCGATTTCGTGATCGTCGAAATCGGCGGGACCGTCGGGGACATCGAATCGGTTCCCTTCCTGGAAGCCATCCGCCAGATGCGCCGGGAGCGAGGCCGGAGCGCGGTCTGCTTCGTGCACGTGACGCTGGTCCCAACCATCACAGTGGCCGGCGAAGCCAAAACGAAGCCGACCCAGCACAGCGTCAAACAGCTGCTCACGTTCGGCATCCAGCCGGATGTTCTGGTATGTCGGGTGGCGCGCCCACTCAATCAGGATCTGAAGGAGAAGCTGGCACTGTTCTGCAACGTGGAGGAGGAGGCCATCATCTCCGCCAGGGACATCACCCGCAGCATCTACGAGATCCCCGAGATGTACAGGCAGGAGAATCTGGACCAGGTCGTCCTCAAGCATTTCGAAGTCCCGCCCGGGCGATTGAACTTCAAGAAATGGTCCGCCATCCTCGACAACGTGGCCAATCCAAAGAAGACGGTGAAGATCGCCGTGGTCGGGAAGTACGTTGCCCTACAAGATGCCTACCGCTCCGTGTACGAAGCGCTCATGCACGGCGGGATCGCCCACCAGGTGCGCGTCGAGTTCCTCCGCGTTCAACCGGAAGATCTGGAAGGAGGGGATCTGGCTCCCCTGAAGGAGGCCCAGGGCATTCTGGTCCCCGGTGGCTTTGGACGCCGCGGAATCGAGGGAAAACTGATCTCGATCGAGTACGCGCGGACGCGGAAGCTCCCCTTCTTCGGCGTTTGTCTCGGCATGCAGTGCGCGGTCATCGAGTTCGCGCGCAACGTCCTGAACCTGAAAGAGGCCGACTCCACCGAGTTCGTTCCGAACACGGAACACCCTGTCATCTCTCTGCTCGAGGAGCAGAAGGACTTGGAGCAGATGGGTGGGACGATGCGCCTCGGCGCTTATCCCTGTGTCGTGCGCCCGGGAACCCTGGCTCATCGGGAATACAAGAAGGAGAAGATACGGGAGCGGCACCGCCATCGCTTTGAGTTCACGCTCCGTTATCGCGAGGCGATGGAAGCACAGGGCCTGGTTTTCTCGGGGATGAGCCCGGACGGCCAACTGGTGGAAATTGTCGAGCTGAGGGGGCACCCCTGGTTCTTGGGGTGCCAGTTCCATCCTGAATTTCAATCGAAACCCACCGAGCCGCATCCGCTCTTTGCCGGCTTCGTGGCCGCAGCAGCGAAGCTCGCCAAGTAGGGAAGGATGCAGACGAAACCACACCGCATCACCGAACGACCCTTCCTGCGCGACTGGAAGATCGGCGGAGCCCATCCTCTTTTCTTGATTGCCGGACCCTGCGTGATCGAAAATCGCGAGTTGGCCTTTCGCGTGGCCCGTGAAATGTGCACTATCGCCGAGCGATTGCAGATACCGTACGTCTTCAAGAGCAGCTTCGACAAGGCCAATCGCACTTCGGCCGAGAGCGCGCGCGGGCCGGGTTCGCAGGAAGGGCTCCGTATCCTGGCTGATGTCCGGGCCGAGTTCGGAGTCCCGGTCCTGACAGATGTCCATGAGACAGTCCAGGTGGAGGCCGCGTCGCAGGCCGTCGACATTCTACAGATCCCGGCATTCCTGTCGCGCCAGACTGATTTGATTCAGGCCTGTGCGCGAACAGGCCTCTGGGTCAACGTGAAGAAGGGCCAATTCATGGCGCCCGGCGATGCGACGCACATCCGCAAGAAAGTTCAGGAAGCGGGCTCGGATCGCGTGCTCATCACCGAACGCGGAGCAAGCTTCGGGTACCACAATCTGGTCTTCGACCCCCGTTCCATGGAGATCATGCACGAAGCGGACCTACCGGTCGTGTTCGATGCCACGCACAGCACGCAGCTGCCGGGCGGCGGCCAACAGAGCGGGGGAGAACGTCGCTTCGTACCGGTTCTGTCGCGCGCCGCTGTAGCCGCCGGAGTCGAAGGTCTGTTCATGGAGGTTCACCCGGATCCGGCGCGGGCTCTCTCTGACGCGGCCGTCCAGTACCCTCTTTCGGATGCGGAAGCGTTGCTGACTCTCTTGGTGTCCATGGACCGTTTCCTCAAGGGGAGCCAAGATTCTTGATCCCGGCATGCGCGGTCGCCTGCAAGCCCTGCTGTTCATCGTCCCGGTAGCGTTTCACTGCGGCGATTCGTACCGTACCGAAGCGGACCAATCTATCGAGAGAGGAGCGGCCGTGAAGCTGGGCAGCTTTCACCGGCAGGCCCTTTCGAACACGGGGCAGGTCGCCTGGGAACTCCACGGGCGCGAGGCCTACATTTTCGAGAAGAAGCGCAGGCAGACCCGAATGGTGGCCTACGGCTTTGAGTTCCGTCAGTACGACCAACGCGGACGGGCTGTCGCCACCGTCCGGGCCGTCCGCGGAGAAGTCGACTACGACGCAAAGAAGCTCTACCTTACAGGTCGCGTGGAATTCGAAAACGATGCACGCAAGATCTTCTCCCAGAAGATGCAGTATGATCTGGAAGAAAAGATCGTGACATCGGACGCGCCGGTCGTGATCTTTGAGAGGAATCTGTACACGCATTGCACGCGCGGTGTGGTGGTGGAGCAGAAGACCCAAAGGCAGATCTGCAGGGGTCCCGCAGGAACGCACACGCGACCGGCGGGCAAGTCAAGTGATACCGTCGATGATATTTTCCA
>CAZPFB010000031.1:0-49511 GCA_964585735.1 uncultured Leptospiraceae bacterium
GAACAACTCGGACTCCAATAGGTTCTCGGGGATGGCCGCGCAGTTGATCTTGATGAAGGGCTGCTCGCGCCGCGGACTGTTGTAGTGGATGGCCGTGGCGATGAGTTCCTTGCCGGTGCCGGAATCGCCGGTGATGAGGACGGAAGCGCGGCTGTCCGCGACGATGCCCACGCGTTCGAGCAACCGCAGCATGGCCGGCGCCCGTCCGATCAGATTGCCGAACTTGTAGCGTGACGAAAGCTGCTGCTTCAGGCGGATGTTTTCGAACTCGACGACCCGTTTCTCCTCTTCGGCCAGTTTCTGGATCGTGATGGCCTGCGAGATGATCGATCCCAAGATCTCCAAGAACTCCAATAGAATGGCAGGTTCCAGACCACCCTGCCGCCGCGTAAAAGTACTGAAAACACCCACGGTTTCCGACCCGGAAAAGATCGGGCAGCAGAAGAAGCCGATGTCCGTCGATTCGGGTGTGATGAAGCGCATGCGGTTGAGGAAGGTCGGCTCGCTGGTCACGTCGCCGATGAACTCGGGCGTACGGTTCAGAAAGACGGCCCCGGTGATCCCTTCGCCCGGCTCGTAGGAGATGTCCTGGATTTCGTCCCGGGAAAGGCCCACCGAAGCGGTGACTTCGAGGCGTCCGGTCGTGCGGTTGTACAGGAGGAGCGAACTGCGGAAGAGTCCGAATGCTTTTTCGGTGATGCCCATGCACTCCGTGAAGACTTCCCCGAGGTGAATGCTCTGGGAGATGATGCGCGAGATCTCGATGAGCGCGCCGTGGAGTCGGTCGCGCAATTTCAGGCGGTGGTTGTCGCGCAGGTTGACAAAGATGCGCGCGGCCAGGTTGGCCATGATGGAGAGAAAATTCTGGTGGTCTTCGTTGAAAGCGCCCGCGCGCAGCGCGTCGACCGAGAGCACGCCAATCAGTTCGTCTTCGGCCAAAAGCGGCAGCGCGAGTTCGGAGAGGAGATCCTCGCGGATGCTGATGTAATCCTGCTCCTGGCGCGCGTCGCGGACCAGCCGCGGCCGGCGGTGCAGGGCCACCCAACCGGTGACGCCTTCGCCCACGCCCAGGCGCAGCGACTCGGCTTCCGCAGACAGACCGCGCGAAGCACGAATGGCGAGCGTCTCGGTCTGCGGGTCGAGCAGCATGATGCTGCCCGAGTCAGCCCCCGAGGTTTCCATGCACGCCGACAGGATCTGGTCCAGGACCTGATCCGGGTCGTCGTTCATGTTCATGGCGAGGGTGATCTCGCTGATGAAGTTCAGGGCTTCCAGCTTGGGAAATGCCTTTTCCATTATGTCCCGTAACCCGCGGGCAGACGCCCTGACAATCGACGCTCCATTCAAGGAGGGCTTTCGAGTCGCCCGCGAACAGTCAAATTCGGAGCAAATCGCCCAAAAAGTAGGCGAATCGCCTGCGATCCGTCAATCGGCGCGTCAATTGTCTCTTTTTGCCTCCTTCTTACGCAACTTCCATGCCTGCGGGGTGTTCATTCGAACCGCGGCGAAAAAAGGGGTCGCAGAGGCCGCGCTGCACAGCGGGGTCGGACCATGTTCTTCGTCGCCTCGAAGATCTTTGCCATGTTCCTGTTTCCGTACCCCCTCTTTTTGCTTCTGGCCGCCTTCGTGGCCTGGCGCATGCGACCGTCCCGTCTGCGCTTCGTGTTTCGCTCTGCGGTGTTGGGGATCTGGGCGCTTTCGATGCACGTGGTCGCCACCGGACTCATGCGCCCGCTCGAGAACCATTACCCCGCGCGCGTCGCGTCGGAACTCTCGCGGTCGGATGCCATCGTGGTGCTCTCCGGAATGGTGAACCCCAAGAGCCGCCGCGGCGGCCGGCTGGAATTCGTCTCGTCGGTGGATCGCATCCTGCTCGGTGAGGAACTGCTGCGCAAGAATGGGGCGACCTTCGCTCTTCTGAGCGGAGGGTCCGGCTTTCTGGTCCAGAAGGGCGAAAGCGAAGCCCGCGATCTCTCCGCCTGGCTCGTGGCGCGCGGAATCTCGCCCCGCCGCATCGTCGTGGAAGCGGACTCGCGCAACACGTGGGAGAATGCCTTCGAGTCGGCCAAGATCATCCGCGCCCGCGGTTGGAAGCGAATCGTGCTGGTCACGTCGGCCTTTCACATGCCCCGCAGCGTGTACTGCTTTCGGCGCGCAGGCATCGAAGTGATCCCCGCGCCGGTCGATTACTATACGTTTACAGAGTTTCCTGGACCCGAAGCGCTCGTGCCTTCTTCGGATGGTCTGGCGGTCAGTACGATTGCCGTGAAAGAATACGTGGGTCTCGTGGCGTACTTCTTGCGAAGGGAACCGTAGGCAGTAACACGCCAACTGATGCAGGAAGCGCCCGGCGCATGTCGTCAGGCGAAGGAGTGGCAGCATGGAACGTGTGATTGAATCTCCCTATGTGGCTCTGGTGACGGGCGGAAATCGCGGCATTGGCTTCGAGGTATGCCGCGGGCTGATCCGGGCGGGTCGTCGGGTGCTTCTCGCGGGCCGCGACCGAGACTCGTGCGCGGCCGCGGTGGAGCAGTTGCGCGCGGAGGAGAAGGTCGGTCCGGATAGGATTGCGCCTGCGCACATCGACACATCGCAGGGAGCGCAGGTGCGCGAAGCTTTTACGCGCGCCGAAGCTGTGTTCGGGCGTGTCGATGTGCTCGTAAACAACGCCGCCGTCCTCCTCGACAGCGATAGATCCATCTTCGATCTCTCCGGTGACCTGCTCGAAACGACCTACCGAACGAACGTGCGCGGTCCGCTGGAACTCATGGCGGCTGCGGTACCCGGCATGCGCGCGCGAAACTACGGTCGTATCGTCAACGTTTCGAGCGGCTACGGTTCGATGCAGGAGATGGGGCCGCTGCACGCCGCCTACCGTTCCTCCAAGGCCGCCCTCAACGCGCTCACACGCATCGCGGCCGCAGAACTGGAAGGCACAAACGTGAAGGTGAATGCCGCGTGTCCCGGCTGGGTGCGCACGCGCATGGGCGGAAGGAGCGCGCCGCGTACTCCGGAACAGGGCGCTTCCGGGATCGTTTGGTTGGCCACGCTGCCGGAGGATGGTCCGACGAACGGCTTCTTTCGCGACGGGCGGCCGGCGCGCTGGTAGGCGAGCGCCTCACACGCCCCGCGGCGGGATTCGCGCTTGACTGCGCCGCGAGCGGCGCCTGCAGTGAAGTGCCAGCGGTGTGAATGATGATAGACGCGCTCGAAGTGGCCGAGATCAGGCGGCAGGCCGTTCCCATTTCGGTGGATCACTACCACCGTCTGGTCGAGATGGATTCCAGTTTGGAGGCCACCGAACTCATTTCCGGTGTGATCGTGCGCAAGATGACCAAATCGCCACTTCATTCGACGCTGGTCATGCTCATCTTCGAACAGCTGCGCGCGCTTCTCCCGCCGGGCTTTCTGCTGCGCATGGAGCAACCGCTCACGCTCTCGGATTCCGAGCCAGAACCGGATCTCGCCGTCGTAGCTGGCAGGCCTTCCGATTTTGCGCGTGCCCATCCAAAGGAAGCGGCTCTGGCGATTGAGGTGAGCGTCAGCAGCCATGCGTTCGACCGGCAGAAAGCCCCCGTCTACGCAGCCGCGGGTATTCCGGTCTTCTGGTTGGTGGACGCGGAGGCGCGTACGGTGGAGGTTCATGAAAACCCGGGGCCCCGCGGTTACAGTCGCCTGCGCGTACTGAATGGAGACAACCTGGTCGATTTCTTTGGTCACAGCATCCGGGTCCGCGAGTTCTTCCCCCTTTGATTTGACCGCGAGCCCGCCACGGGCTGTGTGCGCATGTGGACCCGATTTCCCAGATGGCCCTCGGCGCGGCGCTGCCTTTGGCGCTCGAACGAACGAGAGGCAGTTCTTCAAGGAAGCTGGGGCCATCCCTCTCTTTGGGGGAAGCTGCCGGAACCGGCGAATCGCTGCGAAGGCGCGCGCGGGACATCCTCGTTGCAGGGGCAATCGGGGGCGCACTCGCGGATGTGGACATCCTCATTCGTTCGGATGCCGACCCGCTCATGGCCATCCAGTTCCACCGCCACTTCACGCACTCACTTGCCTTTGCTCCGGTCATTGGCGCCGTGGTGGCCGCCTGCCTCTGGCTTCTTTTTCGGGGTCGGCGTGAAATGTCTTCGCTTTGGAAGTGGGCCACACTCGGCGCATTGACCCACGGCCTGCTGGACGCGTGCACGAGCTACGGAACGCACCTCCTGTGGCCGTTCACCAACGCGCGCGTTTCGTGGCATGTGGTCAGCATCATCGACCCGATCTACACGCTGCCGCTCGTGGCCTTCGTGTTGCTGAGCGCCTTTCGCGGCCGGCTGTTCTGGGCGCGCCTGGGCCTCGTGCTCTCTTGCCTGTACTTGGCTTTCGGTTGGGTGCAGCGCGAGCGCGCGGACTCCTTCTATAGAAAAGAAATCGCGCGACGCGGCCACCAGGCCGTGCGGGTCGTCGTGAAGCCGAGTTTCGGCAATCTTTGGTTGTGGCGCGGAATCTACGAAGCAGACGGACTGTTCTATCTGGACGCCATTCGCAATCCGCCGCTCTCCGCTTCCACTATCCTACCCGGTACCGTCGTCCAACGCCTGCTGCTGGAGGAAGACTTCGCCTCTCTTCCCCGGGACTCCGTGGCCTTCCGTGACCTCGAGCGCTTTCGCTTTTTCTCCGACGACTTCCTGTACAGGGTACCGGGACGACCGGGCGCGGTGGGGGACCTGCGCTTCTCCCTTCTGCCGAACTCGAGCGAGCCGCTGTGGGTGGTGAAGCTGGGCGGAAATCCGGCCGAGCATCTGCCGTACATCACGACCCGTGAAGTGCGGACTGAGGTGACGCAGGAGTTCGGGAAGATGCTGTGGGGTCGGTGAGGGCGGAGGAGGTGGACGGCGAGGGCCGGTCAGCGGTCGAGATCCACGACGCCTCCGTTCGCCAGCATATGTGAGAAAGTGGAGGGATGGCATGATGGCGGAAGATCGCAGAGCACATACGACCGGGCGCGGGTCGCTCGGATTTGGTGTCAGGTTCGCCTACGGGATCGGCGACGTAGGCAACAATATCTTCATCGTGGCTTCGGGGTTGTTTCTGCTGTACTTCATGACGGATGTGCTCTCCATCGAGCCATCGCTTGCGGGCCTGGCACTTCTGTTTCCCAAAATCTGGGACGTCATCTCGGATCCCCTGATGGGATTCCTTTCCGATCGCACGAAAACCAGTATCGGCCGCAGGCGTCCCTATCTCCTGGTCAGTGCCGTTCCTTTCGGGCTCTCGTTCCTCTTTCTGTTCTGGGCCCCCACGTACGCAAGCGAAGGCGCGCGCACGCTTCATGTGGGCCTGATGTTCGCCATCGCGTGTACGATGTTCACGGTCTACAACGTGCCGTACGCAAGCATGGTGGCCGAAATGACCGACGACTACCACGAACGGACGGCTCTGACCTCCTTTCGAATGATGGCGGCCTCCTTGGGCGTTCTCCTGGCCGGAGGCTTGGCCATGCCTCTGGTGGCCGCGGGTGGCGGTGGCGCTCCCGGCTACAGGTTCATGGGACTCACCCTGGGAATCGCGGTCGCTGGCTTTTGTCTGGTCGCATTCTTCGGGACGCGACGCGCACCTTTTCGTGAGACCGCCTCCACACCCATCCCATTCGGGGAGCAGTTGCGCATTGCCGCACGTAACCGGCCCTTTATCTGGCTGATGCTGAGCTACCTTCTGCAATCGCTGGGAATGGGTGTTCTCATGGCGGGGCTCATCTACTACGTGCGCTTCGTCATGAAGCTGCCGGAATCTGCCATGGCCACCATCTTCCCCCTGTTGCTCGTCACGGCGATTGCAGTCATGCCGCTTTGGGTCCGCGTGGGTCGGGCGCTCGGCAAGATACGTGCGTATCGTATCGGCCTGGTGCTGTTGACGCTCACCCTGGCTTCCCTGTACCTGACTCCTCCCGGAACTGCGGCCCTTTTCTACGCGCAGATTGCCTTTCTGGGGATTGGGTTTTCGAGTTTTCAGCTCTTCCCGTTCGCCATGCTTCCGGATACGGTCGAGTACGATGAAGTGCGGTCGGGCATGCGGCGCGAAGGGATCTTTTCGGGCTTCTGGTCCTCGGGACAGAAGATGGCTTACTCGGTCGGGCCGACCATCGTTGGCTTTGCGCTCTCTCTTTCCGGTTTCATCCCGGGTTCTTCCGAGCAACCGTCCTCGGTCTCGGCGGGGATTCGCATCGCGTTTTGCCTCCTCCCGCCGGCCATGGTGCTCCTGAGCTTTGTTCCGTTCAGTCGCTATGGACTGACCGAAGAGGCCTTCGAGCAACTCCGCGGTGCGAAGGGGACCGGGCGCTGAAGGCGGCGCCCTTCCCGAACTGATACCGTCAGGCCATGAGGGCCTGACCCGAACCGCCGCGACCACCGGTTCACTGCGCCTGTATCGCCTTTGCGTCCACCGGCACGAACACCTGGAAGTTCTGGTGTTCGAGGAAATCGAACTGTCGGTCCAGTCGGTAGCCGGACTGTTCCATCTCTTTGCGAATGATATCCGCGCGCGTGCCGTGGTGGCCGTACAGGCCGTAGAACCCCTGCGGCTTCAGGTCGATGACGGCGACGCGCCCTCCCGGTCGCAGGGTGGCGCGGAGCGTACGCAAATATTCGAGGCGGTTTTCGATCATGTGGTAACTGTTGCAGAGAAAGGCGACATCCACGCGGTCCTCGAGGACGGAGAGCCCGGGTCGGGCATCTACCACGGAAACATTCTGGTGGCCGCCCTCGGCAGCGCGTTTGCCCAGGAGGCGCAGCAGGTCCTCGTCCACATCCACGGCGTAGACATGTCCTTTCGGACCCACGCGTGCGGCGAATTTCCAGGTGAAGTAGCCGCCCCCCGCACCTACATCGGCCACCGTCATCCCGGGTGCCAGGGCCAGAGCCTCCAGTACGCGGTCCGGTTGCTGAAAGGCCTCCCGATCCACTCCCGTGTAGAGCAGCGATTTGGCCGCACCACAACCCATGGATAAGGTGAGGGCAGCTGAGAATCCCAGTGCCCGTGTCCAGCCAGCATGTTCCTGAATCCCTTTCATTTTTGCCTCCGCGGACCCCTCCGGGAGCCTGTCAGAAATAAGCGAGCACATGCTTATATATGGCAAGCCTTTTTCTCGGGTGGAGAGGAGGCTAAAGTTTGAGACTGCGGACTTTCGCCGCGCGCTCACAAGGTCCCGAGCGAGTCCGCGTTGTTGGTCCGGGGCCGCTCGGCCGCGCAAAGCGCGCGTGCCGCTCGCGGTCCTGAAACAACCGCGCATTCGTATCCTCCCAGAGGAAAAGCCGATCCGCAAACGAACGCGATCATGAGCACGATCGCATCGGAGACAGGAGCTTTGGAAAGGGTGGTTGCGCCGGTGACGATTCAAGCTGGTCGGCCGCGCCCAAACGCCGGGGCGTCCAAGGCGCGACTTCGCTTACTTGACGCACCTCGAGGGCGCGCTGCAAGTATGCTCCCGAAGGAAGAAGGAGCGTGTGAGCGTTTGCTGACTCTCATCGCGCGCCATCGAGGTCCCGAGCGAGTCTGCGTTGTTGGGCCGGTACCGTTCGGCCGCGCAAAGCGCGCGTGCCGCGCGCGCCCCCTGAACCTGCGGAGTCTCCTTCGAGCACCCGCCTCGGGACGGCCTGTCAGGGAGACTACCGGCGCGCGGGGCGCGCTGCTGTCCGCATCCGCCGTCGAGGTGCCGGTCGCGAAACCGGCAGACCCGCCCAGAGAAGGCCGGCCAGTCGTCGCATGGTTTTCTTGCCGGTCATAGAATCAGGCGCTCCCATCCAGCGGTAGAGCGCGAGACTGTGAGAGAGCGCAATGAGCGCGAGCGCCGCCTGCTCGGCGGGTTCGGCGGAAAGACCGCCGCGCAGCAGAGCGGTCTGAACTTCCGCAAGGAGCGCGTGATCTCCCGCGAGCAAACGACGGTGTTGCCCGCTGCGTCTGCGAAAATCCGGGTGGCCGGCAACCGCCAGCATGACGGGCAGGTGATCCTGGAAGTGCTGTTGAAGTCGCACCGCGGTCGACTCGAACCAGATGCGCGTGACTTGACCCTTCGGTGCCGCGAACACGGGCCGACCGTCGCCTTCGGCAGCCATCGACAAAAAGAACAGGCGATCCTTGCTGCCGAAGCGCTGAAATAGGATGGCCTCGGACACACCGGCCGCTTTGGCGATGGCGCGCGTGCTGGCGCCGTGCCCTTCCTCGAGAAAGGTGGCGCGCGCCACGCGCAGGAGTTCGGCGTCGGTGGTTTCTTTTCTGCGACCCACGCGACACCGTCACATGGCCGTGTAGCCGCCGTCCACGGTTACTGCCTGGCCGGTCACGTACCTGGAGGCGTCGCTTGCCAGAAACACGGCAGCGCCCAGCAGGTCATCGGGGCGACCGAGTCGGCCCAGGGGGACGGCGGCTTCCATTTGCTGGAGCACGGCGGGCCTCGCCTTGATCATGGCGGTCATGTCCGTCTCGATGAAGCCCGGACAGATGGCGTTCACGCGAAAGCCCGAGTTCGACCACTCGAGCGCCAGCGCGCGCGTCATGTTGAGAACCGCGCCCTTCGTGCCGCAGTAGACCGAAGCGAGCTTGGTACCCACCATGCCGAGGACCGAGCTCAGGTTGATGATGTTGCCGCCGTCCTTTCGCTGCGCTTTGTAGTAGGCCTGACACGCGCGAAAGACGCCCTTGAAATTGATCTCCACCATCTGGCTCAGGTCGTCTTCCTTGAAGCCCGAAGCCGGCGTGTTGGCCGCGATGCCCGCGTTGTTGATGAGGCAGTCCAAGCGCCCGTGCTTCTTGCGGATCTCTTCGATGATCGGATCCATGGTTCCCGGCAGGGCCACATCGGCGGCACGGCCCTGCAGCCCCTCGGCGGCCATCCACTCCACGGACTCGAGGCGACTGCCCGTTCCGTACACGATGGCGCCCTGGTCGCGGAAGCCGAGCGCGAGCGCCCGCCCAATCCCGCGGCTCGCGCCGGTGATGAGCACGCTTCGTCCCTGAACGTCAAACAAGTTCATGCAGTCCCTCCGCCGAACACGTTGTCCTGTCGCGGCCGTGTCGAGCAAACCAATTTGCGGTTCGCTTGACGCAGTCCGGCCCCCGCGCGGGCCTGCTTGCCATGCAAAGGCCGAAACCCACCTCGCGCGCTTCCCGGTTGCGCACTGCCCGGTCACGCACTTGCCGGTCGTGGGTTGCTGTGCCGATTCTGCTGACGTTCCTGATCATCCACGCAGGCTGCGGGTTGTTTGCGTACTCCGCGCGCGTGACCGGCCAGGGGGATGCGCGAGCCCTCGAAGCGGTGCTGGATCGCCAAAGCGAAGTCACGGACGCGGACGCGGCTCTGGTGCGCGTCTTCGAAGGCAGGCTGCCCGAGGGAGATTTCCGGCGCGTCACGGAAGTCGGAACGGAAGTCCCAGGCGGGCTCTACCCGGGGACCTTCATACCCGGCTACATCTACTACAGCCTCAGCGAGCGCAACTACCGCGTCTTCTATCCCTTTCGCAAGACCTGGCGGCGGGCCCTGTGTTGGCCCCAGATGCCTCTGCAATTTCTCACGCTCAACCTCTGGAGCCTGCTGCCCTTCTACTGGCCGTGCGGCGCCATCGGGCACGGTCCGAACACCAACGAGGGAGTTAAAGAACGTCAGGGCCTGCAGATTGCCGCTTTGAGGCGCATGGCGGTGGCGCTCGGCGGTGACACGGTTCTCATCGAGGGCTGGCACGACCGCTACGTTCGCAGCGACGTGGACGGTCGCGACAAACTCGTGGCCAAGTCGGCGGGCGTGCGCGCCATCGTGTACAAAGAGCAGGGACGCATCGCCGGCTACGAAGAGCGCTTTCCCATTCTGTTTTCGTCAGTCGCCGTGGCCAAGCAGCCGGAAGACGCGCCGGGAAAGAAAGGCGACCCGACCCGTCCTGGACCGGCGCCGGGCATCCCGCCCGGGGCCGATACGCTGCTCGTTGTTCAAACGGCCCCCGAAGTGCAGGCTTCGTTTGCCCGGCTCGTCGAGAACCTTCTGTTCGAGCGATTGAAGCAGGCCGGTCCCTTTGGGATGCTTCCACCTGCTGACGACGGGGCCGTTGCTACTCCCTGCGCGGATCAGGCGTGCGCCGTGAGTCGGGGTCGGGACAACCGCGCTCGGGTCGTCCTGTGGGTGACGGTCCACGCCTGGCAGGGCCCCGGCTTCCACCTGGTGGCTCTCGCCCTGGACACGAAGACGGGTCAGCTCTTTCGCAAAGTGGAGGGCCGCGCGCGCGACTTTCGGCAACTGGCGGTCACAGTGGAAGGCCTGGCCCGTGGCCTGAGCACCACGGATGATCGCTGACCGACGGACGGTGCGTGCGGCGCAGCGCCGTCTCTTGATCCAGCCATGACCTACGTGCTTTTGTTCGTGTTCTATTTCCTCGGACACGGCACTTACTTTTCCGCTCTTTCGCCGTACACTCACAGCAACTTTGGCGAGCGCGCCTATCTGGTCATTCTGGCGGGACAACTTTGCTTTCCGATAGGATACGTTCTTGCAGGAGTTCTTTCGGATCGAACGCGGCGTCTGCGCAGCATTGCCGTACCCACCCTGTTGCTGCACGGTCCGCTCCAGTTCCTGTTGTTCTGCTTTCCCGATGACTTCTTGGTAACCGTCGTTCTGGCCGCGCTCGTGCGTCTGCTGTTTGCTATGAACTTCCAGATGATTACGATTGCCGTACTGGAGGGCGCGGGTGTACTGCGATTCGGCACGGTTCGCGTGGCAGGCACGTACAGCTTCTTCTTCGTGCACCTGATCCTGTTCCTGGTCGAGTCATACCTGATGGGCGTGGGCCAGGTCACTTTTCTGCCGGCGGGGCTCGGGCCGGGAACCGTGGCCGGACCCGTGGGCTGGTTCGCCATGTGGGCTTCGGCGATCGTTGCCCTGCGGATGCAGCCGAATCGCACGAGCGAAGTGACCTACTACTTTCGCGACGCGGCTTCCGTCCTCCGAAAGCCGCCGGTCGTTGCGTTCTTTCTGTTCAGCTTCGTCTTCTTCTTCAGCTACCAACTCGTCGACTTTCACCTGGGACAATGGCTCAAGGAACGAGGCGGTATGCGGGATGTGTATCTGGCCTGGTGTCTGGCTGTGCTTCTCGAAATTCCCTTCCTGCCCTTGGCGGGGAGGATCGCCGATCGTTTCGGCGTGCACGCGCTGTTCTACGTGTCGCTCGGTTCGGCGGTGCTGCGCTTTGCTCACCTGGCGGGCGTCAGCGCCGGACTTGCGCTGCCGTCGCCGCTGTTTTCGCAGTTGCTCCACGGCCTGCATTTCGGGGGATACTACATGGGGGCTCTGTTCAGCCTGCGCTCCTACTTCCCGGATCACGTGTTCGGGACGGGAAACGGACTCTACACGATGTTCTGCGCGGCCGGCGGCGGCATTGCCGGCAACGTGGTCTTCGGGAACCTTCTGTACCGCGGCGGCAACGCGGATTTCTTCCCGCTTTTCTTTGTCGCGCTCGTACTCCAGGTCGTGCTGTTTTTTGGGTTTCTTTTTCTGCCCGTTCCGAAACAACGAACCGAGAACCATGGGTAGGTCTGGGCGCAGACGCTGGATTGCCGTGGGAGCGGCGCTTTTCCTGCTCCTCTTCTACCATGCGGCCTTCTTTCCGTACGTGCTGGAAAAGGCGCTGATGGGGGCCGTGCAGCGGTTCACCGAGGCTTCCCTCCATCTCAAAGTCCGGCGCGCCGGGCTCGTTTTCGGTTTCGTCTTCGAGGACGTGCGCCTGCTGGATCGTCGGGATGGCCAGCCGATATTCACAGCGGATCGTGTGGTCTTCAAGCTTGCCACGCATTCGCTGCTCATCGGACATCTGGGCCTGCGGGAACTGGGGCTCTACAACGCCAAGATCTTCGTGGTCGAAAACAAGGGACGCTGGAACTACGAAGCTCTGACCGGGCCACCGGGACCCGCCAAACCGGCCGCACCCGCTGCGGCACCTTCGCCTCCGCGCGATTCCATCCCGGTCTTTGTGCCCATCAAGCTCTACGCGAATTTGTTTCTGGATCGTGTGGCCTTTCATTACCGCGCGGGCGCCGGCGCCAAACGTACGGGGCTGGACGTGGAGAATCTCCAATTCCGATTGGCCCTGATTACGCGGACGTTTCGGAGCATTCCGCTCAACGCGGACATCATGGGACTGTGTGACACGCTGGTCGTGGGCCTCAACCCGCACGCGCCCCTCAAGATCAAATTCGACGGACAGCCCGGAGTGGAAGGGGACCTCGGTCTGACCTATCTGCTGTACCGCGACGAAGGCAAGGAAGGACCCGAGTTCCTCACGAAACTGCGGATCGACACTTCCAAGCTGCGGATCGGACCGCGCGGTCGCATCTTTCTGCCGGTGGGCTTTTCGGTGGACTACGACACCGTTTACCAGAGTCGCCAGGACCGGCTGGTCATCCGGGACCTTTCGCTCCGGCACCACGATTCCGTCTGGCTTTCCCTTCAGGCGCGCGTGGATCGAGCCGTGACTCCCGAGAGGCAGCTTTCCCTGAAGGTGACGGGTTCCCAAATTCGCCTGGGCCCGCTCTATCAATTGCTGGCCGTGGCCACGGGCGGTCGGATGCCGTACTTCACCGGCACGGTCGAACTCGCGCCCCTTACTATAGAAGGAAGCTTGGGCGATCTGCGTGTGGGCGGCGTCATTCGAGGGTACGGCATCGTGTACCGCAGCCGCGGCCTGCCCGAGAACCGCATTCGTTCGTTGTACGCGCGCTTTCGGTCGCAGCTGGATCTGTATCGGGTTCTCGGCTTTCTGGAGCGACCGGCAGACTACAAAGCGAGCAGTCCGCTTGCGTACGGGATGTTCCACTCGCTCGACGTGGATCACTTTGCCGCCGGTTACAACGAGGCTGACCTTTCGGGCAGCCTGCGCATCACGCCCTCCGGTCTGAGCTCGCGTCTCGTGGTGAGCCGCTTTCGCATCGATGACTGGGGTTACAACTACGCTTGGGGTTTTCTCGACGGCAATTGCACCTACGGTTCGAATCTGCGCTTCACGAATATGCGCTTTGACTGTCGCCTCCAGGCGACCGACACACGCTATGCCGTCGGTCGTTCCCGTTCCGGGCGCAATCAGTTCCAGGTCGACATGCGCGGCAGCATGCAACTCGGCGGAGGACGGAGCCGCATTCTGCTCAGCGCAATTGATTTCAGGGGACGCGACGAAGACGAGAACCCGACCTTCGCCATGAAGGGCGCCATCGACATGGCCTTCGCTCGCGGAACCCAGTTCTACGACGTTCGCCTGGATGACATGGTGCTCCACTACGAACGGCTCAAGGGAACGCTACCCGCTTCGCTCCAGACCTCCATGCAGTCGTCCGAGTTCTACCTCCAAAAATCCCCGCGCCTGCGCACGCGCAGCATCGTCAGCATCCAGAAGGGTGTGACCGACGTGAAGAGCAGCGGGAGTGCCACAGTCGGTTTCACTCCGAAGGGAGATCTCAACTGGGACACGGACATGACCTTTGCGCCCCAGCGTATGAGCTTGCGGAAGGTGAAGGCGGGAGGATTCGGTGGCGCGCTTGCCCTGGATACCAGCGGAAAGCTGACGCGCACCAAAGAGGGCACTTGGGATCCCGACCTCCGGGTCCGGTTCGATTTCAAGCCCACCGAACCCGTCGAGCTCTACAGAAACGTTCTCTTGGGTGGCAGCACGCACATGGACGCTGACGTGCAATCGGGGCGAGCGATTGCCTCTCTGGCTTTGACGGAAGCAGTCTACGAACAACGCAGCGGCAATTGCGCGCGACCAACGGCGCCCGAGTGTGTGCGCTATCGGGTGGAGGGGATCAACTTCAAGCTTCCCATCGACCACGATCTGCGCCTCAAGCGACCGGCCCGGCTCACGGATGGAGCCGACTACTATCTTTCCAACGCGGGCAGCTCGGCGAAACCGAACCTGACCGTGCGTTTCGTGGCCGCCAGTCACAGCCCGCGCGGCGAGTTCATGCCGAATTCCTACTTCTACGTGGGAGCCCTGGGCAAGGACATCCCGGACGGAATGCGGGCCCGGTTGACCTACCGCAACAACGTGCTGACGGTGACGGGCCTCGAAATCCAGAGTTATCGCCTGCAGACCGGCGAAGGCGCGAGCTATTCCTGGAAGCCCCAGGGCACGGTCTTCGGCGAACGCATCTTTTTCAACGCCGCCGACCTCGATCCGCAGCGCATGGAATACGGCGCCTTTTTGCAGGTCAAGGATCTCGACCTGGAACCCTTCTTACCCAAGTCCCGGTCGGGGTACGACGGGATCATCAGCGCCGACCTGGAGGTGATTGCCCGTCGCGTCTCCGATCCGCTGCTCAACACCAATCTTCGATTGTCGGTCTACCGCTTGAGCCCGGAGTTCAGCGGCTTCGTCACGCGACTGGTCATGCCCGGTCCGATCGCGGAAGGAATCGTGAACCGCACGCTCGAAATTCCCTCTATTAAAGTGCAACTGGCGGGCGGCCTCGTGTATTCCACCATCGCCATCAAGCGCGAAGCTGTGGGTCTTGGCCTCTTCATCCGTCCCGGTTCGGACGAGATCAAGCAGGAGCGCATCCCGCTCGCCCAATTCCTGGCCAATGCCCGCACGGAAGCGCGACGCTGAACGGAGTTCCCATGAAGTTGTCCCGATCCCCATCGAAAGCCATTCTGATTGCGTGCCTGCTGGTCTCGACTGGCGGTTGCGCGGCGCTGCGCAAACTCACCGATCCGGTTACGGGTCTCTTGAAGCGTGGCTCGTGCATTTCGATCGACCTGCCGCCGATCACCCTGACGCCGGAGCGAACAGCAGCGGAGAGACAGCTCGTCGGGGAGAATCGCGAGCTCGAACCGAACGGCTGGCTTCTGGCTTCCGCGCAGAGCGCTTCGCGCTACGGACAGGAGAGCACGCGCGCCTCCCGGACCCTGGCCGAGGTGCAGCGGCTGCACCGCGAGGAGGCCGTGATCGAGTACTACGCGGAATTTCTCCTGGACCTCTTGGGGAAGGGCGCCCTCGGCGAAACTTCGGACGGTCTGCTCGCCGTGGTGCCGGCCGGTTTCTTGGGCGCGGAGGCCGCCCGCATCACGCGCTCCGACCTGCGCCGCGCACAGACTGTTCTTGCCGAAGTGAACGAAGCGCGTCAGTGGATATACACATACTATCGCGATCGGGACGCAAAAAGTGAAGCACCGGATCCGGAGCGTGTGCGGCGGCTCTATCTTCGGGCTTACTGGGAGCGTGCTCCCATCGGAACCTGGGTACGCAATCCTGACGGTCGGTGGATCAAGCGCCAATGACATTTCGCTTCGTGCGCGGACGCACGCGGGCGCTCTTGGGCGTCTTGTTTGTCTGCGGCCTGCCCGCGGGCTGCGTGACGGTCAAGAGCATCCGCCCGCCGGTGTTCGATCACGGGCAGCTCATCCGCCGTTTCTTCGAACGGGAACGTACCGGGCACTACCCGCTCACCGCGCAGCGCGGCTGGAACGTCCAGCCGGCCGTTACGAAGTCGGGGGCCATGTTCTACACCTCCAACCTCGACGGTTCCACGGACATCTGGCTGCGCGACCTCAACAGCACCGTGAACGTGCAACTCGTGACGCACGACGCCGAACAGCACAGCCCGGCCGTGACCGGTGACGGTCGCTATTTGGTGTTCGTTTCTGAGGATCGGGATGCGCGCGGCGAACTGCGGCTCTTCGACATGCCGAGCGGTCCCGGGCGTATCATCTCGGCCGTCCTCGAAGGGACCATCCTCTCCAACTTCTGGGCCGACACGGTCAATCTCTCCGAGCGGATTCAAAAGCAGGCCGGAAAACTCTCCGGCAGCTGCCGGGAGCGTGCCGGGGAGCGCAGCCCGGCCTGGAGCCCGCAGGGCGATTACCTGTACTTTGTGAGCGATCGGTGTACGCCGCGCCGTTTCGAGGTGTGGCGCGTGCGCATGGCCAAGGGCCAGCCTGTTGCGCCACCCGAGCAGGTCACACGCAATGGTGGGGACGAGCCGGCCCCGAGCGGCGACGGACGTCTGCTGGCTTTTACCGGGCGCTCCGGGACCGGCGGTCGCACAGTTTTCGTTCTGGAAACGGCCCGCCCTGGCTCGGTGCGCGAGGTCCCGCTTCCCCGGGGCACCGCTGAAGCCCCCTTTCTGTACCGGTCCCCATCACTGGACGGGGCCGGTCGCCTGCTCTACTACGCGACGATCCGACAGGACACAAACCGCAACGGCGTTCTCGATCCGCGCGACGACAGCACCATTTTCAGCCTCGACCTTGGCAATCATGGCGCCCGTGAGAAGCGGATGCTCGAAGGCGCCTTTCCTGTGGCGGGCGTGACATACACTTCCTACCTCGACGGTGTCGTTCTGTACGCCGCCTCGCTCTACAACAGCCTGAACATTTACCTGATGCCCCCTTACGGGATCATTCCCAGGGAAGCGGACATTTTCGAACAGTACCGTTTCGCGCAGAAGTACCGAACCACTTCGATCGACCGCTACTTCCTGGCGCTGGACGCCGTGCGCGTACACTGGGGGCATCAGCCGCAGTTTGCGGTGTACGAAGGCCGACTGCTCCTCGACAAGCTCCGTCGCCTCAAGGGCGAAACGAATCGCCAGAGCGAGCAGGTTGCTCTTCAGCGGGAGCTGAGCGAATCCGTTCGCCAGAACCCCTTCACCGACCTGCTCGTGCAAACCGATGCGCGGGAATCGCGCGGTCTGTCGACGGCGTACCTGGTCCAGGCCTTCGTGGACGGATTTGCGGCGCGCCACGCTCGCGCGTACCCGGAGTCCGCCAGACAGGAAGTCCTGGGCGCTGCTCTGGAGACTCTGGGTCTTGCGTATCTGGTGGAAGGCCGCATCGCCGTGGCGCATCGGGTTATGGTGCGACTGGTTCGGGACTTCCCCGACTACTCGCGCGCGCTGTACGCGAAGTTCCTGCTCGCGCGCGTCGAACTGCGTCAGACCGGGCGCGTCCCGCCGTCCCTGCTCGAATTGGCGTCCCAGCCAAAGCGGCTGCCGCCCCGGATGGTGGAGGGTGTCTCCGCCGTCGTCTACAACAGCTTCTACTCTCCACTGCGTGCTCGCCAGGCCCTCGAACGGGCGGACCGCGAGCTGCAGAGAACGGACCTGCCGCAGATAGTACGTGTGTCTCTATTATTGGTGCGCGCGCGAGTGCTCTACGACCTGGACCGCTTTGAAGAGAGCATCGCCGTTGCGCGCACGGCCGCCGAACAGGCCGCGCCGCGTTCGGGCTCCTTCGTGCGTGCGTGGCAGTCCATTGCTTTTGCTTCCGAGAAGCTCGGCCGCTACGCGGATGCCTACGACGCGAAGCTGAAATACGGCGGGGCCTACTCGGAGGAAACGGGCGCGCAGGTGACCGAGGACGAGTACCTCGAGATCATCGAGGAGTCCGAGCGTCAGATCGAAGGCTTTGTGCGCACGGCCCGCTCCCTGTCGACGGCGCTCGCGGATGCGGACCTGGCCAAGGCGGGCGTGCGTCGCGTTCTGAAGATCGATGGCGGTGTGCGTGCGGGAGGCCTGGATCGGGAGATGGTGCGCGAGTTCTGTCGCCGCGATTCGCAATCGTGGAGGCTGCTCACCGTGCTGGGTCGAAACGGGGCGCGCTACGTCAAGTTTTGCGAAGAGGCGGCGACTGGGTTCGCGGGGGCCGAGCCCGTCCAAGCCGAGTTGGTCCGGACCGCCGTCGATCTGCTCTACATCGGCGCGTACGGCGCGGCCGCGCGACTGAACATCATGTTTCTGTACATGCGCAGCGTGGACCTCTTTCCAGAGTTGTACACGAGCCGTGCCATCTACTACCACCGACTCAAGGTGGACCTGGCCATCGAGCACAACCGTCGCAAGCTGGAATGGGCGGAGCAGCGCATCCAGTTGTTGGACACCGGGGATTTGCAGAACGTTCTCGAAGTCGGGGATCCCTTCGACTCCACCGCCTTCGACGCGCTCGTGGACGGCTACAACTTCAGCCTCGGCGACGCGCTGCGTTTCGACGACATGTCGCTGCTGTACGGCTACGCGTACACGCTCGTGCGCAAGTCGGTGCAGCGGGAAGAATTCTACGACCGGCTGGCGCGCAGTACGCTCTCTCTCCGGCCGGAGCGCCTGGCCGACTACAAACAGGCGGTCCTGCGCGACCTCAAGACTGCCGAGTATTACTTGAGGTACATTATCTATCGCCGGCCGAACGAGGCGGACGCGTACCTCCTTTTGGGCTGGCTGCAGCAGTACATCGACGACCGTCGGGCTTCCACGGTGAGCATACCGGATACGTTTCTCGAGAGTGTCGTTCAGTACGTGACCGGAACCAAGTCGGCCAGGCCCACGGACGGTCGTCTGTTCAAGGACCTGTACGACGGCTTCTTTCAGGAGCGCCTTTACGAGGCCAACGTGGAGCTGTACCAGCAGGCTCTGGACCGGACGAGGGGGAGCCCGCTGGACCAGGCTCACCTGAATCTCAACCTGGCCAACAACTACTTTCGCCTCCTGAACTTCAAGATGGCGGTCGAGCACTACGACCTGGCCTCCACACAGATGCGACGGACCGAGCGTCCCATCTTCCGCGACTACGTTCAGGAGGCGCTTTTCTACTACAACCGCGGACGCGCGCTGTTCTATCAGGGCGAATCGGCCAACGCCGCAGTGGACTTCGAGCGCGCTTATCAACTGTACGATCGGGAAGAACGCAAGCCACTCTTCGAGGAGTTCTCGCGTCTGCGGTACGAGAAGCTCTCGTTTCAGATATCCAAGGCCAAGGACTCCTACGACCTGCTCTTGAAAAAGGAGAAGCTGCTGCTGGAACGCGTGCAGCGCGTGAATTTCAAGATGGCCCTTTCGGCCGCCATGCTGGGGCTCGCGCAATGGGAGTCGGGGCAGTTGGCCAGCGCCGTGGACGCGTACGAAGACGCCGAGAATCGGCTCTATGGTGGCGCCGATCCCGGGGCGGACGCGGTGGGGCGTTCCAATCTCCGCAACTTCATGGCCATGGCGCTCCAGGATCAGGGGCTCTTCCGTTCCTCCGATGAGAGCGCGAAAGCTGCTGCGGAGCACGCGCGCAAGAAGGGGCTGTCGGCAAACCGAGAACGTTTTGAGCCTGAATCGATCATCAGCCGATTGATGGGCTGTCTCTTGAATTACGGCGAAGACTTCTCCGTGATTGGGGCCGGTCGCAACCCCTTCGGCTTCTCTCCGCTGCGCTCGTACGAATTGTCACTCGGGATTCGCCTGGAGAACCGCGTGCTGCTTGGTGATCTCGAAGGAGCAGAGGCGCTCATCGCGGAGCGGCGGGCCTTCTTCCGAAGCAACGACGCCTCAGTCCGCCAGGGTCGCACGGCGCTGGTCACGGCGTCCAACATGCGCGCCTACCACCATTTCGAAGCCGGTCGCTTCTTGGAAGCAGTGCGGTACTTCGGCGAAGCGGCCAAGGAAGCGCAGTCGTTCGGGTTCGCGCGCGAAGCGCAGCTGAATCTGCGGAATCGAACTCAGGTTCTTTTCGTGGCCCTCGACCGGGGTCTGGTGCGCTCCGGAGATGCGCTGAGTCGCCTCGATTCGGCCGCCGCCGAGTTGGCTGAGTTCCGGGCCGTGTACGCTGCGCAGGCCCGTGCCGAGTACGTGAAGAAGCAAAAGCCAGGGTTCGAGTTCACACCCGAGCACGAGGGTATCCTGGCCCAGATTGTGCAGAGGGATCTCGCCGCCGTCGTTTCGCTTCAGGCCCTGTGTCGCTACTACCGCGGGCGCGTGCTCGAAGAGGAGGCTGACACGGAGGGCAAGCTGCACCTGGCGCGCGTCGAGTATGTGGAGGCCCTGAAGGCTCTTGTTGCCGTCAGTCGCCTGCTGGCCGAGTCTTCTTCGGAGCGGATTCGGGCAGAAGTAAACCTGGGCCGCGTGGAGTTGCACCTCGGGCGACTGCACGCCGCGTATGCGCGCCTGCAGCGCGCGCAGGAGCGCTCCTTCGAACTGGGGATGCTCCGCGAGGAGTGGGCCGCCCTCGAAGGGATGATGGACGCGGCGCGCGCCCTCGCGGAGATTCGACCGCAGGGTTCCTTCCGCGGAGAGGCAATCGATCATGCGCGGGCGGCCGTCGCACTGCTCCGGAAAGAACCTGAGCTCTTCTTCGAATGGCTTCCCAGGGTCGGGGCATTCTACGACCGAGCCGCTTCCCTGCTCATCGAGGTCGGACTGGACCGGGAAGCGCTGCAGGTGCTCGAACAGAAGCATCAGCATGAGATGCAGCGTGAGTACGTTCGCTTCCCGCTGCGCTTCCAGGACGAGCAACTGGCCGGCGCGTACCGGGGCTATCGGGAATCGGTGGCCGCATATGTTCGCCTGCGCGAAGCGGAAGGACAACTGCGCGCTTCGCGCGGGAGCCTCGAACAGCACCTCGCGAGCCTGAAGCAGAACCGGTCGCGCCGGGAAGAACACCGGCGGACCATCCTCGCGCGCGCTCCCGGGCACTCCTGGTTTCTCGGATTCCGGGAGGGTACGCCCGCGCTGCGGTCGAGTGCCATGCTGTTGCGCTTGTTTCGTCACGGCGGCACGCTGCACGTCTGGCAGTTCGCTAACGGTTCAGCGGACTTCGTCAGCGTGACGGACACAGATCCATCGCGCGCATTCTCCGAAGCCCTGCGAAGGTTTCGCAGGCCCGAGCGGGCGCTGCACGATCTGTTCGTGATCGCGGATCCGACCACATTCGGTCTTCGGCTCGCGGATCTTCTGAAGGCATACGAGCCCCGCTGGCCTGCGCCCGTGTTTCTGACCCGCGTTCCCTTGGAGCCCGCCGTTTCCTTTTTCGACGAGCGCATCGCCTCCTCGGATTCCTCAGGCAACGGGCATCGGTTCAACGTACGCGTACTCAAAAGGTTACAGGGAGATAAGGATTACGAGCAGTACGCGGACGTCGTGAGCGCTGGCGTTCCACGCGGGCAGGGAACCTTCCCGGTTCCCATGCCCGGAAGACTGAACGTCCGCCTCTGGTTCGAGAAGGAGCGTCCGGCTTCGGTAGTACTCCTCGACGGGAGGGCGGACTATGGAAACGCAGCGGGTTTGGCCGAGGTTCTTTTTGCTTCCGGCGCGTCCACGGTGATTTTCGGCGCCGGCGAAGGCACCGCCGCTCGGGTTCAAGCTCTGGCGGGCCGGGCGCGTTATACGGAGGTCGGGGGAATCGTCTTCGGCAGCGCCGGGTACGTTAGGGCTGCGGCCCGTGAGAGAGCCCGCGCGCGCGCCGCTCGATTGCTCGAGAGAGGCAGAGCGGTCGCCTCGAGTGGCCCGGCGTCGCGGGCGGGAGACTTTTTCTCGGAGGCCGTTTCTCTGGCCGTCGTTTCCGGCAGCCGGTCGCTCGAACTCGAATCACGGCTGCTCGAAGCGGAGCAACGGACCCTCGACTCCGGCGGCCGGGAGGGGAGGGCGCACTTCGACGCCCTTCTCCGAGATTTCCCCGTGGGTTCGGATTCCGTGCGCATTATCCGAATACTCCTGCGATCTTTTTATCGGGTGAATCAGGGTTCTGTGGCCCAGAACTACCTGTCGGCCTGGAAGCGGAAGCATCCGAAACAGCTTGCCGATGTGGCGCGCGCGGCCGAAGTGCTGGACTTCGTCAATCGACTTCAGCAACTGAAGTACCCCGGGGATCGTAAACGGTTCGCCGCGGACTACCGGAGGCTGTTCGCGGATCTGGCCGGGTCCGGCGAAGCAGCGGGGGCCGTGGATGCGCTTTCGCGTCGGACGCTCTACTCGCGGGCCATCGAACTGGCGGGTGCGGCGGGGCGGTCCGGCGTACGGGGGACCGAGGAGTGGGCCTTCGTTGCCGCGCGGGAGGCGGCGCTGCTCGGGCAACGCACGGGGTACGTGGGGATACCCGCCGGACTTCGTGGACCACCGCTCCTCTTGGCCCTCTCCGAGCAGGGTCGCTGGAAGGACTACGAGAAGGCCGCGAAGGAACTGGAACTGGAAGGCGGCGCTTCCTTCGCACTCGTTAAGTTTCGTCGCCGGCTCTTTGCGCAGTGGCGATTGCACACGTTGGAGCGTCAGATCTCCATCCAGGACGTGGCGGATGTCGCGGTGGACGTGGGTGTCACGGCGTACCAGCGGATCTCTCGGCTGGAAAGGTGTATGGTGCTGGCCATGCTCCTGCGCGCCACGGAGTACGATCCCGAGTTGCTCACGGCCCAGAATCTGAGCTCGCTCGTGAAGGTGGAGCGGCGTACCGGCACGGAGCGCGCGGCCCGGATGGCTCTGCTCGCAGCGCGCCGGTATTTGGCCATCGCCGATCCCCTTTCCGCTTCCACCTTCCTCATGGACTACGAGAGACTCTGTAAACAGGGCCTGCCCGAGGCTGAACAGACGGCTCTGGCCGCACGCACCGGGGCCGCTTTGGAGGTCGCCGGGATCCAGAGAATGATCACGACTTCCTCAGGCCGCAAGGAATTGCAGACGTTCCGCTCTCGGTGGGCGCAGGCTCTCTCTGGCGATCGGGAACGCAGACTGGCTGCCGTTTACTTTGCTATTCCTAAGAAATTTACCGAAACCGAAATCCAGTTGTTTAACCAGCGCGTCGAGGAAGCAGTGCGAGGGGGCGCGCGCATGGAACGGGAGTGGTTCGTGATCGGCGGCCTCTTGAAGCAAAGGGCCATCGAGCTCCGGAACTGGCCGGCGGCGCTCGACGCAGCCCTCTTCACGCAGAGCGTGCGCAGGCTTTCCGCGCGCGGCCGACGAGAAGCGCGGCGCGGACTGCCGAAGCTCTCGCGTACGGCCGATCGCCTCCGCGCGGTGCTTCCCGCGAACCAGACCTTCACGGCTCTGGTGGATACGAACGCGCGCGCACTTCGCCTGCAATTGCGCAACGGCGCCTGGTCCGCCGACGAACTCTCCGTGCCGGGTCGCTTTCTGCGAGGGCGTTTGCTGGCATTCCTCGAAACCCAACGGTTGCAGGAGGGCGGCATCTCTCTTTATCGAGAGCTTTCGCCTATCTACAGGACCCTGTTCCCACCCGGCGGGTCGGGGGTTCGCTACTATTGGTTCGAGGGCGTGCACGCGTTCGCGCCCATTCCCCTCGAACGCGGCGACAGGATCTACCAGGTGCTGGATCCAGAGGTGTTTGCCAGGGAGGTTGCCGTTGCCGCTCCTTCTTCGTACGCACCGGGTTTCCAGGTGGAAGTCTCCGGCGGCGCGCGCGCCGCCGATCGGTGGACGGCGCGGCTCTTGTCTATGGAGCGTATGGCCCTGGGCGAGCAGGCAACGAGCCCGCGCTACCCGCTGCACTTGATGCAGCCGGTGGAACCTCCCGTCGCGCGCAGCGTTCCTCGATTGCACGCGGGTGTTTCCACACTGAATCGATCGTATTTCGTCGCTTCGACCGCGCTGCATGAGGACGTGCGCGGCGAAGTGGCGGCCGTCGCCTACCTAATGGGCGAGTTGGCCCGTATCTTCTCCGCGCCGGGCGTTCTGGCGCTCCGGCGGCCACACGAGTTGGCCCACCCGTACTTCGTGCGGTTCTTCTACGATCGTTCGTTCCCGGCGCATGAGATTGACAAACGCTTCGCGGAAGCCACCCTGCGACTCCGTCGCGTGGTCCCGAACGAGTCGGCCACGTACGGATACCGCTTGGTGACATCGCGGATTATCAGAGAGGACCGCGCGAAGTAGGCAAAGCGGGCTGTCGGGCCTGAACCAATTGAGGTTCGGAGGAGTCGAATGACCATGAGTAGTTTTTGGGAGCGCTTCATCGCTTGTCGCCCCGTCCGTCGCACGGCTCTCCTGGTCTTTGCCGCGCTCTTGGCGGCCGGGTCGCCTACCCGAGCCGAAGGAGACCTCGGTGAACCCGTGCAGGTCTACCGGTCGGGAGAGATGACCCTGGAGGTTTTTGCGACCGAAGGGGGAGCGGAACTGACGGTGCTCGCCTCGAATGCTTCGCCGGACGTGCTGGACCTTGCGGTCACGTTCCAACTGGAGAACATGCGCGCCGAGGCCAATCCCGCGCGACGGTTGTTGCAGCCGCGTCGTCTGCGGCAGCCCGTGACTGTCCTGCGACGGGAGCGTCCCGATCTACCGTTCCGTCACAGCATGCAACTGACCGTCTACTACGGCGATCCGGCCGCCGTCCCGTCCGGTTTCTACGAACCCCCGATTGCGCCGGGTGCCCGCTTCGGAGTGGCCAACGCCTTTTTCGGAAGTGGGGCGCACGCTTCTCTCACTCCGCACGCCGTGGACATCCCGATGCCGGAGGGCACGCCGATTCATGCCGCCCGCACGGGGGTCGTGGTCCGCGTGCGCGATGACTCCGACCGCGGCGGCCCGGACCCTGCCTTTGCCGCGGATGCCAACTACGTGATCGTGCTCCACTCGGACGGCACGTACGGAAACTATGTACACCTAAAGAAAGGTGGTTCCCTGGTGAAACCCGGGCTCCTCGTCCTCGCGGGTCGACCGCTCGGCCTTTCGGGAAACACCGGGTGGAGCACGGCACCCCACCTGCACTTTCACGTGAGCCGCGCGGATGGACGCGGCGGCTTCAGCACTGTTCCGTGGCAATTCCTGATCGGTGGGAAGGGCGTCACACCGACCGTGGGGATGGTCATCACGCGCTGAGGTGGCGGGTGGGCGGGAAAGGGTGTCAGGCGTCTCGTTCCGCCGTCCGCAAGAAAACAGACTTCTTTCGCACCGCCTCGGGAACCCCGCGACGGTCGGAAGCGTCTAACCTGTTTTTTGGGGGTCTTGAATGAGAAATACCTACTTCCTACTGGCGGGGGTCCTGCTTGTATCCCAGGCCGCCTGCAAGAGCGCGGAGGACATCAAGCGGGAACAGGAACTTGAGCGCAAAGCCGCCGAGGTGCGTCAGCGTCAGGCCGAGCGGCAGAAGAAGCTGGCGCTGCCGCCCGTGGCGGTCAACCTGCAGAGATTTCGGTGCGACCAGAGCGCCATGGAGTACGTGGACCGCATGGTGACCGTGGAAGGCTACCTGCACGGTTCCATCTTCGTGATCTGTTCAGGGGATGGCTGCAACATGGCGCTGCGCACGGGCCCGACAGGCAACTTCCTTGCTTCGGGAGCCAGCCTGCGGGTCGACATACCGCGCGGGAACACTGCCAATCGCGTGGACTTCCCGGTCGGACAATTCACGATGGACCAAATCTCCTTCTATGACTCTGCGGGCAAAGCCTTTTCATACAAACAGAAGGTCCGTGTCACGGGAGAGATGGTGCCATCGTCGAAAACCGCCAAGGAGACAGTCTGGAGTTGCTACGTCCGGAACGCCGAGATTCAACGACTCTGACCTTCAATCGACAAGAGCGCTGCGCTTCTGGTGTGGCGGAAAAGAGCGCAACGGCAGGCAAAGCTGCGTTGAGAGTCTACCGGCGCCCGCGCGACCTGCGCGCATTCGAGTCGCGCGCCACTTCCCCGTCCACAAGCTGAATCTGCCGGCGGGCGCGGGCTGCGTAGTCGGCTTCGTGCGTCACCATGAGTACCGTTGTTCCGTACTGCTCATTGACCCTTTCGAATATGCTGATGACGACCGCACCGTTGACCGAGTCGAGGTTCCCGGTCGGTTCGTCGGCGAACAGGTACTGAGGCTGCATGATGAGAGAACGCGCTATGGCGGTACGCTGCTGTTCGCCGCCGGACATCTTGCCGGGGATTTTGTCCCGGCAGTGCTCGATGTCGAATTCACGCAGCAGCTCTTCGGCCACCGGCCTGCGCTGCTCGTGCGTTTGCGTGCGGCGCGCAGGCATGAGGATGTTTTCCAAAGCCGTCAGTTCCGGCAACAGGTAGTGGAACTGAAATACGAATCCCATGCGCTCGTTTCGGAAAGCGTCAAACTCTTCGGGTGCCATTTCGGCCAGGTTGCGTCCATCGACCAGTGCCGAACCAGACGTGCAACTGTCCAGCCCCGAGAGCAGATACAGGAGCGTGGACTTTCCCGAACCGGAACGGCCGGTGACCGAAACGAAATCTCCTTTCTCTATGTCCAGGGAGATGGAGCGAATTACCTGCACGGGGGGATCGCCGAAGGATTTGACCAGCTCCCGGCAGGCCAGGCCCTCGGACGCCCCGGTCGTCACGATTCCCCCCGAATGATCTCGATGGGCGAAAGGCGAGAAGCCATCCGCGCCGGGAGGTAGCTGGCGATGATGGAAGCGGTCACCGTGATGCCAAATGCGCGCATATAGATGAGAAGATTGTAGGACATGCGCATGCGCATGGGCTCACCGCCACCCGGAGGCTGGCCCAGTTCGATCAGGGCGATGCGCGTGCATGCAAAATAGCCCACGATCAAACCCAGGCAGGCGCCGAGGATCCCCAGAAGCACACCCTGCATGAGAAACAGGCGGCCGATGTCGGACGAGCCGTAGCCCATAGATCGGAGAATCGCGATGTCGCGCTTCTTGTGGCTCACAACCATGTTCAGAATGTTGTAGATACCGAATGAAACGATCAGAATGATCACGGCCGTGATGGCGTTGCGCATGATGTCCTGCGTGCGGAAGACGGACAGGAAGCTCTCGTTGGCCTGATCCCAGCTTTCCACCTTGTCGGTGCTGAACTGGGCCCATCGGGTGGCTATCTCGGCTGCCCGGTCTACCGCGCGTATGCGCACGGCGATGTCGGAGATCTCTCCAGTGGAGGAGGTGAACTTCTGCACGCCGCGGATGGAGGAAAACGCGGTGCCCTCATCTGCCAGGCGACTGCCGCTGCGGTACACGCCGACGATCCTTGCGGGCAGGAGGGTTCGGCTTTCTCCGAGGACGCTGATGGTATCACCCAATTGGGCTCCCAATCGCCGCATGAGCCCTTCCCCCAGCACGATCAGCGCATCCCCGCGGCCGAGTTCGTCGAGGCTTCCCTGCACCATGAACTGCTCGATGTTCGTTACCAGTTTCTGGCGGGCGGGGTCGAGCCCGAGCAGGCGCGTGGCGCGGGAGTTCTTCCCGTTGACCACAATCGCCTGACGGACGAGCTGCGGTGAATAGGCGATGACATCGGGATCCGCGTCGAGCTTCTCGAACCACCCCTGAGCGTTCGTGAGCCGCGTGGCGTCCGTCTTCCCGCCGGGTGGCCGGATCCAGCGGACCACCGCTTCCGGGAAGAATACGCCGCGGAAGGTTTCCGCGCTGATGATCTCGTCTCGGGCCGAGATGCGGATTTGCGCGTCGCTGTTGATGAGTCGGTCGATGAAGTACTCTTGGAAGCCCAGCATGATTCCGCTGAAAACGACATAGCCTCCCGTCCCGATCAGGATGGCGAGAAACGTCAGCAGCGTCTGCTGTGGGCGCGCGAAGAGCTGCTTGAAGGCCAGAAAAAGCATCTCACCGATCCGAAAGGAGTACTTCGTCCGTCGGCAGAACAGAACCGTCGAGGATTTCGGCGAACTCTCCGTTGACCGCGCCGATCTTGGCCTGCACGGGCTTGAGTTGGCGTCCGTTCCGGCGCACGGTCACCTGCCCGCGCCGCACGGCCGCCAGCGGAACGAGGAGCGCCTTCTCCCTTCGATCCACTTCGATGGCCACGTCGGCGGTCATGTCCGGGAGGATTTCGCCCGGCATCTGATCGACGTGCACGCGCACGAGGAACTGGCTGTCCGATGGGTAGATGCGACCGACGCGTCCGACGAGCTTGCGGCCGCGAATGGACTCGACGCTGACCTCCGCCTTCTGACCTTCGCGGACGCGCAGAGCGGAAGGTTGGTCCAGGGAAAGCAGGATGTAGCGGTCGCGCAGGTCCATGAGCTGAACGGCCACGAGACCCGGCATCAGGATTTCGCCCTTGTGTATCGTGATCTTGGTGATCGTCCCGGGAAACGGCGCCCAGAATCGGCCCGAGTCCGTGGCGATGATACGCTGACCGGCCGACACCTGATCGCCTTCGCGGACGAAGATGTCCGTTACGCCCACCGTGATGCCGGTCTTGAGCTGCCAGGTGCGCTCGGCTTTCACGGTGCCCAGCGAGTAGATGGCTTCTACGATGGGTCCGACCCGTGGCTGTGCCCAATTGCCTGCTGTGGCCTTCCGCACGACCATGGCCGCCAGGCTGCCGATGGCGACGAGAGCCAGCGCCGCAAACAGCCAGGGTCTCTTCGTAACCAGTGTGAACAGCTTCTGCTCTACGGAACGGAGTTGTTCGAACATGACGGGATTCCGGGGAACACGGGCAATCTGCCTGGCCGGGAGGGCGCGCGGCAATTCACTTTTGCGCCGAATCGGCTGATCCGCGTCAGTGTATGTCATCCCCGGCGGTTCGCTCAAAAGTACTTGTCGAAGCACGACCATCTTCCAGAACGGCAGAATCCATGGCAGAGAACCGGGAATCTTTTGCATTTCCGTCCTCGGTGCAGGCTCCCGATCAGGGGAAGCGGGCCGCGGAACTCGCGCGGCTTCTTTGGCGGGTGGTTCACCTCCGGCCCGAATGCGTCCAGGGACAGGTGCGCATGTTTCGGGACTCTTTCCTCCGGGATGCGGGAGAAGTCGTCCTTCTGCCAGCCGAGGATCTGAGGCCAGCGCTCCAGGAGTTCTTGCTCGCGCACGGCCGCTATCTCGTGCCCAACTTCCAGGTGTTTGTGGATGGCGTGTTGCGGCTTTTCTTGCGGGAGGTTGCGTACCGATCGGATCGCTCGCGCCACTTTTCGCCGGACATTCTCTTCCAGACGATCGAACTCATCAGTCTGAACAAGACTCAGGCGGCCGCGGAAGGAACCATTCAGGAACTTGGCCGTCGTGACGACATTTCCGTTTCCGAACAGGATCGGGCGCAGTTGCTGTTGCACTTTCGCGCGTACGTGGATATCCAGAAACGGATCAAGGCCATGGGCGGCGTGCGTGCCTCTCTGGAGCAGAAGGACGTTCTCTTGATCGATGCCGGTCGCGCCAACCCGGAGGTGACTGTCTCGGCTCTGACCGACATGCTCCGGACATTGGTGGCGCAGCAACTGCTGGCCATGAAGTACAGCTGTGATACTCTGATGGTGGAATGGATGCGCGAGTATGGATTTGGGCCGCTGCACATGCTCAAGCTGTCGCGCCTGATCCCGTTCGAAACCGCCCTGGCCGGTTTCCGCTCGGCCTACGCTGCGGCCGTGCGCTCTTTGCGCGAGGCTGCGCAGGACGGGGATCGCATCGACTCGGACATGTTTTTGCTGCGTTCGCTTTCCAACTTCTACACTTCCTGGACGACGAAAGTGGCCGCCCTGGTCCCCGCCTGAGAGGGCGCCAACGTGCTGCCCGTCGCTTTTCTGACCCAGGAGAACCTGGATGACCCCATCGGAGACGACGCTGCGGCTGTGCGCGCGCTGGGGGAAATGGGCTACACGGTGGAGGCGGTCCCGTGGCAGGCCCCGGCTCGCTGGCGCCACTTTCGAGCTGCGGTGGTTCGCTCTACCTGGGATTATCAGAGCCGTCCGCTGGTCTTTCTGGATGCCCTGCATCGAATTGCGGGCAAGACCCTTCTGCAAAATGATTTCCCGACCATTTCGTGGAATGTGCGCAAAGACTACCTGGAACGGCGCTTTTCGCATCTGCCCCGCATTCCTTCGCTTCCCGGTGTGAACCTGTCGGCCGCCTTCCTGGAGCGCGCCTTCGCGGAACTGGCCACAGACGAGCTGCTGGTTAAACCGATGGTCGGCGCGGGGGCGGCCGGAATCCTCCGCCTGCGCCGCGATCAAGACTTCGCCGAGGCATTGTCCGCGTACGCTCACGCGGAGTTCCTGCTGCAACCGTACCTGCCCTCCGTCGCCGAGCACGGCGAGATTTCGCTGGTCTTTTTTGGCGGCTCCTTCAGCCATTGCGTGCGCAAACGGACGAGGCCCGGGGAGTTTCGGGTGCAGCAGGAGTACGGAGGCACCGTGGAATCGTGCGCCCCTCAGCCTGCCGAGTCGGAACTCGCCGAACGGGTGATGCGCTGCCTTTCGCCCGTTCCCCTGTACGCGCGGGTGGACCTGGTTCAGGATGGCAAAGGTGCCGTACGACTCATGGAAGTGGAACTCACCGAACCGACGCTATTTTTTCAAGGGGACGCTGCCGCGGGCAGGCGTTTTGCCGAAGAGCTGGATCGCCGCTTGTTTCGAGCCGATCGCGTACTGAGGGCCCGGTGAGGTTGCCGACGCGTTGGAAAACGGCGTTCACCGGTTTCGGCGTGGCGGCACTCGGACTCGTGTCCGCCGGCTGTGTCTTCACGAGCATGGCCAAGGACTACGCGTTCCCGGATAAGACCATCTACCACTATCCGCTTGCTCCCGTCGAGATCGGCCGCAGCGCTCGGGGTCGCCTGCTGCTCTGCCTGCGGGCCCGCGACGCCAACGTGGACGGTTGCTACGCGCTCCCCGCGCTCCCGAAGGCAGACCCGGCCGATTCGCCCGCGCGGTTGCAGGTGAAGTTGGCCGGCCTCGAACGTGTGCCGCCCACAAAGGTGGAGCCCTTTGCTCGCCTGGCCGTGGGGGCGCGGGACCTGCTCCTCCCCGACTCAGGCGCGGTCATCACGTTGCCGGAGGGATTTCGGTTGGCACTGCCCCTCTACCGCGGCCCTCCCCTTGCTGGGGTGGACGACGGGCCCGTCGTCGCTGCTCTTTTCGATCCCAAGACCAAAGACATCCAACTCGAGTTCACTTCGGGAAGGAAGGTCCGCCTGGAAGAATACTCCTGGCTGCAACTCGAACCCTCCGTTCGGTCCGAGTTTCCGTTCGGTCGCCATACTTTTTACAGGCCGATGCCTCCGGGACAGCCGCTTCTCGGATCGGAGGCGCGGAAGCTCCCGCTGAGACCTATGGATCTACGTAGCATCCTCGTCACCTACACCCTCACCGACGCCGGTCCGCTCGAACGTCAGGTCTACAGCCTGGAAGCGGGGCAGCCGACTTCGGCGCTGTACCTGGGCCATTACCGAACCGAACCGCTTCGCTTTCGACCCTGGGGTCTGTGTCTTTTTGTCCCGGCGGGACTCCTGGACCTGCTCACAGGAATTGCGCAGGTGCTCTTCTGGTACGATGAGCTGAGTCGCAGTTGTCTGCTGCTGCGCTGACGGCGGCCGCGCTCCGGTGGCGCCCCCAAGGGGTGCGCCACCGCGTCGGAGCACTGGGTCAGCGGCAGAGCAGCCGAGGCCTCTCAGTATCCGCCGCTGCTGACATTGCAGTAGGAGCCGGTCCAGTTGGTGCCGCTCGGGCAGGCGCAGCTCGACCCCGTCCAGTAGCGACCGCCGGAACAGGTGCAGCTTCCCGCCACACTCCAGGAAGCGCCGCTGCCCGCACAGTAGCTGCACGAACCGCCGTTCCAGTAGTAGTTCGTCCCGCACGTCTGGCAGGAGCTTCCGTTCCAGTAGCTGCTTCCCGAACAATGCATGCGATTCCAGGCGCTCTGCAGATCGTTGAGGGACGACGTGATGTACGTTCCCGCCGAACTGTAGCTGCGACCGAGGTCGTTGTGTTTGCCGCTGCGCCAGATCTGGTGGTACCAGTTACCCCGCCACCAGTTCGTCGAAGTCGAGTTCGTGCTGTCCACCAGGGGACGCACGCCGGAGATACCAATGGCGACTTCGTCGCCGTCGCTCACGTTGAAGATCTGCAGGGAGGATATGGAGTTGTACTGCGCGGAAAAGTCGGTCTTGTGGCTGGCATCCGTTCCATCGTAGTTGCCCAGCGGGTTGTTGATGTGCGGATTGGAAGCGCCCATTTCGCGCGTGCCGTCGGTGCCTTCCTTACACACGGGATCGAACCCGGCCACGTAGATCGGGATCTTGGTGTAGCCGCTATCGTTGATGAAGCGACGCGCTACATCCAAAGAAAGGCAGCCTCCGCGGCTGGAACCGGCCAGGATGATCATCTTCAGCTTCGACTTGTAATGCTTCTTCTTGAGCCAGTTGTAGAAGCCCTTGCTGATTCCCGTGCGGTTGCCGTCGTTGCAGGGCAATCCGTGGTCGTTGAGGTTGTATCCGATGCAGCTCTGGTGATCGAAGGCCAGCGCCACGAAGGTCTTAGAGGACGGCAGGCTGAAGCTGTAGCCCGCGGGAGTGTACATGAGTTTGTAGGCCAGCGACTGGGAGTCAATTGTCCGGTTCTTGCGCTGCACATCCTTGTCGAAGCCGTCTTTGTAGTTGGCCGCCTGCCCGGTGAGCACGTTGGCGTTGCCTTTCGATTCGCCGTTCTGTCCCGCCGAAACCAACACGAGGTACTCGACGGACGCGCGCGCCGGCTGATTGACCACCGAGATGAACATTTCCTTCATCGCGACGTTGCCGACACCCGCTGCGTCGAACTCGCTGAACTCGCTCTGCAGATCCCAATCGAAGAGCCCGTCTTTGTACATGACGCGTTCGAGGGACACCGTGCTCCCGTAGCCGAGGACCGAGATGGCGTTACGGCTCAGGTCCGAGGTCTGCGCGGCCGCCAGCGCCAGCGGAATCAGGGCCTCATCATCGCTTTGCGCGCGGACGCAACCGCTCAATAGAACAGCGCCACCCAGTACTGCCGCGAGCATTCGTTGGCTCGATAAGTCCCGACGTTTCTTCATATACACTCTCCAGAGTTTGCGTGGAATCTTGGGCACAGCGTGCCGCTGCTCCCCTCATTGCACATAGTGTGCCGGCTGCGAAAAGCCCAGGGTCTGGTGCGCCGCACAGGAAGCGCGCCGGGAAAGGACATGGCCGCCAGCAATAGGACAGTGTGCAGAGCCGGTTGCGCGCCTCCGGCCGACGCGCGGAAACGGGGTGCCCTCGTAGCAGCAAAATCTCTCAGGAGAATCCCTGGGCAACTGGCCGCTGTGCCGACGCGCTGCACCATGTCGGAATTCCGACGGCGACGGCGGTCGTTGTCTGAAAGCGATCGGTGACGGCTACCTGGAGGCCGGGGACGAGCAGCCTTTCAGGCACGCGTTCCCATCGGCTTCGGCCTGCTGCCCGCAACGGTCCCGCATGGCCGGCTCTTCCATGTTGCCGCAGCGATGTCTCGCTTCGGCCATAGCCTGCGAACAGGCGCTCGCGCACTTCTGGGTTTCCAGCCCACAGGCCATGCTGATGAGCACAGCAGCACAAACAAAGACGATTTCCGGGAAGCGACGAAGCATGCGAGTCTCCTGGTAGCTGGGAAGCAGCGAATCCGCTTACTTCGCACGGGTGTTGCGCGCGCGCAAGTGCGAATTGCCGTAGTCGGGGAACTCGTGGCGGAGCATATGGCGTGCGCGGTGCAGACGCGTCTTCACCGCGCCGGCCCGAATGGACAGGGCTTTGGCGATTTGCTCGATGGTCCAACCGTCTCGTTCCCGGAGGACGAAGACCTGCCGGTACGGTTCCGGCAACTCCGCCACCGCTCGGTCGAGCCGCTCTTCCAATTCTTCGAACAGAAGCCAGGACAGACCGTCCCGCGAGCCCGATGGACCGGCACCCGCCACCATGCCCGGCAGGTCCTCTTCGAACGGAACTTCCCGATGCCGTCTTCGGCGCACACGGGCGAGCGCAGCATGGGACACAATCACGTGCAGCCAACTCGAAAGCTTGGAACGCCCCTCAAAAGAGGCAATTTTCTCGAAGGCCAAGAGCAGGGCCTCCTGCCGGACATCCTGTGCTTCTTCCGGGTTCTTCACAATACGCAGGGCCGTGTAGTAGATCCGATCCTGGTAATCACGGACCACCTGACCGAAGGCCTCCCGGTCTCCCGAGCGCAATCGGGCTAAAAAGGCCGGCGATTCGCTTTCGAGCACATGGAGCGTTCGGTGCGCGCGGCGACCGGCGCCCGTCGCTCTCGGCCGGATGGAAGGTGCGGGTAGTGTCATAGGCTCTTGGAGTTCGGCGGGGGCGGGCCTTTGTTACACGAAAAACCACCGGGCGTCCGGGCCGCCGGACCGGCACGTGAATCTGCTTGTAACATTCGGGACTCGGCCGACGAAACGTCCATGGCAGGCGGCCAGTACAGCGATTCGGCTTTCGCATCCGACGCGCGTCTGCGCGAGCTCATGCGCCAGGGACAAGCGGGTGATGCGGCCGCCTATCGGACGGTGCTGTCCGAAGTGGCGCGGCGGGCCCGCGCCTACTTCCGACGTCGCCTGAACGACGAGGATGCAGCAGAAGACTTTGCGCAGGAGGTTTTGCTCTCGGTTCACAAGTCACGCCACACGTACGATGCCTCGCGCTCGTTTGGCGCGTGGTGTGCTGCCATTCTGCAGCGTCGCTACGTGGACGCGGTTCGCAGCATGGTGCGGTCGCTTGGTCCAGGACGGGCGGACGTGCCGGTGGAGAACCTCCCGGCGCAGGCGGCAGCGGAAGGGGACGAACGACTGAAGTGGTTGATGGCTGCACTGGAGCAATTGCCACCACAGCAGGCCATGGCGATTCGCCTCACCCAGTTGGAGGGTTGCAGCGGTCGCGAGGCTGCGCTTCGGTTGGGTCAGAGCGAAGTGGCTTTGCGGGTCAGCGTGCATCGCGGGAAGCGCGCGCTCTTTCGGCTGTTGCGGGACCGAGGACAGGTTGCGGGAAATGAAGACGACTGATCGAATCGAGGAACTGGCCGCGAACCTGGCGCCCGTCCGTCCGCTGCGGCCTCCGGCGCTGCGGGCTGCGGTCTGGGTGCTGGCCGCCCTCGTGGCCGCGCCGCTCCTGCTGCTGGCCGTGCGCGGCTGGACCGTTTCCCTGCGTCCGGACCCGGCGCTCGGCGTCTTCCTGGCACTCTCCGCCGTGGCCTTCTCTCTGGGGGGCGTGCTCGCCCTCGGCCGCAGCATTCCGGGCTGGTCCGACCGCCTGGTCCGGGTCGGCTTCTGGTCGGCTCTCGTTGGAATTGCCCTGCTCGAAGTCGGGCGACTGACCTGGGAGACTCTGGCCGGTCCACTTTCCTTCGAGTCCGGTTTCGTCTGGCCCTGCGCGCGGGACGTCGTGCTGGCCGGTCTTCCCCCGTTCGCGCTTCTCCTGTGGATGGTGCGTCGTGGTTTCGAACCCTCCGTCCTCTCCGTGGGTCCGGCTGTGGGATTCGGTGCGGGCCTGACCGGAGCCTGTGCTCTCCGGTTGTTCTGCGCCAACGACGAGCCGCTTCACAACCTCCTCTCACATCTGGCGCCACTTCTGGTTCTGGTCCTCGCGGCCCTTCCGGGTCTGCTCGCTCGATTCCGAACGTGAGCGCCCCCGTTTCTTCTTTTCGATTGACAGGCTGGCCCCAAATTCCTTCGCTCTTCGGGTCGATTTCGACCATGGCACTCCCTCCAGAACAGGCAGCGGGGCTGCGTCGCATTCTCTTCGCGTTTGGCCTGAGCCAGCGGGGGGAATCGTTGTTGCGCATCTCCCACCGGATCGCGCCCGGCGCGGGGCTTCAGGCTCTGCATTTCTTGGCCGAGCAGGATCTTTCTGCCGAGGAAATCTCGTTTCGGATGGCAGAAAGCTTCGAGGCCGTGCGCGCGCTCACAGATCGCCTGGGCGCCAACACAATGTTCGTCTATCGACAGACCGGAGACATCACTGCTTCGATCTTGGATCAGGCGCGCTCGTTTCACGCGGAGTTGCTCCTGGTCGGTTCGGCGCTCGGCTCCGTGCGGGATCCGCTGGGTGGCCGCGTGACCGAGCTGATGCAGCGCTCGCCCTGTCCGATTGGGATCTCCACGGGACACGTGACAGCCACGAATCGCATTATCATCTTGTGCGAAGCCTCTGCGCCCGAACTGTGCTTGAACCTCTTTGCGCCCGCCGGTCGCGCGGCCGAAGTCACGGTGATCCCGAACGGCATGATCGCTCCGGAAACGCGGGCACGGTACCCACAGTTTCGCTTCAAGGAAGGACCACCGGTGATGCTGGCGGCCGACTCTTGCGACCTTTTGGTCGTCGACATTCCCTCCTGGAATCGCTACGGCGTACCGGATCAATTGCCCGCGCTCATCGTCGCACCGCCTGTTTCTGCCTGACGCGCGCTGTTCACAACTCGTCGCGCAGGAGCCCGCGGCGGATCAGTTCGCGGGCCAGCAGCAAATCTGACTCGGGTGTGGGTCGTTCGATGGCCTCGATACCGCCTGCTCGGGCGAGTTCACTTCCCAGAAGCCGTGCTGTGGCCTGCCGGGCTTGCGCACGGCGCTGGGGGTGGCCCGAGAACAATTCTTGGATGAGGTTGTGTCCATCCACAGTGTGCCCCGCAAATATGGCCCAGTCGAACCACTCGGTGTACGAGCCGCCCAGCTTTTGACCGGTGCGCCTGCGCAGTGCGGCGACGATCCCCTGGCGTCTGCGTTCGAAACCCGCGTGCGTGCTGTCCTCCGAAAGGCGCATGAGCGCGGGCACGATGCCTACCGTCACAAAGCCCAAGAGAAGGGTCACCAGTGCGCTGGGGCGTGGCGCGGGAATATACTCTTCTCGAAGAACGAGGACGAGCGGCGCAATCGTGTCCGCCTCGTTGTACTCGATCAGGCGACGCGCCGCTTCCAGACGAATCGTTTGGTGGTCGGCCCGTCGCACCAGGCGCGCCAGGGAAACGCGCAGGCGATCGCTCCGTACCTTCTCGAAAACGCCCAGAGCTCCGATGGTTCGCTTGGGCTCGCGGGAGCCGAGCGCTTCGAGGAATACCTGCTCGCGTCTGGCGGGCGTGGCCCAACGCTGCACGCCAACGTACGCGAGCGCGACGGTTGCGCCTTCCGCGGAGTGGCGAATGACTTCCTCGCAGAAGGCCAGATCCTCCGGGCCGCCCGACCTAACGAGATGTCGTAGGACGGCGGGCTGGAGAGCCGGGTCGTGACGATACGAGCGAATGACCGCTCCGTTTCCTTCGTTGTGATGTCGGATGAATACGGTCAGGGCCAATTCACGTTCGGGTTCTTTTGAATCCACGATGGCCCGCAGCCAAAGAGCCGCCTCAGGAGAACGGGCGGCGCCCACGAGGGGCAGGACGCGCAGGCGATCCTTTGAGGGCGTGGTTGTGGCGTAGATGGCTTTCAGGTGAGAGAAATGTCGGGTGGCCTCCTGTGCAAGCAGCCTCTCGATGACGTCGTCGACCATGTGGTCCGTGAGCATCCGCCGCACGAGCGCGCGGGTGACCTCGGGCTCTGGGATCAAGACGAGGCCGTGTACGGCCGCCGTTCGGTTCCAGTAGTGTTTGTCTTCGAGCAACGAGAGCAAGCGCTCCTTGGCGCGCGCCGTTCTCAGGCGACCGAGCTTTTCCCCCAGGCGGATCTTCTCCTGCATGCCGCCCGTTCGCCGCAGCTGTTGGGACAATTCGAGGGCACGATCACGGCCGGGCGCGGCGGTCAGCGCAGTGGCGAAGACGAGCACGCACACGCACGCAAGGCCGAGCGCCGTTTTCCCCGCGATACAACCAGCACGAGCCCCAGACACCACACCTGTAGGACGCTTCTGGGCCGCGGTCTGTCGGAAAAAAAAGGGGAACCGACTTCAGTGAGGTCTCGAGTGGGGGCAGATTTCGGCGGGCTGTTGCCCCGGCGCGAACAGGGCTGATTCGAGCCGACACGCCGGACCCGGTCGCAAACCCGTGCGGCGGCAGTAGTAGTCCCGTCGGAGATGCTTGGAGTGTTCGAGTTTGCGCGGGGGGAAAGCTCGAGTCGTCCTGGCCATGAGGCTCCGCCAGAGGGTGGCGGCGCGGACGGTCGGGGGGAGTCGGTCCTTTCCTGTGGCCGCGCCCAGCCAGGTGACGAGGAGCAGGTCTTCTGAGAAGCCCACGAACCAACTGTCCCTTTCGCTCGAACCGGATTTGCCGCCCAGGTCCTGGATGATGAGGTCCGAGCCCGTATCCGCGGGGAGCGCCGCCGTTCCCTCCCAGCGCACCACGGCCGTCAGCATCTCGCGCACCTGTGCGCTGGCGCGCGGATCCAGAACGACGCGGCCTTTCAGCTGAGGGCGGTCGCAGCGCAGGCGTGGGTAACGTTTGCGGCCCCCGGAGAGCAGGCTCAGGTAACCTGCGGCCAATTCGAGGGGTGAGAGCTGAACGGCGCCCAGAGCCAAAGCGAAGTCGGCGTGGAAGCGGTCGCGCAGGCGATCCTTCGGCCGCAGTCGAAAGAGCTCCTGACCCACGCCGACGACGCTGTGCACCGACATGCGATCCAGCAGTTGCAGGCTGACGGTGTTCGTGGAATGTTGCAATGCCGTTTTCAGGGTGACCGGACCCTTGAAGATTGCATAGTGATTGCCGGGCGCGTACGGACGCCCCAGGCGGTCGCGCACTGTGTAGCGCCGATCCACGAAGACGGAGGCCGGTGTGAGGTTCAATTCCTGGAGAGCGCGCGCGTACAGAAAGGGCTTGAATGTCGAGAGAATCTGTCGCCTGGCGAGGATGGCCTCGGAGGCCACGCCGCAACCGCTGTCGCCGACGGCCAGGACCGCGCCGTCCGAAAGCCGAAGCAACGCGAACGCGCCCAAAACCGTGCAGGGAGGCCCGCGGTAGGGTACGATCGCCTGGGCCAGGAGCCCGTTCAGCTCCCGATCGAGCTGCGCATCGCGACAGGTGCGCACGTCGACGCTGCCCGCGGCGTGACGCGGGAGCAGTGTGCGCATCACGCGCGCGTAGGGGATGGTGGCCGCGTCGCCGGACTGACGCGCGAATAGCGTCATGCGGTCGCGGTAGTGGGCAACGCGGTTGTCCAAAGGCAGCGTGAAGGGCGACTTTTGTGGTTCAGGGGAAAGATACTGTACTTTGGCCCGCGTTCGCGCCAGAAGCTCGCGGGAGCGTTCCCGGCCTTCGCGCAGAGCGGCCGGAGCCTGAATCCCGGCGAGCAACGCCGAGCGCGCCTCAGCATCGAGGGTTCGCAGATCCTGGCGGTCGTGCAAAACCCAGGACGCGGCACGAATGCCGCGCAGGCCGGGAGCTGCGTAGATCTCGTTCAGGTAACGTTCGAGAATTCTTTGTTTGCCTTCAGCATCCGGGTAGCGATCGCGGAGCATGGCCTCGAGACGGACGGTCGCATAAATCTCGCGGATCTTGACGCGGGCCGTTCGCGGCGGATTCCCCAACATGTTCTTCACGAGTTGCTGCGTGATGGTGCTGCCGCCGCGGATGTTGTTGTTCGGCGCAAGGCGAGTTCCCAGAATCAGGTCGATGAGGCGCAGGCTCCCCCGACCGATGTACAGCAGGGCAGCCCCGGCCACCGCATCCCAGCGCACTCCTCCGTGCGTGTAGAACTCGGCATCCTCGACGGCGACGACATCGGCGAGGAAACGCGGATCGACGGCCTCCAGATTCACCAGGAGATATCGATCCGACGTCGGCAGGAAAGCGCTCAGCGCCCCGTCCTCGTCGCGCAGCCGAAACGCGCTCGAACCCGGCGGAGTATCCCAGAGCCGGCGCACGGTCTGCCAGTCGCCTTCGGCCTGAACAAGCAGGCGCGCGCTCAGGCCCAAGCCCGCCAGCACGCCCGCGATCCCCCCAACGGCAAGGGCGCGCCTGGCAGCGGCGCTCCCCCTCATCGCTCGACGTCAGGACAGGAGGAAGGATTGCGCAGGCAGCCCAGAGCCTCGTTGATGGCCTGGATGACGGCCGTATTCTTCGCCGTCTTGAGAGCGTCGGTCAGGAAGCGTTGGATGGACTGGGTACGGCCCTGAATGCGTCCGAGCATGCGCGCAGCGTACACCTGCATGGCCGTGTCTTTGTTGCGCATCCCCCCGGCAAGAAAGCGGAAATCGCGCTCGGTGTAGCGTTCGCCCGAAGGGTAGCCTTTCTCGGCAAAGTCTGCAATCTCCGAGTATTCGATCTTTGCCAGGAAGTCCGCGTCTCCTGCTGAACGCGCCTGCGCAAAGCGGTTCTCATTGATCCGCACGAGCAAATCCTGGAGTGCCAATCGAACGGGCAGGTTCTTTTCGGCGGAGAAGTAGTGGAGCAACGCCTTGCGATGGACGTAGGTGAGCTGGAGTTGGTACAGGTTGTCGGCGCAGAGCTTGCGGCAGGTGGCGTCCGGGTTCTTGAAGCAACCCAGCAGACTGCGTAGGGCGCCCTGGCCGATCTCGCGGGCAATGTAATAGTGGCGGCCGCCGTGGTTGTGCAGGCGCTGTAACGTGGCCGCGTCCACCGCAACCAGCGCGTCGGGTTTGCCCGCGCGAACATTTCGGAGAATGGTTTCGTCCGGGGCGGCCACCAGCCCGGAAAGGGAGGCCAGCATCAGGCAGGCGCAAATGATACGTATGTACATAGTGATTGCCATGGATTCGCTCCGTTGGTTCAGTCCACGCGAAAACGACCGATCGTCGTCCCGTCGCCGCCCTTCTGGAGCAAAGCCGGGAAGATGTAACGCTTCTCGTTGGGAGTTCCTTCGTACAGCACGACCACCACACGGGCCATCGTCGGGCTCGCGCCCCCGTAGTACTGCGCCTGCACCAGGTATTCTCCGGGTACTGCCTGGGGCAGTGTAAAAGTTTCCGGTCCGTAGCCCGTGGTGACATCCGTGTCCAGCGTTCCGCCCAGCTTCGAGGTGCGGTGTCCGTAGAAGACGCGTTCGGAGTTCGGGTCGGTCACCCAGAGGTCGACGTCGGTGCGATCCGTATCCCAGGTGAGGATCACTTTGAGGTCCATCTGGGCGTTGTTGGTCACCAGCTTCACGCCGGTACTGCCCGCGCGCCCGGCCGCGTCGACGACTTCGACTTTCAGGTAGTTGGCGCCGGCACCGAGGACGATCTCCTGCGCGAAGGCGCCGCTGCGCACCGGGATGAAACGCTCTTCGCCGTTGAGGATGAAGCGAGCCTCCGTGATCCCCGGCGCGTTCAGGACACGACCGCGCACCTGCACGACTTTCAGAGCCGTCCAGCCCGAAGCCGGTGTATCGATGCGTACGACCGGTCCGCCTGCCGACGGCCCTGAATGTACCGAAACCTGGAAGGCGAAAGCAAGGAGAAAGCCAACGGCCGGCCGAAGCGTCAGGCTCAGGCCGCGGACGGTGCGGACGGGGAGCGCCGGGAGGCGATGCTCGGAAGGTCTCATGGGGTTCCCTCCAGTTCCATGTCCACGGCTGCAAAAACATCCTCAGAAAGAAGTTCCGAACGCAGCGGAAGGCCATCCTTGAGAAAAGTCCGCGTCGTCTTGACGCGGAAGCCGTTTGTGACCTGTCCGGGAATCTCGGCGCGACTCACCACACGGTCCAGGCGAAGTTCCACGTTCGGTTCGAGGACAACGCGTACTTCGGCCGCCAGCAGCCTTCCGCTCCGAAATACGCGCAGGCGTACCGGGCGATCGGAATGGTTGCGCACCTTGAGGTCCTTGTAAGGGAAGTTGACCGTGGCGTCCAGGCCCGGCTCCGCATAGGCGACCGGCCGCAGGTGCGGGTGTCGTTCGACGATTTCCAACCCGGCGCGTGCAAAAGCAAGGTAGAGCGCCGTGGACAGCATGCACAGACCCCCGCCGATCTCGGAGACTTCCGCCCCTGTGCCGCTGTAGCCTCGCGCGCGTCGGTATCCGCGGGCGAGCGTGCGTCGCCCGAGCGTCGCATTGAGGCTGAATGTGGCGCCCGGTTCGAGCGTGCGCGCGCCGATAGTGCGAATGGCCACGTCCAGGTTCTCGGTCACCGGAAAGTCGTACGCTTGGATGCGCAGGCTCGCGCTCAACAGTCGTTCTTTTGCGGCGACCGGCGCTTCCCGGCTGCCGTGGGTGGGCTGCAGGGCCGCAACCGTGAAGAGGAGGACCACAGCGTGGCGCGCCGAGCGGGCGTTATTCGACATTGAGCACCCCCGCAGCGGAACTCCCGCTCACACGATCGTCGTACATGAGTTCGGCCGTGGCGGGGGGCACCAGATAGCTGCCCGGATTGACCGCCCGCAGGCGATAGCGCAATACTTCCTCGCCGCCGTAGTTCTCCACATAGTAGTACACGTGGGTCTTGGTGATGACGACGTTGCGCCTGCCGTACGAATAGTCGAACTCCGACTCAACCGCGAATCCGGGCGGGATCGGTTCTGCCAGGAGCAGGTAGTCGCCGCCGCGTGAGCCGGGGCGTATGCGAACGACCACGTCCAGCCCTTCGCCCTGGTACAGGGTGCCGTTGAAAGCGACCTTCTCCGGGTCCGTGCCTTCCATGGCGTACGAACGTTCCACCACCAGGCCCCGTTCGATCGGCGTGAAGGTCTGCGTACGTTCGAAGACGCGCGCCGACAGGAAAGCCTGTGCCAGTCCTTTCCCCTGGAAGCGGATGCTCGCGCCGAGGGAATGGGCCGCGGTGTTGTCCTTGAGCGAGCGGAGCGCCGTCGGGCTGAGCGCGACGCGGATGGGCTCGCGGCCGGTGCCGCGTGCCCGGACGGTCTTCTGTAGACCGGGGAGATTCACGTCCATTGTCAGGTCGGCTTCGAGGAGCGCACGATTGGCGCCGAGAAAATCCAGGAGCGCGCCCAGCGCCGCGGCCGTGTCCCGTGTGGAGCGAAAGCGACCGTCCGCGCGGCGGTTCTCGAGCAGCCGTCGAACGAAGGCGCCGGCCTGCGCTTCGGAGGATTCCTGGCGAAGGAGGCCCTGAAGTGCGATGGACGAATAGTAGATGTCGCTCGTGTTCGGGCGTTCCTGCTCCACGTTCTCGGAAAAGCGCGCATCCCTGGCGCGGGCCCGCAGAACTTCGAGGACCTGGCCGAGCTCGACGGGCCGCTTCTCGACCTCGAGGGAGCGCGCGGCCCAGCCGAGAGATTCGAGCGTGGCCTGCTGGCGCACGACGAGCACGGCGTCCGTGATGCTGGGATCGCCCCGGCCGGCGAGCGTCTGGATGTAGTTGGCAAAGACGATGAAGGACTCCTCTTTCGGATAATCCTTCGTGTCCACGTTCTCGTAGGCCCGACCGGGTCCCACTTCGTACATCATGCCGCGCAGGCCGCGCAAGCCTGTTTCGAGAGCCCGCGCGTCCACGGCAAAGCCCGCGTTGCGGGCGGAAACCAGACCGTACAGCGCATAGGCGGTCATCCAGTGGTTGACGGCGTAGGCGTCCCGACTCGTCCACCAGCCCCACGCGCCGCGCTCGCGGTTCTGCATCTGCAAAAGGCGAGTCACGCCCGCTTCTACGTGCGTGCGCAGCTTCTGTTCGAGGGCGGCGTCCTTGATGCTATGCTTTCGCATAAAATTTAGGACCTGAATGTTGGGCAAAAAGCGGCTGGTCGTTTGCTCCACGCAGCCGTGCGGGTACTCCAGCAGATACTCGATCGAGCCGAGCACGCTCGAAAGCAGGTTGGGAAAGATGACCAGCTCGAGCGACCGGATGTCGATGTTGCGCTTCAGGATTTCCCGCGCTTCCGGATTCTCGGATAGGGCCAGGGTGACGGTCCCCGAGGAGCGACCGCTCCTGTCTCCGAGAAGAACACCGGGCGTGGCCAATATATGCGCAAGCCCCGTCTCGAAGACCGGCAGGCGCCGTTCCAGGCTGTCGGTCAGGCGACCGTCCTCGCTCGAAAGGAAGAACTGCAGTTTGGCATCGGGGTTCTCCGCGCTGCCGCGGACCAGGATCCGAAAGGAAGTGCGACCCTGGGCCGGCACTTCCCCACGCACCGTCGTTTCCCCCGTAAGCTGTAGGCCCACCGCGCGAAACGTGCCACGAATCTGGAGTTTTTGGGACGTCAGGTTCTGCACGATGGCAATCGCCTCTCCCGATGAGCCCGTGTTGAGGAATCGGGGCAGCGAAAGGCGCGCGATCAGGTCCTTCGTGGAGAGGAATTTCGTCACCTGCGTGCCGACCAAGTCGCCGCGGTCGGACGTCACCGCCGTCATCCGCCACGTAGTCAGGTTGCCCGGAAGCACGAACTGCACTTCCGCCTGCCCACGACTGTCCGTCTGGATGTTGTGGCGGAAGAACGCGGTGTCCTTGAAGTTGCGCCTTTCGACTTCGCCCTGCTGATCGCCCTTCGAGACGCCGCCGGTGAAGATGGCGGGAAAGGACCACGAGAGCCGAGTGCGATTGGGGCGGCGGCCGTAGAAGAACTTCTCGATGGTGGGTGCCAGGCGTTCCTGTACGAGGAAAACGCTGTCGTCCACGACGGCCAGCGCCACCGAAGCCGGCGCCGGACGGCCGCCTGCATCCTTCGTGAGCACCTTGAGCTTGACCTTTTCGCCGGGCCGATAGCGGGGCTTGTCAGTCTTGAGTTCGGCCGTCAGAAGCCGACCGGACGGGGACACGAAGACGGGCAGCGAACTGGTGACCAGTCTCCCTTCGTGCACCAGAGTGGCCGTGACGTAGACGTTGGGAACGAACCGCGCGTCGCCGAGCGGAACCGAAAGCAGGTGTGTCCGCCCGCGCATGGGAATCAACTCACGTCGATACAGCTCATCTCCTTCCGTCGTGACGAGCACCTTCGCGTTCGGAATGCTCGTGGTGATCAGGATGCGGGCAGTGTCACCCGGCTTGTAGACGCGGCTGCTCGCCTCCAGTCCGAGTTCGGGGAAGGCGCCCTGTGTCTGGGCGAAGTTCTCGTCCGCCACCCAGTAGTACAGGTCCTGCGTGACGGGGTTTCCCGCTTCGTCCTCGACCCGAACGACGACCCGGAAGCGGCCGGTACGTGCGATTTTCAATGACAACTGAACTCGTCCGTTTCCGTCCGTGTTACCCGAAATTTCGTCCACGCGCGCGTACTCGGCCTGGACCGGTTTCCCGTCCTTCCCGACCGTCCGCTCCCACTTCTCCTCCAGAATCAGGGCCTGCACCTTCTGGTGGGCGGCCGGCGCGCCGCTAAGGTTCGAAACCAGCACCGAAATGCGATCGCTTCCGTTCGGGGCCAGGATGAAGTTCGACTGCCGTGCGGCCAGAGTGAGGGCGCCCGCCAGGACCCGCACGGCCCCGGAGCCGGAAGCGGTATCCGTGACGCGCCCGCCGTCCTCGACCGTGATCGTGGCGCGGATGGTGAAGAGGGATTGCTTGTGCTCGGGCTTGGTCGGGATGAGAAATTCCATCTCTCCCGCTTCGCTCAGGACTCCTTCTCCGGAGGTGACCAACTCCCCGCGACCCGGAGGAACCTGGGGAGTCAGGTCGAAGAGCCGCTCTTCGCTGGAAACTTCGAACGCGGGCGCGCGGTACAGTCCGCGGAACACCTCGTACTTGACCTTTGCTCCCGAGGGAACGCCACCGTGCACGAACGAAGCCTTGATCCGACCGGCAATACGCTGACCGAACACGACCGCGGGCTGGTCCGGCACGACCTGCACATACATGCTCGGCTTGACATAGTCCTGGACCAGGAAGTTGGCCTGGTGTTGCTCTCCGGCGATATCCAGGCGGACTGTGAAGTAGCCGCCGGTGCGGCGTGGAACCTGGAAACTGCCCGCGGTCTTTCCGAAGGCGTCGAGCTTCACCGACGCACGCGAGAGCACCTGACCGTCGGCCGATCGGACTTCTGCCACCACGGTCCTGCCTCCCGCTGCCGAGAGTCGTCCCTTCTTGGATTCCTTAGCGACTGCGTACCAATGGACCGTGTGGCCGCCTTTGTAGATCGGACGGTCGGTATCGATGAAGACCTGGTAGCGCGTATCCAGGAACGGTGTACGCCCGGAGGAAAGCATGGCCCGCTGCGAACCTTTTTCCGCGGTGGCCTCGATGCGATCGGCGTTCAGGCCGCTGCCCTTCAGGGCCAGTTCTGCCAGGCCGCGCGCATCGGTCGTGAGCCGCTTGGCCCGCGCGCTTCCCGGCGAGCGAACGGTCACCTGCGCTGCCTTCACGGGTGCGCCGCTTTGCAGATCGACTGTGTAGAAGAGCAGAGAACTCGTGCTCTGCTTGGCGATCAGGCCCAGGTCGGAGACCAGCAGCGGGTGATGGGCCTGTATGCCGCGCGCCGTGCGTGCCGTGATCAGGTACGTGCCGGGCCGTAGACCGACAGTGAGCTTGAAGTAGTTGGCCCCGTCGGCGACGCGAAACGTTTGCACGAAGTGCGCCGCGTCGCTCTTGGAGGGGACCTCGACCCGCAGTGCGGATGTCTTCTGGCGAAACTCGCGCGACCACGGGCTCACCGAGAGAGCGCGGAATTGTCCGTCTCCTATGGGAGTGATCGCAATGGTTACTTCGCGCGTCCGGCGCGCAAACACGGAGAGCCGCAGCGGGGCCTTTGTGCTGATGCTGCGCAGGCCGGGGTAGACGGCCACGTACTCGACATCGTCACCCTGGCTCCCGAGGGCTCCGGGTAGGCAAAGCAAGGCGCCGAGGAAGAATAGGGCGAGGGAGCGGGAAGCGCGCCGTGCACGGCTGCTGCGAACGGAAGTCATCCCACCGATCGTGGACTCAGGCGGTTCGGTTGGAAGCACTTTTCGCCTTCATCCTCCCGTGGGCTTCCCCGGTGCAAAGAGACGCCGGCCGGGGCCGAAGCGGACGGCCCGCACCCGAAACACCTCGGCGTGTGCGGCCTCTGCTCTCGAAAGGCCCAGCTTGGCCAGCACGAGCCGATGGGCCACAGCCGAAGTGCGCGCTTCGCCGGGAAGGACCAGAGCTTCCTGGCCGTTGTGTCGAACGAGCAGGCCGTCCCGAAAGCTGTCCACGAGCAGCGGATTGCTCACGGGCTCTGTGCCCGCCACGAACGAGAGGATGACCGTGAGTTCTCCACGCCTGCGTCCGCGCACGCGGAGATCCTGAGAGAGGGCCATCATCGTCCAGTGCTCTACCTCTTGGAGGAGCGTCTCATGTTGGGGAACCGTTCCCCCCATGCAGCCGGCCAGAGCCGCATCCCTTTTGCGAAAGAGCGAAACAAACATGCCGTAGCGGCTCGGCGTTCGCCCCAGGAGTTGCCGGGCCTGCTCGAGCTCCTTTCGGGGGGGAGCCTGCGCAGACATTCCCAGTTCCCGGATGCGCGCCAGCGTTACCAGGACCAGGGCCCGGCGGGTACTTTCATTGTCCCCCGGCAGGTAGCTCTCGGCATTCGTTGCGTGCGTCGCCACCAGGCAGGGGCACAACCACAGCGAGAGCACGAGCAACCATCCACGGAGCAGGCCTCCAAGCAGGCACGCGGCAGGCAGGGACGCTCCAGTCACGGAGTATGACCTCCCGGTTCGTAGCCGACGTGACGAGCAAAGTGAACGACCGCGTTGCAGTTCCAGAGCAAATCGTGACAGGTTCGCTCGGAATCCGCGTAGGCCGCAAGCGCCTCATGGTCGACCTCGAGTCTTCGGTTCGTGTGCGCTCGGATCCATCGCTTGCCGTATGTGCTGCGGAAGCGACCGAGATGGTGTGTGACCCGTTCCGGCACAGTCAGGTCAGGGTCGCAGACGAACGGTGAGTGGACAGCGCGTCGGGCCAACTCTTGTACCTCTGCCTTCAGGTCGTCCCAGGTGAAGGTCTCGTGGCCCAGACGGCGCAGCGCAAGGGCAATGAGATTGCCGGTCGCGATGGTCGTTCCCTCTTGGAGAAGAGTTCCGATGCGCTCCGTGAAGGCCGGCAGCTCTTCCTTGGCCTGAGGTGGGGCAACAGCGGGCGCATTGACCAGGAAGGCCCGGATGCGTCGCAAACGGTCCGGGCACAGTTCGTCGTAGGCGAGCGATACCGCAATCGTCTCGCGCTGCTTGCGAAACGCAGTGACTCCCAGGAAATCTTGGAGAGGCGCCACGCTGCCGTTGTGCCGGTAGATTCCTTCCGGGAGGATGATGAAGGTGCGATTTCGTTCCACCAGATCGCGCTGAACGCGGATGACGGAGTTTCTCGTTTCGCGCGCGGCAAAGCGCAGGAAGTCCTCGTAGGGCATGCCCAGCACGCGGGATCCGGCAAACCAGGGCGCGTCGTACGCGTCCCGATCGGGCGGCACGTCCACTCCATCGCGAAAGACCGGGTAGCCGTGCAGCCCCGTGAAGAGATAGTGCGTGAAGCGTCCGATCCGCCGCGCCACAAACGCGGCCGAGCGCTGGAAGTGACGGTGGGCGAAGGAAGGCATGAGGTCGCGGTAGCCGTAGATCGGCGTGAAGATGCCACCCTGAGCGATGTACGTGAGGTCGTGAAAACGATCCGTCGGCCGACCCGCCAGATACAGGACCAGCGAGCCCACGTCGTGGATCTTCTTGTGGGAGAATGCCAGGATCGGCGCCAGATCATCACGGCGGGGAAGGTGTTCGAAACCGCGGACGTAGACCTCCGAAAGCAGACCGGGCAGATGAAAGAGCGGCCGCAATCGCCGCGCCCACTTGGCCACGTGCGCATCCGTGAGACGGCGCAGCTCGCGCTGGTTGCGCGCGTTGGCCCGCGCCTGGGCGCGCACCGGCAGAAAAGCGGGCGATTCCGGCATCGGCACGAAGAATCCGGGCGCGCGGTCGTGGGGCAATCCTGTTTTGGAACACGGAAAAGTGTTGCCGGCCGGGAAAAAAAGCGCAACGTGAGCGAGTCGGCAAAACCCCTCCCCTTGAGGAGGGCAAACCATGGACTTGGAAGGTCGAGTGGCGGTGCTGGAAGTGCGTATGGATTCCGTGCAGGGAACTTTTTCGGAGCTGACCGGAAGTGTGGCTCAGGTGCGGGATCGATTGGATTCCCTGAGTTCAGACTTGGCCAGGATGGACAACAAGTTCGAGAAGAGACTCGGCGAAATGGAGGGGAGATTCGGCGAGATCCTGGTCCTTATGGAGAGGCGCTTTGGGGACGTGCAGCGTGATTTCGCGGTGGTTCATCGAGAGATCCGCAACCAGACGCGCTTTCTGTTGGTGCTTGCGCTCGCCTCGGCAACGGTTGTTTCGGTCCTACATCCGCTGATGAAAAGCCTCTTGGGCCAGTAAGGGTGCGGTGAGGGTGGTGGCCGGCCATCAGCCACTGTGCGGCCGTCGCAAGGGCGGGTGCGCCGATTCACGCCGATTCCGCCGCGCGCGACCGCGCCGGCACGAGCGTAGCAACCGCAGGATTGTTTTCGTCCAATCGGACGAGATTGCGGCCCGCGACTTGGGGTCTCGGGTTTGCCGGAAAAGCCGTGCCCCGGACGAAGCGCAGGCGAGGGGGAGACAGGCCATCGTCTCCGGTTGCTTCGTTCTGATAGGCGCGTGCTCCATCGTAGAACCAGCTTGCAGCGACGGCGATCGCTTTGCTCGACGCGAGCGTGCTGCACGGATTGAACGATTTCACGATTGCCTTCTGGGCCAAGACAACGGGAGCGAGCACCGACGAATACAACTACTTCAGCGTGTCCGGACCGGCGACAACCGGAACCGAAGTGAACATCTTCTATGACTACGCACCCAGCCGCCGTCTCACTTTCATCGTCAAGGATACGGAATATGCAGTCCCCGACCCGGCTATCACGGACACCGTGTGGTTTCACATTGCTTTGCGCCGATCGAACGGGCGACTGACCGCATTTTTGGATGGAATGCTGGTCGCGGACCTATTCCCAGGTCCGAGCGGCGCGCTCGACGTGATCGCGAATGGACTCATCATTGGGCAGGAACAGGATGCCTGCTGCGGCCCGCCGGTCGGCAACTGGAGTTTCGACGGGGCGCAGGCCCTCGGTGGCTCCATCGACGAGCTTCGGGTTTACAATCGCGGACTATCAGACGGCGATATCGCAGGGCTGCATCAGCTCACTCCGTGACACGCCGTGCCGGAGCCGGGAATTGGGGCGCGCCTGGCAACATTTTTCGCTTGAAATTCTCGGACTCCCCGGCAGACTAAACAAATGAGGGGCTTCTGGGATCTTCATGGCCGGGCAATCACTAATCAGCTGACGGGGACGTT
>CAZPFB010000032.1:0-49466 GCA_964585735.1 uncultured Leptospiraceae bacterium
ACACAGGAAAAGCAGACCGACGGAAATCACGACGGTCGAGAGCACTTGAATGGAACGGCGCACATAGGCCGCTCGAAGGGAGGTTTCGGAACGCGTTTGCCCGTCAGTGGTTTGCATCGTTGGTCCTTGCTGGCTATTATCGGAGAGTCAGGTTTGCCCGCGGAGTCCTCTCATTCTATCAACCCGCGTTGACCGGCCACGAGAGTGGCCGCCGCGCGCGAGGTCACGCCGAGTTTTTCGTAGATGCGGATCGTGTGATGCTGCACGGTCCGCGGCGAAAGGCCCAGGTCCAGGGCGATTCGCTTGTTGGAAAGACCGTTGGCCACCAACTGCAGTACCGTCCGTTCCCGTTCGGTGAGGCCGTGCAGGTCGGACTCCCCGCGATCTCTTCTCGGGCGCAACCCGGCCGCTTCCAGCACGAGGCGTACCGCCTGGCCGTCCCGCTTCCCCTCCGCGGCTTCCTTCAAGAGTATGCTCTGGATCTCCTCGTCGCTGCGCGCCGGTCGGTGGGCCCGCTCCGACGTCAGCGCCACAAAAGCATCGGCGGCCGAAAGCAACGAAACCGGCAGAGGCAACTCGCGCAGCCCGCGATGGTAGCCGCTTCCATCGGCGCGTTCGTGATGCGCGGCCGCCAATTCCGCGAAGGGCTCGAAAACCGGCACGGCCGCAAGAAGTTTATGCGTATAGAAGGTATGTAGAGTCAAGTTGTCGCGTTCGGGGCGATTGAGCGGCCCCTGCTTCTCGAGGACTGTCGTGCTGACGCTGACCATCCCGATGTTCATGAGGAGCCCGGACAGCTCCAGTGTGTCGCGGGCGACTTCATCCATCCCGCGAACGCCGGCCGCCTGGCGGGCGAGGCGGGCCACGCGCGCCGAGTGTCGCACGGTGTGGCGCGATTTCAGATCTGCGAAGTCGCCGAAGGCGCGCGCCACGCTCTTCGTATCGGCCCCGTGCAGCGGCCTGATTTTCTCCACGACCTGGTCCCAGGCCGACGCTTTCAGGGAAACCACAGCGAGGGCATCCGGCAGGGCGCGGGTGAGCTCCGGGTCGAAGTAGACGCCCGCGCGAGCGGCAACTTCCGCCGCAGCGTTGCGCGCGTCGGTCTTCTGCCTGACAATCTCGAAGGCGTAGGCGATGGCCGCCGCGCGGGCGGCCGCCTCAATCTGCGCTCCGGCAAGGCCCAGGGGTTGACCCCCGCCATCGAAGCGCTCGTAGCTCTGCTCGACGGAGCGGCACACTCCTTCCGAAAGCCCGAGCGCGCGCGCGAGGATTCCCGATGTTTCGCATTGGGAGCGCACGAGTTCCGAGAAGAAACGCCTTCCTCCCACCAGTACATGCCCGGCGCCCCGCAGCCTGCCGCCGCCGGTTTTCCCTCCCAGTTCGACTCCCCTTTGCACCAGGTCCAATGTGCGACGCGCGTCCGCTGCGGCGAACGCGCGTTTGAAGGCCTGATCATCGAAGAAGTAGGCGGCCTCCTCGGAGGCAAACGAAGTGCACCCCAGGAAACGCAGGAGCGCGCAGAGGCACGCGTCCCGTTCGGCTGCGGGACCCCACCCGGCGGCCCTGGCAATGGCCGCAGCAATGATTCCAGTCCGCAGCGCGGTTTCCTGGGGGTTGCCGTTTGCCAGGTCTTCGGCAAGCGAAAGGGAGGCGAGTATCTCGGAGAGCTCCGGTCGAGCCTGCACGCCCGACGGTGGCGTGGACCAGCCGTCGTTCAACTCCTTTTCAGCTTGCGCCTTCGCCGTCGCATCCCTCCCTGAGCCATGACCCTGACGCAGTTGCGCTACCTTGTGGCTCTCGAAAGGCACGGGAACTTTGCGCGCGCCGCGGAGAGTTGCCTGGTCACTCAGCCCACGCTCAGCCTGCAGATTCAGAAGCTCGAACAGGAGGCCGGGGCGGAGCTGTTCGATCGCCGCACGACTCCCGTGACACCGACGGCCCTCGGTCGGGCAGTGATCGAGCAGGCGCGCGCGGTATTGCGCGAAGCCGATCGCCTGGAAGATCTGTTTCGGGAGGCTGCCGACGAACTCGCCGGTGAGATCACCGTCGGTATCATTCCGACCATCGCCGGATATCTGCTGCCACAGCTCTTTTCGACCCTGCGCAAGAAGTATTCGGATGTCAACTTTAAGTTTTACGAATTGCCGACCACACAGATCGTCGAGCGCTTGGAGCGGGACGAACTGGACGTGGGGATCCTCGCCACGCCCCTGGAGATGCGCGGCATCGTGGAAGAACCCATCTACTACGAGCCGTTCGTCGCGTATTTCGGCGACCGCCGGCCGGACCCGGGTACGCCCCTGTCGCTCGATGACCTCAAGGGCGAAGACTTGATCCTGCTCGGGGAGGATCACTGCTTCCGCAACCAGTCGTTGTCGTTGTGTCGGGACCGCGGGCCGGGCAGCATCGAGTGCGGCAGCATCGAGACGCTCAAGAAGATGGTGGAGGCGGGCGCCGGTGTGACGCTCCTGCCGCTTCTGGCCACGTCCGACCCGATGCGCGGGGTGCGCCGGTTCGGAGCGCCGGAACCTGCCCGGGAGGTGAGTCTGGTATATAGGCCGGGTTTCATCCGCAGGCGATTGTTGCGGGCACTGCGCGAAGTGGTTCGCGAGATAGTCCCGGCCGAACTGCACGAAAGAGGCGGGCGCGAGGTGGTGGGCGTCAACGCGGAGCGGCCGGTCCCGTGAGCTACTGACACATGGGATGTGAGCTAAGGGAGCGGTACGGTGGGGAAGCGGTTCGCTTTTCGGAACGATTGCACGTCGCCGCGCGCTCTCCAGGTCACGGGCGAGACTGCGTCCATGGTCCGGATCTCTTCGGCCGCTGAAAGCGCGCGTGCCCGGCGGCCTTCTCGAACTGCCACACTTTTCGCCACTTCGAGGTGCCGCCTACGTGCGGCGCCGGTCACCTGCGATTCTTGCCGCCACCCGGCGGCCGGTTCCCGGCTCGCGCCGGCCGCGCCTATAGCCCCCCTCTATCGGGCGATAGGCACAACCTATTGGACCGCCAGCCCCTTCTGTGATACGCTGCCCAACAGAAACGAGGCCGAACGGCCAGTAGGAGAACGGTATGTCGATGATCAACAAGAAGATCCCGGATTTCAAGGTGCAGGCTTTCCACAACGGACAGTTCAAAACCATTTCGTCCGCGGACGTGAAAGGGAAGTGGAGCGTTTTTGTTTTCTATCCCGCAGATTTCACCTTTGTGTGCCCTACGGAACTGGGCGACGTGGCGGACCACTACGCGGAGATCCAGAAGTTGGGAGCGGAGGTGTACTCGGTTTCGACGGACACGCACTTCGTGCACAAGGCCTGGCACACCGCGAGCGATACCATCAAGAAGATCAAGTTCCCCATGCTCGGAGACCCGGCGGCGGTTCTCGCGCGCGGCTTCGACGTGATGATCGAAGAAGAAGGTCAGGCGCTCCGGGGAACGTTTGTGGCCAATCCGGAAGGGATCATCAAGGTCGCCGAGATCCATGACCTGGGCATTGGCCGTTCCGCGGCGGACTTGGTGCGCAAGCTCCAGGCCGCGCGCTACGTGGCCGAGCACGACGGGGAAGTCTGTCCGGCCAACTGGAAGCCGGGTGCAGCCACGCTGAAACCGGGTCTCGACCTTGTCGGAAAGATCTGAGGTCGTGATATGCCGGGAGCGTCTCCGCAACTCCGGTTGCGGGGACGCGGTCCGGTCGCGGGGGCGCGCAGAGCGGCGCTGATCGTTCATGCGCGCCCATCATTAGGAGGAACACCATGTTCGACGAATCCATGCAATCGCAACTGCGCGACTACTTTGCCAAGCTCACGAGGTCGGTCGTGCTAAGGTACACCGCCCCAACCGCGGATGAGACGCGCCCTGGCGCGGATGCGCGGCGCGAACTATCCGAGATGGTGCGCGCGCTCGAAGCCGTGAGCGACCAGATCATCGCAGAAGCGGTGGAGACGGTCGAGGGCACCGAAAGCGACGAGGCCGTACTGGACGTGCTCGGACCGGGTGAGGCGCCGCGTGTGCGCTTTCGGGGTGTTCCCGGCGGACACGAGTTTTCTTCGCTTGTGCTGGCCATCCTCCAGGCCGGCGGCGTCCCGCCCCGTCTGGACGAAGGCGTGCTGCGGTTCGTCGCGTCCATCTCCAGGGAGCTCACCTTTCAGACTGTGGTCTCGTTGGATTGCCACAACTGCCCCGAAGTCGTGCAGATGCTCAATGCTTTTGCGCTGCGCAACCCCCGTATTCGTCATGAGATGATCGACGGGGCCCTGTATCCCGAATTCGTAAAGAAACACAACATTCAAAGCGTACCCGCCGCGCTCCTCGACGGGCAGGTGTTTTCCGTGGGCAAACTGGACGCTGCCGCGTTCATCGAGAAGCTGCGCTCGGCCGTTGCTGCGGATGCGGCCGAGAGCGCGGAGGTCGAGCGCTGCGACATTGCCATCATCGGTGGGGGACCGGCCGGTGTGACCGCCGCGGTCTACGAGGCCCGCAAGGGGCTCAGCGTGACCATCGTGGCCGACCGCGTGGGCGGACAGCTCCGTGATACTCTGGCCATCGAGAACGTGATCGCCCTGAAGCACACGACGGGCACCGAACTTTCCGGCGAACTGTCCGAGCGGCTTCGCGAGAACGGCGTGCGCGTGCGTGAAATGGTCACCGTGAAGTCCATAGAGCCGGGCCAACCGCACCGTCTGGTTCTTTCGAGCGGCGGCACGATCGAAGCCCGGGCCGTCATCATCGCCACGGGCGCGAAGTGGCGCGAGCTGGGCGTGCCCGGGGAAAAGGAGAATATCGGTTCGGGCGTGGCCTTCTGCCCGCACTGCGACGGACCATTTTTTAAGGGCCGGGATGTGGCCGTGATTGGCGGCGGCAACTCCGGCGTGGAAGCCGCCCTCGACCTGGCGGGAATCGTCAAGAGCGTCGTCGTCCTCGAGTTTGCCGACAGCTATCGCGCGGACAGCGTGCTTCTGGACCGCCTGCGCCGCATGCCCAACGCCCGCATGCTTGCTTCCGTGGAAACTAAGGAAGTCCTGAGCGAAAAGGGAAGCGTCACGGGTCTGCGGTTCGTCGACCGCAAGACCGGCGCCGAGGAGCGGCTCGACGTGGACGGCATTTTCGTCCAGATTGGGCTCGTTCCCAACAGCGGCTTCGTCCGAGATTTGTTGGAAGTGACCAAACACGGAGAGATTGTGGTGAACGAGCGCGGTGGCACGAGCGTGCCGGGAATCTTCGCCTGCGGCGACGTGGCCACGACGCCGTACAAACAAATTCTGACGGCCATGGGGTCGGGCGCTACCGCCGCACTCGCCGCGTTCGAGTACACCCTGAAGCTTCCCCAGGACAGCGCGCCCGCCGCGCAGCCGGCGGCGTGATGCGCGCGCGCGGCGCTCGCGTTCTCGGACTCGTCGGCATTCGCCGCCCTCAAACGGGAGACGCATTCGGAGAACGACCGCGGCCTCGTCTGGAATGCTGTCGAGCCCGGAGGCTTTTGAAAGGGGCGAGGGCGGACGTGCCGATTGAAGTCGCTCAGCCGCGCCTGGGCGCCGGCGAGTTGGCAGGCACGATCCAGGTACCTTGACGCACCTCGAGGGCGCGCCGCGGGGTTACGGCCGAAGCGGCGATAGCTGAGCATCATGCGGTGGGCCCGGCCCCTCAAGAGCAAGTCCTATCGCAATGAACCCTCTCACCGCGCGCTCGCGAGGTCTCGAGTGAGACAACGTTGTTCGGCCGAAGTGCTCGGCCGCTGAAAGCGCGCGTTCCGCTCGCGATCTCGGACACGGTTGCATGCGCCGCCCTCAAAGGGAGACACATTCGGAGAACTACCAACCGTACACAAGGCAACAACAGGGGCGCACTGCGCTCCCGGACCAGACGCGCCACCCGCGCCGAAGCACCAGGAGGTCAAACCCGGCCTGACCGTCAGAGTACGAAGACCAGCACCACGATGCCCACGAGGACCAGCACGCCCACGGCAGCGCCCAACAACACCAGAGGATTGTCCATGAGTCCGCCGGAGGAGCCACCGACCAGGCTGGCTTTCGGTACATTCGAAGCAAGGGCGGAAGCGGGCCGCTTTACCTTGATGCCGGGTTCCTCTTCGATCACGAGGCCTTCCGAACCGTCCGGCAGGGCCAAGAACACGTAGATGCCTCCGGCGGGATTGGCCCGGCGATTCTTGAGCGTGGCCGTGAACTCGGGCAACTGGCGGTCCTCTTCGGACAACTGCGCGAGATAGGCCTGTGCGCGCGGGTGATTCGCGTCTTTGATCTTGACCACCACGTCGTCCCCGTCGTAGAGGCTGCTCAGGAAGGTTCCGCGCAGCGGTGAAATGACGAGCGAAAGCGGCACGTAGAGCGAAAAGTCGACTGCCACTTCCGGCGGCGGTTCGTTCGTCTCGTCTTTCACCTTCAGCTTCTCCCGCGCCAGGCGCTCCACCTTGAGCGAGACTTTGGGATTGCGATCTCCCAGGATAATCTGAAGGTCGTTGGTCAGCTTGAATTCGAGATTTGCTTTGGAGCCCTTCTTGAAATCACGGAAGAGCTGATCGATGTATTCGAGGTTGTGGAACGTGGCCTTGTTCCAGCGTTCCAGGTCCGAGGTTTCCGATTTGTCGTACTTCGTATAGAACTGCATCTCCTGGACCCATCCCTGGAACGAAGCAAAGGGCTCTTCCAGGGGATGGTCGAAGAAGTCGGCCGTACTGCCCACCACGCCAAGAAGTTCGACGGGGCGTTTGGTTCCGGGGTCGACGCTGACGCCAATCCAGGCCACTTTGCCGCCGGCTTCTACCCGGGCACGAATGGCCACGTAGTCTGCCATAGGAGTCAGGCACCTTCCGCGCTCGGGTTTTTGTCCATTGAAAAAGGGGAAGTGTCCAACAGGGACAGCAAGTCCCCACGGGTTTCTTCTGCCGAGCTGAAGCGCAGCGCCACCCAGCCTGCCTCGCGCGCGGCCGCCACGTTTACCTCCCGGTCGTCGATGAGAACGATCTGGCCGGCCGAACCGATCGCGCCGGCGGACCGCAGGGCGGCGGTGATGCGCTCGTAGTACTGCGGATGCGGTTTGCGAATGCCCAACTCGCAGGAGAAGAAGAGATAGCGGGCAAGCGACCGCAGCTCCGGCCGCAGAGCCAGGACGTGCTCGTACCACTCGGAGTAGTTCGAAGCAATACCCACCGAGGTGAGCGGCCGGGCGGACAGAGCGCGCGCGAGTTCCACCATGCCGGGTAACGGGCGAATGAAACGAAACATCTCCTTCTTCAATCGGCGGGGTTTCGGCAGAAGCGCACGGACTTCGGGTGGCGTCGCCGGCAGGTAGTAGCGGCGGAAGAACTCTGCTTCGGAAATCTCGCCGCGTTCGAACTCTTCGAAGGAGAGCCGGTCCTTCCAGCGGCGGAACAGGGCAATCGGAAAGTCCCTGTCGAACATCCGGTGGTACGGATCTTCCACCAGCGTGTCCATGAGATCGAAGAGGATGACTTTCATCGTAGGGGGCGACCGATCCGGCTTGCGCGTTGGCCGCCTCCCATTGGAATAGACCGTCGCCAGACCGCCAGACGCTTCCGCAGCCTGTCGGAGGTCAACGGTTTGGCCGCAGACCCAGTCATGCTTCCTTCCGTCGTGATACTCGGTGGCGGCTACGCGGGCCTGGCCGCCGCTCTGGACCTCTGCCGCAACCGGATTCCCGTCACGCTGGTGAGTGAGTCGGACAGCTTTCTGAAGTTGGTCTTTCTGCAGCGCGCCATCCACACCGAAATCGAGCAACTTCGCATCCCGTTCGAAGACCTGGCCGGCCGCTTCGGCTTTCGCTTCCGGCAGGCGCAGGTGCCGTTCGACGCCAAGGCACTGTCCGAATGGTCCCAGGCCGGTCGCCTCGGCGAACTCGACCTGGAGTTTCAGGCGCTCGTCGTCACCACGGGCGCGCGCCCTCCCGATCTGGAAAGCGCCACGTCGGAATCGGATCGAGCGTCGCACCTTCTTACCGAATCAGATCTGCGCGCGGGGCTCGGCGTGGAACGAATGCGGCGGTTCTGCGCGGAGAGGCCCGAAGGCGCCGTCACCGTCGTGGGCGGAGGACCGACGGGCATTCAGTTTCTCTTCGAGCTCTCCGACTTCTTTCGCCTCCGTCGCATCCAGCCCCACCTGCGGCTCGTCACCATGGACGATCGCCTGCTGCCCGTGTTTCCCGACCGTTTTCACGAGATTGCTCTCGAAAAAGCGCACGCGCGCGGGATCGAAGTGATGCTTTCGGCCGCGTTCCATCGTCAGGTGGGTCCGCGCATCGAGCTGTCGGCGCACCACGAGTCGCTGAGCGTCGACTCGGATCTGACGATCCTGTGTCCCGGCGTGCGACCGACGCCCGCGCTGCTCGGCGCCGACGTGTACGGACGGGTGCTCGGGGAACACGGGACGCTGCCCAACGTGTTCACCGCCGGCGATTGCTCGCGCTTCGACGGCAACGGCCTGAACAGCATGTCGGCCCAGGCCGCGGTGCGCAAAGGGAAGGTGGTGGCCGAAAATGTACGTCGCACCTTTGCCGGCGCGCGACTCGAACGCTACAACTACCGCGAAGTGGGCTACTTCCTGAGCCTCGGTTACTGGGACGGTTTGGGGTGGATCGGCTGGCCCGGCAACGTGCTCACCGGTCTGCCCGCGTTTGCCGTGAAAGAAGCCGTGGAAGCGCAGTTCGATCTCTTCGTGACGGGCTGGGACACATACCTCAATCCGTTTCGCTACCTGCCGGTGTGAGCGTGGGACTGAACCGGATCATGGAGCGGCAGGGGTTGCGTCGGATGCGCGCCGAGAATTCCCCGGCAAACGTGGGGTGACGGTTCTGCAAGGTTCGTTCCGGAATTCCTTGGGATGATGCGACCGTTTGCTCCCGCTATAAACATCTTCGGGCCGCAATCGCCTTTTCTCCAAAGGTCCGTTCTGCCATCAAAAATCGTTTTCGATCTGTTCCCTGGCCCGTCGCGCAAAGTCGCGGACGAGGCGGGAGGAGTCCGTTCGCTCGGCGACTCCGAGCGCGGGCAATGCCTTTTGCCCGTCGCGACCGAGCTTGCCCAGAAGCCACGCGCACTGCGCGCGGACGCCCGCGTCGGGTGATCGCCGCAGGCCTTCGATGATAGCAGGCATCGCGGTGGCGTGCAGCGCCACGAGCGCGCGCGTCGCCTCGGAACGGGCGGGGTCGTTGGATCCAAGAGCCCCGACGAGCAACCGCTGCGATTCGCCTTCGGGCGCGATGAGACCGAGCAGTCGCGCGGCCAGTCGCCGGGCCACTCTGGCCTGTGGCGCGTGGCCGACCGGGCCGAGGAACACACGGGCCGCCGGTTCGGCGGGCTTGGCGTGGGCTCCCATGCCGATCAGATTCTGGAGGGCGGCTTCCTTGGACGGCCAGTCGGCGTTCCGATCGGTGAGGACAGAAGCGAGCTGTTCGGGTGTGCGCATGCCGGGGCAGAAGACACCGTGCCGACCGGCGTAGGCAACATGGGCGGCCTTCAGCCGCTCGCCACGTTCCCGTTCGATACTCGTGCAAATCCACTCGCGCAGGCCGTGGTTGATCCGCTTCAGGTCTTCGCGCAAGTCGGCCTGACCTGGCTTGGCCATGACCAGCCGTCCGGTCAGGTGCGCTTCCACCTCATTCATCCACTTCCACGCAATTTGCGCCAGCCACTCCGTCTTGGGTTCGGCGGCGATGAACTCGACGAGAGCATCGCGCATCTGCCGCCGGTCGGCCGGTTCTGCTTCAGCGTGGAGGTAGGCTCGCGTGAGGCTCCCGAGGATGCGGCTCGTGGCGCGCCGGTCTCCCCGCAGCGCGGACGAGTACTTACGAAATGCATATAGTTGATCCGAAAATGCTATGTGGCGAGCTTCGCGGCGGACGCTGCCCAGCCCGCGGATCAGCCGCTCCAGAATGGCAGCCTCCGTGGCGACAGTCGGGCGTCCCAGCTTTCGTTCGCGCGCCTTCTGCATGAGCTCATCGATGCGAGCGCGTCGAACGGACTGTTCTTCGCGCCAGCCGCTGAAGAGAAATCGGTAGTACACCCACCCGCCGGCCATCCGCCTCTGCTCACGGGGAATCCAGGCCCGAGCTCCCTCGAGGAAGGTCAGCGCGCTCTCCCATTCCACCGGATCCACCAGGCCGTCCGCCGAAAAAAACCGAAGAATCGGGATCGGTCGCCTGTCGTATCGCGCATCCGGGTCTTCGAGGGAACGCAGCGTGGCGGCCAGGAAGTCACGGTAGCGCTGCGGAAACAGTTGGTGTCGCTCCAGGGTCGCGATGATGCGCAGGTGGATCAATCCGCAGTTTTCGTCGAAGGGGATGCGAATGGCGACCTGGACGAGCGCCTCTATCCTGTCGGGTGTCCTCAGATCACCCAGTGCCTCCATGACCGGCCGCGCGACGGCCTCGCAGCGCGCTTCCACTTCGCCGGGCACGGGCTTGGGGCGCTTTCCTTCGCCGAGTCGCATCCAAAACGAAAACGTGCCGAGGACTTCGCCCGTGACGATGCCGGTGAAGCGACCGTCCACGCGCACGCGCGTGCGGTCCGTCGCCGTGTAGAACCCGGACACGACCACGTCGGCCTGCACCAGGCGCCCGATCTTGGACAGGTCCTCCGGACGCAGGATGCCGCTTTTCCCAAGCGCCTGCTCGTCCAGAATTTCTTTCAATCGGCTGCGCTCGAGGAGGATGAGTTCCGGAAAGCTCCCCAGTTGCCGGATGACTTCGTCGGTCACCGCGGCCATCAGCTCTTCTCCGCCGTCCCGGTCGCGAAAGTTGAGCACGGCGACCCGCACCTTACGGGAAAACGGCAGGACGGTTGTCTTCACGCTCTCGCTGATGGATTTCTTCCCCTTCTCGATGATCCAACCCGGACGGTAGATGTCTGATTTAGGAGAACACCGGCACGATGCACCGCCCCCGACGAGCAGGAGGGTTCCCACAGACACGAGCAGGACAAGGCGTAGGTGATCTTTCATGGCGCGCTCCGGATCAATTCTATGGAAGCCGCGGCCTGTTTCCCGAGTGCGGAGTTTGGTTCTCGGCGGACAAACCCCTCGAGTACTGGGACCGCGGGCGCGGCCGTTTTGCCCATGTTTCCCAGAACGACCACCGCCGGATAGTGGAGCCTCTCTTCTCTCGGATGCTGGAGGGTCCGCACGAGTTGGTGTACGGCGGGTCGGCCGATTTGGGCGAGGGCCTGTGCTGCTTCCTGATGCGCGCCTTCGAAGTCGCGCAGCGTCTCGATCAAAAGTCGAATCGCCCGCTCCTCGTTCGTTGGGATTCCGCCCAGGATTTGCGCGCTGTACCTTCGCAGAGCACGGGCGCGGTGCGACTGGCCGCGCATGCCCAGGTAGCGCACGGCGAGATCGTGAGCCGGGCGCGCTTCCGGTCCGAGCAAGGACAGCATCCGTGCGGCTCGCAGTTGCGTCTCTTCGTCACGGGCGCCGAGCTCGTTCATGTAGCGCCGGACATCGGGAAAGCCGGGGCAGCGCAGTCCCACGGTGAGTCCGAGCTCGGCGCGGCTTGCACGAACGTCCGCGCTCCCGACTTCCAGTCCGGGGCAAAGCAAATCGCGCAGGGCCACGCTCACTTCCAGGGAAGCATCCACACGACCGGGCCCGGGCGGGTCCTTCTCGGACCGTGCCCCGGAACGGCGATGGACCTCTTCGAGAAAGGACCAAAGCTCGCTGCCGACGCTCTCCTGGGACTTGCGCGCCGCGTAGAACAAAGCCAGGTATCCCAGAAACCGAGAACGCACGGGCGCCGTATCGGACTGCCGGTAGCCCCACCTCAAATAGCTCGTGACTGCCTCACGTTCTTTGACGCCCGCCAGAGCAGCCACATGACGACGGTGCCGCTCGTAGAATGCAAGGCGCGTCGGACCGCCGCCGAGGTTGCGTTCGTGAATCAGGCGGAGCAACTCCACCGTCACGGCCTCCACGGCGAGCGTGCGCGGTCGCCCCAGGTTCCTCTGTTCGGCAAGGTTCACGACTTCATCGAGTCTTCCGCCGACCAGGGGGTCCACGCGTCGCAGGATTCCCAACAACCGCCGAACCGCGGACGGGTACGGCGCCTTCTGTAAGAGGGCGCGCACACCGGCCCATTCTACTTCGGTGAGCTGCCCGTCGGCCGCAAAGTAACTCAAGACCGGGCGCACCCGCTGGTCCTGCGTCGGCTCCTGGACTTCGTTCAGGGCCGCCGACAGGAAAGCCGTGTAGTTCGAAGGAAAGAGCCGTTCGCTTTCGAGGACCGCCATCACCCGGAAGTGAACGCGCGAGCAGGTGAGGTCGAATGGTACGAGTGTGGCTCGAGAGACGAGAAGTCCGACGCGCTCGGCATCTCGCAGGTCAGCCAGGGCGGAGAGCACGGGTGCCTCCAGCGTCCGGCAGCGTGCCGCCGGGTCCTCGCCGGGTTCCACCCTGCCGGGTTCGGGCTCGCGCAGGAGCAACGTGAAGCTTCCCATGATTTCGGCGCTGCCGAGGTCGACGAACCGGCCCCGCACGAGGGTCTGGTTTGTCTCAGGGCCTGGCCCGTACGAACCGAGCACGACCACATCGGCCGAGAGTAGCTTTCCCAATCGCCGGAACTCTGCTTCGCGAAAGAGTCCCGAGTGTTCCAACTGATGCTCTCGCAACACCTGCGAGAGACGCGAGCGCTCCAGAAGTATGAGCCCCGTGTTCTCCGCCAGAACGGAAAGGACGATATCTCCGACCGTCACACCGTAGGCAGTTCTGCGTCCGGAGGGATCGACGAAGTCGAGCACCGCCACGCGCACCGGCCGTTTGTACTTCCGGCGCACGTCCTCGGCAATCTTCTTCACCGTCGAGCCGCCCTCTATGACGGACACCTTCGGTCGGGGGACGAACTTCGTGTCGGGCCCGCATCTACAGTGCCCCATGAAGGCGGACGCCAGCGCGGCCGTGCAAAACAAGAGGCACCGCCCGAGAGCCCTCGATGGAAACGAAGCGATCACTCGGCCAGCTTGGCATTTCGGGCCGCTTTCCGTCTATGAGATCTGTCACGTGGTTCCATGGCTCCGTGCCGGCAGGAACAGTGCGGCCTTATGCGCCACGTTTCCCTATTGCGTGCACAACTGCGGAACCGATATGGCGTACTTGTAGCTGAGATAGCACTCGACGCCCCTGCGTTCGCCGTGAGTAAGCACGGCCCTGTAGACTATGACCTCAGCGACGTCCCCGTCAACGGGGTTGCCGGTCGTGCTGTTGGCGGTTGTTCCCAGGGTCGGTGGAGCGAAGGCGGTCTCCCAACTATAAGGAACGTGCCTTGCAGATCCCCGGAGTTGCAGATGTCATGAGGACCGCGACAGCAGAATGCGCCCAGCGCAAGAAGAACGAGGAGGCGGAAGGGCAGCATGGAAGGGCCGTAGGTTATCCTCGTTGAAGGAGCCTGCATAAGCGATTCGACTCCTTGATGGCAATGTTTTCTGGCGGCGGCCGGAAATTTGTTCACGGATTCCAACCGTTCTGCCGCCCCGTCGCGGTTGCTGGCAGCCACAGGTGAGCGCCCACGCTGTCCGGCCAGAAGCCAGACCCGCAGTCGCTCCTGGACACTCATAACCGGATTGCGCGCAGTTGAAAGAAGGTCGATTCCGGCCAGGCACGTGCAAAGGACACATTGACTTTGAGAGGACTCTGACCCCACGAGCACATGCCGCCGATCACGCATCGGTCGATGGGGTAGCCGTCCCTTGGAAGCGACGCTTCCAGAAACTCCTCGCAGTGCATCAGCGGCGCGTCGTGGCGCGGCGTGCCGTAGTGGCCGGCCAGAATCGGAAGCACGGACAGGTACTGATCGCGGACCAAATCGCAACTTGCCCTCATCGTCGGTAGGGAGCAGGTGAGCTCATAGTATGTCAGCCGCTCCTCCTCGAACTTGAGGTAGAGATCCAAGCTTGAGCCGGCGATAGGGATACTCTCATGTCCAACGAGCACGCCCGGTGCGCGCGCTTTGCCGTCAGGAGCGTGCAGGTCCACGTCCGGGAAGGTGCGACGGAACTCCCGGGACTCCATGCCAAGGACGAGCTCCTTTGCCCATTCCAGGATGGCCGAATGCATCCCAAACCGGCGGGCCCGCTGGGAGGCCGCGTCAAGCGTGAAACTCTAATCCAGCATCAGCAATGCTACCCGGTTAGACCCTCAGTCGCTCCTGGAGCTGTTCGAAGGTGAGGCCGTAGATCGGCACGCTCGCGAGACCCCAGATCTTGCGGTACGCGTGGATGACTCCACGGTGGTGGATCTCGTGTTCGGGTGCGAGCACCAACCAGCGGCCGAGCTGGATCCGAAAGCCGGTCGGCGTGGCCACCTGCGCCGCGAGTTCGGCGGCCGTCATTGTCGTCCAGTAGGCTTCACAGACACCGCGCGCCTCTCGGGCGTACTCACGCGCCTCCGTCAACGAAAGGCCGCGCGGCAGTTCGTCGAGTGGTCCCGGTCCGCCGCCGCGCAGGCTCGGCCCGTAGATGGCCTTCTCGGTGGCCGCCACGTGAAACAGAATCTCGGGCACCGTCATGCTGGTCGGTTCGAGCCGCCATTGTTCGCGTTCGGCGGGGACCTGTTCGAGCACTTCATCGGTGCGCTTACGAACGGTACGCATGTACTTCACGAAAGATGGGCCGTCGGTGACTTCCACGGGGAGCAGATGCGACGGCGTGCGGCCCGAGTCAAACGGGAAATCTGCGGTTGAACCGGATGCAAGGCCGACGGTGCGGGCCAAGGAAGACTTGCCGTCCGGTTGCCGTCTGTGGCGGCTTCCCCATGGAAGAGTGGGGCCGGGGTCAGGAAGCAAACGACCGGGCGCAGGCGACGGCCGAGATAGGCGGGCAAACCGAGCCGCCAACCGTCAGCAGCGACTTCGCGCGCCAATGCACGGAGTTTCTCAACTATCTCGCGGAGAAACCGAGCGCACTGTCGGAACTTTTGCCGGAGGATCGTGCCGCACTGCTTGCTGCCGCAGGTCGCCTGGCGCGGCCGTCGCCACTGGAACGTACGCAGCGCCGGAAAGCACGGAGGTTGGCCGCGCGAGCTCTGGCCACGCGCGAAGACCGCCGCGCGCGGGCGCTGACCGGGATTCGCCTGGCCCGCGAGTCAGCCGTTTTCGTGGCGCCCGCGCGCCTCGAGGTGGCCGGCAATTCAGAAGAAGGTGAGCGCCTGGCCGCGCGCCTGCGGACGCCGAAAGGACCGCGCCTCGACTCCCCGCGGCGTTGCTATGTATGCAACAACGAATTCGTGGAGCTGCACTTTTTCTACGACGCGCTCTGTCCTGACTGTGGCGATTTCAACTACGAGAAGCGTTTCCAGACCGCGCCTTTACCCGGCCGCACGGCCATTGTGACCGGCGCACGGCTGAAGATCGGCTACCAGACCGTGCTTTTGCTCCTGCGTTCGGGCGCCCGCGTCGTGGCCACGACCCGCTTCCCGGTGGACGCGGCCCTGCGTTTCTCCCGCGAACACGACTTCTCCGCCTGGAAGGATCGCCTCCAGGTTTGCGGCCTCGACCTGCGCCACACGCCCTCGGTCGAACTTTTTGCCGAAGCGTTCGAGCGTCGCGGCGAACGGCTGGACATCCTCATCAACAACGCGGCGCAGACAGTACGACGCCCGCCCGGATTCTATGCGCACCTCCTGGAAAACGAGCGTCGGTCGCCATCGGAACTTCCAGCGGATGCGCGGTCGCTGCTCGAACTGCATCGCGAGCACTGCGCGCTGCTCGGTTGGTTGCCCGACGGGCTCGGATCGGCGCGCGAGTCCGCGCCAGGCCGCGACGGCGCCTCCGGTTCGGACCTGGCGGCCACCATGTTGCGACAGACGCTTTCCTGGCACGGTCGCGTCCGGGGGATTGGGCTCGTGGCTTCCGCGGAACTATCTCAGATACCGTACACGCACGACGATACGCGTCTGGCAGCCGACGCCTTTCCCGAAGGAAAACTCGACGCGGATCTCCAACAGGTGGACCGGCGCGACACGAACAGTTGGCGTTTGCGCCTCGGCGAAATCGAAACCGCCGAGATGCTCGAACTCCAGCTCATCAATGCCGTGGCGCCCTTTGTGCTCTGCAATCGCCTCGTGCCGATTCTTCGTAGGGACTACACCGGGGAGAAACACATCGTCAACGTTTCGGCCATCGAGGGTAAGTTCTTCCGTTTCCGAAAGCCGGACCGGCATCCGCACACCAACATGGCCAAGGCCGCACTCAACATGCTCACGCACACTTCCGCCTCTGACCTGGCGCGTGACGGGATCTTCATGAACGCCGTGGATACCGGTTGGGTGACCGACGAAGACCCGCTGCATCTGGCCCGCGAGCGCGAAGCGACCCACGACTTTCAACCGCCACTGGACATCGTGGATGGGGCCGCCCGAGTGGTCGATCCGCTCTTCGACGGCGTGCTCACGGGTCGGCACGTTTTCGGAAAGTTTCTGAAAGACTACCGACCGATCGACTGGTGAATCTTGCGCTGGAAGATCCCGGGCGAAAGCTTGCGGCTGCGATCGGTCGGGTCGCGGAGCGTTCGCTTGGTCACGAAGTCGAACAGAAGCGGGTTGTTGCGGTAGATTTCGTTCAGTGCTTCGCGCTCTTCGGCCGTGATCAGGCCGGCGGCCAAAAGGGCGCGCGTGCGAATGACCACGTTGACGGCGGGCAGGGGATAGTCGCTTCCGTTTACCAGGCGAGCGTGCAGATCCGGCCTGCGCAGGAGTACGAGCATCGGTTCGGGCAGTCGGTTGGCCTGCGTCATGGCTGAGATCTCTCCATAGAGACGACCGCGGTAGCGCGGGCTGTCGAAGAGTCGCATGAACAAGACGAAGTTGTCGACCGCCGGTTGTCCCGGCGCGTCCAGGTCGACGCTTTTACCGAGGCTTGCGCAGTGCGCCACCACTACGCGCACGCCCGCCTGCAGGGGAGCGCGCAGGAAGAGCGGGTTCCCGAGCGCCTGATCCTCTTTGGCCTCCACCGCTTTCTCTTCGCCCGCGTGCGTGAGCAGGATCAGGTTCAGACGACGCATGGCCGCGTAGAAGGGTGCCGTGCGCGGGTCGGCCGGGTGAATGCCCATGGCGTTCGGAAGCCATTTCACCACGCGCACCCCGCGCGCGGCCCATCGCTCGAGCTGCTGAACGGAATCGCTGCGGTAGGGGTGCACCGAAACGCCCATCTCGAATTGCGCGGGATGCTTCCGGGCCAGGTCGGCGATGTACTCGTTGGGCACGTACACCTCGGAGCGATCCGGTCGCATCGTGCCGGAGTGATCGTAGTAGCGTTCGAAGCCCAGTATCAGGTGGCGGGATCGTTTCGGGAATTCCCGGATCAGGCCGAGCAGCCGCTCGGTATATTCCTGGTCGGCGCGCGCCCGGTCCTGGATGCCGGATGCGCTCACGTACACTTCGAACTTCAGTCTTTCGAGCGGGTGAAACCAGGACTGCATGCGCGCCTTCAGTTCGATGCCGGTTCCGCCCGCTCCGAGGCCGACCACGTGAGTATGATAGTCGTACAAACCTTCGGGCCCGATGTCGGCGAACGCGAGGCGCACCAGTTCCTGCGCGCGCGGACTGATAGCGGTTCGTCCATCGATTTCAAAAGCGCCGCCCAGGCGGTGGACCAGCGTGCCCATGGCCAACGGCAGAAGGAGCACGATGCACAGCAGAAGAAGTCGCCTGCGCCTCCGGCGACGGTCCCGCGCAAGAAAGGTATAGCCCATGACACAAGCGGCGTCCCCGCGACACTTCCGGCAAGCCCTATATCGACCCCACCACGGACGGCTTCGCCTTTACACGTACGGGCCCTCGGGCCGCCATGGTCGGCGTGGGTAACGTCAGTCTCACGCGTAGGGAGTTTCACGCACGCAGCGCGCACGCCAACGTAGTGCCGTTGTTCCGTCGCCTGCTTGGCGACATGCACACGCCCATCTCGCTCTTTCTGCGCCTGCGCGGGGACACGGCCGAGAACTCGTTCTTGCTCGAATCGGTCATCCAGGGAGAGCGCCTCGGTCGCCATTCTTTCTTGGGTGTCGGTGCGCGCGGGATCATTCGCGGGCACGCGGGCCGTTTCGAGCGACTTTCCGCGGACGGTACGCGCGCGGTTTTCGAGGGGGAGCCGCTGGCGCTGCTGGAACGGGAGTTCGCGGGTCTGCGTCCTGCGCACGATGAGCGGCTGCCCGACTTTTCGGGCGGTGCGGTGGGGTTTCTTGCGTATGACGCCATCCGCTACTACGAGAAGCTGCCCGACAAGAACCCCAACGACACCGAACAGGAGGACGCGTACTTCATTCTGTGTGACGAGTTGGTAATCTTCGACCACATCCGCCGCGACATCCGACTCGTGCACAACGTGCGCCTGGATGAGTACGCGTCCGTGGACGCCGCCTACGACGCGGGCGTTGCCGCGGTTGAGGCGCTCGAACGGCGGATTCACGCGCCACTGGTCGAGCCGGAGCCGAAGACGGTATCGGGTCGCATGCCGGTGGCGAGCAACATGAGCGCCGAAGACTTCCAGCGGGCGGTCGTTCGCGCCAAAGAGAACATCGTGGCGGGGGACATCTTTCAGGTCGTGCTTTCCAAAAGGTACGACTTTCAACCCGAAGTGCCGTCCTTTCAGGTGTACCGCGCGCTACGTTCCATCAACCCCAGTCCTTACATGTACTATCTGAACGCGGGGCCGTACCGCATCGTGGGTTCGAGCCCGGAGATCCTCGTGAACTGCCACAACCGGCGCGTCGCGCTGCGCCCGATTGCGGGAACACGGCGGCGGGGCCGAACACCCGCGGAGGATCTGGCGCTGGAGAAAGACCTGCTTTCGGACGCCAAGGAGATCGCCGAGCACATCATGCTCGTCGACCTCGGTCGCAACGACGCCGGTCGCGTCTGCGTGCCCGGCAGTGTGCGCGTGACCGAGTTCGAGGTGATCGAGCGCTACAGCCACGTGATGCACATTGTCTCTCACTGCGAAGGGGAGCTTTCGCCGGATTTCTCTCCGCTCGAGGCGCTGCGCGCGGCCCTGCCGGCCGGGACTCTGACGGGCGCGCCCAAGATCCGCGCCATGGAGATCATCGACGAGCTCGAAAACGTGCGGCGCGGAATCTACGGTGGCTGCATCGGCTACTTCAGTTACAACCGTGACTACGACACGGCCATTGCCATCCGCACGATGATCTTCCAGGGAGAGGTCTGCCACCTGCAGGCTGGAGCGGGCGTGGTATTCGACAGCGACCCGGTGAAGGAATGCGAGGAGGTGGCCAATAAAGTGCGTGCCATGTTCAAGGCGGTTCGTTTTGCTCGGAGGGGATTGCGCCAGTGATACTCCTTCTGGATAACTACGATTCTTTCACCTACAACCTGTACCAGTACCTGGGAGACCTGGGCGCTTCCGTACAGACGGTGCGCAACGACCGTCTCACTGTTTCCGAAATCGCAACCATGAGTCCGGCCGGCATCGTCATCTCCCCGGGACCCGGAAGGCCGGAGGACGCGGGGATTTCCCCGGACGTGATCCGCGAGTTGGGAGGTCGCATTCCCATTCTGGGCGTGTGCCTCGGCCATCAGGCGCTGGGTCTGGTCCACGGAGGTCGCATCGTGCGCGCACCGGAGATCATGCACGGCAAGGTTTCGCAGATCCACCACGAAGGCGGCGGCATCTTCCGCGGACTGCCTTCCCCCTTTCCGGCCACGCGCTACCATTCGCTCGTGATCGAACCGGAGAGCTTTCCGCAGGACGAACTGGAGATCACGGCGCGCACGGAGGATCGCATCATCATGGCCGTGCGCCACCGAACGAAGCCGCACCTGGAAGGTGTGCAGTTCCATCCGGAGTCGATTCTCACCAATTTCGGAAAACGTCTGTTGGCCAACTTCCTGGAGGATTGTGGTCTCGAAGTGCGCCAGGAGGCCATCCTGACCGGAGGACCGGAAGAGTTGCTCTCTCTACAGAAGTAGAACCCAGGCGAACTGCGCCCGTCTATGTGTCTGATCGCGTTCAGCTACCGAGAGTCCGACGACTGGCCGCTCGTGCTGGTGGCCAATCGCGACGAATTTCACCAGCGGCCCAGCCTGCCCTTGGGTCGGTGGCAGGATCACCCGCACGTGATTGGCGGGCGTGACCTCCAGGCGGGAGGCGGTTGGTTGGCCGCCACTGAGAACGGGCGCTTTGCCGCCGTGACCAACTACCGGGATCCGCAGTTCCACGATCCGTCGAAGCACTCGCGAGGGGAACTCCTCGCCTCCTTCGTGGTGGGAACGGACCCGCCCCGCGATTTTGCCGGTCGCCTGTCGGAAGTCGCCCAACGTTACAATTTGATGAACATGGTTTTCGGAACGCTCGATGAGCTGTACTGCTTCGGGAGTCGGTCGCAGACCGTGCGCCGGTTGACCCCGGGGCTCTACGGTCTTTCGAATGCCTCGCTCGACGATCCGTGGCCGAAGGTGCAGCGCGCGAAGGCGGGTTTGCGTCGTCTTCTCCAGGCCGGACCACCCGAACCGGAGCCGTTGTTCGAACTCCTCCGCAACACGGAGCAGGCGCGAGACCAGGACCTTCCGCACACCGGCCTTTCCATTCAACTGGAGCGGCTGGTTTCGAGTGTCTTCATTACCTCCGAAAAGTACGGTACCCGCGCCAGCACCATCGTCACCGTTTCGGGCGACGGGCAGCTCACCGCCACCGAGCGCAGTTTCGAGCCGGACGGTTCGCCGAAGGAGACACACAGCGTGCAACTCCCGCTGAAAAGGTGAGGGTGCTGTGAGTGATTCCGTCGCGTAGCGCGGCCCGAACCGGCTGAATGCCACAGGGCGATACGATCGGTTTTCTGGTTGTAAAGTCGAAGCATTGCCCCTCCCACTGGGCTGATGTCAGGGCCGGGATCGCGCTTGGTGCCTCGTCTGGCCGCCCTGGTCTTCTTGGGATGTCTTTTCACCCCCGACTGGGACCGACCGCTCTGGTCCGGGCCGGCGGAGGCCGGCGGGCGCCCGGCCATTCGCATCGATGGCTTTGGACCGCTGGACATCCCGGCCGACCCGGCACTTTCCCGGACCATCCAACAGAGTGTCAGCCAAGCCCTGGTGCGCAGGAGGTTTCGGCTGACGGGCCCGGACGGAAAGCCGGAAGCCAGCGCCTGGATTGCCGGTTTCTACGGCCGCGCCAAGCGGGGCAACCTGGCTTTGTTCGGTCAGATCTACCGGACGTCCGACGGCGCGCTCATCGATGCCTACAACGAAGAACTGGAACTCTCCGATCTGGAGGATTTGGAGATTCCGGACGAAGACCTCAGGGTTCCTGACGCGGACGTTATTCGCCAATTCTCCGAACGCATCAGCGCGCGTTTGCTCTCGAACCCCTTCCTCCGGGAGCGACCGCAGAACATCGAGCGCTACGTGACCGGCAGCCGCGTCTCGCGCCTCGTGCGCGTGGATGCGGGTCAGGACCGCGTGCGGCGGCAGTCCGAAGAAGTGTTTCGGTTGCTGGAGGACCAGGAAGTCGTGTCGGCTTCTCTGGCCCGGACGCGCCTGCGAGAAGCGCCCGCCGCAGTGTACGTCATCACGTCACGGCAGATCGAAGAGCGCGGGTACCGAACCCTCGTGGATGCTCTGCACGATGTCCCCGGTTTCGACATCGTCCACGTCTATGGGATCTTCCCGGAGCTCATCCACCAGCGCGGCCTCGTCGGGAACAACCAGCGAACGCTGCTGTACGTGGACGGCATCCTCGACAACAACCTGACGGAAGCTGCCATCCTCGCGGGGAGCATTCGCTTCCCGCTCCACAACGTGGACCGGATCGAGATCGTTTCGGGTCCGGCCTCCGCGGTCTACGGCGCGAACGCCTTCAACGGGGTCATCAACATCATCACGAAAGACGGGGCCAAGGATCCTGGGGGACAGTTGGGCGTTACGTATGGTTCTTACGAGAGTGACTTTCGCAGGCCCGGAGCGTCGGCCCGGATTGCGGCCCGCGGGCACGGCGGGAGTGGCGCGCAGCAGTTGTCCTACAGTGCCTCCGCGTACTACTACAAGACCCAGGGCCCTGATTTTGGAGGCATCCGTCGGCTCGAAAAACCGGCCACGACGAGTGAGGCCGCCCTGGCCCGCCGCAACGATGCGGCCTATGGTATCGAATCCGAACTGTGTTCCGGGCAGTGCCAGGCAGACGGGAATTCGAGAGGGTATTTCTGGTCTCCGCGCTACAACGTCTCGTACGAAGACACGTACAATATCGTGGCGGCATTGCGCGCCGGCGGATTCCGTTTCGAGACCATCCATTGGCAATATCTGCAGGGGGAGGGCACCTTCGCCAACGGTACGCAACAAATCGACGTCAAAGAGCGTGGGTGGGAGACCGGAAACTGGGATACACGCAACACGGCGCGGGCGGCGGGCATAGCTCTGGGTGTGGCTTCGCCCAAAGGCTTCACCGGGTCCTACTGGAATTTTCGCAACACGAGCGCGGCGTTGGGCTACACGTTCGACCTGACCACGAAATTGAAGTCGGATACACAGGTGATTGTCCGCCACACGGAGGTCCTCAGTTCGAGTCAGGAGGAAGAGCCCCTGCAGCCCGGCCCGTACGCCTACCTGCGCCCGGGCGATACCAAACGCTACGAGGACTACGATCGCCCCGACTACGCCTACGAACTCAAGGAACGCTTCTCCTGGACCTTGGGGGCTCATCTCGTCTCGGCAGGAGCCGAGTGGATTCAGACCAGCATACCGCTCGGGTACGGCGCCACGGATCGCATCGTGTTTGCAAACTATGCCGCGTACGTGGAGGATTCCATTCGGGCCGGCGAATCTGCTTCTTTCACGCTCGGTTATCGTTATGACCGAAACACTGACTACGGCGAGTCGCAGACACCCCGAGCTTCCGCCGTCTTTTCCCCCAAGCGAGATCTGACCATCAAGCTGCTCGCCGCCGGCGGATTCCGTGCGCCTACCGGCTGGGAGCTGTTCAACGCAACCGCGCAACGCGTGACCAACAAAGATCTCAAACCGGAGAGACAGCGCAGCGGGGAAGTGGGCGTGTCCTGGCGTATCTCGCGTCCGTTCTATGTGGCCGGTCAGTTTTACTACAACGACATCAGCGACCTTCTCTTGGAGGTGGAGACGGCCCAACCGAATCCCAATACGCCGGGGACGTACTACAACCAGAATCAGAATGTGGGTCGTGCCGTCATCAAAGGCGCCGAGTTTCAGGGAGACGCGCAGATCTCCCGGAAGTGGTCGGCCTTCGTTCACTACACCTACAGCGACGGCGAGTACATCGAATTGCCCGATCCCGTTTCGCTTTCCGGTTCTCCATCCACCCGCGGTCGGCGCGGGGACGATCCGTTCACGGACGGCCTGGTTGCCGCGTATCGTACCGTCAAAGCGGCCGACCCCCTTCTGGTGGACCTTCTGGAGTCCAGTTCGGGTCACGAGTTCTCACCGTACGAGGGTCCCATGCCCAACGTGGCGCGCCACAAGGGCGGACTGGGAGCTGTGTTTCGTCCGCTGGGAGGCCTCAGTCTGCACGCGCGCTTCCACTACGTTTCGGAGCGTCGCACGATTGCCACGAACCCGGAACCGACTATTCCCGGGTACGTTTTCTGGAGCGGGAACATTCGCTTTGAGCCCTCTACGTGGCGGGGGCTCGTCCTGGAACTCATGGTGCGCAATCTCACCAATGACCTCTACTTCGATCCCGGCCTGCGCACGGCCACGGGCGCGTACTTCCCAACGCGTCATCCGCTGGAGAAGCGCAACGCCTGGCTGTCGGTGAGCTATCGCTGGTGAAGGAGCAAAAGGACATGGAGGCAGCCTTCCAACACGCGGCCACGGGCATGGCTTTCCTCGACGCCGCCGGTCGCATTACCAGCGCAAACGGAAGTCTCGCGCGGAGACTCGGCTGTTCTCCCGCGGAGGCGCGCGGTCGGGAGCTGGAAGGTTGGGTGCTGCCGGAAGGCGGACCCAGGACGATGGCCGAACTTCTTGCCACGTGGCGTGGTCCGAGTTGGCAGGGGGAGGTTCGTTTCGGACCGAACACGGCTTCGACCGGGCTCGTCTCCGTAGCCGAACTTCCGGGCGAAGGACGCTACTTCTTGAATGTCTTCGACGCCGTCGACCTGGCCGCAGGCTCCGAGTCAGGCCCGTCCATCTCCGAGGGTGATGGCCGCCTGCAGAGGCTCGACGTGGCCAGTCTTCTCGCGGGGGCCGCTGCTCACGAAATCAACAATCCGCTCATGGGCCTGATGGGTTTTGCGCAGCTACTGGAAGATCGTGTGGCGGGCGAGGCAGCTTCGTACGTGGCGTCCATTCTCGAACAGGCGGAGCGAATTCGCGTCATCACCTCGCGCCTCCTGGACTTCTCTCGTCGTTCCGACGTGCGCTTTCGAAGCGCCGAACCTGCCGACCTGGCGACGCGCGTCGCGAGCGCCTGCGCGGGCGCGTTTGCGCGCGCCCAGGTGCCCCTTTCGGTATCCGTCGATATACACTCACGACTGAACTGCGTCCCCGAAATGGTTATCGAGGCCCTGGGCCATCTACTGGAAAACGCGCTGGCCGCAGTCGAACCATACTCCCCCGAATCCGGGCGGCGTCGCGTGCAGCTGCTGGTGACTTCAGGCGAAACGGGGACGCGCAAGACAGTGCGGTTCACGGTGAAGGACTTCGGCAAGGGCATACCCGAAGCGCGCCAGGCCACGTTGCTCGAACCGTTTTTCTCTTCGCGCGCGGCGGAGGGCACGACGGGTGTGGGCCTGGCCCTGGCGCGTCGGATTGCCCAGCGTCACGCGGGGCGACTGTGGTTCGAATCGGTTGCGAATGAAGGCTCTTCGTTTCACCTGGAATTGCCCGTCGACGGGCCAAGGTAGTCGCAGCGCGCCCCTGCCTGCGACGCGTAATCGATGTCGAGAGTCGCATGACAACTCTCACTGGATTCGACCGAGGCCCGTCATGGCGGCAGGGAGAAAACCGGGCTTCCCTTGGGCGATGAAACGTGTAGCGATTCTTGCCGACCTCGGACACTTCCGCGCTTTTCGCGTGGCCGACGGACCTACCGGCCGCCGGATCATCGAGGACCTGCGCCAATTCGACGAAAGAGAGGCGCACGCGCGCAAACACGAGCTGGCCAGCGACCGGGAAGGCAGTTTTCGAACCGGAGGCTCCCGTGACACCCATCATCAGGACCAGGAAAACGAAGCGCGTCTGCTTCAAAGCCTGGCCGTTTCGGTGCAGGAGGTCCTGTCCGCAACGGACCACGAAGACTGGGTGCTCGCCGCGCCCGGACACATCCTGAAGCGTCTGCTCGATCAGGTCCCCGAGAAGTTGAGGCTCTCCCTCTCCGAAAGCGCGGCCGTCGATCTGACGAAAGCTTCCAAGGAAGAGATCGTCCGGCGATTCGGCTGACCTGTTCGCCCGAACAAAGCGCCTTTCGAAAGTGGCGATCGCAGTCGTGGCGATTCGAGCTGCTCAGCCGCGCCTGAGCGGCGGTTTGGCTCCGGACGCGACGGAGTGAACTTGCCGGAACCCGAGGGCGCGTGGCGTCCGCACTCACGCGCAGGTGTGCTCCACGATGTTCCAAAGGGAAGGATGATCCGAAACGAACGCGATCGTGAAACTCGATGCTTCCCGTAGGTCCCGGGCGCGTCGCCTGCCTCAACAGGGGACGGCGTTCCGGCATTGAACGCGATCCTGTACCCGACTGCCGCCGAGGCAGGAGTCTTTCGAAGGGGGTGACTACAGGTGTGCCGATTTCAGTCACTCAGCCGCGCCTAAGCGGCGGTTTAGCTCCGGGCGCGATGGAGTGAACTTGTCGGAACCCGAGAGCGCGCGGAACGATTGCGGCCGCAGCCGCAGAAGACAAGAACTCGTCGTCGCGCGCCGGCGCGCTTTCGGGATGTTCCAAGGGGAAAGCTGATCCCGAAACGAACGCGATCGTGAAACCGATCGATTCCAGCTGAAGAAAAGACTCTTTTGAGATGATGTGAGTGCGCCAGTGCCGATTCAAGTCGGCGGGCCGCGCCTAAACGCCGGATGTGTTTCGTGATCCGGACGCCAACTTACCGCGTACCGTGGGCGCGGGGAACGTCTGCGTCCGAAAGGGGCGGGCGCGTGCCCCCGCACTCCTGCAGAAAAGTAAGACACCCGCCACCTCCCTATCCACCATCGGTCGCCCTGGCGCAACCGGCCATTGTGAATCGGCAAGGTCACAACCGGCTCCCCAAGTCCCACCCGGCCGGCCGGGTTTACTTCTTCGAGCCGGACTCTGCGCAGGCGACCTTCTGGAGCAACTCGAGCCCGCGGTCGTACTGCTTGGAGAGCATCCCTTTCACCATGAAGGAGTTCATGTAGCGCATGAGCGGATTGCCGACAGCATCCCCGCGGTAGGTCCAGCGGGCCGTGGTTCGGGCCCCATCTCCGGAGGGAGTCAGATGCATGACCGCCTCGGCACCCGCGTTGAAGTCCACAAAGAAGATCCTGGTCTTCACTTCCCTATTGGTGACGGCCGCGGTCACTTCCTGACTGCCTTTGCCGGTCTTCTGTCCTTCCCACGTTTGTTTGGCTCCCACGCCCGAGTCGGGCCCGGTGTAGGTGTTCTTCGTGTCCGGTTCGATTTCCTGCCAGGGCGACCAGGCGGGCCACTTCTTCAGCGAAACGACGTGCGGGTAGATGCTCTCGGGGGAGCAGGGCAGGGTCCGACTGCGTTCCAGCGTGAGCTCGGCAGGCAACGCAAATCCGCCGAGGAGCACGAGAAGGAGAAGGAGGGCCAAGCCGATGAGTACTTTGCGCATGGGTCAGCGGGAAGGACCGAATGCTTGTTGCCAACCGATTTTTGCCGGAGCCTCAGTCGATGAAACAAAGTCACACGCGCGCGCGTTCACTGACGCCCTTCCACTGTGTGCGATGCAGTCGGTCCCACCACATCATGATCCCATAGTTACAGGCGAACGACTGGTGATGACGGTCGTGCTCCTCCGAACCCAGATGGCCCGCGTACCCGGAGTGGGAACGCACCACGACGATCGTGCCCAGGGCGAACCACACCAGGAAGAGCTGAAAGTGCAGGCCGACCAGAAGCGGCCCGGCCAGGAAGGGCAGGGAGTTGGCCACGAGGTGTTCGAGGGGATGGGCGTAGTGCGCCGAGCAGGCAATCGGCGACTTCCAGCGATGGTGCATATAGTGTATCTTCCTAAACCAATACGGCCTGTGCAGAAAACGATGCGCGTAGTAGAAGCCGACTTCCTGCACGAGGATGACGACGGCCAACTGCCAGGTGGCTGTCCACAGGTCCGGAAAGGGCGCGCGGTAGGTCACACCGCGCCACTGCCACAGCGGCATCATGAGGATGGAGAGCGGGAGTGAGACGATGAGTTGATTGCGAAAGGAGCCGAGCGCCGTCCGGGCGTAGGCGCGAGGGTCGTAGCGAAAGGAATCCGAGGCGAAGCGATCGGACTGCCGCTTGAGATTTCCCAGGCGACCGCTCGACGCCAGGTGGAAGTCCAGGAAGGCGTACACGGCGGCCAGCGACCAGTAGAAGCCCCAAAACAGAACCATGGGCGTGGTCACGTACGCATGGAACGGATGCAGGCCGTCGAGAAAAGCGGCCACCAGGTGGGGGACGTTCTGTGCGTGCTCGATGAAGCTCACTGACTGCTCGTGCCCTGCTTCCGTCGAAAGCGGCGGGCGGTCGCGGGCCTGTCAAGCTGAGGGAGCTTCGGCCTGCGTTCGGTCTCGTCTTTGGTCGCGCCTGCCAGTCAGGCCCTTCGGTCTGCGTCGTTGGCCACGGACTCGGCGGCCGTACGGGCGAGTGCGCTTACGCTGCCCGCGCCCGCGCAGAGAAGGAGCCAGTCGCCTTCGCCCTCGAGCTCTCGCGCGAGGGACGTGAGGCCATCTTCCGGCAGAGTGCTTCCGTGAGGAATCGCAGCGGCGATCGATTGAGCACTGACGCCCGCGAGAGGCGCTTCCCTTGCTGCGTAGATCGGCAGCACGAAGGCCCGATCGGACCGCCCCAGCGCGCGCGCGAAGTCAGTGGCAAAGTCACGTGTGCGCGAATAGAGGTGCGGCTGAAATACCGCGCAAATGCGACGATCCGGGTACATCTCGCGCGCCGCCGCAATCACGGCTGCAATCTCTGTGGGGTGGTGTGCGTAGTCGTCGACCATCACCAGTCGGGGAGAGTCGAGGATGATTTCGAAACGGCGGCTGCTTCCACGGAAGGAGGCCAGCGCTTCGGGCAGCCTCTTGGCGTCGGCGCCCAAGGCCAACGCGGCGGCGAGAGCCGCCGTCGCATTTTCGACGTTGTGTCTGCCGGGCTGACGCAGCAGCAGATCGGACAAATCGCCGAACGGGGACGAGAAACCAAAGCGGTACGCGCCCGCTTCCACGCGCAGCGCGGTGGGATGGCAGTCGGCTTCGGGAGACAGGCCGTAGCTCAGAGCAGGGGCCTTCGTGCCCGCAAACAGGTCGAGTCGCGCCGGTTCCTCGTGGCGCACGAAGAGGCGACCCTCGGCGGGCAGGAGTCCGACGAACGCGAGGTAGGCCTGGAGAACCGCGTCCGAGGAACCATAGACGTCGAGATGATCGGGTTCGGTGAAGGTCACGATCGCCGTGTGGGGGTGAAGGTGCAGAAAGGATCGGTCGTACTCATCGGCTTCGACGACCATGACATCGGCGGAGCCTCGCGCGTAGTTGCCGCCGAGGTTCGGCGAAACGCCGCCCACGAAGGCGGAAGCGTCGACTCCGCAACTGCGCAGAAGGTGTGCGGCCATCGTGCTCGTGGTCGTTTTGCCGTGTGTACCGGCCACGCAGAGTGTGCGCGCGGTGGCGGAGAGCAGGCCCAGCACGAAGGAGCGCTTCCAGAGAGGGCAAGCCAAATCTCTCGCGCGCGCGAGGAGCGGCATCTCGCCGTCCACAGCCGGCGTGTAGATGACCACATCCGGGCGACCGAAGTCCGCGATCGCTTCGGAACCGAGTTCGGTGCGTATCGGGATCCCCTGAGCTTCGAGCAGCCGCGTGAACTCGGAGGGACCGCGGTCGTATCCTCGAACCCGGCGACCCTGGGCGTGAAAATGGCGCGCCAAAGCGCTCATACCGGCGCCACCGATGCCGACGAAGTAGAAGTCGCGGGCGTCTGCCAGGATTTGCTTCGGGTCTTCCGTTTTCACCGAGGCCATACTGGAGGGCGACCTCGGGCTGGCAATTCTTGCTTTCCTGCCGGAGTTCGCGGCGCGCTCTGGCGAGGCAACGGCCACCGCGATGCGCTATCACTACACGCAGAACGACCCCTACGACCGGACGAGCCCCATCCGGCTGGTCGTGGAGCCCAAGCTCGCTTCCCGCGACTTCATGAGAAGCATCCAAGCTTTCCCCGTTCCGACCGGGAGCGTCGCCTTTTGGTTTTTGGGTCAGAACTGCTTCATCATCAAGCCTTCGTCGGGCCCGCTGTGCATCATCGACCCGTACCTGACCGATTCGATTGCCGAGCGGCATCCCGAGTTGCCCTTCCGCGCCAATCGCCAGCTTCCCGTCTTCATCGAGCCGGAAGATCTGGAGGTGGACGTTGTGTTGTGCACGCATTCGCACGGAGACCACACGGACACCGAGACCATCCGTCGCATCCCCAAGACGAAGACGCATTTCGTGGGCCCCTACCAGAGTTGCCTGAAGTTTCGCGAGTGCGGTGTGCCCGTGGATCGCATCTCTCTCGTCCATCCCAAAGAGCAACTCGACCTGGGCGGTGGTGTGCGCCTGCACGGGGTTTTCGCCATGCCCACGGATGATACGGATCTGAACCACATGGGTTTCGTTTTCGACCTGCCCGGGAGCGTGCGCTACTACAACTCGGGTGACACCGCGTACGCCGACCTCCTGGGGCATGTGAAGGGCTTCGATGTCGACGTTTGCTCCATCTGCATCAACGGCGGCTTCCTGAATCTGAGTCACTTCGACGCCGCGCGCATCGTGAAGCTGATCGAACCGCGCGTGGTGATCCCCTGTCACTACGACCTGATGGTGAACAACGTGGGCAGCCCGGAAATGTTTCGCGCTTCACTCGACATCGTGGGGGCCAAAGCGCGTTTTGTGATGCTGGACTACTACGAGCCGTGGGTGTATCGTCGGGAGGGGTAGATCGGGAACGACGCTTCTCCGACCGGCGCCGCCGCCAAACATCTCGCGCCTATCCTTTGAATTCTTGGACCGGATAGCGCAGCAGGTTGGGATCCGTTGTGGCGATCGGCCAGCCATGCAACAGCGCGTGCGCGACGAGCAGGCGGTCGAACGGGTCGCGGTGAAGGGGCGGCAGCTTTCCGAGGAGGAAAATCGCCTCGTCTTCGATTGGTCTGCTGGTGAAACGTGCAGCGGCAATGGCGGCGGCCAAGAATTCGCGCGGAGGGGAAGGGAGGCGGAGCTTGCCCACGTCGTACTTGATCTGAATTTCCCACAATGAGACTTGGTGGCAGATCCAAATGAGCCCGCCTGCCCGCATGGCCGCTCGGATCTTGCGGGGCAACCTGGCGTCGTCCAATAGGCTCCACAGGACAACCATCGTGTCCGCGAGGACGGTCACCCTTCAATCCTCGTCCCCGTAGAAGTCCTTTTCGAACTCGGGGACGGGAGCATCGAAGTCATCGGGTACGGTGAACTGCCCCTGGAGAATGCCCACAAGAAGGGCCTGCCCCGGTTGCTCTTCCTCGATTCCAACCAGCATGGCCACCGGCCGGTTGCGTTCCGTGATGACGAATCTTTCGCCGCGTTTCACCTTGGCCAGATACCGACCGAGGTGTGCCTTGGCTTCGCTGATCGGGACGGGCTTCACGGGGACAGTCTAAAATCAGTCTGATTGTAGTTCAAGTCGAAATGCGGCTGGGAAGTGTTCGCAAGGCGCTGTTGGCCCCGCGGGGCAAAAAAAGCGGGACAGAGGCGACGGAGCCCCGTATGCAGATCGCCGGGCTTCGGCGCCACGGCGTCGCCCGCCCGCGAGATTGCTGGCCGGAACAAAGGCTTCTCCCCGCAAACGCCTCCACCAGCAGTGTTCAAATCCTGAACAATGGACTTGACGCGACCGTTCAACCTTTGAACATGGCCATTCTCGAATGGCTCCTGGGAGTCACCTGGCGAAGCCATGACCGTGGCTGCGCACTCTGCCGCGATCTGGTGTAACTTGTGGCCATGGTCGTGACTCCAAGGGGCATGGTTTCTCTCAAAAAGGTGGAGCTTGGCCTCCGCCACGTCGTTCTGGCGGTCGGCCTCTCGGTCGTGCACGGTTGCGCAGAAGGCGAGTCGGGCCAATCGGAGCTCATCGGGGTGGCCGGGGTGCTTGCCTCCGTTCCGTGTGGCGTCCTGCCCCGGGCCTATCAGATGACCTACAGCATTTCCTGGAGTGCCGCCACCCACGGGACCGGCATTGGCTTTCCGGCAAATGCCCATTTCTCGACCCTCGTGGGAGCCACGCACAACGGCAGCGCCCGGATGTGGGAGCACGGTGCCACGGCGTCGGCCGGTGTCGAGGCAATGGCCGAACGGGGCCGCACCACCGGCATCGTGTCCGAGATGGGGGCGCAGGGCGGGAATGTCGGTGGGACCTTCACGGGGAGTGGTGGATTCAACGCCTCCGACGGCACGACGTCGGTGTCATTCTCCGTGAGTGGTATGCATCCCATGGTTTCCCTTGTGACCATGCTCGCGCCAAGTCCCGACTGGTTCGTCGGCGTGGATTCGGTACCCCTCTGTAAGGACGGCTCCTTTCAGGACGTATCGGTGACACTCGTCGTCTACGATGCTGGCACCGATGACGGGGCCACCTTCACCGCACCCGATGCCGACACGCAGCCGCGCGGCACCATTCAGAAGCTTGCCGTTGACCCCTTCGAAATTGGCGGCACTTCGGTCCCCCTCGGGACCTTTCGCTTTCACCCTCAGTGAGACCCGACAACTGACTTCCTGCCGGTTGGGCCGGTCGGTTGCTTCGGGCTTTCGTCTATCCTTGCGGATAGGCGCATTTGCCCATGTCCGGCCCTTTGAACTCCAAAGAGATTGCACTCATCGAGAGCCTCGAAAGCCACCAAAGCCAGCGCGGCCTGGCCAGGGCGGCGGGATTCTCTTTGGGAATGACGAATCTCCTCCTGAAGCGCTTGGTAACGAAGGGGTACGTGAAGGTCACCACCCTCAACGGGCGCACGTTGCGCTACATGCTCACTCCCAGTGGTTTTGCTGCAAAAGTGAGGCGATCCTACCAATATATGACGCTCTCGATCCGCTTCCTGAACGAGATGAAGGCGCGCATTCGGGAAGCGGCCCTCGCCCATGACAACTCCATTGGTCCGGTGATCGTCGTGGGTCAGAGCGAGCTTGCGGACCTCGCGCACGAAGTTCTGTCGGAAAGCGGCGTTGCTTTCGAGCGGCTCTCGTCAGGCGACTGGGAACTCATGGCCGAAGGGCTTGCGCCCGGTTCCTTGTGTCTGGTATGCGACCCGGAACTGGTCCTCGGCCCGCCGATGGTTCGAGATCATGTGAAGCTGGTGCAGCTTCCAGGGCTCATGTCGAACATCGGTGTGCAGCCGCCCTATGAGTGAGAACGTCGCGACCCCGGAGAACTTCCCGTGAACAAAGACTCCAAGATCTACGTTGCCGGTCACCGTGGCCTGGTGGGCTCGGCCATCGTGCGTGTGTTGCGCGAGGCCGGGCATACGAACATCCTGGGCCGCACCCACGCGGAGCTCGACCTCGAGGATCAGTCTGCGGTTCGGGCCTTTTTTGACGCAGAGCGGCCGGAGTTCGTGTTCCTTGCGGCGGCCCGCGTAGGTGGCATCCATGCCAACAACACCTACCCGGCTGAATTCATTTTCTCGAACCTCCAGATCCAAAACAACATCATCGAAGCCTGCCATCGCCTTGGTACCAAGAAGCTTCTCTTCTTGGGCAGCTCCTGCATCTACCCGAAGTTTGCCAATCAGCCGATGTCCGAAGAGGAACTGCTCGCCGGAAAGCTGGAGCCCACCAACGAACCGTATGCCATTGCCAAGATTGCCGGGATCAAGATGTGTCAGAGCTACAACCGACAGTACGGAACGAATTTCATCTCCGTGATGCCGACGAACCTGTACGGACCCAACGACAACTACCATCCCGAGAACGCCCACGTGATCCCTGCCCTCATTCGAAGGTTTCACGAAGCCAAGTCCAGGGGCGAATCGGAAGTGGTCATTTGGGGAACGGGAAAACCACTGCGCGAGTTTCTGTATTCGGAAGATTGTGCGCGGGCCTGCGTTTTCTTGATGCACAAGTATGACGTCACCGGTGAACCGAGCGGCGGCGATATCATCAACATAGGGTCGGGGATCGAAGTCAGCATTCGAGAGCTGGCTGAAAGTGTGCGCGCAGCCGTTGGTTTCCAGGGCGGCATAACCTTCGATCTTTCCAAGCCGGACGGGACGCCGCGCAAACTCTTGGACGTCGGCAGGTTGCACGCCATGGGATGGAAGCACACCGTCGCATTACGTGAAGGGCTCGAGCACGCGTACGCCGATTTTTCAAACTCAGCAGGGGTGGGCGCGTGAAATCTCTGAACCAGGAATCCCGGGAGATTAGGGCCTGTCGCATTTGTCGCGGGGCTGACCTCGTTTCGATTCTGTCCTTGGGGGACCAGGCTTTTACGGGCATCTTTCCTAAAAGCCGAAGCGAAGTCGTGCCCACGGGCACCCTCGAATTGGTGAAGTGCATGTCGTGCGGCCTCGTGCAACTGAAACATTCCTTTGAACTGGGTCTTCTCTACGGTGATAACTATGGCTACCGATCCGGCTTAAATCAGTCCATGATTGGTCATCTGAACCGCACCGTGGCAAAGCTGACCGAATGGGTCGATCTCTCTCCAGGTGACTTGGCCATCGACATTGGGAGCAACGACAGTACCCTGCTGCAGGCCTATCCGAAGAACCTTGATCTATTAGGTGTCGATCCGACTGGAGCTAAGTTTCGCAACTACTACCCGGAATACATCAAGCTGGTCCCCGATTTCTTCAGCGCCAGCAGTGTGCGGGATGCGGTTGGGAACAAGAAGGCCAAGGTGATCACTTCGGTGGCCATGTTTTATGACCTGGAAGACCCAATTCAGTTCATGCGGGACGTATACGAGACCTTGCACGATGAGGGGGTGTGGCTTTTTGAACAGAGCTACTTGCTCTCCATGCTGGAAGCTAACGCGTACGACACGATTTGCCATGAGCACTTGGAGTATTACGCGCTTCGCCAGGTAAAGGACATGGCGGATGCTGTAGGACTTCGAATCGTGTCCGTGGAGCTCAATCAGGTGAACGGCGGAAGCTTTGCCGTAACCGTCTGCAAGAAGAATGCGAAATACAAGGATGGCTCGAAGGTTGTGTCGCGGCTGCTCGAGATCGAATCCAATCGCGGTCTGGACGACCTCCAAACATACGAAAGCTTTCGGAGCCGAATCGAGGAGTACAGGGACAAGCTCAGAAGGTTCTTTGCCGTGCACGCGGCTGACCGCAGCATGATTCTCGGCTACGGTGCATCAACAAAGGGCAACGTGATCCTGCAATACTGCGGCATCGGAGTGGACGAACTCCCCTATATAGCCGAAGTGAACGAGGATAAGTTCGGCCGGTTTACGCCTGGCACGGGGATCCCGATCATCTCCGAGAAGGAGGCCAAGGCAATGAGGCCGGACCTCTTGTTCGTGCTCCCATGGCACTTCAAGGCCGGAATAGTATCGCGCGAGCGGGAGTACGTAAAGTCGGGTGGCCGACTCGTCTTTCCTTTGCCGCACTTGGAAGTGGTCTACTGACGGCGGGAATGAGCGAGTGCAGAGGCCGTTGCGGCACATAGTGATAGGCAGCGCTGGTCAGGACGGGCGGATCCTGACGGAGCAGTTGGCAGCGGCCGGTGAATCCTGCTTGGGAATCACTCGAACGGGAGTCCTCTCCTCAGGCATTGAGTGGTCGGACGCCATTGACGTTGGCAGCTACGGAAGTGTGGAGCGGCTGATACGGGAGACATCTCCGGATCGGGTGTACTATTTAGCCGCGTACCATCATTCATCGGAGCAGGTCCGGCCGGAGCCCCTTGCCCTCTACAGGGAGAGCCAGAGGGTCAATACGGATGGCGTTTTGCATGTCCTTGAAGCCGTCCGGCAGCACGCACCTGAGGCCCGAGTATTCTATGCCTCGTCTTCCCATGTTTTTGGCAGGCCAAGCGCGGCACCTCAGACGGAGACCAGTCCATTTGCCCCGGAAAGCTTCTACGGGATCTCCAAGGCGGCGGGTGCGCGCCTGTGCCAGCTTTACAGACGCACGCATGGTGTCTTCGCATCGGTCGGCATCTTCTACAACCACGAATCACCATATCGGAAAAAGGACTTCGTTTCGCAGAAGATTGTCACTGCCGCCCGTGAGGTGAAGCACGGACGTCGGGCTCGCTTGGGCCTCCGCTCGCTTCGCGCGGAAGTCGATTGGGGGTACGCGCCGGATTACATGAGGGCTGCCCGCATGATTTTGGATCACGAAAGTCCGGACGACTTCGTGGTAGCCACGGGGCGCTTGTGTCGAGTGCAGGATTTCGTTGCTCTGGCCTTTGCGTACTTCGGCTTGGATTGGCGGGATTACGTCGAGGAGGATCCCTTGGCGCCATTCCAGAGCGGGCCTCCGCTCGTTGGTTCCGCGGCCAAGCTGATGGAGCAGACAGGGTGGCAACCGGAGGTTGGCTTTGAACAAATGGTCGAGATTCTGTGTGCCGCGGTCGAGCCGTCGGTTGGGGATCGATAGTATGCCTCCGGCGCAACGTGCCGGCTTGGCATGTAAGGCGGATTAGACACTTGGCATTCTGGAGAAAGCCACCGCCCATCCGAGCCCGGATTTGGGACGACGTGAGCGCCTACAAGAAGATCTTCGTTGCTCAGGGCTTCTATGAACTCGCAGCCCGAAGGGAGCTGCGGTTCGAACTCGTGCCTTATGGCTACTTCCGGGAGCTCGGTGCCCCGGAGATAGCCGGCCCTCCATACGACAGCCACAAGAACCTTGTCGTCGGCGAGCTGGAGGAAGGAGATCGGACCAGCGTGTTCGTCTACGACACGAACGACCTGTACTACAAGATCCCTAACCCCCTACTGCGCTGGGCCGACCGATACTTCAAGTCCAACTTCCAAACTGGCTATGTCCGATCCGGAGAGCTCCTTGATGGTCCTTTCTGGTCTGACTTGCCTATTCGGTCCGAATGCCTTCCAGAGCCGTTGGATAGGGAACACGCTCACAAGATCCTCCCGTGCTCCTTTTCGATGGAACTCTACCCAAGCTTCCGCCGGAACTACAGGTACCTGCGTCGGTGGACCGGCGCCTGGCTGCAGACGCCCGCGCGGCAAAGGCGAGCTGACGTTTTTTTTCTGGGGCGTTGGTGGGGCGATACGCGCCCGCAGACGCAGGCATTGTTTGCAGCCATTGGCCATCAGAGCGTAAAGTTGCTGGGGGGCGTAGTGGCTGCCGATGACCCGATTCCGGATCCCCTGAAGGCATTTGAGCATCGTTCCGTTGACCTAGCGGAATGGACAAGGATGGCCTGCTCGGCGCGTCTACCATTGATGACGCGAGGTCTGGACGGCTGTCTCAGCTTCAAGAGTCTCAACTACATGATGCTCGGCAGCCCATTCGGCGGGCTCTCGCTGCAGACGAATTTCTGGCAACCGATCGAGGCTGGCCGCAACTACGTGGAGTTGGCGGAAGGTTTTTCCAATCTGGCGGAGTCATTGGCCGCCCTAGATGAATGTGCCTTGCGCGAGATGGGTCGGGTCAACCTGCATCACTGGGAAAACTACATGAGTCCGCTGGCGACAGCACGGTACCTCGTACGCACTTGCCTTGGCGATGGTGAAGCTGGTGATCAGAGCGCCCGCCTGGCGACCTGAGAAGACCGTCATGAGCCCGTACACGAGAATCGCTGATATTTGCATTCCCAAGGAAGCCGAGGTCCGGGCCGCCCTGGAAGCCATCGAGCGCGGCGGGAAGGGGATTTCCCTCGTGATTGATGAAGTCGGTCGGCTGATCGGGACCGTGACCGACGGCGATGTTCGACGGTCCATCCTTGCGGGACACTCGCTGCAGCAGCGAGTATCCGAATTGCTGGACCACAAGCGCAAAGAGGTCTATCCGGAGCCGATCACGGCACCCGCCGGGACTCTTCGCGATGCCCTCCTGGAGGTCATGGTTTCAAAGGCAGTTCACCAACTGCCGTTGCTGGACGGACAAGGTCGAGTAGTCGACTTGGTGACGATGGATGACTTGGAGCGGACGGCTTTTCCCGACGTTCGCGCTGTCATCATGGCGGGCGGACTGGGTACACGTTTGTTTCCCCTAACGAAAGAAATCCCGAAGCCCATGCTTCCGGTGGCCGGACGTCCCATGCTGGAGCACATTGTTCAACAGCTTGGCTGTGCCGGTATTCGCAACGTGAGCATTTCTACCTTCTACAAAGGTGAAACGATCAAGGCACACTTTGGGGATGGTAAAGCCTTTGGCGTAGATGTTTCCTACATCACCGAAAACGAGCCCCGGGGCACTGCCGGTTCGCTTTCCCTGATGCCGGACGCGAATGAGACGCTCTTGGTCACAAACGGAGACATCATCACGCGGCTGGACTACCGCAAGATACTGGCGTACCACCGCGAACACAGGGCACTGATGACAGTCGGCGTTCGGAAATATGAGGTCGCCGTGCCTTTCGGTGTCGTTGAGACCCGAGGTGCTCTCGTGGCCAAACTGACGGAGAAGCCGACGTTTGCTTTCTTCGTCAACGCGGGTATCTATGTTCTTGATCCACTGGTTCGTTCCGCCATCCCGCAGGATGGGAAGTTCGACATGACCGAGTTGATACAGGCGCTGGTTGAGGATGGAAACCTGGTCGTCAGCTTCCCTATCGTCGAGTATTGGCTGGACGTCGGCAGGCACGGGGACTATGAAAAGGCCAATGAAGACCACGGCGCCGAGGAGGCACTATGAGCTGGGCGGGGAAGAAGGTCCTGGTAACTGGAGCAGGCGGCTTCATCGGCAGCCATCTGGCTGAACGGCTCGCTCGTGAGGGGGCCGCAGTTCGGGCCTTCGTACATTACAATGGATTGGGTAGCCGCGGGTGGCTGAGTCGGTCGGAGGTCGGTCGAGACATCGAATTTGTGGCTGGAGACATTGCCGATAGGGACAGCGTGGAATCGGCAATGGCCGGATGCGAGGCCGTCTTTCATCTGGCCGCTCTGATAGCGATTCCCTATTCCTACGAAGCTCCTGCCTCCTATGTTGGGGTGAACGTTGTCGGCACGTTGAATGCCGCGCAGGCGGCGGTGCGGCATCAGGTGAGTCGCTTCGTACACACGTCCACGAGTGAGGTGTACGGGACGGCCCGGTACGTGCCCATCGACGAATCCCATCCCCTGCAAGGACAATCCCCGTATTCGGCTACGAAGATTGCGGCGGACAAGCTGGTCGAGGCCTTTCATTGCTCATTCGGCCTTCCGGCGGTGACCGTTCGTCCCTTCAACACCTATGGGCCCAGACAATCGTCGCGGGCCATCATACCCACGATCATTGGGCAGGCTCTTGATGGAGGAATTGTGCATCTTGGTTCACTCAAGCCAACGAGGGACCTCAATTTTGTGTCCGACACGGTTGAAGGCTTCCTGCGGGCCGCTGCTGAAAAGCGAGCCATTGGCCGTGTCATCAACATCGGCAGCGGCCATGAGATATCGATTGGAAGCCTTGCGGAGTTGGTAGGCAGCATATTGGGGATTCCGTTGTCGATTGCCAGCGATAAGGCTCGACTGAGGCCGGAGAAGAGTGAGGTAGAGCGATTGCTGGCAGATAACCGAATTGCGGAAGAGCTGCTGGGCTGGCGGCCCTCCGTTACGTTGCAGGATGGTCTGCTACAAACCATACACTGGCTGCGCGAAAACCGGGATGTGTACAGGTCTCATGAGTACGCAATCTGAAATCCCATTGAGCGTCCCGTCCCTACTCGGGAACGAGCTGGAGTATCTTCGTGAATGCATCGAGACGAACTTCGTGTCGTCGGTGGGGCCGTTCGTGGATCGTTTTGAGGCGATGGTTCGGGCGTGGGTGGGCTGCCGGTACGCGGTGGCCACCATGAACGGCACCGCCGCGCTACACGTGGCGCTTCTGGTTGCGGGAGTTCGTCCCGGGGACGAAGTACTCATGCCTTCACTGACGTTCGTCGCGCCCGCAAACGCCGTCAGCTATGCTGGTGCGCATCCCGTTTTTGTGGGCGTTGAGCAGTCCTACTGGCAGCTGGATCCGCAAAGAGTAGTCGACTTCTTGGAATCGCATTGCCGGCGCACAACATCCGGGTGGGAGAATCGGCTTTCCGGTCGCCCGATCAGGGCCATCCTCCCTGTTCACATCTTGGGTCATTCGGCCGACATGCGTGGGCTGCGCAAGGTGGCGCGGGACTACCAACTCGCTCTTGTGGAGGACGCAACGGAGAGCCTCGGGGCGTACTACGACGAGAGGCCCGTCGGTTCACTTGGGGACATTGCCTGTTTCAGTTTCAACGGAAACAAGATCATCACGACCGGCGGTGGTGGGATGATTGTCACGGATCGGGTCGACTGGGCAGACCGGGCTCGACACCTCAGTACCCAGGCCAAGACCGATCCCGTGGAGTATAAGCATGACGAGATAGGCTACAACTATCGACTGACCAATATCCAAGCAGCCATCGGCTGCGCCCAAATGGAGCGACTGGACGAGATCGTGGCAAGCAAGCGCCAGATCGCGGCGAGGTACGGCGCGCTTCTGAAAGAACCACCGGGCATCCGGCTACCAAGAGAAGCGCCCAACGCTCGGAGCACCTTCTGGTTGTATACGGTTTTGCTGGATGACACCGTATTCGGCAAGGACAGCAGGGCCGCAATGAAGAGCCTGTCGCGGCGCGGCATTCAGACCAGGCCACTTTGGGAACCCCTGCACGTGAGTCGAGCCCATGGCAGGGCACAGAGCTTCGCGTGTGATTATGAACTGGAGTTGTATCATCGGGCTCTCTCGCTGCCGTCTTCAGTCGATCTTGGGGACGACGGGCTTCAGGCTGTCGTGCATGGCCTCATGGCTGCTCGTGCTGAAATCCTTGCTCCCGGTATCTAGGCCCAGCGTGCGCAGGTCAATAGCTTTCATCATCATGAGGTTGAACGCCTACCGCTACATGGGTCCAGCCATCGATGAAGCCCTCAGGCGAAGTTGGCGCGTCGAGTGCTGGCACGACGTGAGTCCGATGGGTGCGGTGCGCAAGGCTGTCGACTATCCTCTCCTGGAGCTTGCCCCGGCCAGATTCCAGGGGCGCGCAAGGATCCGGGGCTTTCACGGTCGGTACGAACTGAATGACCTCATTCGAACCCGGGCCGTCGATGTTGTGGTGAACCTGGTGCCGTCCATTATTGGCACATGTGGCGTCCTCCCGCCACCTCGAGAGGGCCGAGCGGCTCTTGTCCTTCTGGAGCCTGCGCCCTGTGATTGGTTCACGCACGTGACAGATCCCGAGGAATTGCTGCAGACCGACCTATTCTGCATCGCGTCTGACTACTGGTTGGAGCAAAACGTGCAGTTGATGCACGAGACGCTTGCGTTCGATTTTCGGCGTTGTTGCGAACACCATTTCAGAACGAGGGCGCGCGTAGTCGGCTGGCCCCAAACTGACCAGCTCCGGGACGTTGATCCGGCTGTAGTGCGAAAACGCCTCGGGATCATGGGGGACCGCAAGGTTCTCGTCTGTTTCAACTGGCCCAACTTCGGGTACTTCGGCCTCGAGCAAGAGCTATTCGCGATCGACTCCTTGCAAAAGCGCGCCCTACTCCTGTTGCGACGTCTGCGTGCGCGGGCTGTGTCTCCCCTTCGCGCGCTGCGGCTGCTATTTGCTCCGCATATCGGACATGTGATGCGGGCCCTGAGAAGGTTTTGCGATTGTAACGACTTAGTTCTTGTTCTGAAGACCCGAAAGCGTGATCCCGTGCTGGAATCAGAAAGGCGATATGCCGACCTCATTGTGACGGACCACGAGTACTATCCCCATACGGTGATGGGACTGATGCGCATCGCCACCCTCACGGCTGGGTTCTGGACGGCCGGGGTGAGAGACTCCGCGGCGGCCGGTGTTCCCCACCTGAACTTTGACGTGGCGGGAGTACGGAAGCTGACGGTTGCCCGAGAAGACGTGCCCTATTTCGAAAGACACGGGGCGGCCAATGAAATGTGGAATTTCGCCGGCGTGGTGACTTCGATGGGGGAGACGGATGTGCTGAAGCGCCTCCCCCGTCTCGGGGTTGACGTCTTTGCGGTGAAGCAGGCTCGACTGGAGGAATATCGTCGGCTTTTTGTGGGCGGGCACGTCGGTGCCAATTCCGTCGCGTTTATGGATTCGGTCGAAGAACTAGCATCTACTGTTGAGAGGAGTATTGTATGAAAGCAAGGGAAGCAGGCCAGGCGGCAAAAAGCCTCCTGGAAACCAAGTACGGATTGGATCCGAATGTCGTCTTCTGCTCGCGCTGCGTGATGTCGAATCAGCGCCCGACCTCGGCCGTAGAATTCCGGCACACTATAGAGACAAAAAAGGTCACGATGCGCATCGATTCGGATGGTGTTTGCGATGCGTGTCGTACCGCCGAGCTGAAAGAGAAGATAGACTGGGCTCAACGGGAACAGGAGCTCCTGCGGCTGCTGGACCGGTACAGAAGCAGTGACGGTTCATATGATTGCCTGGTTCCGGGGAGCGGCGGGAAAGACAGCGCGTATCAGGCGCATGTTCTGAAGTACAAGTACGGTATGCATCCGCTGACGGTGACCTGGCCCCCTATTCTGTACACTGAGTACGGCTACCGCAATTTTCGCAACTGGATTGAGATCGGCGGCTTCGACAACGTCACGTTCAATCAAAACGGCCGTGTCATGCGGGTGCTTACCCGCTTGGCCATCGAGAATCTGCTACACCCCTTCCAGACTTTCATGCTCGGTCAGAAGAGCCTCGCGCCCAAGATTGCGGCTCGCTTCGGCATCCCTCTCATCTTCTATGGCGAGAACGAGGCTGAATACGGAAACCCCATTGCTGACAACGCCAGTTCGCTCAGAGACAAATCCTACTTCAGCATGGACAAACTGGACGAAATCTACTTGGCGGGGGTTTCCATAACGGAGCTGCAGGAGCGGCACCAGATCAGTCTGAATGACCTCCAGCCCTTCCTCCCGGCCACGGCAGAGGAACTGGAGAAGACGGCCATTGAGGTGCACTACCTGGGGTACTACCTGAAGTGGATTCCGCAGGAATCCTACTACTACGCTGTCGAGAACACAGGGTTCAAGGCGCGCCCGTTTCGAACTCAGGGAACCTATAGCAAGTACAACAGCATTGACGACAAAATAGACGATCTGCACTACTATACGACCTTCATCAAGTTCGGAATTGGCAGGGCTACCTACGATGCCTCACAGGAAATCCGCAACCGCCACCTAAATCGAGAAGAGGGAAAGGCCCTCGTTAAGCGCTTCGATGGAGAGTTCCCCGATCGATACTTCAGCGAGATCATGGAATACTTGGGAATGAGTCCGGATCACTTCATGGAGCTTTGCGACCGGTTCCGGTCTCCGCATCTCTGGGCCAAGGTCAACGGTGATTGGAAGCTGCGGCACACGGTCAACGGAGATGGTGTGGATGACTGAAGCAGGAGCCCAACGCTCGCAGCTCAGAACCGTCCTTTTCTGGACGGTGTTCTTGCTGTTGCCCTTGATTGCCTTGGAAATGCTTGCCTGCGGGCTCTATTGGGTGACACACGGTGTCTCTCGACCGCCGCTGCTGGGCGGCCGAGCGCCCAGCTCGGAGCCTATTCCAGACGACTTTGAGTTCGACCCGTTGACGGTGTTCGTGAACAGGGACATCCCCAGGCATGAACATCTCCACGCGAAAAGAAGGATCGAGCTACCAGAGCGGCGACCGGGCGAGAAACGGATCTTCTTGGTCGGGGGTTCCACGGCCGCCAACCTGCGAAAGCCGCCCGATGACCGAATCGCGGCGCACCTCGAAAAGCACCTCCGGAGCCGTGGGCTGAACGCCCGTGTATTCAATTTCGCCGTCCCGAGCTATACCTCGACCAATGAGCTGTATCTCATTGCCGCGAAACTCGTATACCTCCGACCACACTTGATCGTTGTCTACAACGGCGTGAACGATGCATACTACGGATCTGTGATCCGGGAGGACGTCTGGGAACCGAATATCACGGACCTGACGGTGGGCTACTACAAGCGGATGTACACCGTGCAGGCGATTTCACCGTACGGTCATCTCGTTCTGGCCGGGAAACAGCTTCTGTACATAGGCTGGCTTGCGGATCGGCTCGTGGGGGCTCTCTCCGAACAGCGTAGAGAGCTGGCCATGAGCCCGCTGGCGTTCGCACAGCACATAGAACGCGGCAGCCAACGGCGAGTTCGCGAAGACCCGGTTAAGCTTGGCGCCGGGTCCGACAGGCACGAAGTGTACGGACGTGTTGCTCGCTTCAATTCGAAGGCCGCGGAGGTCTACCTGCAGAACGTTCGCACTGCGGCCGCCGCAGCCTCGTTCATGAACGTACGCTTCCTTCATGTGCTTCAGCCGACCGCACTCGGAAAGCAGAACCTGCATGACCGCGAGAAATGGAGCATCGACTACAACAATGCTTACTTTCCCGGTTTTCAGGACGTGATGCTGCGGACCTTCGCGACATACAGGCGGGGGTTGCGTGAGATGCAAAGGGGGGCATTCCGAAACGACTCCAATGTGCACTTCCTCGACCTGAGTCAACTGACTGACCAGGAACGGAGCTTCTTGTACGACGATTTTTGCCACGCGTACATCGGTGGAAAGCTCACCTCTCTGGTCGGGGGAGCAATCGGGCGGACAATCGTCGACAATCGGCTACTTCACGAGTGAGGTGGCGGTCCGAAATGCGGGTCCTATTTGTCGTGCACGCAAACACGTGGTTTGCCGAGCTGTTTCGAGCTGCCAGCTTTTTCAGGAACTCCGGCGTGCACGTGCGCTTTCTTTTTGCCATGGTTTACCCGCAATTGGCCGGTTTTGCGGGGGAGTGTCGTCGGGCTGGGATTCCGGTGCACGAGTCCCTGAATTCGCGGTTGGGGACCGTGACCAGGATCGCACGGTGGTTGCGGGACCGTCTGAATCGACCGTTCTTTCTGGCGCGCGTTCTCTACCACTATCTGGGACATGTGATTTGCACGCGCGCAGTTGCGTCCTTCGTTGCGGAGGGCCACATTGATCTCGTGGTTTTGGGTGGGGATTTGGCTGGATATGACACGGCTGAGTTCATCGAGGGGGCCCGTCGCGCGGGCGCGCGCACGATGATTGTGCCAGGCTCGATGTCGGACGGCGAAGAGCAGGCAGAGGTGTACAAAGACATTCCCGCCTTCCGGGTGGAGGGCAGCCCTGCCAACCAGGCGGTTGCACGCATTTTCCCGGCTTGGAAGAAGCTGCACCGTGGGAGAGCCCTCGTGCGTCTGCCTGGTGCCGAGATCATTGCCAAAGAGTTGCACGGAACGGCCCCGCCCCTTCCGTGGGTGTCGAGCAGCGGATGGGCCGATGCAATATGCGTTGAAAGCGAATACATGATGGAATACTACCGGCGGTGCGGGATTCCCGACAACCAGCTGAAACCCGTCGGATCGCTGGCCAACGATGCGCTCGGCAGAGTCTTCAGGGAGCGGGCAATTCTCGGGCAAACCCTACGGCAAGAGCTGAATCTTCGAGACCTGCCGATCCTGCTCACCGCGGTGGCCCCTGATTTCTTCCCGAAGGGTGGCCGGCCCGAGGCGGAGTTCAGCACGCATGGGGAGATGCTCGGGAGTTGGTTCGCTGTCCTCGACAAGGTGCTGGGCTTTGAGGTTGTTGCCAGTCTCCATCCGAGTGCTTCGGATACTTTGAGGCAAGTTCTGCGTCGGCGGGGAGTGAAAGTGGCCGAGGAGAGCATCCTTAGCCTGATCCCGCACGCTTCCCTGTTTGTTGCATGCGTTTCCTCAACCATTAGGTGGGCGCTGGCCAGTGGAGTGCCCGTCGTGAACTATGATTTCTATCGATACCGCTACAGGGATTTCCAGGGGGCTCCGGGAGTACTCAATGTTGACGATCGGGTCGGATTCGAGACGGCTGTTCTAGAACTGACCGGCAACCCATTAGCGTTGCGCCAATTGCGGGACTCCATTGACTCGAAGTTCTGGGGCGTACTGGATGGAAAGGCAGGCGAGCGCCTCCTTGGTCTCGCTCAAGACTTGGCCGGGAAGACCAGGGTGCACCCCGGATCAGCTGAATCACCCCACGGGAGCTGAAAGCGTGCAGACATGGATAGACAGATGGCGGGAGGCGCTCCGCCGCGAGCACGAGGCGGTCTTCGACACAGCGACTCGATCTATCCGGCCGGAGCTCTCCGAAACCACGGCATGCCCGATCTGCGGTTCATGGGACTCGCGTCTGGCGTTCGTCAAGGACTGGTTCCGCCACATGCGCTGCCGATCCTGTGGTCTCGTCTACGTGAGTCCGCGCCTGAATCGTCAGGCCACCCATGCCTACTACAACAGTGCTGTTAACGCCGTCTACAATGAGACAAAATTCGATGAGGCAAACGCCACGACCGAAGCCGATGATCGTCTCAATGCCGCCAACCTGGACCTCATTGAGGCTTGGACAAGCGGGGCCAGGGGTCATCTGCTCGAAGTTGGATGCGCAAAAGGCTTCTTTCTGGCCAGGGCCCGCGAACGCGGCTTCTTCGTGTCGGGCTTGGAGCTGAATCAGCGCAACTGGAAAATCGCCCGCGATCGCCTCGGGGAAACGATACTCAACGTGGATCTCCTGGATGCCGGGTTCCCTCCCGGGCAGTTCGATGTGGTGTACTCCCGTGACGTGATTGAGCACATACCGAATCCCGGGGAGTTCCTTGCTGAGGTTTCCCGGGTTCTCAAGCCGACTGGGGTGGTTCTTTTCGATACGCACAACATCGACTCATGGATCAACAGAATCGTAAAGGAAAGGCACACCGTGATCTTCGGCTTTGAGCATCCGGTACATTGGTCCCCCAGAACCATGCGCTACGCCCTGGCGCGGCACGGATTCAAGGTGACCCAGGTCCAATTTGCATCGGCAGACCTGACCTTGGAATGCATCCATGCCTATCTGGAAAATCCAAGCTTTACGACTATTTGGCCCGAGCACCTCTCCGGTTTCGGTCGGCGGGCCCTGCGCAAGGTTTTGCGCGAGTTGCTGAGATTCAAATGGATGAGGGGCTTCGGGGACCAGATGCTTCCTCGGCTCGGAAATCTCTGTCGCGCTGGCAGTGTTATGCGGATCATAGCGCGAAAAGTGGGATAGAACTCTAATCGGCGGGGTAAACCGGACCATGTCACGCGAATCGGTTTTCAGAAGGTACTACCAGGAGGACCCGTTCGTGGATCGGTTCGCTTCCGATCCGGAGGCGGCCGTTGAGGTCATCGTTCCCATTATTCACACGAACGAACTGTGGAAGGCAAACCTGACCTCTTTCTTTCGCGAGATTCCAATCAAGCGCCTTCTGATCGGAGACGGCGGCTGCATTGACGACTCAGTCGATGTGGCGAAGACGTTCCCGCGAGTTACGGTGCTCGATCATCGAGCATACTCGTCGTTGGGTTACAGCATCCGCAAGCTTATTGAAGAGGTGCAAACGGATTGGTTCATCTATGTGCATTCCGACGTCTACCTCCCTGAAGGGTGGTTCGATCGAATGCGTGCACACCAGAGTGAGTTCGACTGGTTCGGTTGCCGAATGCAACACACCGTCATGGTCGAGTATGATCACGGTTACGGGGATCGACCTTGGGCTGGAAGCCAGATGGGCCGCAAGAAGGCTTTCGAGGTCGGCCTGGAGCGGATCGAAGATGACTACGTGTACCGGCAGGAGGACTTCGTGTTCGCGGACATTGTGCGCCGCGGGGGTTTCCGGGAGGGACGTGTCCCAGATGTATTTCATTTCCACCAGACAATCCACAAGCCCTCGCCCACCGGCCGCAGGGTGAAATCGTTGGGGATTCAGATGGAAATGACCGAGGCCGAGGAGGTGCGCACATGCCTCACCCAGGTCCGCGGCCTTCTCAAGTATGTCGATCCCAGACCGGAACTTGTGCCCGCCATCAGGGTCAACGTTCAGAGGCTCGAAGAGCTGGGGGAGTGGACCTGGACGCAGATGTTGGACTGGACCAGAACAAACGGCCCCGCGTGGCTACCGCTTCTGACTGCTCGCGAGCGGCGCAAGTTCTCTTTCTGGGGTATTCGGCCCTTACTCGGGCGTGCCAAGCGGCGGTTGCTCGGGAGGAGCTTGTGAAACACGAAGGATTGGATCGGCCGCTTGTGGAGTACACACCGAACATGCGGCACCGCATGGGTTTGGTGGGGATTGTCGGCACCATGGTCAGGAACATAGTGCGATCGCAGGATCTAATATGGGAGCTTTTCAAGAGGGATTTCTTTGCGCAGTACCGCAAATCCTTTTTGGGGATGACATGGCTGCTGCTTGCGCCTCTCCTCGGTGTTGCTTCTTGGGTCTTCCTGCAGGCGGCAGGTCTCTTGGTTCCAGGTGATGTGGGCGTACCCTATCCGGTCTATGTGCTCATGGGGTCGGCCTTCTGGGGATTCTTCCTGAGTATGTACCGTTCGTCTGCCGATACGCTGGGGGCCGGGGCAGGATTGCTCCTGCAGGTCAGCTACGCGCACGAGAGCCTCCTGTTCCAACAGGTTCTCATTCAGATAGCGAACTTTTCGATCACGTTTCTCATCAACATCGCGATCATGGTGGCGTTCGGAGTCTTTCCATCTTGGAAGGCCGTGTTGGCGGTGCCTTGCCTGCTGCCTCTGTTCTTCTTGGGAGGATCGGTCGGCTTGTTGGCAGCCATGGTGCGCGTCGTGGCCATGGATATCACGCGCCTGCTCGAGGCGGTTCTCGCAATCCTGATCTACACCACGCCGATTGTCTATTCCTCCAATGTCCAGAGCACAGCCGTCAGGACAATGATCGCGTACAATCCACTGACCTATCTCGTGTGCACACCGAGGGACCTGGTCCTGTCGGGTACGATGTCGAGCCCGACCGAGTATGCTCTGAGTGCTCTCGGCGCTTTCCTGCTCTTCATGTACTGCTGGCGCCTCTTCTACGTCTCGGAGGACAAGATCGTGGAGCGTATCCTGTGAGCAAACCACGCGTTACTCTCTCCGTCGAGGGGCTGCACAAGAAGTTCTGTATTGATCTGCGGCGCAGCATGCTCTACGGAGTCTTCGACCTGGCCAAGAGCTTGATTGGAGTCCCGCCGGACTGCTCCCAGCTTAGACCCAAGGAGTTTTGGGCCCTGGAGGATATTAACTTCGACCTCCATGAGGGAGAGGTCCTGGGCGTGATTGGTATGAACGGGGCGGGCAAGTCGACCCTGCTGCGGGTAATCAACGGGATCTTCCCGCCCGACAGGGGCCGGGTCCGGGCGTATGGAACCATGGGCGGCCTGATTGCGCTGGGGGCTGGCTTCCATCCGCACATGACCGGACGAGAGAACATCTTCATCAACGGCACGATATTGGGGATGTCCCGCAAAGAGATCCGGGCAAAGCTGGACTCGATCATCGACTTTGCGGACATCGGGTCGTTCATCGACTCCCCGGTTGCTGCTTACTCCTCCGGCATGACGGTTCGGCTGGGCTTTTCGATTGCCATTCACTGTGAGCCGGAGATTTTGCTCATCGATGAAGTGCTGTCCGTAGGTGATGTGAGCTTTCAGAACAAGTGCATGAAGCGTATCAGTGATCTCCGGGATCGCTCCCGTTCCGTGATCTTCATCGGTCACAACATGGACTTCATCAAAATGCTGACAAGCCGTGCCATTGTGCTGAATCGGGGGCGTGTCGACTATGACGGGCACCCGGACGAGGCGGTTTCCCGTTACCTCGAGCTCACAAGGCGCGTGATCCAAAAAAACGACAAGAAAGACCTCACGTATCATGCGAAGGCTGGTTACCTGCATACCAAGGACATAGAGTTTATCGACATGGGCATCATGAGCGGTTCTGATGGTGAACCCCGCGTGCTCCGCGTTGGCGAGGATCTGCGCGTCTTCTTCGAATTCGTCTCACGCGTGGATATCAACCGACCCTTGATGGGAATCGGAATCAGAGACATCAACGTGCCAAGGTGGAACGTTCTTTATGACGTGAATCTTGAAAACCCGACCGGGAGGGAACTCAGCTTCCGGGCCGGGCACGCCTATCGCGTCGAGCTTTCCTTTCAGAACCCCAAGATCCTGCCGGGTGTATATCGGTTGAAGTTTTGCTTCTACAATAACGATACCAATGAACTCTACCAGGACCTGGGGGACAACGGCAGTCATGATATCAGGATTGATGGAGCCGAGGTGAGAAACTTCATCGTCGATGGAAACCAGTACGGTTATGGGGCGTCGGTGT